>NZ_JAFLVX010000002.1:24268-113369 GCF_017316185.1 Candidatus Vagococcus giribetii | reverse complement strand
TTAAATTCTGTTTTGGAAGCATTCAAAACAACATAGCTCTAAAACAGCATTTAACACTTTGAATAAAAAACCTTGGTTTTGGAAGCATTCAAAACAACATAGCTCTAAAACAACATAACCTTTTAAAAAATATTTGTTTTTGTTTTGGAAGCATTCAAAACAACATAGCTCTAAAACCTGTCATGTTTCTTTATATTGATTTCATCGGTTTTGGAAGCATTCAAAACAACATAGCTCTAAAACACTCCTTTAATTAATCTAATTCATCTAACAGTTTTGGAAGCATTCAAAACAACATAGCTCTAAAACTTGTATGAAGCAGTTGCAAATCGTAATTTAGTTTTGGAAGCATTCAAAACAACATAGCTCTAAAACATGATTAGAACGTTATCGGCGCGCGTTTGAGTTTTGGAAGCATTCAAAACAACATAGCTCTAAAACACTAAGTACTGCATAACCTTCTGTCAACAAGTTTTGGAAGCATTCAAAACAACATAGCTCTAAAACCACCATGCTAAGAAACCATCACCCCACATTGTTTTGGAAGCATTCAAAACAACATAGCTCTAAAACATCAGGATTGAGGGGTTCGGCGATGGCGAAGTTTTGGAAGCATTCAAAACAACATAGCTCTAAAACCCATTTTTACCAGGCTCACCTTTTAAGTCAGTTTTGGAAGCATTCAAAACAACATAGCTCTAAAACACAGTGCTAGTAATCTGTCCTGCCATTTGTGTTTTGGAAGCATTCAAAACAACATAGCTCTAAAACATAATAAAACCATCAATACTAATTGTTAAAGTTTTGGAAGCATTCAAAACAACATAGCTCTAAAACTTCTGCATTGATTAGTGTTACGGTTAGTATGTTTTGGAAGCATTCAAAACAACATAGCTCTAAAACTTACTGGAATGGCTGCTAGTGCTGCTACTTGTTTTGGAAGCATTCAAAACAACATAGCTCTAAAACAGGTGATGCTACTTATGGTAGACGAATAGAGTTTTGGAAGCATTCAAAACAACATAGCTCTAAAACTAGACTGTTGAATATATAAGCTAAGAGATTGTTTTGGAAGCATTCAAAACAACATAGCTCTAAAACGGTGAATGCGGAGGAAATGGACTAGGTCTCGTTTTGGAAGCATTCAAAACAACATAGCTCTAAAACTTGCTTTGCATTAATCGCTTTGGTAATTATGTTTTGGAAGCATTCAAAACAACATAGCTCTAAAACAAGAGAAAGGGGTTGAGTGCCGAAGGCTTCAGTTTTGGAAGCATTCAAAACAACATAGCTCTAAAACTTCATGTTTTTTCTCCTTATATTTTTATTTGTTTTGGAAGCATTCAAAACAACATAGCTCTAAAACTCTTAACACAAAACTTCCACTTGTTCCAGAGTTTTGGAAGCATTCAAAACAACATAGCTCTAAAACGAATAAAGCTATAGACCTGTCAGAACCTAAGTTTTGGAAGCATTCAAAACAACATAGCTCTAAAACTATTTATGCTAAAATATGCATAATTAAAGAGTTTTGGAAGCATTCAAAACAACATAGCTCTAAAACAAGCGTTGTCGAAGGCATCTAAAACCTTTTGTTTTGGAAGCATTCAAAACAACATAGCTCTAAAACACAGCTTTAGTTATCTATTTGAAGAAATAAGTTTTGGAAGCATTCAAAACAACATAGCTCTAAAACACCTTTAGGACTATCTTTAATAGCTACAATGTTTTGGAAGCATTCAAAACAACATAGCTCTAAAACTATACTAGCGTTTGGAAGTGCTTAAACAATGGTTTTGGAAGCATTCAAAACAACATAGCTCTAAAACGAAACCATTGTTTGTTAATTTAGAATCTTCGTTTTGGAAGCATTCAAAACAACATAGCTCTAAAACACCGCATACCTTGCAAGCCTCATCAACGTAGTTTTGGAAGCATTCAAAACAACATAGCTCTAAAACTTATCTAATTTAGTTAGCTCTTGCTTAGGAGTTTTGGAAGCATTCAAAACAACATAGCTCTAAAACAGATGATGTTGTGAAGGTAAGTATAGTTAAGTTTTGGAAGCATTCAAAACAACATAGCTCTAAAACCTCGTAGCAAATAAAAATGCCCTTAATTTCGTAATCGCGCTACTCATCCATAGCAAGAATCCTGTTTTGAATGCTTCTTTTTTAAAACTATTTAATTGTCAAAGAACATTTTTTATTTATATTCAAGATAAAAATCTTCATCAATTACATATTGTTTAATAGCGCGCCTACTTCTAGGTTCAAGAAATAATACATCAACTTGTAATAAAGAGATGTAATCAACTATTTCCTTTAACTCTGTATCCGTCAAATAAGCTGTCACATTAACCAATATTAAAAGTTTCTTTCGAGACAAATACTTATAAATCTGAAGAATTTCAATAATTCTCTCAAAAATCGTATCACTTTTGGTTTCAATTTTGATTCCTAACACCTTAAAAAGCTCTAAAAAAGTAATTTCTTCATCCTCTTCTAAATCAATTTCGTGCTCAAGTAATTCATGATTCATTATATCATTGATTTCTGATGTTAACTGATTGATCTTTGTTTTTATTTCTGGCTTTTCATTAAGTTGTACTTCTAGATCAGCATAAATTAACTTTAGAACACTAGCAATATTCACATCAAATCCCATAGCATCTGTAATCAATAAAATTTCTGATTCTTTAATAGCTTTATGAGATGAACTATATATTCTTAGTTGGCTTTCCTCTGTGTATTGATAGACTTGTTTGACAACATCAGCATAAGCTCTAGTTGATTCTAAAACTACGAAGGTTCCTTGATTTATTTCTATTGGATCATCTAATAGTGAAAAATTAATCTTCATCATAATCATCTCCTAAAAACACAACTCTTGTATCTGTATTTCCAATCGCAAGATCTTTCTCACCATGTAAATAGACCATCTTAGAAAACTGTTTTTCAGTAATATTCAAAACCGTTACTAATCCTTTTTGAGGATTATGCTTTTTTAATCGATTGAGCATACCACTACTTGCCGTATTATTTAGTAAGATTTTGCTATATACCGAATATTGATGCATAATAAATCCTTCGCTCAGTAGAAACTTTCTAAACTTTCGATACGCTTTTCTCTCATCTGCGGTTTCAGTGGGTAGGTCAAACATCACTAACATTCTCATATATCGATAACTCATATCCTAAATTTAGGAACTCCTTCCATTTCATCATTTAAGGTTTTAATAATTTTTTTAGTATAGTCACTAGCAATATTAGTTAAAAACATTTGTTTGCCATTATACAAGTAAGTATCAGAAAATATATCAAATAATCTTTTCTTCATAACTCTAAAACTCTCTTCTCGATTTTCATAAATAATGGTATCAACAATCGGTCGAAATGGCTCCATAACATCACTTGCAAAATTAAAGTCATTGAATTGATTAGCATGTTTCAAACCAAATTGAGTCATACAACCTGTTAAAACCAATTCTCTAGCAAATATGCTTAACAGTAAGGCATAGCCGTAATTTAATCCTGCATTAATATCATTTTCTGCTTCTCTATTAAAATCATTACCAAACAATGTGTTGAAATAAATTCTAGCTGCATGACCTTCTCTATTTGTTGGATCAAATAATTGAAGCCCATCTAAAAGCTTATTAATGGCTTCTGACTTCTCCTCAAAATCACAAATTAATAGAAACTGACTTTGATTCTCAATTTTTTGTGAAATAATTTCTGTCCACACTTTGGCTTTCAAATCTATATCCCAAGCTATTTGTTTTGATAACTGTAAGCTGCTATCGTGTCTGGCATAGAAAGGTAATACTTTTCCAATCGGTAATCGTTTATTGTCACAAAAAATAATCAGTACGTTCTCATCTATCAATCGTTTGATTAACATCGTTGTCATTGTGATGTCTGTCGTTTCCAAAATGAGTACATCTAGTTCTGACAGATGAATCATCTCGTAATACTCCACAGATTTGAAAATCAAGTGATTATTCTTGTATGAAATTTTAGAATGCTTATTAACGACAAGTGTTCTCCAGCCCATTTACATTCACACTTTCTTATGGGTTTCATATAACCCAGTAATTGACTGATAAATTACTTTGGCTTGAAGTAGCTCTGTTGTTGATCTGTATTGTTTACGGGGAATATTAACATCAAAAAAATCAAAGCTTGATGGAGCACCCATTTTATTAAATTTCATCAAATTCACAAATGATTCTGCAATTTTTTCAAGTTCATTACTTTCTCTGTTCTCATAAAGATCTATTATTTTTTTGAGATTAGTATCTGCCAAAGTAAATTTTTTTGCAAAATCAACTACGACTGTTAGTAACTCATCAAACTGATTTTGATGCTCTTTAAGATAAGCAATACTCGCTGACTGACTTATATTTATAGAATGATATATCATATTATTCAAGTACGAAGGAACAGCCATTTGATTACCTTTTTGGCTTTCTTTATGACTTGCCAGCAACCTTCTACGACCATTTTCTAGCTCAAATAAAGAGTACTTAGGTAAAACATGCAAAATATTTGGTTCTTTATATCCAAGATTTTCTAGAAACTCGGATCTATTTTGTTCAAATATCTCTCGATTCATAATTGATATTCCAATAATTTCTTTAGTTGTCACATTTTTGGCTCCTTTACTAAATTCAAATATTACAGAATAGGCTATTTCAGGCTTCTTAAATCCTCCATAGTTAACTGGGCTAAGATTCTTTCCTCTAGAGATGTAGCTCGGAGAATTGCTCTTTGGATACAATGTTTCATCTGAAAATCTCCCTGTTTGAACTTCCACTTTCTTTACCACATTAACTTGGTGGTAATTTAGTACTTTTTTGATTTTGCCTATCTCTTTTTGATCCCACAGTATTTCAGCTGTTTCTTCGTCAATGATTCTTTCCTCTTTAGCTAATTTTTCCATAATATTGATATATTGTTGTTTTTTGGCAGTTGCTTTCTTTTCAGCATAATAATTTCCTTTAACATATTCTCCGTAAACAAAATCTGGTGTTAATTTAGGATAAATTTTTAACAACACATTAGCAACAACTGCATTAAGATACGCATCGTGAGCATGATGGAAGTCGTTAATATCACGTACCTTATACATATCAAAACTCTTTCTAAATTGACTAACAAGAGACGACTTAAGTGTTATTACTTTTACGTCTCTGATTAATTTTCCTTCAGTATCTGTTTGATGATTAAATCTCTGATCTAGAATTTGAGCCACATGTTTAGTAATTTGTCTAGTTTCAACCAATTGCCTATTTAAGAAGTTAGCTTTGTCAGCATCCGTTAGCCCTCCTCTTTCAGCTTTGGTTAAATTATTATATTTTCTTTCACTCATTAGACTTGCATTTTTTAAAGTCTTCCAAAACTCTTTATTCTTTCCAACTATCTCTTCACTTGGAACATCATCTGATTTCCCTCTATTATCTTTTGAGCTAACTAGTACACGGTTATCAATCGAATTATCTGTTGTAAAGCTTCTCGGAATAATATGATCAATGTCATAATGACTTAATCGATGGATATCTAAATCTTGTCCCGTATACATATCTTTCCCTTTTTGTAAGTAATATAGATACAAACGATCATCTCTTAACGCTTGATTATCTGTAGGGCAACGCTTTAATAAGTCGCTTCCAATATCACCTAGGCTTTTTTCCAATATCTTTAATCTTGGTGTAGCATTTCTTTTTCCTTGAGAAGTTGTTTGATTCTCTCTTGCCATCTCTACAACGATTGAGGTTGGTGGATAAGACATAATACTAACTAATTCATCGACAATTTTTAAACTTTGTAAAATCCCCTTTTTAATCGCTGGGCTTCCTGTTAGACCTTTGACTGTCTCTTCTAAAGAATCTATATGCTCACTTGTTTGCGCTTCTTTTATTTTGTCTTTAAATGATAGATTAGAGTCATTAATTAACTGCATAAAATTACGATTGAGATTTCTAGGAACTTGATCATCTTCTACTAAGAAATCTAAAATTGTTTTTCCAGATTCTTTATCTTTCATACCGAATAATAATTTTTGAGATAACCTTCCCCAACCTGTATAATGACGTCGTTCTAATTTTTTTAATGTGTTAGAATCAAACTTATCCTTATACTTATCTAACTGACTCCGAATCATTTTCCTGTCTTCAAAGATTGTCAGTATATTAATGATATCCTCAAACATATCTTCATTAGTTGGATCATCTAACATTTCTTTTGGTATACCTATTTTTAATAAATCATGGTAGGTTTTGAAATGACCATTAAACCCTTCTTCTAAACCTTTTATCGTTGGTGCTTCTTGTAAATATTCATCTTTTAAATAATTTTCAATATCTTTTTCTTTTACTTTTTTGGGACTTGATTTAAAAAAGGTATCAAAAATTGCTATTTTTTCTTTCCCAGAAAAATTACAGTTAACACCTCTATCATCTATGTAACTAACTTTAGTTAACTCATTGAAGATGATATATTTTTGATACAACAAGCTATTTTTAGGTAATACTTTTTCTTCAGGTAAATAGCTATCTCGATTAGTCATACGTTCAATAAAACCTTTTGCTGATTGTTCTATATCAACAACTTCAGCCATATTTTCAGGTGTTATAGCATCATCACTCTTTCTAACCAACCAAGCAAATGAACTATGACCATTAGCTAAAGGTCCCACATAGTATGGGATTCTGAAAGTCAGAATTGTTTTAATTTCTTCTTTCTTTACTTTTAAAAATGGATAGTACGCTTGTTGTTTTTCAATAACATGAACTAATTCTTCTAAATGTATTTGATGAGGAATCACGCCGTTATCAAATGTTCTTTGTTTTCTTAAAAAAGTCTCTTGATCCATCTTTTCAATAAAATAGTCACTACCTGGTATTTCACTAATTAATTTTTTAGTAAATTTATAAAAATTTTCTTGAGAGACTTTGCTACTTTTCTCAATATAGCCGGCGTAACCGTCTTTAGTTATATCCTTAAACATGATTGGATATTTTTCTGGTAAATTTTCTCTAAAAAATACTTTCATTTTTTTTAAATCATCTTTGTGCTCTTCATATCTTTCAACCATGCTTGATGATAATTTTGCCTTTGTTGTGTCATCTTTTGTTCGCAAAATACCGGAAAGCTCGATTGCTTCATAAACTTTTCTTGCTGAAACAAAAACATCACTATAGTCATCACCTACTTGAGCTAGGAGAGACTCGATGTCTTCTTCGTAATTTTCACTTGAAAATTGTAATTTAACATCTTCTTCAAGTCCAAACGTTTTTTTGAAATTCCCTTGGTTACCTACAATCATTTTCAAAAATTGAGCATATGTTCCATTAGATTTTTCAGTTGGAAATAAAGTCAAAACTCTATCCGCCTTTTTACTTCTAGACCCTGGATCTGTAAAACTATTTCCAATATCTGTATTTTCATTTAAAGGATTAATTAATGAGCCATCTGTTTGTCTTGAAAACATTTCATTGTATTCACTCAGAAACTCTTTAAAGTTTTTTTTGATGGAAGAGTGTTCTGTACTTAATTTGCCTTCAATTAAAAAATGACCTCTATATTTAATCATGTGAGCGAGTGCCAAATAAATTAAACGAATATCAGCTTCTTCTTCTGAATCAACTAATTTTTTTCTTAAGTGATAGATAGTCGGAAATTCATCATGATAGTTTGCCTCTTCTTCTATAGTCCCAAAAATAGGATGCTTTTCCCATTTTTTATCATCTTCCACTAAAAAGCTTTCGTTGAGACGATGGAAAAAATTCGGATCGTTTTTTTCGATTTCTTCGTTAAACAGAGTTTGTAAGTTCACTATACGATTTCTTCTTCTTGTATAGCGACGACGAGTAGTTCTTTTTAAGCGTGTTGATTCGGCAGTTTGTCCTTCTTCAAATAAGCGAACTCCCCAAAAATTCTTTTTAACATGACTTTTGGGACTATCTCCTAATATCTTCATTTTTTTCTTAACAAGGTCGTTAGTATCATCATATATGACTGACCAGCCAACACTCGCTGTTCCTATATCTAATCCGATTGTATAATTTTTTTCCATACTCATCATCTCCATTTTTATTAAACTCTTGAATTATTAATTGCCTCTGTTATAATGAACTTGTTGGTAGCATTCAAAACAACATAGCAAGTTAAAATAAGGCTTAGTCCGTTTCCAACTTTTGTGACGCTGTTTCGGCGTTATTTTTTTTATTTTTAAATGCGAAACAAAAGAAACATTAATTGAATTATATCATAACAAAACAAAAAGAAAGCGTATTATCTGAACATTATTCAGATAATACGCTTTTTAATTACCCTAACACAATCCCACTACTTGTTAAGGCTTGATCTACAATTTCCATTACCAATTGACTATGCTCAAGTTGCTCTTTTACAAGTGTCATATCATGACTTGCAACCATGTTATAAAAGGCTCTAAACTCTTCATGCATACGATTTGTATGAGCATTATCTTGATAAATAACATCTTCTTCACCATTGAGTTGTTTGTTAACCTCAGCAATAGTACTTGATGAGCCATCAATTAAAATAGAACCTTTATTTCCTTGAATCGTGCTTCTAATTTCTGACGTTGAGTCTTTAGCTCCTATACAAACAGCTTTTACTGTTGGATAATCCAGTACTAAAATACCTGACGTATCAATATCCTTTTCGATATTAGGTAAATAATAGACATCTTTTGGTTTTCCTAAAAGACCTACTACAAAATGAATGTTGTATATGTTGATATCCATCAAAGCTCCTCCACCCATTTTTGGGTTAAAAGCAGGTAAAATGGTTCCTTCTTTAAAGGCATTGTATCGAGAAGAATACTGAGAGTAATTACACTCAATAATTTTCAACTCTCCTAATTCAGGCAATAACTTCTTGATTGTTTGATAATTACCTAAATATTGATTTGTAATAGCTTCAACTAAAACTAAATTGTTAGCTAGTGCTAATTCTTTTAGCTCCATAAACTGAGCTAAGTTTAACGTGAATGGTTTCTCACAAATCACATGTTTTCCATGTTCTAATGCTTTCTTGGCATAATCAAAATGAAGATGATTTGGTAAAGCCACATAAATAGTATCCACATCTGCTTTTTCTAGTAACTCATCATAATCAGTAAACGCTTTGTCAATTTGATTCTCTGCTTGAATTTTCAGTAATTTTTCTTCGCTACGTTTTGTGCCAAGTATTGCTTTTAATTCAATTTCTGGTATGTCTTTGACCATAGTTAAAAAATCTCCTACAATCATGCCGGCTCCTAAAATTCCTAATTTCATTGACTCATGCACTCCCTTTCCTCATTGGCTTCAATTATACCTTAATATGATGGTAATTTAAATCCTTGAGGTCTTAGCAAATCGAGACCTTTACCATAGAAACTTCCTAAACTATGGTAAAATAAACTTATCAAAAAAGGTGCGTTTTTTACTATTAAGGAGGCTCTATCCATGTTAAAAGAAAATCTACTAGGTGGCGACTTAAGGTCTATATCAAAGGTGTCAGAAATTGTTAAAACTATTGATAATCAACAGGCATTTGATACATTGGTTGTTTTTTTATCCAGTTCAGATCGACTGCTACAAATGCGCTCGATTGATGCCATTGAAAAAATTACGGTCAACTATTCAGAATTTTTAATTCCTCACAAAAGCACGTTCTTAGAACTAAGTAAAAGTGAGCAAGCAATTGAATTCAAATGGCATTTAGCTCAACTACTTCCAAGATTACCTCTCAATCAAACAGAGCTAACTCAATTATTTGAGACTTTAAAAAACTGGGCATTAACCACCAATGAAAGTAAAATTGTCCGAGTAAATTCTATTCAAGCGTTATATGACATAACGCCAAAATTACTGGACAGACAAGAAGAATTTCAACAGATACTAGCTAATATCCAACAAGAGGATATTCCTTCTTTGAATGCTAGAATAATGAGGTTAATCTAAAAAAGGGACTGTGACTTAAGCATAAACTTAAGTCAACAGTCCCTTTAGTCATATCTATTGTTTATAACTCTTCTAAAAATTTTTCAGTATTACTTTTTATCTTTTCACCTAGTGTACTCACTTTTTCTCGGCCGTCCTTGATTTCTTTAACGACTTGACCGATTGAGTCGAGCTCACTGTCAGACAAATTATCAACAACATCTAATAATTTTTCGTTGCCATTGAATTTTTCATTCACCATTTGTTTGGCTTTACAACGTGTGCGACCGTGTTCCACTTTTTTTATTACTTTTTCTGATAGAGACACTGCTACGTATACACCTGCTACTGTTGCAATACTAAGTCCTAAACCAATTTTTGTACTTGTTTTCATCAAATCAGCTCCTGTCTTCTATTTTCTTGTTCTACTTAATTTTACCATAACAAGAAGAAAACAAACAATAAAACGGTAATATATTGTATTATATTTCTAAATACCAATCTTAAGCATCAATAAATAACAATACGTCCATTATAATAAACTGTTAGTTTTACCTACATTCTCATTTTCTTAAGCTCAGCATTATAGATTACTCTAAACCAATTCGCTAAAACTAGATAATTCAAAGCAACGGCTAATAAGAGAGTATAGATGTTGCTTAAGTTGAAAGAGTACAAAGAAACTAGTGTTAGTAACGTGAGTGCATTGACCAAGAAAGTTAAACGTAGGACCTGTTTTTCATGACCTAAACTCTGTAAACAATATTTGTACACTTCAAAAAACGGTCGCGCTAAGCTGACAAGTACGACAAATAACAATAATGAACTGGCTAAGTCAATTACTAACGAGTCATTGGAGAAAATTGATAGAATCGAGGGTCTAAATAGATACAACAAACCACTAGCTACGCTATAAATTCCGACAATCCAAGCTAATGATAGTTTTGGAATTAAGTTTAATTCATCTGTTTCTCTATTGGTTAGTCGCTCTCCAACCATGACCACAATAGCATTACAATACATAAACATAGGCGTTAAGCAAAGAGTGACAACATTTAAACAGACTAGATAAGCTGCGTATAGTGTGCCCAAGCGACTTAAAAAAATCGTTAGGACAAATTCCATAACTGACCCTTCTAATAATTCTTGACCAAATAATGGCACGCTTTTAATCAATAAAAATGTCTTTTTACTACTTTTGATTAGTTTTAACTCTTTTATATCTTTCCTGAGAATAAATAGATACGCCAGGACAGAAATCAGTAGACTTAACGTAGACGAGATGCCAATCCCTAGTATTTTTTCTTCACCAGAAAAAACAAAAAACACTAAATAAATAGCTAACAATACTTGAAAGATTGAACTAATCACACCCACTTTTAAAATATCATTAGTTTTCTTGTTAACTTTTACTTGATTAGACATGGCAAAAATCAACATATTAAAAAATACTTTTAGAGAGACTATTTTGGCATACCACGTCCCAATCATTAGTAAGTTTCCTGAAAACAAATAGATTTCCCTAAGAAAAAAAGTGGCACTAAACATTATCAAGAGGACAAAGATGACACCAATCATTCCGTTGAGTAGTAAGATTGATTTAAAGTAATCCTTGAACTCATGAGGCTTGTCTTTTCTTACTCTAGAAGCATAAATATTAAACGATAATGTCCCAACTCCTAACACGCCAATAAGAGTGTACATCAAACTATCAATAATACCTGTCACGATAATAGCATTTGGCGAGATATTTCCAATAATAGCAAACATAGCTGTAGACATCACAACACTAAATAAATTATTGAGAATCAACGGTGCTGCAAATGCGTTTAACTCTTTTGAAAGATGACGATACATACCTAACCCCTTCATTTCCTTTTAAAAAATACCCTTTTATTTTAATATGATATCATAGTTTGATTGTATATATTTAAGATTCTCAGATTAATAAATACGTTTAGACAACATAAAAACTCCTTTAGAAACAATTGTAGTGGACTATATCCTTACAACTATATTCAAAAGGAGTTTCTTTTATCTCTATTCTGGTTTATTTCCAACAGATTCACGAATCATAACATCGTGCTGAATGTAGACTTGTTTATCAACTTCTTTGCCTTGAATCATTTGGTGAGTTCTTCTAGCAGCCTCATAGCCAATAATTTCCATGTTTTGACTGACACTTGACAATTTTGGCGTTAAAAATTCATTTAACACAATATCATCAAATCCAATAATTGATATGTCTTCTGGAACAGTTAAACCTAGCTCACTAATAGCCTTCATTGCACCGATTGCCATCAAGTCACTGGCACAAAAGAGAGCTGTTATTTCTGGATTATTAGTCAGTAAATCTCTCGTTATTTCGACTGAAATTTTCTCACTAAAATTAGCATATTGAACATACTCTTGATTCAAATCAATGTTATTTTTCTTTAAAGCTTGAATATAGCCAGCTTCTCTTTCAACACTGACATATGCTTCTCTTCGTCCGTTAATCATGCCAATATGACTATGCCCATGATGAATCAACGCTTGAACAGCTTCTTCAGAAGCTTTTTCATTATCTATAGAAATATTGCAGACATTTTCTCCTAAAGCAACCATATCGATAAGGGCTACAGGAAAATTAGCTGATTCAATTTCTTTAAAATAAGGGTCATTCATTTTTAATCCCTGAACCACTGCTCCAGAGATACCTTTTTCATTAATAAATTCTCTAAAACTTTTTTTATTTTGTTTAATCGTTGATGTCGCTAAAAATACAAAATCAATATTCTCTTCTTCTGTGTAATTATAAACACCAGTTAAAACTTCCATAACCATAGTATTTTTACGACTAATTTCTAAGTCATTCAGGACTAAGCCTAGGGTTATTTGTTTTTTTGAGGAAAGGGATCTGGCAGCGGCATTTGGTAAATAATTCATTTCCTTGGCAATTTCTATAATCTTTTCTTTTGTTTCAGCACTAATATCTGTATAGCCATTGAAAACACGTGATACTGTCGCTGGGGAAACACCTGCAGCTTCAGCAACATCTTTAATTGTTACCCTCATTTTATCCCTCCTACTATTATAATGTTATGACAAGTCCACTTTCTAATATAACTGATTGCTTGTTAATAGCAAGAGTTATTTTTTCCCCTGAAACAAGAGTTACTCTCACTTCTTTATGACTAACAAAAACACGTATAACTCTTGATTGATACTTAATGCAGAATGTTAGTGACTGCCATTTATCAGGAAGGACAGGGCTAATATGTAGTTCCTTGTCTTGAATAGTGACACCACCAAATCCTTTGACAAGTCCTAACCACATACCACCTAAATTAGCGGCATGAATGCCGTCTATTGTATTTCCTTGAACGTCATCTAAATCCATTGAAACAGTATCCATAAAATAATCATAGGCTTTTTCTACTTCATTGATTCGGGTACCCACGATACCAAATATAGAACGAGACAGAGAAGAATCATGAGTTGTAATACTCTCATAATACGCATAGTCGCGAGCTAGTTGTTCTCTAGTAAAATCTCCCTCAAATAAGTACTGAGATAACACTGTATCAGCTTGCTTATTCACTTGATGCTTGTAAATCATCATCGGATGGTAATGTAACAGTAAAGGATACTTCTCTTTTGGCGTTGTTTTAAAAGGCCACACTTGTCTATAGACCATACCATCATCTTGTAGTGTTAAGCCTCGTTCTTTATCATATGGTAGGCGCATTAACTTAGCAGCTAACGCCCATTTTTCAATTTCATCTTGTTGGATTGCCAAGCGTTCTTGTAAATAAGGAGACTCTTGAATCAAGTTGACCACACACTCCAGATTGTACTTCGCCAGTTTATTTGTATAGAAATTATTATTAACTAATGCCGTATACTCGTCTGGTCCAGTAACACCGTTAATCATAAACTCGTCTTGATTGAATGCTCCAAATGACAACCAAAATCTTGCAATTTCAACCATCATCTCTGCCCCGTACTCTTCCATAAACTGAGTATCTCCAGTTACATCTACATAAGTTTGAATCGCATAACTAATGTCTCCATTGATATGAACTTGTGCTGTTCCTGCTGGGTAGTATGCACTGCACTCTTCTCCGTTTATCGTCCGCCAAGGGAATAACACTCCCGAAGAAATACCCAACTCTTCAGCTCGTTTTTTAGCATTATTTAAAATACTATAACGATACATAAGTAATTTTTTGGCTACTTCTGGCTGTGTATAGATAAAGAAAGGAATCATATACATTTCTGTGTCCCAGAAATAATGACCTTCGTAACCATCACTGGTAATACCTTTAGCAGAGATATTCGTTTTACCATCTCTACCTGCGGCTTGATTTAGATGAAACAAGTTATGACGAATGCCTTTTTGTAACGTCGGATCACCTTCAATTTGAATATCCGACATCTCCCAAAAGTCTAACCAATAAGCCTCATGAGCTGCTTTTTCACTCAAATAATCTAAAAATTCAGTTTCATAGCTTTCACCATAATAGACTTGTTGTCTAACGGCATAGGAGTTATCTTTAGCTACCTCTACCTCGAAATCATAGTGATAGCCAGTTGAGGTGCTTTGTGTACGAGGCAAAATTTTTTCTTGATCTGTACTTAAGGTCAAGGAAGACATCATACACAATCCAGAATGTGAAGTCCTAGTCTCTAGATAAGGCTCCTGTTCTTCACCAAGTAAAACTTGAGTTGTTAATAAATGAGCCATAGATTTTGCTTTTCTTGGGTCATCATCTTCTTCAAGAACTCGGTCATTAGTCGTAAATTCACCGTGAAATTCAAATAAACCCGAATGAGTCACTGGTGTCACTTCATATTGGTTGAATAGAAAATGTTTATTAGTCATGGACACAAAACGCTCTGTCTTGACTTCAACTACTTCATCTTTTTGAGATACCCATGTAAATGATCGACAGAGTATGCCTTTTTTCATATCTAAATAATGATGCTCATTTGAGATTTTTCCTTTAGAAAAAGGGGTGCCATTGAAGCTAAACATAAACTGTTTAGCATTTGGCACTCTGGCAATTGTTTGGCTATCTTTAGCATACCCATATGCTGCTTCTCCATAAACAATTGGTTCACTTTCATAAAAGCCATTCACAAATGTTCCTTGATCTGCTTTTTTATTTAGGATAAAATCCTCTTCTTTACTTCCTCTTGTGCCTAGATAGCCATTGGATAAACTAAAAATAGTCTCATAATTTTGCTGGTTCTTTTCTAAAGACATATCCGTTATTTCTAGTAAAAAATCAGTTTCTGACATTATTTTTCTCCGTCCATTCTAACTCCTTGAAGGAAGTATTTATTAAAGATAATGTAGATAACAATAATTGGTAAAATTGTAATCACACTGGCTGCCATAGTTTGATCCCATCTCACTCCACCGTTTTGACCTTGGAAAGTTTGCAAACCTAGTGTTAAGGTGTATTTACTTGGTGTTGAAATATACATCATTGGTTTCATAAATTCATTCCAGAATCCCATAAAAACAAATACTGCTTGAGTCGCAATAGATGGTTTGGCTAATGGCATAACAATTCGGAAAAATGTTTGGAATCTTCCCAAACCATCTATTGAAGCCGCTTCTTCTACGTCTTTTGGGAAAGATAAGAAGAATTGACGCATCATAAAAATATTCCCAATATTAATGGCTGCTGGTACGATTAAAGCTGAAAATGTATCTAGCATGCCTAAGTTCATTAAAATCAAGTAGTTAGGAATTAATAACACTTGAGCTGGCACCATCATTAAGGCTAAGAAACCATAATAAATTCGCTCGCGTCCAGGAAACTGTAATCTCGCTAATGCGTAACCTGCCATTGTATTTAAAAAGATGTTAATAATTGTTCCAATGGTTGCCACAATTACCGAGTTTAGGAACCACTGAGTAAATAGTGATGAACGACCAAAAATGTATTGATAGTTCTCTGTTGTAAAATTGCTTGATAGTAATTTTAAATTGCCACCAACAATTTCATTTAATGGTTTAAATGACGCTGCAATTGCCCATAGAAAAGGGTAGATTGTTGCCATTGCATAAATAAGTAAAATGACGTATAAAATGATTTTCATCGTTTTATTTTTTTTCATCTTAAGCTGCCCCCTTTTCGCCGTTTAATCTCTCAGCAATTCTTGATACTGTAAAAATAATAATCGCAAGTACAATGGCTAATGCCGCTGCGTAGCCCATCGTATTCATCTGACCAAAAGCATATTGGTAAATCATTAAGGCGATTGTTAATGTAGAGTTACTTGGTCCACCTGAGCCGCCTGAGAAGATGTAGGCTTGGTCAAACATTTGGAAAGTCCCAATAATTCCGGTTAACAATACATAGGTAGTTATTGGTCTTAAATAAGGAATCGTAATGTAGCGTAATTTTTCAATTGAAGAAGCCCCATCGATAGAAGCTGATTCATAAAGTGACTTAGGTAAATCAACTAAAGAAGCTAAATAAATCGTCATATAAACAGGGACTGTTGACCAAATATTCATCGCCATAATAACTTTCAATGAATACGCTGGATTTTGTAAAAAGTTAATAGGTTCACTTAAAATACCAGATGACATTAAAAAGCCATTAATCGGTCCATTGATATTAAAGATAAACATGAAAATAAAAGTTAAAGCAGAACTAGATGTTAATGTGGGTAAAAAATAAATCATACGAAACGCTTTTTTCCCCTTCACACCGTCACTACTTAGCACATAAGCAATAATAAGAGCAAAAATAGTTTGTAGAGGAACAACAATAGCAGCAAATGTTGCCGTATTTTTTAAGGCAATCCAAGCACGCTTATCATGAAACATCCTGGTATAGTTATCCAAACCTGTAAACTGATTTTGCCCGGAAATAAGGTTCACATTATTAAAAGATAAGTACAAAGCAAACAAGATAGATAAAATGAAAAAGACCACCGCAATAATAATTCCTGGTGTTAGAAATAGATAGGCTTGAAGCGCTTCTCCTTTTTCTCGTTTAGTTTGCTTTCTTCTTGGTTCTTTTTTTATCATAAAGAAAGACTCCTTTTCTACTTTTTAAGTCAAAAGAGGTTAGGCACAAGATAGGCCAACCTCTTTTGTCCAATTATTTTCCAGCGTCAATATCAGCGTTTGCTTGCTCGTCTGCTTTTTTCATTGCTTCTTCCATTGACATCGAACCATCTAATGCTTTTGGTACAAAGTTTTTAAAGGCATTGTCAATTGTTGTTAAGCTAACACCTTTTTGCCATGGAGTTGCATATTCCCAAGCATCTAAGTGAACTTTCATATCTTTGTTGTCAGCAATCTTAGCTGATTCAGCTACATCTTCACGACTTGGTAATGTTCCTGTACCTGTTACCCAAAGTTCCATACCTTCTTTTCCAGTTACATACTTGATCCATTTGTCAGCTAAATCACTTTGTTTTGTACCAGAGTATTTACCCCAACCAACAGAGAACATCATTGATCCTTTTTCACCTTTGTATGTTTGCATTGGTTTAACTGTGTATTTAATATCTTTGTAGTCATTGTTTAAGTTTTGGTATACCCAGTTTCCTTCTTCCATCATAGCAAGTTTTCCTGTACCAAATGCTTCACCGTTCCAACCAGCACCAATATCTTGAGGTGTAACAAATCCTTTGGTAGCAACTAAATCATTAAGAATACTGAAGTTATCTACCACTTTTTTATCTGATAAAGTTGAGCGTCCGTCTTTGTCTTCAATTGCTCCACCATCACGTTGAGCAATATGTAAATTACGTGACATTTCAGGATTGTAGCTCATTGCTGATACTTTACCTTTACCGTAAGCTTTATCAATTTTTTCTTGGAATCCTGGTAACCAAGTCACCATTTCTTCATAAGAAGCTGGTACTTCATCAACAGACACCCCTGTTTTCTCAAAAATTTCTGTATTTAAATAAAGAGCTAATGTTGAGAAGTCTTTTGGAGCTGCATACATCTCACC
Source organism: Candidatus Vagococcus giribetii (assembly GCF_017316185.1). Classification (GTDB taxonomy): domain Bacteria; phylum Bacillota; class Bacilli; order Lactobacillales; family Vagococcaceae; genus Vagococcus; species Vagococcus giribetii. The sequence goes on along the minus strand of NZ_JAFLVX010000002.1, from coordinate 95,438 downwards.
ATCTGTTGAAAATGTATCGATTAATGTGCTATAGAATTTATCTGATTCAAATTCTTTTTTATCTAAAGGTGCAAGAGCTCCTTGACTTTGGAAGAATGGGTACATAGAAGCATCTACATAGAACACGTCTGGTGCTGTCTTACCAACTAAGTCAGTTTGCATTTGTGTATTGTAATCTGTGTAAACTTTTTTGTCGACTTTTGCTCCAGTTTCAGTTTCAAAGTTTTTAATTAACTCATCTAAAGATTTCTCTTCAGCTTCGTTACCACCCCAAACACCAATTTTTAAGGTATCACCTTTAAAATCTGTTTTGCCTTCACCAGCTTTACCGTCTTTACTACCACCACAAGCAGCTAAACCAACTAATAATACCCCAGCTAAAACTCCTAATCCTAAACGTTTAAAACTCTTTTTCATGTTTGTTCCTCCTATATTAAATTAATTTAATAACTTGTTTATCAGTAACGCTATATTGTTCACCTTTATGGTCAAAGGTAACTTCTTTCTCACCAGAAATCACTTCAACTTCAAAAGCTTCTTTTGTAACTGTTACTTTTAATTCTGTGCCATGCCAGAAAATACTAAATACCAGATTATCCCAGTTTTCTGGTAGATGAGGTTCGATTCTCAATTGCCCATCAAGAACTCTCACTCCACCATAACCAAAGACGATCATTTGCCAGATACCACCTAAAGAAGCTGCATGAATCCCTTCATCAGAAGAAGTCATATGAGGTCCCATATCAATGTGGATAGCTTCTTTAAACAATTGATAAGATAAATCAAGCTCACCTAAATCAGCTGCTAAAGCACTGTGTGTCGATAATGACAGTGATGAGTCATGCATTGTTTTTGGTTCATAGTAATTCCAATTATCTAGTTTGATTTCTTTACTGAATAAGTTTTCAAATAAGTAAATGAGTAATAACACATCTGCTTGTTTGGTTACTTGCATGTCATTGACTTGTTCTAAGTTGTACTCATGGAATAAAGTTCCCACTTGCTCATCTTCTTTATAAGGTACTAAATCAATGATTTTTTTACTTAGATACGTATCGTCTTGTGGGATAATACCGTCCTCATTTGGTGCTGGAATAAAGATTTTGTCCACACGATCTAACCAATCAGCATACACACGGTCCAAATCCAGTTTAGTATTTAATTCATTGAATTTTTCTACATTATTCTCTTTCAACTCTTCGTAAATATGAATGGCTTTTTGAATATTCCACTTAGCTGTGTAGTTAGTAAAGGCATTATTATCCACGTGCTCTTTGTATTCATCTGGTCCAATAACATCAGTAATTTGATAATTACTATCTTCTTCTGACCACTCTAAGCGGCTGCTCCAGAACTTAGCTGTATCTAAAATAATCTCGTAACCTTTTGTTTCTAGGAATTCTTTATCCCCTGTTGCTTCAACATATTGGTTAACGCCATAAACAACATCACTTGTAATATGTTGTTCAATGAACCCTGACCAGATTTTTGTTGCTTTTCCAGTTACAATATCCGCAGCTCCCCAGACAGGTGTTGTTTCTCCGTCTTCAATCCAAGCTGCTTCCCAAGGGAACTGAGCGCCTTCATAATTGTTTCCTGAGGCTTTTTTATGAGCCCCTTCTAATCCTAAATAACGAAACTCTAGTAAACTTTTAGCAATCTCAGGATGCGTGTAAGTAAAGTATGGCAACATGAAAATCTCCGTATCCCAGAAAGTATGTCCTTTATAGCCTTCACCTGATAAACCTTTAGCTCCAATGTTCATTCGGTTGTCATGAGCAGGTGTCATAACGTGTAAATGGTATTTCGCAAAGTTAATCGCTACTTGATCTTCGTGATCTTTACTTGTAATTGTAATCGGTGCAACTGACCAAACCTCTTTGTCCCACGCTTTAGCTGAGTTCGTTAAAAGAGTGTCGTAGCCACTAGCTAAAACAGCAACTAATTCTTCTAATCCATGTTTCTCAATGTCTTCAACTGATTTTCCTTCATGCTCTTTATCTCTAGTTGTATGAATATTTGAGAATTTTTCAAAGACGGCAGTTTCTCCTTGAGCCACCTCAAACCAATACTTATTAAAGACTTGGCGACGTCTCATTTCAATACGTGATGATAAGTTAGCCGCATTTGAAATCTCATGAACTGTGGTTTCAACCATACTGATGTTTGATTGACTTGTTTCAGATGTCATTTGAATGTATTTACCTTCAAATAAATGCTTAGCACCTTCTGAAAAATGCTGAGAGCCACTATTTGTAAGTTGTCCATTAATACCTGAATCAATACCGATGCGATTATTCCCTTTAACACTTGTTATTTCAACTTTTTGGGAAATTACATGTTTTTGATCCATAGAAACAAATCGACTAAATCTAAATGCTAGCTCACTATCATCTTCAAGATGATAATGGAACTCACGAATTATTTCTCCTGTTTTTAAGTTCAGTGAACGCTTATACTGAGACACTTCACCTTTGGATAAATCCAAAGCTTTGTCATTCACCTTTATCGTCATTTGGATTAAATCAGGAATATTTGGTAATTCAGTTACTTCATTTTCATCAAACTTGTTAAAAGTTCCGGCAACAAAAGTATTTCTCGTTTCTCCTAAATAAGGCTCTTCTGTTGTCCCTCTAATTCCCATGTAACCATTACCTTGGCACATGATTGATTCATACTTACCTAACCATTCTTGGTTAAAATAAGTCTCTTCAATGATCCATTTTGACTCTTCATTTATTTTAATACTCGGCTTCATAACATTCTCCCTTACTAAAACGTTTTCGATATTTTTTAAAAAAATTAATGATAAAAATAATGATTCGATCTAAATCCTAAAACAACTAACCCCATTAGCAACATGCCAATGATTAAAACTATCTTTACTTTTAATAGTAAAAAAATAATACTAAAAATAATGCCAAAAACACCATACATTTTCAACATCTTTGAAATCTTGTATGTATCTTTATAGCGATATGCCAGGAATAAAGCAGCTATAATGACTATAACAAATCCTAATAAAAGCGTCGTTGTGTCGATTGCAGCTAAAGGACTCTTGTCTATAGAATGACTCAATCTAATGCCCCTCCTCAATTAGATCTTTTTCTAGAATAACATCGCTCTTGCCAGCAATGTCGTGTAGAAACTTGCCTTTAAACAAGTAGATAACAATACTAATCACACAAAATACTGGACCTGCTATTGGTAAAAAATATAATAATTTAGTTACCTCTCTAATCCCTTTTTTTATTAACGGACTCTTGTCACCTTCCTCAAACTCAACATATAGTCGAGCTACTTTTTTTCCAAGGGTTTGTCCCTTTAACCAATCGATTAGCAAAAGGTTGTAAATAAGAAAGCCAAACTGAGCGTAAAGCTCACTTATTTTCACAGAAAAATGGAACACGTACAAACTAACAAAAAATAGCGGTACCATTATAACAATCACATCTATACTGCCGCTTAGAAGTCGTAAAATTAATTGTTCTATGCGTTTCTTGTTCATTCTCTCGCCTCCCGAAAAGGTTTTCGCTTATACGTTGATTATAACACCATTTTTTTATTAAGCAAGCGTTTTAATTTGTTTTTTTAGTTGCTTTTTTCAAATAATAAAGGTAATATTCACATTATTACAAAAACGTTTTAGGAGAGTGTTCAATAATGTTAAAAGCTATAGCCTTTGATTTAGATGGAGTTTTGACTGACACTGCTGAGTATCACTACTTAGCATGGAAAGAATTAGGTAAAAAAATTGGAATTGATTTTGATAGAGAATTTAACGAGAAGCTAAAAGGAATTTCACGTGGAGAATCTTTAGAGCTCATACTGGCTTTAGGTGATCAACAAAAAGCCTATACACCTGAGGAAAAAACAGAGATGATGGTTTGGAAAAACGACTTGTATATTGAGTTAATCCAAAACATTACAAAAAAAGATATCTTGCCTGGCATTTTGCCACTTTTGGAAGCTTTAAAAGAGAATAACATCAAAATGGCGATTGCTTCTGCTAGTAAAAATGCCCCTATGATTTTAGAAAAACTTGGCATTATTTCTTACTTTGACACAATTGTAGATCCTAGCTCAATTGCAAATGGCAAGCCTTTTCCAGATATTTTTATCGCAGCTTCCGAACAGTTAAATATTCCTGTTAGTCAGATGATTGGTATTGAAGATTCTCAAGCCGGTATCACAAGTATCAATGACTCTCAGATGTTCTCTGTAGGTGTGGGCGTATTAGAACAAGCTGACTATTTAGTCCCTTCAACTGCTGAACTTAATTTCGATTCAATCATTGCTCAATTTAATAACTAATAAAAAAGCTGTTACGAGTTATATTTTCTAACTCGTAACAGCTTACTTTATTTACTTAGTCATGAAGAAAACGATAATCCCAACAACTATTGTTAAGATACCTGAAATAAGTTGGCCTACACCAGATGCTTGGCCTGATAAAATCAATCCAATCACATTATTTGATACTTTATCTTTCTTAAAGTCTGTTTTTACTCTGACAAATTCCCACACAGTTAGTAGCAAGCCAAAACCAATTAGTAACATACTTGGTAACATCAATAACCATTCCCTTTTATCTTTATTTTCTTTAATATACCATATTTAAAATCGGATCAAATAGGTCTTCAGAACTATTTTTTTCTAAATTCAGACAATTATTTGATGTCACTTCACCATGTTAATACACTTAATTAGCTAAGCAATCCTTTATCTCTTGGCTATACGCGGTCTGACCTTCGACTGTTAGATGAATGCCATCTGCAACAAAGAACTGATTTTCTGGATGTTGTTCAACGTAGGTATTCCAATCACATAACAGAATATTTTTATTATTTTTAACGTACTCTTTAAGTAAATTATTACTTGGGACTTGCCAAGACATCTCAACGGTAGTCGTTATAAAGACAATATTTTTATCACTTAATTGTTTGAGCACTTGATCAAATTCATCTCTTCTAATCAAACCATTGTTCCCTAAGCCAATAACCACTGTATCAATTCCTGTTAAATCTACAGCACTTAAATCAGTTAATATCTCATAAGGTTGCTTACCAACAACGGCATTAAAAGTAATCTGTTTGCCTTCAAACACTTCATAAATACTAGATTCTGCTCCTAACATAACTGAATCCCCTAAAAACAGTAGATGTTTAACTTCTCTAATCGTTCTCTTTTTAGGCTCTTCTGGCACAACTACTTTTGTGGCACTTTCACTTGTTGTTGACTCAGTTGTACTTTTTGTCGTTACTGTTACTTGTGGTGATTTTGTAACGACTGGTTTCATCTGATTTGAGATCACAAAACCACTGACTATCATGACACTCACTAAGCACACCATTTCAAAAGAAATAAGCACCTGAATCATACTTTTTCTATCTCTTTTTCCAACTAGATACCTAGACAAATTATAGGTGAATTCACTTAACACTCCTAGTATCAGCAGCTGAATAATTAGATGAATCAGAAAGTAACTGCCATCCCATTTTGTGTATTTTTGATAAAGAACAATGACTGGATAATACCATAAATAGATGTCGTAACTGCGTGTTCCTATAAAATCAAATATTTTGTTAGAAAACAACTTATCCATTTTTTCCTGTGACGCAACTCCCCAAATTAATAAAGAAGCAAGTGCACTAAATCCCATCATTCCAACTATGTATGTCATGCTCTTATAGTCTGAAATCGTAAATAAAGAAATCAAGACTAATAACAGAGCCAATAAACTATGATTCAAAGATATTTTTTTCTCAAGTTGATGATAGTACAAGCTTACTAAAGAACCCATACCAAAAGATAAGAAACGACCACTAAATAGATAATAAGCTATTGCATTTCCTTTTAGTAAATAGACAATCATTAATACCAACCATGAGACTAAGGAAGTAATCACAAAAAATTCTCGTAAGTATCTCACTGGTTCTTTTTTCGTCACTATTTTTTGAATAATAATTGGTAAAATCAAATAAAATTGAAGTTCTACAGATAAGGACCACAGATGTTTTAATAAATTAACATCTTTAAATTGATCAAAGTAAGAAACTTGATTGGTCATTTGCCACAAATTATTCACGCCAAATAAGGCGCTAGCAGCTTCTAATAAATAGTTACTATCTTTTTCCTTAAAAATAGCAACACAACCAACAATTATTATAACGGTTATTAAAGAAGGATAGATTCTTTTACCCCTCTTTAAATAGAACTCTTTAAAGTTTATCCTCCCTTCAGTCTGTTTTTCTTTCACTAAAGGTGCTGTGATTAAAAAACCTGAGATAGAAAAGAATAATGGCACTCCTAGGAAGCCACCTTTACAGACTTCAGGCATAAGATGATATAAGATAACACTTAAAATTGCTAAGGTTCTTAGACCATCTAACCCACGATAATAATGTTTCAAATCAAATTCCTCTTTCATTACAAACTAGTCTCTTATTCGAAGAATTAAGCAAGTATAGGCTAGTATATAATTTTTGTATTATATGACATTTATTCACACTTCCAACAGTTTAAACCCTTTCCTATAAAATTAAAACATTTTTTTGATTTTTTGTTAAAAAACTATCAAAACTGTCATGTTGTATACTAATAATCATTATTAGCATGTTTAATATCATACAAATTCATTTCAATCTGTTACCTACGATTCTTCTCTATCCACTCAACAGAAAAATCTACTAAGTCACATTGGCTCATTAATTTAAGAGTCGCCTCCCCTAACAATTTAACAGATACATCATGTTTGTTCTCAAAGGCTTCTCCTATTTCTTCAAAATCCTCTCCATCTACATAAAGGGTGTTATAAGACTGCCACACTCGTTTATCGTTGATTGTCATAGCACTAAAATGAGTTTCATGATGCTTGGAAGGATACTCGGCTAATGCATCTGCCAAATGAATGGAGGTGTTTTTGTCATGACCAACCCCAATTAACAAAACCTTCCCTTTTAACTCATACAATTTCTGTAAAGGAGAACTTGGACCAAAAATATCAGATAAGTCATGCGCTACCATCATATCTTCGGCCCCTTTTCCCCACGCAGCAAGAGAACGTGAAGGGTGGCTGCTTCGATAGGTATTTGGCCATAAACGAAACATCTCAGCCACACTTCCCATAGTGTTAGTTGGTGTTAATCTCTTATTAAAGGCTGGCCACGTTTGACGAATCACATTAGCCTCTTCTTCTGTTACGGTCCCGTGAACGCCGGTATCTGGGTCTAAATTTTTCCAACTTTGAGTTGGCATCATGATGAGACCCTCTTCACTCACAATCTCCATCAGTGCTTCAATAATTGTTTGAGCTCCTCCAGACACAATCCCGCCAAAACTACTTAAAGAGGTATGAACCATTAGTCGATCGTTTTTTTCAAGTCCTAATTCTTTAAATGACTTTATCAACATTTCTTTTGTAATAATCATTTTTTCACTCCTTTTGCTATTGATGTTCTTTCGAAAAAGCCTTTTCACTTTTAATGATACTAAATCATGTCTATCCCTACCTAGACATGATATCTAGTCCCCATTCTTTTAGGATATCAAAGGCTGGTAGTAATTTCTCACCTTGTTCAGTTAAAGAATACTCAACGTGAGGTGGCACCTCTGACACTTGTTTTCTTTGGACTAACTGATAATCTTCAAGTTCTTTTAACGAGCGTGTTAGCATGATATTGGTAATCCCTGTTAGTTGTCTTTTTAATTCATTGTATCTAACTGGGCCATTAGCTAGTTTCCAAATAATTGGAATCCGCCATTTACCACCTATTACTTTCAAAGCTTCTGTCACAGGGCATAAATTAGTTGATGTTTGATTTTCAATTGCCATATCGTCCCTCTTTCTTTATTTAAGGCACAAAAAAGTGCGTACTAGTAAATTAAATAATAAAAGATATACTTTAATTTGTAAATAACTATTAGGAGAGATAACTATGAATACTAAAAGAGATCATTTAGTTAATCACATAAAGAACTTAGACAATAAGGAGTTAGTTTATAACACAGCCTGTCTCCATGTCACAGAAGGAAACCAGTTTGAAGCTGTTTATAAAGAGATGATGGCATTTGTTGAAAGAACTACTATAGAGAATGGCTGTATTGAATTTTTCATCGTACCAGGTGATATTGAACAAAAAGAAATTTTTCTATGGGAAGTCTGGGAAAATAAAGCAGCCTTTGATAATCATATGACTGAAGAACATACAGCTACCTTCTTAGGTAAAGGCCTAATCGAATTGCAATGGCATAAATTAGCGATTGCTTAACTAATTTAAACAGTCTATCTAATAAACTCCCCATCCCCTCAAAAAGGCCTTCAGATTTTCTGAAGGTTTTTTAATATCTTTTTTTGCAACTTCCTCATTCAAATATAAACTTGAACGTTTCGATTGTTGGTGGTATATTATATTCAAATATAAATTTGAATGAGGTGGCTATATGGCTAAAAATACGTGTGATGTGGATTTAATTCACTTAGAAGATGTCAACTACTGCAAGGAAGAAATTCAGGAATTACCTTTAGACAATTTGTTACAGCAACTCAAACTGGTAGCTGATGAAAAACGATTTAAAATTTTGTATAGCTTGTCTTTGAAAGAAGAGTTATGTGTGTGTGATATTGCTAATATTCTAGATTCAAGTATTGCAACTACCTCTCACCACTTGCAACAACTTAAAAAAATTGGTGCTGTAGATTCACGAAAACAAGGTAAGCTTCTATACTATCATCTCATTAACAAAGACTTACTCAGTATCATTCAATTTGTCTTATCTATGACTAAGGAAGTGGCCTAATATGTCAAAAAAAGAATACCGTGTAGAAGGGTTAAGTTGTCCCAATTGTTCTGCTAAATTTGAACAAAACGTTAAAGACATTCCTACTGTAACAGATGCCAAAGTTAGTTTTAGTGTAGGAAAAATTTCTGTAGAAGGCGAGGCTTCGATTGCTGATATTGAAGCTGCTGGAGCGTTTGAAAACCTTAAAATAATTGATCCTACTGCTCAGTCGACTCAAGAAGAAATACCAAAGACAAACAAACTAAAAGATAACTGGACATTGATTCTTTCAGCTTTACTCATTGCCTGCGCCTTTCTTGTTCAAAGTATAAAGGGTGAAACTTATCCTCTAACAATTGCTTTGTATGTTCTTGCAATTGTCATTGGTGGATTTAGTCTTTTTAAGGAAGGTGTCAAAGATTTAGTCAAATTAAACTTTTCAATGGAAGTCTTGATGACTGTGGCTATTATCGGTGCATCTCTTATTGGACAATGGGCAGAAGGCTCGATTGTGGTGATTCTATTTGCTTTAAGTGAAGCTCTTGAAAAATTCTCTATGGACAAAGCCAGACAATCGATTCGTTCCCTAATGGATATTGCCCCTAAAGAAGCTCTGGTGAAACGACATGGTGTAGAAGAGATGATTCATGTTAATGACATTGAGATTAATGATATTATGATTATTAAACCAGGTCAAAAAATTGCCATGGATGGTGTAGTTGTTAATGGACGTTCTTCTGTAAACCAAGCGGCCATTACAGGTGAATCCGTTCCTCTTGAAAAAATAGTAGATGACGAAGTATTTGCTGGGACATTAAACGAAGAAGGCTTACTTGAAGTAAAAGTAACCAAACTTGTCACAGACTCAACGATTGCTAAAATTATTCATTTGGTAGAAGAGGCTCAAGATGAGCGTGCACCTGCTCAAGCCTTTGTTGATACATTCGCTAAGTATTACACACCTGCGATTATGCTCATCTCATTTCTAGTGGTGATTGTCCCTCCCCTATTATTTGGTAGTGATTGGAACACTTGGCTTTATCAAGGCTTATCCTTACTGGTTGTTGGTTGTCCTTGTTCTTTAGTTATCTCAACACCTGTTTCTATCGTATCGGCTATTAGTAATGCAGCAAAAAACGGTGTGCTCATTAAGGGTGGTATCTACTTAGAAGAAGTCGGTGGTCTTCAAGCTATTGCTTTTGATAAAACAGGCACTTTAACAGAAGGTGAACCTGTTGTCACAGATTACATTTCAGTTGATGCTAGCAAAGAAAAAGACAACTTCACGAAGATTGCCGCTTTAGAATCATACTCTCAGCATCCTTTAGCTTCAGCAATCATGAAAGATTTAGTCAAACGAAACTTAAGCATTGATCACTTGAACATAAACAACTTTACTTCCATTACAGGAAAAGGGGTTCAAGCAAGTATTGACGGAGAGACTTACTTTATTGGAAGTGCTAAATTATTTGAAACATCTCTTAATCAAAGCTCTTCTCTTAAAGCAACTTACGAAAACCTTCAAAAGGAAGGTAAAACAGCGATGATCTTTGGGACATCAACTGAGATTCTAGGGATTATTGCTGTCGCTGATAAACTGAGAGAAACAAGTCAATCCGTGATCACCCAACTACATGATGCAGGTATAAAACATACCATTATGCTAACTGGCGACAACCAACACACAGCTCAAGCCATTGGCCGTGAAGTTGGCGTGACTGATATTAAAGGGGATTTAATGCCTCAAGATAAACTCGACTACATTAAATCTCTCAAACAATACTATACAAAAGTAGCCATGGTAGGTGACGGGGTTAATGATGCTCCTGCTTTAGCTGCAGCAAGTGTGGGTATTGCTATGGGTGGTGCTGGGACAGATACTGCTCTTGAAACTGCTGATATTGCTTTAATGGGGGATGACTTAGAAAAATTACCTTTCCTCATTCGTCTAAGTCGTAAAACATTAGGTATTATCAAACAAAACATTACGATTTCTTTAGCTTTAAAATTACTAGCCTTACTCCTGATTATTCCAGGTTGGTTAACGCTTTGGTTAGCTATCGTAGCTGACATGGGAGCAACTATTTTTGTTACCTTAAACGGATTGCGTTTAATGAGAATCAAATAAAAAAAAGCACTGAACAACAAGTTAAACATGTTGTTCAGTGCTTTTACGTTTATTTCTTCACACCAAGGACAGACAAACCACATCCTAATGTTGCTATAGCAATAACAATATACATCACAAAAAACGAACCATGATTGGCATCTACTACTCGTCCTAGAATCATAGGCCCTAAGAAACCACCAATCATGCCACCTGTATTTATAACCCCAATAGCCGTTCCAATAATAGAAGCGTCCATAATTTTATGAGGCCATGTAAAAATAGCTATAAAAGGCCCGATAAATAAAACACTGATCACAATATTACAAATCGTAGCAAGTAATAAGTTATCAATCATTGGAAATATCACATATAGAATAGAAACAACTAAAGAAGAACCAACAATAAATTCACGTTCTTTTCCAAGAAAAAGTTTAGACAATAACACACCGGCGACTAAGGTGGCGATGGTTGAAAAGACAGAGTTAAACGCTAATACAGTTCCAATTGTTTTTAGCTCTACGGAAAATGTTCCAGATAAATAGGTTGGCAACCACGACATACTACCATGTCCCACGAAATTTAGTAGCATCATCGAAAGAGATAAGACAATCACATTACGATTTGTTATGACCTCTTTAAACGTGATAGTCGGCTCTTTTTTAATGTCTTCTTGAGGAGCTGTTTCTTTTTTATCAGGAACAAAAAAAGCAATTAGCACACATGAGATGGCAAATAAACTTCCCAAGGCAATATAGCCATATCGCCAATTTTGATTGATCAAACTAGTTCCAACTGTTGCAGCAAGTAAACCTCCGATGCCTGAAGTTGATAACATCAAAGATTGGATAAGAGTTCGTTTTTCTTTAGGAAAGTTCTCTGCAACGGCTTTTGAACAACCTGGTGGGTACCCACAATGACCAACACCAGCACAAAATCGAATGACCATAAATAGAATCAAACTACTTACAGAACCAAAAGCAAATGAAAAAATAGCGATTAATGCAGTTGATAGCATTAATATTTTTTTCGCTCCAATCTTATCTGCTAAAAAACCACCTGGAATTTGCAAAATCGAATTACCTAAAAAGAAGAATGACATGATTAAGCCTGCTTGAGCTGTACTAAATTGAAACTCTTGCCTCATTGGTAGGATGGCTGTTGAAACCATTAATTTGTCCATATAAACCATGGAGTAACCTGCCATCAAAGATAAAACTAATCCTATTTTGTTTCTCTGAGAAAACCTCACATCACTTTGTCCCATTTTCTACTCCTCCATTTCTTGATGAAACCCTTTCCTTAATTATAGAGGGTTAAATAAAAAAACGAAACCACTTTTTAGTCGTTTCGTTAAATTTTAGTCTATTTTTCTCAGATAGCATCATTTTCTTGTGCATAGATCAGTAGTAAGTCTTTTCTTTTCGTGATAAAATAAAAGTAATGACACAAACTTTTATAAAAAAGGAGGGGACTTATTTGTTTAATCCAATAACTGATACTTTCATCCAACCCTTCATGAAGCAAGCTATGGCCTCTTATAGCACCATGCGATTGTCTTGGAACGGTTTGTCATCTTCTCATCCAGTTATCTTTGAAGAATTCCAGCTCTATTCAGATGAAACAATGTATTTAGATGTTTTTCCAGATAGCTATGCCTCCATCTTTTTTCGTCTCAATCCCGAAACCCAAGAAGTTACTGCTTTTTATTTTGGTAAAATGTTGACTACCAATCAAATTTCTTTTACCTCTGGCTGTACTTATTTTTCAGTCCGTTTACCACCTTGTTTACTCTTTAAAGAAACACGCTTTCCACCTGATTACTACATCAATAAAACAGTCTCCCTTGACGAGTGGACACCTGTTTTTCAACAGTTTGATGCTAAACAACTTATCCATTTATCTTTTGATGACAAAATCTCTTTCTTTCAGTCCTTTGTAAAAGACTATTTTCCTTATCATAACCATCCGATTATTAGTTTTGTCCTAATCAATGCAGCCAAAAATAAAAAGGCTAGTATCAAAGAATTAGCTCTTGAACTCGGTGTGAGTGACCGACATATCCGAAATGTCTTTAGCCAACACATCGGTGTCAGTCCAAAACAAATGATTCAAGCTGTTAGACTTCAACGAACACTAGCTCTGCTTGAAAAAACAGATTGCTTAACAGAGACGTTTATCTCCTCAGACTTTTATGACCAAGCGCATCTAACTAAGTTTATTAAAGAAGCAACCCTTTATAAACCTAGTGACTTAAAAAAATTAGGCCAATAGATAAAAAAGAGGCATGACAATAAAGAGAGCAGGTAAAAAATTAGTAATAGAAAACTCTTTAATCCCCATGATTTGTAGTCCTGTTGCTAACATGATCATACCACCAACAGCCGAAAAATTGCTCAACATCTCTGGCGTTGTTAAAGGCATAATTTGTGCTCCTAACAAGTAAAGAGTAAACATGACAATTCCTTGTGAAATAGCTGTTAGTGAAACCAAATGACCTAACTTAGCACCAAAGATAATCGCCGTAAAAAAGTCTAACGTCGCTTTTAAAATGAGAATAGATGAATCTCCCGTCATCCCTTCTCCCATGGCGCCAATAACACCTAAACCACTGGCACTAAACAACACAAAGACAGCCATAAATTGAGTCATAAACTCTTCTTTACTAAGATTACCCGACCTAACTGTCAATCGTTTTTCTAACGACCTCTTTAGCTTATTAGTTAAAGAGGTCAGTTTCTTTTCAAGATTTAATAACTCACCTATGATTAACCCTAAAAGTATAGCTAAGACTGCACTTAGCATATGTGTCATGCTCACAACCAAAGGAATCCCTAAACTAAAAGCAATTAAACCAAATGCTTGAGGCAAATTATCTTTGATTTTTTCTGGAACATAATGCCCTAAGCTTGCTCCGATTAAGCTTCCAATGAGAGTGGCCAACACATTAATCGTTGGACCAACTGGCATACCTACTCACCACTTTCTACTTTAAACACGTGTGATGTTTCTACGCCTTCTAATACTCGCGTTACACCACTTGCTAACGCATACATCTCTTTTTCTCCAGGGACAACAAAGAAAGGCCCTAAGAAATCAACTTTCTCCCTAACACTTTCGGCTAAACGAGTTGAAAAAGCCAATCCACCCGTTAAAATAATACCATCTACTTCTCCTTTTAAGGCGGTAGCTAAGGAACCTATGCCTTTAGCTACTTGATAAGAAAGAGCTTCAAAAACTAAGGCAGCTTCTTGATCCCCTTCCTTAATCCTTTCTTCCACGATTCTTGCATCATTTGTCCCTAAATAAGAATACATGCCACCCACTTGACGTCTTAAGCGTTCCATCTCTTTTTCTGAGTGTTTATAACATAACTTCATCACAGATTTAACAGGTAGTTCTCCCGTACGCTCTGTTGAAAATGGTCCTTCGTCATCTGATAAAGAGTCGATCATTCGTCCCTTTTGATGGACACTGATTGTGTTACCTCCTCCTAAATGAGCCACAATTAAATGACAGTCTTCATAGGCTTTCCCTAACTTATTTGCTACATGAAAAGCTACTGCTCGCATGTTTAAGGCATGTCCGATACTCACTCGTTCCACACCTTTTAAACCACTAATGCGACTAACTGGGGCAAATTGATCCACTGTCACAGGATCATACACATAGGCTTTTGTTTCTGGTGGACATAGTTTCAACAACTTATCAGCAATGATAGCTCCTAGATTTGAAGCATGCTCAACACGTGGTCGATTGACTAAAAAATCTAGCATGGCTTCATTTACTTCGTAAGCGCCTGACTCAACAGGCGGCAGTAATCCACCTCTGGCTGCAATAGCTGCAATTTCATCAAAATTAACATCATGTTTGTCCAAAGTTTCTTTAATCACTTCTAATCGGTAATCGAGTTGATCTGCCACCTTTGAAAAACTCTGAATGATAGCGGCTCTATGTTGAATGGTTTCTGTTAACAGATTCTCTTCACGGTTATAAAGAGCAATCTTTGTTGAAGTAGCTCCAGGATTAATAACAAGAATGTTCATCCACGTTCACTCCTTTGACTTACTCGTTTTGCTAATAACAGTGAGTAGAATTTTTCATCTGAGCTGGAGCCTCTTGAAGTCATAACAATTGGCACTTTAGCGCCATAAATGATGCCAGCCATTTGCCCTTTCCCAATCACTGTAAAACTTTTACCTAGTAGGTTCATAGCTGTCATATCCGGTGCAAGTAATACATCTGCTTCACTAGCTACGTTACTTGAATAATGCTTCAACTCAGCTACTTCTTTTGATAAAGCTAAATCTAAGGAAATCGGACCATCTATCTCACAAGGAAAAGTTGGCTTATTTGTGTAATCTTTTGCTAAGACACTAGCCTCAACAGAACTATTTATTTTTTGATTGACTGACTCAGAAGCAGCTAGTACGGCAACCTTAGGTACTTTTTTACCTAGAGAATAAGCAACTTCCAAGGCATTTTCTAATATACCGTGTTTTTGCTCAAGGGTTGGTTCTGGAATCATGCCGCCATCAGAAGTAATCAATAATTTCGGATAAGTAGGTAACTCAAAAACCACAATATGACTCAACAAACGGCTCTCTATTAGCCCGTATTGCTTATTAACAACTGGTTTTAAGAACTGGCTTGTTGCTAACTGGCCTTTCATCAAGACATCAATTTGTCCTGATTGGGCTAATTCAGCTCCCTTTTTGGCTGCTTCTTCTACTGAATCTGTGTGAATGATTTCTACGTGATCTGCCAGTAAAGGAATCTCTGCTAATTGTTGCATAATGACTAAGGAATTACCAATTAAGACTGGTGTTATAACTTGTTTTAAACGTTCGTCTAAGACTGCTTCTAAACTATGGGTATCTTCTGCGACAACAACACCAACTCGTGTCGGTTTCGTTTCTTCTTGGTTTGTCTCCAACAACTCTTCTAATTTTTTCAACACCTGACACCTCTTTCTAATAGAAAAGAGACTTCGACATAAATACTTCCTTACATCTCAGTCTCTTATTGGCAATGACACATCTGTCACTTTTTTAGTTCTTATTCAACAAAATTGGCTACTCTTGAAATATTTAATAAGTGTGTAAATGATAAGTTTTCAGAGATACTGTTATTTCCCCAAGAACCACACCCTAGAGAAACAGTAGGTGTTAACCCGTTATTCGGACTTCCTCCTGCATCAATAGTTGGTTGATTGACAACAACACGACTCACAGGAAGGCGTAATCCTGCTTCAACACCATGTTCTTTTGTATGAGATAATAAGCCAGCTGAGTGACCTTGTCCTTCAATTTTTAAATTAGCCTCTGCAATATCAAGAGCTTCTGAGAAAGTCTTGTAGGGAATTAAACTCATGACTGGGTTCATTTTTTCTTTAGACAACAACTCATCTTTCCCACTTTTTGTTGTTTTTAAGACGATGATTTGCGTATTTTCTGGTAAAGTCACGCCAATCATATCAGCAATCACTTGTGGGTCTTTTCCTACTGTATCTGGATTAGAGACACCATTTTTAAAAATAATCTCTCTAAATTTAGCCACTTCAGCTTCATCTGTTACTACATAAGCACCATTTTTTTCTAACTCTTGAATCACTTCTGCTTCTTTTACTTCAGGATAGATAAGCGACTGCGTACACGCACACACAATTCCGTTATCAAATGAACGTCCAATCACAGCTAACTGAGCAGCTAACGGAACGTCAAAATCTTCATCGAGAATTAACGGCACGTTACCAGGACCTACACCAAATGCTGGTTTTCCACTAGAGTAAGCCGCTTTAACCATGCCGGGGCCACCAGTTGCCACAATGACATCGACACTTCTCATTAACTCTTGAGATTTTTCAATCGATGGCTCTTCAATCATTTGAATCAAATCTTTCGGTGCTCCTAAGTTGCCTATAGCTTCACGCAATAACTCAATCGTGCGATGGGTTGTCTTTAGGGATCTTGGGTGAGGTGATATAATCACAGCATTTTTTCCTTTTAAAGCCATTAAACTATTTCCCATTGGAGTAATCGTTGGATTTGTTGTTGGTGATACAGCTCCTACAACGCCCACAGGATGCGCAATTTTAGTTATTCCTGTTTCTTCATTGACATCAATAACTCCAACAGATTTTTTACCTTTTAAACTATTGTAAATATTATTCGCCATGTTTTGATTTTTCATGACTTTATGATCCACACGTCCTAGACCTGTTTCTTCAACAGCCATCTTAGCTAATTCTTCATCGTGAGCTAGAATAATCGATGACATAGCTTCTAATAAGCTATCTACCTGAGACTGGTCATAGGCTTTTACCTCTTCCATTGCGACTCTTCCCTTATCTACTAATTGACTAATTTCCATGTTAAAAGCTCCTCTCAATTTACATTACTTATTTTGGTGGTTGGTACGTTTTATCCATCACTAAAACTGATTTAAGGGTTTTTCCAGAAATTAAATCAGCCTCTGCTTCGTTAATCTCTTCAAAATCATAGAACTTAATAAATTGATCAAATGGAAACTGACCTTGTAAATAAAAATCAATTAAACGTGGTAAGTGATACTTAGGAATCGTGTCTCCAATTAAGCAACCTACTATTTTTTTATTACCAAATACTAAATCAAAGAAAGTATTCACTTCAAAGTCTTTTTTGGTTACGGCAAGAGGGACAAAAGTTCCACCATTTCCAACAATCGCTAAGGCTTGTTTCATAACAGGCATTACACCAGATGTATCAATGGCATAATCTACTCCCACACCATTAGTAATAGCCATTACTTGATCCACAACCGTCTCAGGATTAACCCCACTATTAATAACATGAGTTGCTCCCAAATCTTTAGCAATTGATAGACGTTCTTCATTAATATCTAAAGCAATAATCGTTTTACACCCAACAATTTTTGCTGCCATTAAAGCTGCAAAACCAACAGCACCAGTCCCAAATACCGCAATACTTTCCCCTGCTTTTGGTCGCAAGACTTCTAACACAGCACCTGATCCAGTTCCAAGTCCACAGCCTAAAGGACCCAGTAAGCGTAAATCCACGTCTTTAGAGACTTTAACAATATTTGATTGATCTACTAAACTATGAGTTGCAAATGATGACTGGTTAAAGAAGTTATTAATACTATTACCTCCTTCATCAGTAAACACATGCTCACCACGGGTATTAACCCCTGAGTTATTAATATTTAACCAAGAATAACAAGAAGACGGGTGTCCTTCATGACATTTTTTACACTCTTCACAATAGCCATAAGATAGCAACACGTGATCACCTGGTTGAAGATCTTTGACATTTGGTCCAACTTTTTCGACAATCCCTGCTCCTTCATGACCCAAAACATTAGGAAACGGAACTGAGTTACCATTACGTTCAGCATAATCTGAACGACAAATTCCCGAAGCAACAATACGAACTAGAACATCTGACTCTTTTGGCTCTGCTAAGTTAACGGTTTGAATATCATACTCTTTACCCTCTTGTGAAACCACGGCTGCTTTAATTTTCATCTTGTATGTCATCCTTTCTGTTTTCAATTTAAGAATAACATGTAAACGCTTTATTTAATTGTATAAAACGGAACAAAAACGAATCTTTGAGTAAATTTCACACATTTTTTATAGATTCATTTTTGCTCTCATCTTCGATATAATGAAAGTAGGACTTGAATGATAATAGGAGGCAAAAAAATGATCTCTCGTACATATGGCTGGGTTCAAAACCCTTCTGATTTTTCTAAATTAAAACTAGTGGTTCAACTCTTTGATGCCACTTCTACTCATTATCAACACGTGAAAAATGACCTGGTGAAACAATACATTCCTTTTGATGATATTGCCACTCATTTACTAAATAAGCTCCAGAAAAACTGTGAAGCCTTTACCTATTTAGAGCTTGTTGGTACCTCTAAAGACATCACAGGGAAGTCTCCTAAAAAACGTAGTGAAGCTGTTGCTGATAGCTTAATTCAAATAACCATTTTGCCTCAATCAGCTCAAACAACTGGCAAGAAATGGACTGACAACTGGACTTCTGACGGATATTTACGTTGGGCCTTAAGTCTTAATTTTGTTCAACATAATAGAGAAACTGATGTCTGCTCACTAACATCACTGGGGAAAGAATTTTCAATATCTCCAGATAACTCAGAAGAAGAGCTAGCCATCCTTAGAAAAGCCTTACTCTCTTATCCACCTGCGACTCAAATATTAAGTCTACTAAACTCAGCAACTAAGCCAGTGACTAAGTTTTATATTGGGAATCAATTAGGTTTTTCAGGTGAAAAAGGCTTTACTTCTTATGATGAAGAACTCATGCTTGATTGGTTTAAAACAGGAACTATAGAAGAGCAGAAAAAAATAAAAACCGATATCGAAGGAACTAGTGACAAGTACGCTCGCATGATTGCTTCTTGGCTAACAAAAGTTGGTTTTGTGACTAAAGAAAGTACGAAAGTTGCTACGCGTCACGGTATAAAGGCAGGTTTTCAAGAGTTTAAGATCACTGCTCGAGGAAGTCACGCGATTAAACAAACCCATGGTAGCTCTAAAAATGCGCGAATCGATAAGTTTTTAACATGGGAATTTTTAGCAGTCGATGGAGATAATCGTAACTACGTTCGTTCTCGTCGCAGTTATTTACTCAAACTACTAGAAGAAACAACCTCTTTTGCTCAATTACTAGATAAAATGAAACAACTCGGCTTTCATGATGATTCGGCCATCATCGAAAATGACTTAATAGGTCTTACTCAATTCGGTATTCGGATTGAACGCTCAGGCAATCAAGTCATTTTAAAAGATAAATTAGTAGACTTCTCCATTCCAGCTCTCAACTTAACAAAAGAGTTGAAACATACTGAAATGGATAGACTAAAAGCAACCTACATGAAGAAAACCGGCTTACCAATGAAATACATCGAACTCTTGGAGATTGCTTTTGACGGCAAACGAAATCGAGACTTTGAAATGGTGACAGCTGATTTATTTAAGCATGTGTATGGTTTTAACTCAGTCCTATTAGGTGGTGGCAGAAAACCTGATGGGGTGATCTTTACCGAAAACTTTGGCGTCATTATTGATACAAAGGCGTATGAAAACGGCTATAGTAAATCCATTAGCCAAGAAGATGAAATGGTAAGATATATTGAAGATAATCAATTACGAGACACTGTTCGTAACCCAATTGAATGGTGGAATCATTTTGATGAGAACATTCAGCCTGATCAATTTTACTTCTTATGGATTTCAGGTAAATTCACTGGACAATTCCATGAACAATTAACATCTACTTATAATCGTACCTCTTCAAAAGGAGCTGCTTTAAACGTAGAACAATTGCTAATTGGTGCTCATAAAGTCCAGACTGGTGACCTCTCTTTAGAAGAGATTCCTAGTTATATGACAAATGAAGAAATTAGTTGGGAATAATCATATAATTCAAAGAATAGCAAAAAGCCAAAGAATTTTATATCTTTGGCTTTTTTTAATATCTTCGTGATAAAGTACGTATAAAGATTTCCGTCTGTCACTACAATTAAATCTTTTTTTCCATAGGATCATAATCTAAAAATATATTATATTAAAACTTAAAATCTATTTTAATTACTTATAATAAGTGGTTTAATAAAGTTAACAAATAAAATGAAAAGGATTTGATAACATGTTAGAAATTACTTATAAAACCGCACAAGAAGCTAATCCAGAAGTTAAAATTTTCGATAACTACGAAGAGTTTTTACAAGGTCAATTTTTAGAGGTATCTGTATTCCCAGATCATTATATTATTGTTAAAGCTATATTAGACGGAAAAGAGATCGGCTTAACAGATTCCACTATCAATGGTTTGTTTAATTATTTAAACACGTTATAACCATATTTAACGTTAAAACACCTCAAAAGTTTCAAATCGACAGTTCTACATCAAGTGATGTGGACAGACAAAATAATGGCTAAAACTTGTATCAAAATCAAAGTTAACCCCTCCGTATCTAGTAATCGGTACGGAGGGGTTAACTTTAGATATCTAGTTACGTAAAAAAGCTCTCTCATTATCTTTTCAGTCTGCATTAAGTATAGATTATACAGGATAGCTTCTTTTCAAATTAAAGCTTTACAACAGCCTCATACTAAAACCAAAAAATAAAAACTTATTTTCTAGAAATTAGATTTTCTATTTTTTCTGCATTAATTAACAAAAATAAACCAATCACAAAGCAAATTACCTCTGCTAATTGCCACTTATTCATAAATAAAAACAAAAAACCACTAACACCCATTAACACGATACTAAATAAAATGATATAAACTGCTATATTTTTCATTTTTCTTCTCCTATGTCTTTATCAATTAGTCTGGCTTTATGAAAATTGAACCACAAACAAGCAGTTAACATATCGCTTGATTCATTATTGTCAGAAGCACTCTTTATTTGATACAGCAACTTCAATCTTGATAAAAAGCTTGTTAATAGTTTTTTTCATTAGTTGAAATACATCATAAAATAAAGTGAAGGGTCAACACCATAGATAGAACTTACAGATTAGTTACAAAATTGTAAGTGATAGCTTCTTTTTTAGTTAATTAATGTTCCATCTTCAGGATTGTAATTGGTTACTAAGACTTCAATACTGCCACTTCCTTTTGAGTTGTATGAAGCATTATTGTAATGATGATCTAAGTACGTTACATGTAGGTCATGGGAGGCAACAAACTCTTTTAACAACTCATGACTTTTTCCTTTATGCTCCAAAACATTGCTCAAAGCAAAGGGAATGCCTTTTTCAGTTAAGCTTTCCAGTAACTCATACATTTGCTTTTCTTGTGTCTCTCCCCAATTTAAAAAGCCACGATTACCATCATTGTAATTACCAGTTGTAATTAAATAAGGTGGATCCAAATAAACAAAATCCCGAGATGTTAGTCCTGACAAATCAACTTCTGTAAATAAATTATCTGTAAAAGTAGCCTCAATGGTTTGTAGTTTTCTAACAAATAGACGTAAGTTTTTTTCCATGTTTTCACTAAAACGACTCCGATTCCGACCAAAGGGATTGTTAAATACCATGGAATTATTAAAGCGAAATTGATAATTGTAACTGTAAGATACTAATACATATAAATCTAATGGATTTGGTTTGTTATTGTACTGCTTTCTAAAAGCTAGATAACCTGCTTCGTTGGTTTTACTTAACTCATACTCAGCGATTCGTTGGTTGATTTTCTCCACTAATTCGTCTTCATCTTGTGTGGCAAAAAAACGAAACATCTCATTGATTTTATCGTTCATGTCATTAAATACATATCGACCAGCTTCTACATTAATCCCTACATTAGCCCCACCACTAAATAAATCCACAAATAAATCAATCTCTTTTGGAAATAAGGGAATAATTTGTTTTAATAGTTTGTATTTACCACCAACATAGTTCAAGGGACTTTTAATGTATTGATGCTTTTGGCTAGCCCATTTTTTAGGTGCCTCGACTTGTTTTGGTACAACTGCCACGTCTTCAAGAGAAGTTGTTTCTTTTTTCTGAATATAGAGTAACAATTCATACAAATCATAACTTGCTGATGCTTTTTTTGATTTGTATTTGCGGTAAGGAATTTTTTCCACAATGACTTTTTGATTGATATCTTGTTGCCTCATCAGCTCAATCAAGTCTTCCTCAGGAATAATCCCTTCGTTGTTGTAACTTAATACAATATGAGTGGCATCAATCGTCTCAATCAAATCAGTCATAGCCTCAATGGCTTTTTTCTTCATGGCATAATCACTACGAATAGGCGACCAATCAAATATTTTTGTTTTTCCTGAGAGTTCTGGTTTATCGTTTTTAGCAACATTCTCTAATAAATGATAATTAGACGCATACTGACGATTATTATATGGTGTATCAATATAAGCAATATCCACTGTTATATTCTTGATTAAGTCATTGGCGTTTTGATTAAAGGCTTTGTTTTCTCGCTCATTGTCATAAACTTCAAGAGGTACTAAATCTAACTGATTCAAAGCTCTCTTATCCCAATGCTTCAAAAAAGCCCCATAAGTTCCTGTAATATTACTCACATAAGGAATAGCTTCAATCAAAACTGATACCAAGTAGCAATACTCTGTTTCAGTCAGTAAGCCTTCTTTTTGCCATTCATCAATCTGATCTCTAATAAAATCAATTCGCTTCCCATTTTCTACTGTAAGATACATCGCTCCACCAGTTGGTGTGTAGCTCGCTTCATAATACCCAACTTCACTTTTTTGACTGTATACATCAGCTTGTTCTTGTAAAAAATCTAGTGGTGAGTCAATTTGTTTGTTTTTTAATTGTTTAAATTCTAGGTTGCCATTATTTTCAATAATTGCTTTGGCATTTATATAACTAAAATAAAGTAAGTCATTGGAATAAACTGTGTAATCCTTTTTGAAATAGTTGCCCACAGTATTTGTCCCAGCAAATAGATCCAAAAAGGTGGTTTCTTTCCCAGTTGTCCGACTCTTTAATAATGTATCAATATGTGTTAGTAGACTTGATTTTGATCCAATAAATCTCAAATTCACATCCCCTTTCATCCTCGTGGTTAATTTTACTTTCTAGGTCTTGAAAAGTCAATTGTATCTTTTAGCTTCATTAACTATTTTCGTTATTTAAATGTTATAATAATCAGACTGACTATTTTATTTTGGAGGAATTTCATTGAAACATATCATCAAAAAATTAAGCTTAACACTCCTTTTAAGTACCTCTCTACTGGGGCTGACAAGTTGTGGGGCTTCTGAAAAAAAGGAAGTCCAATCGGCAACACAAGAAACAAGCTCATCTGAAACAGTAATAACAAAAGAACAAACGTCATCAAGCAAAGAAACCTCTACAACTACTTCCCTTACTGATTTAGCTAATCTGACTTACGAAGGGACACAAACCATAGATGTGAACGAAGGTATTCCATCTTTCACACAAGAAGAATTATCTTTAGATAATGGTGCTTGGGAAAATTACGGTGATTTAGACGAGTTAAACCGAGCTACAGCAGCAAATGCCATGCTAAATCAAAGTCTAATGCCAACTGGTGAAAGAGAAAGCATCTCTTCTGTCACGCCAACTGGTTGGAAAAACAAAAAAATTGAAGGTGGTTATTTATTTAATCGCTCTCACTTAATTGGTTTTGCCCTTGCTGGTGAGAACGCCAATTGGAAAAACCTTATTACTGGTACTCGCCAACTAAATAGCCCTGAAATGCTTCGTCATGAAATGGACGTTAAGTATTACCTAGAACAAAGTCCAGATAACTATGCTAGGTATCGTGTAACACCTGTCTTTAAAGATGATGACTTACTGGCTCGTGGCGTTCAAATGGAGGCTCAATCCATTAACAGTGATGGGATTCAGTTCAATGTTTATATTTTTAATGTGCAAGATGGAGTCTCTCTTAATTACGCTGATGGCTCTAGCCAATTTGAAACAAGCGTGGCTACATCAACACAATCTTCATCAAAAGAAGCCGTTGAGGCAAATCCTGACACTAATACTGCATCAGTTTTTGTAACACCAACTGGAAAAAAATATCATGCTAAAGCTCATGGTAGAGGTAATTTTAGCGAAACCTCCTTAGATGACGCTTTATCTAGAGGTTTAGAACCCTGTGATGTTTGCTATTAAAAAAAAGAGTACCAAGGAAATAATCCTGAAGTGACCCCTAAAAGTTAGACTTTTAGGGGTCACTACATCCTTGGTACTCTTTTTAAGCTTCTGAAAAATCAAACGTTTCTAGATTTAGCACCTCAATAATGCGGTCTAAATCTGCTACTTTTACTACCATAGTTCGATCTGGCCTGCCTGGAGCAAAAACAAGTTTTTCATGAGCTAATAACTCTTGATCAATAATTACTGGTACCTTTTCCTCGTAGCCAAAAGGTGACACTGCTCCTGGTTTTTGACCTGTTTTCTCTTCCATTTTTTCAGGTGAAACAACTGATAATTTTGCTCCAACTAACTGACTCAATGCCTTAAAATCACTTCGTTTCGTAGTAAACGTTAAGAAAATATAATTATTTCCTTTTTTATCCTTTAGAAACAAGCTCTTTGTTTCTGTCCCAGAAAATTGTTGCTCTGCTTTAATCACAAGAGCATCTTCATTAGTATAAATGCTTCGATGTTCGTATAGTTCAAAAGGAATTCCCTCTTTGTCGAATTTTGCTGCTAAATCAATCATATTAATCACCTATTCTTTCTTAAATGTTCATAAATAATACTTTTAGTTTAACATAAACCAACAAACAGAAATGATAGCTTTATCTCATTTATTCTCCTTTTTACTCTTTAACAAGTTGGCTAAATCCTTGATTTAACTCACCATTTTGAGATTCTTTGAAGTAAAGATAGTTATTCTCATTTCCTTGATTTTGTTGTGTCACATAGACTTTAGGCACTCCTTTTTCTAAGACAAAGAAATACACATGTTTCTGTAAATAAGGTTGCGTGTCGGCATCTGAGTAGACTGCTACTAATTGTAAAGGAGCACGACCTTCTCCTGTTGTTGACCACTCAATGTCAACTGGTTGCTCGTTAACAGCCATTTCCCAACTACCATCTAGGACAGCTGCTGGTAAAGGTAAACCGTATAAATCCACTGACTGAACTTGATTGTACTCTTGATATTGTTGATCCATAGTCTTTGAAAAATTAGCCATAAATGTTTTTAGCGAATTAGCCTTTTCTGTCGTCCACAGATTTTTTTCTGGCACCTCTTCTGAGGAACTATCTGTTTGAGCTGTTTCTGTTTGGGTACTTAAACGCGCCTTATCCTCTTTTGCATAGCCTACTATTTTATCTGATCCTTTTTCAATGCTAATTAGTTTATCTAGTTTTACAATCGCATTATGAGTGTCCTCTTTTTCCATAAAAGTAAGAGCTTCATTATAGAGTTCAATTTGTTTTTGGTAGGCTTTTGCCTCTTCTTCTTTAGGACGACTTTCTAAAGCCATCTCAACAAAACCTTCTGCTTGTTCAAATTTCTTTTCTATAATAGCTTCTTTTGTTTTACGCATAGACTGCTCGTAAGCATCATTTTTACCGCAAGAAGCAAGAACTGTCATAAGAAAACCAATAGTCACTACTTTCATAATCATCTTTTTCATACTTGTTCCTCCTAAAAAATAAACTGTACTCCCCTTATTGTATATCATTAAATCCCCTTTTTTAAGTACATCTGTCTATTTTAAGAAAAAAGAAAAAAAGTAAGCCAAAAGCCTGATTGCTTAAGTCTTACTCTTTTTGATTATATATTAATTAATGTAGCAAATATTGGAACTAAAATCACAGTAACTAGACCAACTACCACAACAGATAGACTCGCCATAGCTGCCTCAGTTTCACCTAACTCTAACCCAACAGAAACACCTAAAGCATGTCCTGAAGCCCCAAGAGCTAACCCTCTTGAAATGGGATGTTTAATGCCGAAGAACTTAATCAAGTTACCACCTAGAGCGTAGATCAAAACTGCTGTAAAAATAACGGCAAAAGCGGTAATGCTTGTTAATCCACCAATTGATTTAGACACAGGTACCGCAATGGCTGTTGTTGCCGCCTGAGGTAAGATAGCTAGGGTAATGTCATTGTGGACATTCATGATTTTCCCAACAGCAATAATCACAAAAAGTGCTACAGATGTTCCGATTGTTAAAGATAGCATAATTTCTAAAGCGTATTTTTTTAAGACATCTCTTTTCTTATAAAGAGGAATAGCAAATGCTACTGTAGCAGGATCTAAGAAGAAACTGATTACTTTTCCGCCTTCGTTGTACTCTTCATAACTAATTCCTGTGACTTGTAAAATCACAATACCTAAAACCATTCCCACAAAAAGTGGCGTAAATAAGAAGAAGCCTTTGCTCCATTTAAACAAAATCGCTCCGATTCCAAAAGCTACTAATGTAATCATAATTCCAACATATGGTGTCATCTTAAAGCACCTCTTTCACTGATTCTACTCGTGTCTTAGCTTCAACGCCCTTACCACTTTTAAATGACTCTCTCACTTTTAAAAGCAGTGTGCTTGAATAACCAATCGTTACAAATAAAACGAGAATACCAATAAAGATTAAACTCATGATTTGAACACCGTACTTCGCCATAATATCTAAAGAGGTAATTAAAGAAATGCCTGATGGAACAAATAAAAATGAAATGATTTTTGATAAGTTATTTCCTAATCCTTCTACTTGCTCTAATTTAATGATATTTAAACATAATGCTAAAAATAAAAGCACCATACCGATTAATGAGGGAGGTAGTGGGATTGGGGAGATACTAGCAATCCCATTAGCTATTAATAAGATTAAGGCATAAATGAAAGCCTGTTCCAAAAAACCATACACTTTTTTCTTTTCCATTTTTGTCACTCCTACTTGTTTTTGATGAGCTTAGTATACAACTCATTTTAGACAGTTTGAGTGATTTTGACATGAGTTGCATAAATCATGACACCACTTACAATATAGAGAACATCACTAACGGATAACTAATCAAGACCAATTTTTTCTTTAAACACCTTAATGTAAGAACGACTAATTGGCACCTTTACTTGATTGAGTAAAGTCACTTGTAATGTGTTATTAAACCAAGGTTGAATCTCCTTGATTTTAGTTAAATTTATCATGTAGCTTCGATGGGTCTGTAAAAAAAGCTGATTCGGTAATTTACTTTTCAAACTATTTAAAGTCCCAGTCATTTCATACTGGTGGTCTTTTGTCATAATTGTCAGTACACGACCTTCCACAGAAATACCATATATTTCCTCCGGATCGATTAAATAAATTCGATCCTCCATATAAACAGGTATTGTATCAAGAACAGCTCTCTCTTCTTCAACTTGAGGATTAGCCGTTCCTTTTAACGCCTCCATGGCTTTATCTAAGGCTTGTAAGATTTTCTTTTCCTCAAAAGGTTTTAGTATATAATCCCTAGCATTAACTTCAAAAGCTTTCACCCCATACGAATCAAAGGCTGTAGCAAATATTAAATATGGTGCTTTTTTCAAGGTGACTAGTCGTTTAGCTAAATCAAAACCAGTTTCTCCCATTAGCTGAATATCAAGAAAAATAATATCTGGTTTGTCATCCATCATTTGCGACATAGCCTCATCTACTGACTCTGCCGTGGCAATACTAGTGACACCTGAGTGCTGCGTCACTAAATAAGCCAACTCCTCTCTTGCTAAGGGTTCATCATCTACAATTAATACGTGCATTACAACGTCTCCTCTCTCATAACAGGTAGTTGAATCAAGAAGCGACTACCACCCTCTGATAAAGAGGAAATAGTAAGGCTTCCTTCTTCACCAAATAAATTATTAATTCGTCTCACTAGATTATATAAAGCAGTACCAGACCCTACTTCAGAAGTTAGCACGCCTTGACCAATCTGTAAGATTCGCTCATCTGTAATCCCTGTTCCATTGTCCACGACTTCAATTTCCAATCTATTATCACGAGTTCTGATTGTCACCTTAATTTGATTATCATTTCGCCTTTTATCAAAGGCATGCTTAATCGCATTCTCAATCAAAATTTGGAGTGAAAACGGTGGAATTTTCATCTGACGCGTCTCTTCCTCTATTTGAAACCTTACTTGATACTTATCTGGAAAACGGGTTTGCTCAAGGTTGAGATACGCATCTACTTGGGCTAACTCTTGTTCCAAGGGAATCAAGGTTTCTGCCGCTCCTATTAAGTTACTTCTAAAATACTGACTTAGTTGTAGTAACAGTTCTCTTGCTTTCTCACTATCTCGTCTCATCAAAGCAGAAATAGTATTAATCGCATTGAAGAAAAAGTGTGGGTTCACTTGAGATTGTAAAGATTTAATCTCCGCATCTTTTAACAACTGAGTCTGCTCTTCAGCTTCTCCAAGTTCAATTTGAGAAGAAAAAATCGTGCCTAATCCTTCAGCTAAAGACTTCATTAACTCTGTTAAATGTCTAGAATCAGTAAAATATAACTTCAAAGTCCCTGCGACATTGCCTTGACTTCTTAAAGGAATCACAATAGCAGCTGATAGAGGACAACTCTCCTCAGTACAACCAACTTCTTCCTTATGATACGCAACGGCCATCTCTCCTGAATGAAGAACCTCTTTAGATAATTCAGTAATCACATCTTTTTCTGGAATATGATGGTCGCTTCCGGCTCCTACATGGGCTAATATCTTATGTTTGTCTGTAATACTTACAGCACTTACTTTGGTATAATGCTGAATAATTTTGGCGACACTTCGACTTGTATCAGGCTTTAACCCTTCCCTAAAATAAGGTAGAGTTTTGGCCGCAAGTTCAAGTACATCATGGGTTTGAATTGCTTTTGCTTCCTCTACTTGATTGATTGTGCTATTTAAAATGGACATAAAAATAAAAGTACCCACACTATTAAGTAAAATCATTGGTACTGAAATAAGTTTGACTAACTCCACACCTTCAGCTAAGCTCCCTGTAAATAACAAAACAAAAATCATTTGAATAAGCTCCATTAAGGCACTCACCAATCCTGACTTCAAAGGATTAGGAAATAATTGTTGCTTAGATAGTAACCCGCCAAAATAACCAGATAAAATCCCAATAATGATGGATGACGGAATATAAAATAGGCCGGTTGTCCCTGTTCCTTGAAAGGCTCGATGAACCCCTGCAATTAGGCCCACCACAGTCCCTACAACAGGTCCACCTACTAAACCAGACACACTGATTGCTAACGTCCTTGTATTAGCAATCGCTGCTTCATTTGAAATATGGGTCAATACATTACTTAAAATAATTTTATCCCCAGAAATTTCAATTCCTGTTAAATTAGAAATAATAGCAAATACACCAAAAAACAAAATAAGTTTCACTTTGGATTGAAACAACTCACGCTCATACAATAGCTTCTTAAAATAAGTCACATTTACAAGTAAATAGGCTAATAAAATAATCAAACCTACTCGCTCCATCATCATAATAAATAAATCAATCACTACAAACACCCCTCTTTCGCCCTATTGTAACACTCTTTTTTAAAAGATAAATAACTTGATACTCATAAAAAAACTCAAGAGGCAAGCTAAGGGCTTATCTCTTGAGTTCCTCTTATTGATTTAGTAACAGCTTATTATCATAAACTGTGTAATCACAACGGTAAACAAATAAACGTTTTCCATCAACTAAAAAGTTAGTTGATGAAGGCACTTCTGTATCAGACAAACGGATATTGTCTCCAGTAAAGGTCGCTAAAGGTGATCCATTTTGACTTCTAATTAAAATGGTCTTTGATTTACCAGTAAAGTCATTTTTAAACTCATTCACCATACTATTTAGCATAGGAACTGACTTATTTTGATTATCAATCGTTACAGTTTTTGCATACTCTTCAAAGACATTGGTCATTCCTTCTTCATAAGCAATTAACGAAGAACCTACATGTGTCATATTCTCTCCACCTACCGTAATGGATAATACTTTAGATTCTTTTCTCGTCTCACCATCAGAGTCTTTTCGGTCAAATGTTGTATCTTTTTCAATTTTTACAGATTTCCCTTTAATGGAGTCAATCAACTGTGAGTTGTTGTCATAAGTTTGAATCACCATATCTAGTCCTTTAAAATCCTGTTTAAAGTCTTTTCCCCAATTTAACAAATCTGTACACCCTGACAATATCACAGTCAAAAATAATAAACCAAAAACTGCTTTTAAGCTCGTTCTTAATTTCTTCTGATTAAATCCCTTCATACCTAATCTCCTCCACTCACCTTTTTATTTATCTTACTAGATTCTCTCAAAAAGATAAATCATAACTTCTGTTGTTCTTCTTGCTTAATCAACTCATCAAAAGGTATTCTGATAATATAATCAACTAACTCAGATGTTTTATGACGATAAGCTTTAGCACCACTTTCAAAAACAGCATATAAATAGCCATCTTTCACAGTAATCTGTTCTAAGTAAGGTGGGAATTCAATGGTATAAGTAGCTTCTGATATCTTTAAGTTTCCTTTATTTTGGGCTTTATCAAAAATGTAAAGTTTCGAATTCTGTTTGCCATAAGATTGAGATAAAAGTACATAATTTTGATAAAAAGCAATTCCTTGAATTTTATTAATAGACAGTGTTTCTGACGTATAATACAGTGGATTAGCTGAATTAGTCTCATCTGTTGGTATTCTAAGTGAATTCGACAACTTGCCACTTTGATCAATGGCATACAGCGTCAACTTACCATTTGTTTGCTTTTTGAAATTACCAACAATTAAGAAGTTATTAAAGACAGTCATAACAGAAGACCGATTAATATTGAGTAGGAGATTATTATCATAATAACGAACTGGTCGGTTATCTTCTATCTCATAAGTCAATATATCTGATAAGGTGATTGCTGCCACACCACCTGTGGTACTGACCCACACATTATTTTTATTCTCATCAAATCCTAAACCTCCTGCGTGGGACGTATCCATTAAAATAGCTGTCCTTAAAAGTTCATGACTATGACCGTCTAAGATGTAAATAACTGAGTGATGCAGATGATCATGACAATAAGCAGATATCAATAAATAATCATCTGAAAGGGTCAATCCTTGAGGTGTCATAGCATCACAAACAGAAACCTTTCCTTTATCATTTAAAGTTTTAGTTGCTTTTAGCCCAGGGATTGGAATTAAAGAAGCTGAATTTTCAGTCTCCAAAACAGTAGCAATACTTGGATACTGATTCAAAATAGCTAATTGCTCCTTTTTACTTTGATTGTGATTCATTGTTTCTTGTTTCTTGTATTGCAACAAATTATTTGGAGAAAATAGAATAACACTCTCTACAACCAGTACCAACAACAGGCCAACTATAAAATAACTAGTTTTTATCTTCATCACTTTACTCCTACTGTTTATTTTATCTCCATTATATAGGATTGTTATCACTAAAGGTAAATAAGAGAACTAAATCACCTATGTATTATCTTATGATAACAATTTAAAAGTCACGATACCTTTAATTGTATTAAATCTTTGATATAATGAAAAGAAAACAGGTATCGGAGAATTAGACGTGACAAAAGAAAACTTAACAAGAAGCTTAAAAAATGATCGAAATAACAAAGATTTATTGCGAACAGAGATTAATCATGCAACAGATCCTAACGTCAGACTTGAGCTGACAAAAATGCTACTCGAACTTGAAAAAGAAGAAAAAAGAAAACGAATTAGAAATTGGATAATAGTAGGCGTCTTACTAATTTGTATCTTATTTTTTTTACTATACTTAGGAACTCAGTCTTCAAAAAATACTCCAGAAACTAGGATCGCTACAAAATCGAGTTCAACAGAACAGTCTACTGACTCAACGACTACAGATTCTAAACCTTTAGAAACCAATCTGACAGAAGAGCAGCTAAAAAATTGGGTGATGGCTATTTTAGATTTAACACCACCGCCACCAACTCGTTATCTACTAGATGTTTACATTGATGAAAAAGATAAATTAGCATACATTCAAGTTGGTGTTAATCAATTAGATAATCTGGGTACATTTAGAGTTAACGCTCAAGGACAATTAGAAGCTAATGGCCCAATAACAGGCAGTATTGGCAATTCTAATTGGGTATTAATGTCAGAGAAGTACCTAGATACCAGTATCGCTGAAGAATACCTAAAAACGAATAAACTAAATACTATCCAAAACAAGCGGCAACTGCCTGAGATACTCCTGCCTTATTCTGATGAAGAGATTGAGTATGCTAGAGTATGGTTGGCTGTTATGGGCGAGGATTATTTTAACCAAGTTGATATAGATGATTTTAAACTTAACGTTAGCTTTATCAAAAAAGGAACACCTCTTTATTATGCTAAAGAAGAGTTACATATTAATTGGCCAAGTGATGTAGTACTCCTCACAGGAAATTATACTGCTCAAGGACAGATATTTTATTCGAGTAACTTTGATGGAACTGTTACTGTATATCCTATGCCATCTCATTGGCATCAAGATGAAAAAGACTGGAATGATGACACCTACATGTCAAATTACCTAAATGATATTTTAGCAAACAAAAGAATAGTCAAAGTACCTGCTGGAGATTCTCAGCTAGTAAAAACATTAATTGAACACGAGAATATTATTCATTAGAAAAAGAAAAGAAGCTCCTCTATAGAGCCTCTTTTCTTTTTCTATATTTCTTAAATAGCTAACTCGCCATCAGATAATCGAACAATCCGTTTGGCTTGTTGAGCTACCTGTTCATCATGAGTAATCACCATAATTGTATACTCCAACTCATTTAACTCATGAAACAAATCAATAATTTCTTGTCCTGTTTTACTATCTAGGGCGCCTGTTGGTTCATCAGCCAAAAGTAAAGTTGGCTTTGTAATTAACACTCGTTCAATTGCTACACGTTGTTGCTATCCCCCAGATAATTCTTTCGGCAGTTAAACATGTACAAAAGCAGATGAATCCTACTCCTGATATGTCTGATTAAGTCTATTTAGTGTTTTTATGTACTCTTCTTCCATTGACTCATATGTTTCAGAATCTTTTTTGTCTATTTCTTTATTTTTAATACTAATATCGTTTAGGTTATCATCAACTATCTCTTCTAACTCTGGAATAACCTGATTGGTTTGTCCCTCACTAATTAGCCTCTCATCACCAAACGTAAACTTGGTAGCATCTCGTCCTGCCATCATGACTTTGAAGGTACTGTTCATTAAGTAAACTCTTCCTTGATTGGCTGTATCATGAGGAAAAGTCGTTGGTGCAAAGGTTGCGTCCACATAAGATGGGCTACCTACCCATGTAGCAACTGATATTTCAGGTGAAGCCATAGCAAGTAAAGCATCTGGCGATTTATTTTGACTATTTGGAACAGAGCTTTCAAAATTACTTAATCCTGATTTCATCACATAAGTTTCTTGACTAAATCCAGTGTATTTCGGTCCAGCATATGGCTCAGAACCATTTGGACCAGTTGCTTCTTTTAGCATGCTAACCATTGTTTTAGCTGTTGAAGAACTCATCGCTCGCTTACTTTCTGGTTCTGCTAATTTAATTTGAACATCACCAGTTTGAATACTTTCAATTGTTGTTGGCTCGACCCTGACACCATCATTTCCAAAAGCACTAAAGGCTGAGGATAAAGCTAACACATTAGTCGGATAATTAATGGCTTGTTCTGGATTAAAGCTAGAACCATTCGGATTATATGACTGCAGTCCCAGTGGTTCCATGATATTATTTTTTTGTTGGTCATTTGTTAGCTGGAAAGCCTCAACTGCAGCTGTATTGAGAGACAATCCCAAAGCATAAGATGCTTTGACATTCCCATAATTTTCATCTCCGTAATTTTTAACTTTCCAATCACCTACTGAAAAAGATGTTCCATTCTGTATTGTGTTTGGAGTCATTCCTGCATATTCAATAGCTGGTGCATAATCTAATAACGGCTTAATAGTTGAACCTGATGATCTCGTTGCCGTATATGGAATTAAGGGATTATCCGAATTTGTCCCTAAGCCAATAATATGTCCTGTTTTCGTATCAATCACAGAAATCGCTGTTAAGCTTTCTTTATGCTCTAAATAACCATTTGGCAAACGATCATCTTGAGGGTAAACACCTGTTGCAATATGATGTAACTCTTTTAACTGGTTCGCCTCAGCGTATGTTTTAACTGTAATAGTCGTACTTTTAGGTAAATTCAGTTGACTTAACTCGTCTTTAACCTTTGCCACGTAGGCTTGATACTCTCTTGGCGTCCCTTGTTGGGTATAACTTTTTAAAACAAATTCTTCCTTTTCACTTTTTACCACATCAAGAGCTTGTTTATAGATGTCTTCACTAATTAACTCGTTATCCTTCATAACCCCTAGAACTGTTCGTGTCCGCTCTTTACCACTCTTTTCAAAATCCTGTACATAGGTTGATGGAGACTGACCAAGTCCTGCCATAAAGGCTACTTGAGCCACTTGCTTAGGATCTTTTGAATTAATATCTGACATATCATTACCAAATAATTCAATTGAGGCAGCTTTCAAACCGACTGTATTTGGCGTTAAACGTAATTCATTTAAATAAGCCTTCAAAATGTCATCTCGGCTATACTTCAAAGTTAGTTTCCTGGCATCAATTAATTGAATAATTTTATCAGATACTGAATTTTTATTATTTGTTCCAAACACCATTAATTTAACCAACTGTTGCTCAATCGTTGATCCTCCTCTTGAAACGACGTCTTTACCTCGCTTACTTTGAACTTGGGAAACGATAGCTCCAATTGTCCCTTTTATGGAGTAGCCATTGGTTTTTCTTGTATAGAAAGAACTATCCTCAACAGCTAAAAGTGTATCAATATAAAGTTGACTAACATTCCACTTAGGCTCATATTCAATAGGATCAAACTTAACAATCACTGTATTAGCATCTAAGGGTTCATTGTTTCTATCTAGTATAATAAAAGACTGAGTAATTTTTTGATCAATTGTTTGAATTTCAAGCAGAGAGCTGTATGGACTATATCGTTTACTAATCTGATAACCACCAATTGACACTAATAAGACAATCAACAGCCCTACCAAGCCTAATAGATTCAAAATCAAGCGACCGCGTCTCTTAGCTTTCGATTTTTTTTTTACTTTTTTCTTAATGCCCATTAGCTAACTCCTTTTCTCCACTATCTTTCACTAACATCACTATTTGTTGTACTAGTGGTTTCTTCTGTTGAACTTGAACTACTTATTGAAGACTCAAAAATTGAGCTACTACTTGATTCTGTTGATTCTTCTGGTTTATTGATTGGTTTGTTTTCAACAATTACTTGAATCGTAGAGCCATGGGTTATAAATTCATAATCAGTTGGTGAAGGTTCTTGGCGCATAATCTTATCTTGTTTGTCATTATCCCAATTCTCTATCTCTCTCTGACTTTCCTGAACTCGGTCACCATTCTTATAATTTTTATTGGTGTAACCTCTAATACCTAGATTGAGTTTAGCTTTATTTAATTCTTTTTGCGCTTCTTCAATTGTCATTCCCACTAAATCAGGCGTTTTTACTGAATTTTTGATTATTTCTTTATTAGTCGATAGATTCCTTTGCAATTCACTATATCTATTTTTAAATTCAGTAACCAGTCGTTTTGATTCGATGTAATGATTGACTTCAAAGACATAGCTATCTAGCTCCACACCAAGTCTTGTGGTTGGTTCTGTTATTGGTTCATTCAACGTATCAAAGTTCGCATAGGATGATTTAATCTGATTGACTTCTTTAAAATTACTATTGATTTCTTCGATTAAACTAACAGATTGTTTAAAATTAGGATCATTCGTAACTGACTGCATTCCTTTTTGATTATATATTTTATTCAATAAATCCAGTAATTCAAATATTTCCTCATACTTTGTTTCTGGTTGGTCTACTGTCATTTCCTTAAAAGACTTATCTGCTTTCTCATATTGTTTAGGTAGTACTTTTTTGTAATATAAGACATATAATTCCTCAATATCAGAGTCACTAATTGTATCTACGTCTTTTTTCAAATCACCTATAACAGAATCAATGGCTGAAACCTTCACTTTTCCTTCAGTGATACTTGTAATAATTGCTTGAGTCTCTTCTAACTTTTTAACTTTGTCATCGTTTGCCTCGTAAAGCCATGAATCAAACGCATCATTTTTCAATGCACGGACTAGTTTAATATCAGACTCTTCGATTCTAGTTAAGTCGTAAATTTCTTCCTGAGTGATATTATTTGCTTCTGGTACATTACTAATATACTGGTAAGTTTTAAAAAAGAAATATACACTTAGAGAAATCATCATGAGATACAGAATCTTGATCATTTGTTTATTGTAACTTGATTTCTTTTTGTATTTTTTAACTTTCATTTTGATACCCTCTAATAACTTTTTCTCTCATTTTTTTAATCTACTTAAGTATACACGATATTGGATTGAACTATCGCTAAAAAATGAGTAATCACACCATCTGCTCTTGATATAGTTATTTTTCTAATCTCTTAAAGTATCATGTTCATTTTCTATCTACCAAAATTCCTTTTTCACTGTTAGCCGAGGCAGTCTTTAGTAATAGAGGAACTAAAAGAAGCATGGTAACCCTCTAGAGGTTATCATGCTTCTTTTCTATATTCTTATTTATTTAATTGGTGGTGTTCCTTCTGCATTTCCCGCAATCGCATCAATTTGAATTAACGCACCTTTTGGTAATTTAGCAACTCCTACAACACGACGAGCTGGAGTACCTTCTGGGAAGAATGCTTTATAAGCTGCATCCATCTCTTCTGTCATTGACAAATCAGTCATGTAAACATTCAATTTAACCATATCAGCCATAGAATGATCTACGCTCTCAATGATTGTTTGAATGTGTGATAAACATTGTGTTGTTTGTTCTGTAATGCCACCAGATACAACTTCTCCTGTTGCTACATCAACAGGTAATTGAGCTGAGATATTATTGTAGTGTGAGAAAGCAACTGTTTGTGTTGATAAGCTATCAATCGGTGCTTTTTCAGTATTGTTTGCTTCAATAATTAGCCCGTGTCTATCTTCAATGGCTTGTGGTGGAGTACCGTCACCGTGAGACACAACAGCTTCGATTTGTACAGAGGCACCCATTGGTAAGTCGGCTACTTCAACAACTGTTCTTGCTGGTAAGTAATTAACAGCTCTTGCAATACCAGAATCTGGGAAGAAAGTTGCATAAACTTTGTTAACAGCTTCAACATCATTTAGATCCTTAAGGAATACTGTTGTTTTAACAATGTCATCAAAAGGAACATCAATGCTTTCTAAAATTGTTTTAATATTTTTTAAAGCTTGTCTAGTTTGTGCCTTAACACAACCTACAACTAAGCGACCTGTTTTAGGATCAATTGGTAATTGAGCACTAATATTATTGTAATGTGAAAAAGCAACTGTTTGCGTTGATAAACCATCAACTGGAGCCTCACTTGTTCCATTAGTCAATTTAATTAAATCACCTGCTTGTGGTGCGTTTGGAATCGTTCCTTCTCCATTAGAAAGTAAGGCTTCAACTTGGATCATTGCATTCATTGGCAAGTCAGCCACTGCTACAACTGTACGTGTTGGTAAATAAGTAGGGAAAAATGACTTAACTACTCTGTCTACAACAGCCATTACTTTAATATCTTTCACAAAAATAGATAATCTAATGATATCTGTTAGATCATGATCAATGCTTGAAACAATAGTTTGAACGTTATTTAAACATTGTTCTGTTTGCTCTTTGATACCACCCTCTACAAGTTTACCTGTTTCAGGATTGATAGGTAATTGAGCTGAAAAATTATTATAATGTGAAAAGGCAACTGTTTGTGATTGAACATCACTCACTGGTGCTTTTTCTGTATTTCTTGCTAAAACGACGTTGTCTTGACTCATAGGTAATTCCCCTTTTTATGTTTTATTTTTTAAGAACTTAAAAAAAATTCTAGTCTAAAAAAACACATCTGTAAAGCGCTTCCACGTTATTTATAATGAGACTATTACAATGAAAACTATCACCTATTTTAAACACCTAAAGTCTTGCAATCTATTTGCTAGTTTGATAGCTTTTAGCCTCAGAACCAAAAGAACAGAAACGATTTATACGTTTCTGTTCTCTTTTCTTATTCTTTTTCTCGAAAAGCTACCAACTTGTCCAAATAAGCTTGAGACATGTTTTCTACACTCTCTACATCCCTCGTAAGCTCACCGCCAACACTAATCATAGCAGCTCCTGACTCTAACCATTGAGTGAAGTTAGATAAATTTATCCCGCCACTTGGCATCAGAGTAATTTGGGGTAATGGGGATTTAATTGACTTGATAATGGCCGGATCATATACGTGACTTGGGAATAACTTAATCACGTCAACACCTGACTCAAGGGCTTCTTTCATCTCTGAAACACTCATGCAACCTGGGATATAAGGAATTTGATACAGATTACACACTTTAGAGATAGCCTGATCGTATACAGGACTAACAATAAAAGAAGCACCTTGATAAATTGCATTTGAAGCAGTACTAACATCTAAAACAGTCCCAGCACCAATGATGACACCTTCGATTTCTTCGTACTTTTTTTGTAGCTCACTAATGATACTTAAAGCATTTGGTGTTGTCAGTGTGACTTCAATCGCCTTAATCCCATTTTCGATTAAGGCCTCGCTCACAAGTAACCCCTCGTCCTCAGTCTGGCTCCTAACAACAGCTACTAAAGCATTTTGTTGCAATTGTTGTAATAACTCAACTCGTTTCATTTAGTTTCCTCGATTCTTATTCCACGTTGACATGACTGGCTAAAGCGTCTTGATTAGATGTCTCATCTCTTTCTGCTAATTTCAACGTCAGTGCATCTAATGTAATATGTACAGTTTGGTCAAATAAGGAAGACAATAGCTGTTGTGATTTAACTCCAGCACCTGTTTTAGTAGCTCCAGGCACAACAATTACATGGTCTGCTAGTTTGGCAAGAGGTGATGTGTCATCACTTGTTAGGACAACCACTTTTAGTCCTTTAGTTTTAGCTATTTCAGTTTCCATTAAAATTCCTTTTGTCGTACCAGAGCCTGAAATTGCTACCCACGTGTCACCAGCTTTAATGGATGGCGTGATTGTTTCTCCTAACACAAAATCTGTGTAGCCAATGTGCATTAAGCGCATCGCAAAGCCTTTTGCTTGAAAACCACTGCGTCCCGCTCCAGTAATAAAAATACGTTTTGCTTTATCAAAAAAAGGTAACGCTTGTTCTAATTGTTGTTCCTCTACTAAATTCATCACTGTATTGATTTCATCCATAATTGTCTTAATTGTTTTCATTACCCAATTACCTCCATAAACTTTTCTGCTTCTTTTACTGGATCATCTGCTTTGGTGATACTTGATCCCACAATGATAATTTCCATTAAGCCTTGTTCTTTCAATTCACGGGCTTGGGATAAATCAATCCCACCTGCAATTGCTAAACGCTTCACTTGAGGATACGCCTCCTTAAATGCTGCTACTGTTTCAACGACTGACCACTTTTCTTCTTTATCAACTGAATTGTGTAAGCAAAAAATAGCTGAGTCAAACACTTGGAGTTCCTCTATTTTTGACTCACACACTTCTAGCAAATCTATCATCATAGTTCGATTCATCTCTTTTGTGACCTTCTCACATAACTCAATCGTTGCTAAAGAAGCTGCTCCCATGACCGTTAAGATGTCTGCTCCATATTTAAATCCTTGTTTGAATTCATACTGACCTTCATCAATGGTTTTAATATCTGCTAATAATTGGCTATCTGGTAGCACTTCTTTAAGTTGACGAATGGCTTCATTTCCATAATCTTTACTTAGAGACGTTCCCATTTCAATAATGTCCACCTGACCATTTAGCTGACTAGCTAAATCCACGGCTTCTGTCAAACTGACTCGATCAATTGCGACTTGTAACTTCATATTTAAAACACCTTTTCTTCTTCTAAAAATTGCGTTAACTCTTCTGGAGTTGGGTAGCCATCATTATCTCCTGGTGTCTGCACAGCTAAAGCACCTGTAGCATTTCCTCTAATAACAGCCTCTTTTAAGCTTAACCCTTCCATCAAAGCACTAATCACACCAGCAGCAAATCCGTCTCCTGCACCTACTGTATCCACTACTTTCTCTACGTTAAAGCCAGGTACAACAAAGGTATTACCATTTTGTTCTTTAACAAATGCACCTTCTTCACCAAGTTTGACAATCACTGCCTCTGTATTGGCACCATTTTGCAAATAAAAGTCAGAAATGGCTTCAGGGTCACGGCTTCCCATTAAAATTTCCCCTTCATTAATACCAGGAAGAATAATATTAGCATGAGAGGCTAATTCATTAATAGTTTCAACCATCACTTCAGTGCTTTCCCAAAGTTGAGGTCTTAAATTTGGATCAAAAGTTGTTTTTACTTGATTCTTTTCTAGTAAACTAACAAAATGCCTAAAACTTTTAAGAGCGACTGAGGAGATGGCAGGAAAAATACCAGATAGATGAGCCATCTTCACTTCTGAAAAATCAATTTTATCCAAGATTTCTTGATTAAAATGAGAAGCAGCAGAATTTTTTCTAAAGTAATGAATACTCGGATCTCCTTTGCTTACACGGTCTTTTAACTGAAAGGCCGTCCAGTAACGATCAGACTCATCAATGTATCTAGTGCCAATATTATTCTCCACTAGTTGATCCTTAATAAAAGCGCCAAAAGGATCTTGTCCAAGAGCTGTAATGTATTCTGTCGTATGTCCATATCGCGACACTCCAACTGCTACATTGACTTCAGCTCCTGCTAAAAATTTTTGGAAAAACTTAGCATCTTTCAAACTTTTATCCACTTCTTCTGACCCGAAAAGGGCGATTGGTTCACCGATTGTTAAAAATTCACTCATTGTTAATTCCTCCATTAAATTTTATAGTAAAAAGTAAGCGGCAAATAAATTCAAGACAGTGGCTACCCATGCCCAAGGTAAGCCCGTTAAAAGAAACGTCTTCGTATCAAGCTCTGCATATTGAACAGACCATAAATTCCATGACTGGGTAATACAAGCTGACACACCCATCATTGAAGGCACAACGAGTAATCCATATAAAAAGTATTGATCAAACATACCTGTCCCAACAAAAATCGCTGCTGTTGCGGCACCAGCTCCGTATAGCATTAATGGACCTCTAAAATAAGATAAAGGTGCTAGAATTGCTACAATAACTACTAAAACAAGTTTGCTACTTGGTAAAATCGTTTGGAAAATCTCTGTAAAACCTGACATAGCATGAATAGCTGCTGATTGGAACATCGTTAAAACAAATAGCATAATCAGTAAGCCAGCGATATCACTAATCGCGTGTTTGGCTGTGTCATTCATTTTCGTTACAAACCGTGTGTAACTCTTCATATTGCCAGTTGCCAAAAAGGCAATAATAATAGATAGGAGTAACGCAGGAATTGCGTCCCATTTAGCAAAAATACTTAGTAAAACAGGCAAGACTGGTAATACGTAAGTCCATTTTGACACTTCTACTTGCTCTGATTCTTCATCACTTTCAATAATAATAGCTTTTCCATTTTTGATTTTTTTTGCGTTGAACAAAATAAACAGAATCACTATCGCCATCTGAATTCCCATCGCAACAAAACCAAATCGTTGATAATGACTACCCCACTCTACTTCTGGGAAAAATACTTGAAACTGAACGAATAACACGTTGTTTACATACATAGCTGCTCCAATCGACATCGTAAAAACGGTTACAGCAATATTTTTAGGAACACCCATAGAAAACATAATTGGTAATAAAATAACTCCAACTGCAATAGCTGAACCAACTCCGTAAGAACTTGTAAAGATTAACGCAATAACTAAAGCAATTAAGATTGTTGCAATGACTGGACTTTTTTTACCCACTTTTTCAGTTCGTCGACTGATACTTCCCGCAATCCCCGTATCAACAAGGACCCGTCCAAACCATGAACCAAAGATAATGTAGGAAGCTGTTTTTCCGTAATTTAAAACTGGTTCTGTAAAAATCTCTTTTATGGCTTGATCAAAAGGCACCATGCCAATAATCGTCCATAAGACTGCCATCACGAAGAAACCAACAGTTAAGTTGCCTCCTTTCATGGCATAAACAATAAATATTCCAAAGGTAATCGCTAATAAAATACCTGTTATCGCACTGGCCACACTAAATCCTCCCCTCGTTAGTACTGATTTAACTCACTTAGTATTTTTTGATATGTTGATACTTCTTTATGTTGTTCTTCCTTAAAAAAGGAATTTTCAAGATTGTTAAAACGTTGTGCAATATAGTAAGCCGTTAAGTAAGCTGCTAGAGATTCTTTAGCTGCTTTTTCCATTTCTTCTGTGCCCATATTTGGACGTTTTATCGTATCAAGAAAATGATAAGCAAATGTTTCTGGATCAATCTTTGTTTGTTTTTCCATGATTAGGCTTCCTCCAATAATTCTTTAGCTTCTAAAATTTCTGAGTCTTTTTCAGTTGGGTACTCAATAGCTACTGGTACATCTTGTGGTAGAACTTGTAGTACTTGACGCCAGTTAATGTCCCCCTTATCTAAACCTGCAGCAGCGGGGTGCCCCTCAACTGATTCCACGTCTTTTACGTGAATGTAAGTCACATATTGTTTAAGTTGCTCTGCTGCCACTTCTTCATCTTCTCCAACAAATCGCCAATTACCTAAGTCATACACATAACCAATCTTTAATCCTTTATTCGATACCGCTTTCATAAAGGTGTGAATAGCTTCGATTTTACCTGATGTGTTGGTTTGATCATTTTCAATAGTCACATTAACACCCATTTCAGTTAACGATGATAATTCTGCGAGATTTCCATTAAAATGAGCATAATCTCCAATATTCCATTTAATATGTTGTGCGCCCATTTCATTAGCTTCTTTAAGGTAATCTACTAAATTCGAATTAATAGTCCCATTGACAAAAACTTCCTCTGGCACACTATAAAATAACTCAATCCCATGAGTATCAACTAATTGTTTAATCTCTGGAATTTCTCTTTTAAGGTCTCTAAAATACTCTCTTCTGACTTCAATCTTGTCAAATCCTAGTAAAACAGCCTTTTCTACAAGCTCTTTTTGAGACTTTCCTGCTAAAAACTCTTGATTAAAAACTAATAAATTTAATACGATTGATTTCATTTTTTCACTGTCCTCTCAATTAGTTAACCGGTTTCTATAAACGTATAGTAAACCGGTTTCTTAAATAAAGCAAGCGTTTCCTTTTAAAAGAACAGCACAAAAAAAGACTAACTCGTTAAGTAAACCGGTTTCTTAATGAGTTAGTCTTTTAAATTTTATTATTAAATAACACACATCATAATGAATCTCTTAGTTGTATTTTCGCAGGAACGACTTTTACTTCTTGTTCTTTAGATTCATCATCTAAATAAGATAGCAATTGTTCTCCTGTCACGTTACCAATGTATTGTGTCTGTTGCTCAATACTAGTAATTCCAGGACCTACAAGAGCTGACAAATTCCAATCATCAAATCCTGTAACACCTATTTCATCTGGAATAGAAATATTCCCCGTGATTAATATCGTTAAAACTTCCATGAGCATCTTACCATTTGAAGCAAATAGAACAGTCTTTTCAGGATAAGCTAAACACGTATTAATTTCCATCTGTAAATCAGTCTCACTAGTTACTTCCAATAAATCAAGATGAATGTTTTCAGCCTCTATCATGTCTTTAATTGATTGATACCTGATCTCTCTTGTTAAAATATCTGCCAGTGGTTCACTAATAACAACTACTCGTTGGTATTTTTTTTCTAGAATATAGGGCAGCATTTTTTTAGTTGCCGCTTCATTATCCGTTGTTACAAATGGATAAATAAGTGGCTCAATCCCTCTATCAACAAGAAGTAAAGGGATTTTCTCAGATTGAATAAACTCATATCGACTAGCATCTCTTGAAGACGGTTGTAAAATAATCCCCTCTACACTTTGATCAATTAGTTTATGCAATAAATCTTGCTCTT
Source organism: Candidatus Vagococcus giribetii (assembly GCF_017316185.1). Classification (GTDB taxonomy): domain Bacteria; phylum Bacillota; class Bacilli; order Lactobacillales; family Vagococcaceae; genus Vagococcus; species Vagococcus giribetii. The sequence goes on along the minus strand of NZ_JAFLVX010000002.1, from coordinate 50,958 downwards.
TTTCTACTGAATTAGCCGCGTCCATAATAATCATTTGATACCCCGCAGCCTCTAGTACCTCTCCAATTCCTTTTAAAAGAAGTGATGAATACATATTAGAAATATCTGAAACTATGACACCAATCAAATAACTTCGCTTTGATTTTAGCGCTTGAGCTTGACGATTTGGTCGATAGTTCAAATCAGAAATAACTTGCGCAATACGAGCCTTCGTCTCAGCTGACATGCTACCAAACTGGCCATTTAAATATCTGGAAATCGTTGTTTTAGAGACTTCTGCTTGCTTTGCTACATCAGAAATAGTGATATTTTTTTTCATAGATTACCTCTTCAATCGTTTCTTATTCTTTCTCTAATTGTACCGTATCTGAGTGTTGAATTGGGAGAGAAATGGAAAGAAAATTTAAGATTTAATCGTATTTGTTATTAATAACTATCAACTAGTTCTAGGACTTTTTCTCTATTGTTATGAGCCTTTACTAAGTAACTAGTCACTAAAGATACTAACTCATCTACAGAGCAATTCTTTTTTATTTTCATTGATTTATACAAATGGTACTTACCATATTGATTAAACGATTTGTTTTTTGTTGTAGGATAAATGACATCTGTCTCATTAATTTTTGCTTCAGTCAATAAACCAAAGTCAAACCAAAGATTATTTTTTAAAAGATCTTGTGTTATTTTTTCAGCAGTAAATCCTACTGTCTCAATCATTAGCTTAAAACTAAGTTCTTGAAGTTGGACAGCAAACCCTATCTGTTTTTTTTCACTTATTTTTATCCAGTACCTTGTATCTGTTATTCCTGTTCCACGAGTATATGCTTGCTGTAAGACTAGTTTATCACTAGAAAGATTACCCAGTTCGATGGATTTATTTGCTTGAATCCTGATTTTATCGACCATTTCCTGATGCTTTAGTTTGATAAAAAGATCATCAACCCTAATCTCCTTTAATTGATTCATAACAGAATTACCTGAGTAAATATCATACACTCTAAACTCTTGATTAGTAATGTTATCAGCCAAGTCTTGAAGTAAGCTAATAAATTCAATATAATCCTCCATCAATGATTGGTGGTAATTATTCTTCATATTCATTTTAATTGATGACAATCTTTGGGATAACTCTCGATAATCCATGACTGACCACTTCATATCTTCGAGAATCTCTTGATTTGGTTTGGATAAACTTAATAATAAAAATGATCCCTCTTTTAACTTAGCTACATATTTTTCTAGTTGCTCTTTATAAGGAATACTTTTTACTTTATTCTCAATATACAATTTCACTTCTTCTTTATTTTCATTCTTAAAAGTAACAGTCAAATCAATGTTTTTTTCTTCTCTTGAAACTGATACGATTTTAAGAGGACTATTAGTATTAATATAACTAGCAAATAAAGCAGTCGATTCCTCATTATAATTAGTTAATAACCAGTACAAAAAATTACTATGAAACAACTCTCTTGAAGACAATGACAACTGAAAAAGTGGTGATTCTTTTAGCAAACTAATACTATCTGTGATATCTACTGGTTTTTTCTTTTTCACTATCTCCCCCCTTTCTTAAATAGACATTAATCCTGATAGGTAGCCTATCATTTTTTAATTCTTTAATTGAAACAAACTATTACTGCTACAATTATCAAACAAATTATACCTGATATGAGTTGGCCTATCCCTGATGCTTGTCCTGATAAAATTAATTGTAATAAATTATCATCAGATTTATTTGCTGTCATTCTAATTCCTCCAACAATTATTAACATACTTCCAAGTATAATTAGTATTAGTTGCGGTCCCATTATATCTCCTCTTCTCTATCTTCTTTTAGTATACCATCAGATAATCTTAAAATTCTGTTAGCATGTTTTGCAACATGTTCGTCATGAGTAATCATTAATATCGTGTTTCCCATTTTATTTAATTGATCAAACAAAAATAAAATGTCATCTCCTGTTTTTGAATCCAATGCACCTGTCGGCTCATCAGCCAAAAGTAATTTTGGCTTAGTAATCAAAGCTCTAGCAATTGAAACTCGTTGTTGTTGACCACCTGATAACTCACTAGGCTTATGTTTAATCCGATCAGTCAGTCCTACCAAATCAATGATATTTAAAGCCTCTTTGGTTGCCTCTGCTCTACTATCTCCTCTAATTAACAAAGGTAAAATGATGTTCTGAAGGACGTTATACTGTGGGATTAAATGATAATTTTGAAAAATAAAGCCAATTTTTTCATTTCTAATCTGAGTCAATTCTTTATCTTTACATCTATTAATTAGTTTCTCCTCTAATAAGTAAGTACCTCTATCCAATGTATCCATACAGCCAATAATATTCATTAATGTTGATTTTCCCGATCCAGAGGCACCCAATATAGCCACGTAGTCTCCTTCGTCCAAAGAAAATGAAATATCTTTTAGGACAGGATAATTATCACTTCCAATAGTAAAAGACTTATTTATTTTTTCCAATATAACGATCTTTTCGTTCTTCATTTTACCTACCTCTTTAATCTAATAATGTAATTTTTAAAATTTTTCCCTTTTTATCCTTATCAATTGCTACTAAACTTCCTTTTTTAATTCCATTTATCCCTACGTCTTTCCCTTGACTACTTATTTCTAAACCAGCATCAATCTTTATTTCTGTTGTTTTATCAGAGTACTCCAACTGACTTTCAAGACCTGCTCCTTCAGCTGCAGTAGCGGCTTCTGTCATGACACCGGCATCCATGCCACCTGTATCAGATTCTTTTTGCTGTTCTTCTTCTTTTAAAGTTCCCATTTTTAATGATACTTCATTACCATTTACATCTAATACTTTCCCATACTCTGTTTGAATATCTTCATAAACTAATTCTTCTGTTGATTGCTTTGTTTCTTGTTCTTTAACTTCCTTATTTTTTGTTTGGCAACCTGTCATTATCATCAAACTACTCAATCCTACTACTATCAATTTTTTATTCATTTTATTCTTCCTTTCTAATCTTGTGTTAATGCTTCTATTGGTTTTAACTTAGAGGCTTTATAGGCAGGATAAAAGCCAAATATTGTTGCTGTTAATACAGCAAATAAAAAGGCAACTACCTTTCCTTCCCATGTAGCAAATGTAGGAATGTTACTTTTTTCAAGAATTGGAATTGCGACAAAACTAAGAATGACACCTATAGATCCACCAAAAATACCAATTCCAATAGATTCTAGTAAAAATAGGAATAAAATATCTTTTCTTGTTGTTCCTATTGCTTTTAATATACCGATCTCTTTTGTTCTTTCCTTAACTGATACAAAAAGAACGTTCATGATGCCAATTCCACCTACTAAAAAAACAATGATAGACATTGATAAAAGTAACACTTTCATTGTAGTAGCTGATGCCATGGCTGCTTCTATTCGACTGCCAGCGTCTTCTACTTCATACACACTACTATCATCAAAAACATAATCTAAGCTACTTTGAATTCTTTGTTTTGCCTTTTCTAAATCTTTTTGATTATTAGCTAAGGCCACTGCTTGTGGAAAGGATTCTGCACTTAATAATTTCTCCTTTTGAGCTGTTTCATAAGGAATAAACAGCGTATCATCTGGACTAACACCTTGTAATCCCTCTGACGTTTTCTTTAAAACACCGATTACTTCATACAAATTTCCATTCATTTGAACTTTCCCTGTTAAAGCTTTTTCAGGCGTTTTAAATAATTTTTCTGCCATAGAATAACCAATTACTAGAACTTTTTTTTCTGATTGATAATCATCATCTGAAAAATCTCTTCCAACTTCTATTTGATAATTTGAAACATCTGAATAACCAGAGGACACAGCTGTAATCATTTGATTTTCTTTTTTCCCTTGAACTGATACATCACTATTAAATAGGCTTCTCAGATAAATATCTTTAATATAAGGATTTTCCTCCTTAATTAACTCAATTTCATTTAATCCCATTTTCGGCTCATCTTTTTTAGGTTGAGCTATTGGTTGATAGTTGACATAAATTGTTTCAGCTGACATATTTTTAAATTGGTCAGCTATCTGTTTTTCTCCACCTTGACCAATAGCAATCACTAGAACAATTGTTAATGTTCCTATGATAATACCTAGTGAGGTTAATAGTACTTTGTATTTATTTTGAATTAAATTAATGAGTATCATTCGAATTGTTTCAACTAACTTCATTTAATCATCCCTTCACTACGACAATATCACCCTCTTTTAATCCTTCTATAACTTCGCTAACTGCCCCATCAGAAAAGCCCGTTTTAATTGTAACTTTTTTGATTTCACCATCTTTGTCTCGGATTAAAACTTGTTGATTACCATCTTTGTATTCGATTCCTTTATTAGAAACTGTTAAAACATTCTCCACATTTTTTTTGATAAATTTTGCTGAAGCTGTCATACCTGACAAAAGTTTTGTATCCGTTTCAGCTAACTTAACAGTTACCTCATAACCAACTGCACCTGATACATCTTTTGGTAATTGATTTATCTCTGTTACAACGCCCTCTATGTCATTCTCACTTTCAGCCATAAAATTCAATAAAACCTTTTGATCTAAAACAACATTATTTATTTCTTCTTGAGATACCATTATTTTAGTATATTTTTTATCATAATTACCTATAGTTACAATTGGTTTTTTATATTGAATCTCTTTCTTAGCTTCAGCTTCTAATTTAACAACCACTCCATCGCTATCTGCTTCAATAATATTACCATTTGAATCTTTTAATATTGCTTGTCCTTTTTTAACTTCTTGTCCTTCTTTCACATACACCTCACTCACCATCATCCAATAGTCTCTCGTGTATGTTTCTTCGATTAAGTTCAACTTGCCTGTTCCATCAAAGTAAGACATAATATTACCTTTTGTTACTGGGTATTCTCTCCATAAAATGTCTTCTTTATCTTCTACTTTCACTTGCGTGTAAAAATAATAACCTCCTCCTCCAATCGCCAATAAACATATTAGAAGAACTGTTATACGTTTTAATTTTTTCATGTGATACCTCCTATCATTCTACTTGCCTTTACTCTAACATTCTCTTTGTTAGATTATTGTTAGGAAATAAAAAATAGAATAGGGCAAAAGTCGTTTTCTCCATTACTCATGGGAGCAGACGTTTTATCCCCTAACTATTACATATTATTCGTATAAATAAGAAAGAGGATGACTTTTGGGTCATCCTCTCATTCATAAATAAGCAGTATTACAATCTCTGATTGATGATTAGATAATAATTCTAAAAACATTATACTTCTTATCTTCTTCATCAATTTCTAATTTGAATTCATGGACCTCTAAGATAGACTGAACAATAGCTAGCCCCAGTCCAGACCCCGTATATTGTCTAGACCACGATTGGTCCACTCGGTAAAAGGGATCAGTGATAAACGCTTTGTGTTTTAGGTCAATCAATTCTCCTTCATTTTTAATTTCAATTAGTAACTGTTCTTGTTCTTTTCTGGTGATTAATCTGATTTCGCCCTGTTTTTTGTTATATTTATAAGCATTATCCACTAAATTATAAATAGCCCTATATAACAAATCAATGTTTCCTGAAACAATTGGCTCTATTAATTCAATAAAGACATGAACTTCTTTATCTTTATAGACATATCCAAGTTCTTCAACAATATCTTGAAATAATAGATCAAGGTGTATCTCTTCTTTTTCTAATTCATTTATCTGATTAACATTTGTTATTAACAATAAGTCATTAACTAAATGATCTAACCTATCAATAGTATTTAATTGAACCTGATAGCTATCTTTAATTCTTTGATCTAAAGACTCACTAGCCAAATCAAGTGTTTGAATAGTCGTTTTCATAATACTTAAGGGAGTTTTAAACTCATGAGCTGCACTAGCTGCAAATCTTTTTTGTCTCCCATAGGCATCTTCTATTCGATTTAACATATGATTAATACTTTCTGTCATATCAGATATTTCTGGCGGTACATTTTCTTTGCTTAATCGGACAGACAGATTTTCTTCATCAATTTCTTCAATTTCTTGACTCAAACTTTTTATAGGTTGGATAGCTTGTCCAGAAATAATATACACTAAGACCATTCCTGTCACCACTGAAAACACACAAAATAGTATACTATTTGTGTCAAAAGAGTGTTTAGCTTCTTCAATTGACTTGGCTGGTAATGATGTTGCTGCTATTGAAGGGTCATTAGGTGTTACTTCTTCTATGGGATATAAATTTTCAAGTGGCTCTATTAATTTTGTCCCATTCGATATCGAGAAAAAAGTAATGGCTAGTGCAACTGCTGTAAGAATAACCCCTGTTAATAACGTTATCCGCCATTGCAATGATATTTTTTCAAACCACTTCATTTATCTGACTCCTCATCTATAATGTATCCTTGCCCTCTTATTGTGCGAACTACTTCAACATCAAAAGATTCCATAATTTTTTTCTTTAAACTTGATACATGATAACGTAATGCACTGGAAAATGGATTCACATCATCATTCCAAACGTGATTTATTATTTCTTCTGCACTAATAACATTTCCCTTATTAAATACTAAATACTCTAATATACCGTATTCTTTTCTGGTTAAAAGTAATTCTTTATTATTTTTTTTTACAACTTTTTTATTGGTATCTAAAATTAACTCACCAAATGTGATTAATGTTGGGCGTTGAACAAATTCTCTCTGGACTAAGTTGCGAATTCGTACGAGCAATTCCCCAAAATCAAAAGGTTTTACAAGATAATCATCCGCCCCTTCTTCTAATCCTCTGATGCGTTCTTCAACAGTTACCCGTGCGGATAGTATAATAATTTTGGTGTTTTCTGAATATGTTTTTATAAATTTCAACACATCTAGTCCATCTACTTTAGGTAAGTTTAAGTCTAATATGACTAAGTCGTATTGATTTATTTCTAGTTGAAACAGGGCATCCTCCCCATCTAAGCTACAATCAACTGCATACCCTTCCTTTTCCAAACCTCCCTTTAAACTATTAGATAATTCAACTTCATCCTCAACAATAAGTAATCTCATAACCTCACCCCAGTATACTTGTTTTCTTTATTGTAGATTACTTTAACAGTGAGTTAAAGTAAAACAACACCTATTTTAAAGAATATCTTTAAAATAAGTGTTGTTCAAAAAATTCTATTTATTTTGCATATATAAGACAACAAAGCCAATAATAAACATGATAATGCCTGAAACAAACTGACCAATACCTGATGCTTGTCCTGTTAATAAAAGTTGTATTAGATTATTGTTACTTTTATTTTGTCCAAAATCTTTCTTCATTCGATAAAATCCCCAACCTGCTAATAATAAACCAAATCCCCATAAAAAAATACTTACCATCATTTCACATCACCCTATCTTTTTAGTATGGAAATAATATACCTTTTTTCAATCTCAAAAAAATCAGTCTTCAGAATGAGTTTTATCTAATCAATTTTATTAATATAATTTTTTATTGGGCTAATCTTTGAGTATCCTCCTTTTCCAATAAACACTATTTTTTAACCCCTGTTCATTTAAAGGTTATCTTTTAACATGCACTTCATTTGTCAATATCACTCTATTTGAACATAAAACACACCATTATTATTTTCTCGTTATAACTGAATATGTTTAATATGACTTTATAATGCGCCTCTAAACAATCAATGATTTTCAAAAAATAAAAAAATCTAGTTTACCCCATACAAGTAAACTAGATTCATATGTTTTCTATAATTCACCTAGCTCTTCTTCTTTAAAACGTTTCTCAACCATTAAAAAGAATGGTAGATATAACAAGATGTCCAAAATAATTAATACCACTTGAAGACCTGATCCTCTTAGGCTTCCTGTAGTCAAAAAGCCACTAATAATTGGTGGCATTGTCCAAGTAGCAACAGTTCTTGTTAATGGTACTAGCCCTGAGGCCATAGATAAATAGGTGACTACAACATTAACAATTGGCGCTAACACAAATGGAATCAATAACATCACATTAAGGACAACTGGCAATCCAAACATCGTTGGTTCATTGATATTAAAAAGTCCTGGAACAACAGTCACTGGCGCAAGTACCTTCGTTTGTTTACTCGTTTTTTTCTTACGAGCTAAGTAACCTAATACAAGCACTAAACCGATTGTCGCGCCACCACCACCGATGTACACAAAATTATCCATAAAAGCAATTGTAAAGATATGTGGTAAACTTTCTCCGGCTTGGTACGCTGCTCGGTTAGCATCTAAGTTGGCAATCCAAACTGGCTGCATTACTGAATTCACTACATTTCCTCCATGAATCCCAATAAACCAGAACATACTATTTAGAGCAACAACGATAATCGTTCCAAACACATTACTTCCTAGTAAGCCAAGTGGTCCACCTAATACAACTTGAGCCACATCATGTAAATTAGGTAGTGACATAGCATCTAACACACCAAAAATAATTAACCAAGCAGTAATTAAAACCGCTCCAGGAATAATAGCACTGAAACTTCTTGAAACAGCTGGTGGCACCGTGTCAGGTAGTTTAATTTGAATGTCACGATTAATAAACCATTGGTACACATAACCGTTAATTAATCCTAAAATAATAGCAACGAATAAACCTTTAGCAGCCATGTATCCTGTGGGCATTCCTGCACCTGCATCACTAATAACAAATGGTGTCACAGTAATAAATGTTGATAATGACACAATACCTGATGAAACACCATCTACACCGTATTGTTTTGTTAAACTATATGCGATACCAAAACTAGCAACTAATCCAATCAAACCAAAACTGCTGTCCACACCTTTCCATAGATAGCCAGACACACCAACTTTACCTAACCAATCTTCCCAACCTGGAATAGGAAAGCTAGCAATCACCATAAATAGTGAGCCAATAATAATCAGTGGCATGGTTAACGTAATACCATCACGAATAGCCACTAAAAATTTATTGCTACTTAACTTACCAGCAACAGGTAACATCTTTTCTTCTAAAAACACATTAATCTTTTTCATGTGTAATCCTCCCATTTTTGTTTAACGATTAACAGATCTGGCAATCATTGAGGCAGTATGTCGCATACCGCGAATTGCTTTACTCATAGCGAAAATATTTTCAACTGGGGCTAAACCTGCATATCCAGCGTCTCCAATATGCTGAATATCAACACCACAAATTTTATTTTGAATAGCAATTTGCTTAATTGTATCTGTATCAGAACTCTCTTGACTTGTTCCAATAGCACTTAGAACTAATGCATTTTTCTCATGAGCATGTTTGACAATTAGTTTTAGATCATTACTATCAAACCCTGGTACTGTGCCGACAGCTGGTACCAAAATAACATCTGCTCCTGCTTCAATAAACGCCTCCACTGTTGCTTCATCAATGATTTTTTCTGTAGCTCCGGCGCCATGCATTTTACCAGCAATTATTAAGCCTGAAAAATGTTTTTTCGCGATTTTTATGGTCTCTATTATCTTTTTATTACTGACACCGCTTCCAGGATTTCCAGTGAAGCAAACAAAATCAAGACCTAATTTTTCAATCTCTTTAATCGTATTCAAACTAGCTTGACGGCCTTCTGCAATCTCTAAACGTGTTTCAGCCATTTTAGTTGTCTCATCCACTGGTTCTAAATTAACTCCTACGGGACGACCTACTAATTGATGCAGTGTTTCTACGAAAGTTTTATCTGATGACGGCAAGCCGTTAATAACAGGATTTAACACATCAATGCCATTTAATAAAATCAAATCAGCTCCAAAAGCTTTTGCTAACTCTGCATTTGTAATGTCATCAATAAAAGCCTCTCTAAAGACAACATTTTCAGACATAATCACTCGACCTTCACTTGCACTAATACTTTGTTTTAGTTCTTGCGAAGACATATTCAGTATATCTGACGCATTCGAACTAATTAATCTTTTTACCATAACTTCACCCTCCTGATTAATTACAAAAAAGAATCAATTAGATTTAAAATAATATAAAAATACGTAATTTGATTCTTTTTTATTATTAAATTCATAATAAATAATTTTTTATTATTTGTCAATCGATAAATATGACTTATCCACCTAAAGTTGTTTATAAAAAATAATCAATATGCTATACTAATTTTATTACTAGTGGAGGAATTCTGATGAAATTAACTAAAATACAACGCGATAGACTTATCAAAGTCTTAACCATCATTTATACTCAATCTCCTATCTCGCGAATTGACATTTCAAAACAAACAGGTATCACACCTGCAACCGTTAGTGAAATCACTGGAGAGTTGATTAATGAAGGACTCATCCAAGAAATCGGTGAAAAAAATGACACACATATTAAATCAGGCAGAAAAAAAATACTGCTCACCATTTCTAGCCAGCATAGTTATTATATTGGGATAGAGCTTTCTGAAAAATTCTTTTCCTTTGTTGTTTGTGACAATAAAGGAACTACTTTTGAAAAGGAAGTTATCTTTGCTAGAAACTTTGAAGATGGCTTAACAACTGATATTTTTTATGATGCTTGTAAAACATTTGTGACTAACAATAAAACGTATCAACCTAAAGCAATCGGCATGGCATTACCTGGGCATTTTTCTGAATCTAAACAAGGTATCCAAACAAACAACCCATTCTGGGAACATTTTATTTTTGATCAGTTACCAGAATATTTTGATGGACCGATCTTTTTTAGTAATAATGTTGAGTGTCTAGCTATTTCTGAAAGACTTTATAACAATAGCCCTACAGATGATAATTACTCTATACTTCATGTGGGACGCGGTATGTTCTGCTCTAGTATTTATGAGGGTAAATTATATGGACTCACGAATGTCATCATTGGGGAAGTTGGCCACATGATTGTCCATCCTGATGGGGAATTATGTGAATGCGGTAAGCGTGGTTGTTTACAAACATACGCTAGTGAAGCTTGGATTATTAAGAAATCTCAAATTTTATATGACAACTCTGAAACTACTTATTTAAGGCAACTTTGTACAAATAGAGATAAATTATCTATTGAAACCATACTAAAAGCCTTTCAATTAGGAGATGAGGGTGTGATGAACATTCTTTCTAATGCTATTAAATACCTAGCTATTACCCTAAATAACTTAGGTATGATCATTGATTCTAGGCGAATCATCATTCACGGACAGTTATTTGATGAACCTCAACTATTCAAGTTGCTACAAGAGCATATTGATAAAAATAAAACACTGCTAAGTACTGAGAAGAAACAAGTGGTCACCTTAAAGCCTTATCAAGAAATTAACGGCGCTGTTGCTGCTACTGGGCTATGTGTTGATCGAATGTATTTGAACTAGTTTGAACATATTTAGTTAAAAAGAATACCCAAAATCAACATCTGATTTTGGGCATTCTTATTTTTTTAGGTTATATAATTGGGGAGATGGATAGAGAAATTGTTAAATCTTTAAATTAGTTTGAGTATTTTTATTTACCATCATAAAATAACTACTGATTTTGTTTAAATTTAAATTTACTCCATGGATGAATATATTTTAATAACATTATTTCATCTTTTGAGATCTTTCCAACCAAATTTTTTCTTGAATCTTCATGTGGTTCTAACACTACTTGTAATTCATTTTTGTATTTACCAAAATCATTATTACCTATTACAATATCTCCAACTTCAAAACGAGCCTCTTTTTGATTAGATGGATTATCGTTATTTTGATATTTTACTCGAACTTGTGTTGATCTGATTACTTGAGAAGTGATATCTCCACGTCGATAATGTTGTTCTTCAATAATATTCTTTTCTAATTCGGAATGCTCTCCAATAGAATCATATAAAAATTCAACTTGATTGCGATTAACTTGAGCCATTTCTTCTAACTCTTTATCAGTGGCATATCCATTTCCTATAATAACAACGTCAATTAAGTCAGTTGCAAATAAGTGTTTAACTTGACTAGTTAAAGGCATATTACGATGTTCTTCTAATGTTGGTAAACCGTCATTAATATCCCAAGGGCCTTGATTTCCATTTGAACACGTTACAAAAGCCGCTGTTTTTAGTCCTTTGCTTTTAAAACGCTGACTACATTCTACAAAGAAGTCAAAAGGAAGTCCTGTATTTTTTTGTGGGTAAAAATTATGACAACCGTAGATTGCTGAAGCATTTGGTTTATATGTAAAAATATTATCTAAATAAGCAACATTATTACTCATGTTTAATTCGATGATTAAATCATGTTCATTGAAAGTCATCAAAGATTCTTTAAACCCATCAAAACCTACATCTAATCTAACACCGTGTGCTTCAAGTTCAGCGAAAAAAGATAGATCATCGTAAGAAATACCAAGATCATCAAAAATATTGGGAGCGACATCTAGAATAACCTCAAATCCCTTGTCTCGGCTATAAGATATTAATTCCTTAAATTTTCTTTTGACTGTCTCTTTTCCTTCACTAACTTCTAGCATACTAATGAACATTCTTGTGTAACCTAATTTAGCAGCTTTTTCAATATAAATGCGGTCCTCTTCATTATTACTTGCATCTGGATAGATAGATATACCTATTTCACGTTTCATTAATTACGTACTCCTTAAGAATTATTGTTATTGATAGCGTCTTTACCTGCTGCTATCACAAATGGTGCCCAAATAAATATTGATATACCGATATTTACTAAAGATAAAACAATCGATCTCCAGTCACCAGCAGTTGCTAAAAAGCCACTTAATACTGGGGGCATCACCCAAGGAACTGTCACAACTACTGGATCAACGAAGCCCCAAATAGTTGCAAAATAAGATATTGTTGCCGTTACTAAAGGAGCGACAATAAATGGAATCATATAAAGAGGATTTAATACGACTGGTAAACCAAACATGATAGGTTCATTAATATTAAACAATCCTGGAGCTAATCCTAACTTAGCAACCGTACGTTGTTCAGATCTTTTTGAAAAAATCAATAAGGCAATAATTAACGCCAACGTTACACCTGCTCCACCAGGCCATACAAACACATCAAATGATGCTGCAGACCATTTGTAAGGAATGTCAGCGCCACTTTGAAACGCATTTGTGTTTTCAACCATTGCTACTCCGTATAATGATTGGAAAACAGCTCCCATAATATTAGTTCCGTGTAAACCAAAGACCCAAAGAACATGAACTAATAAAGTGATAATTAAAACGGCAAAGAATCCTTGTGACATATTTATTAATGGTGCTTGAATAGCACTTGCTATCCAATCAATCATATTTTGTGAAGTTAGTTTTTCGAATAAATAATAAATTAATCCACTGGCATATAATGCAACTGTTCCTGGAATAATCCCTGCAAATGCTTTAGAAACAGCTGGTGGAACAGATTCTGGTAATTTAATGATTATATTACGTTTCAATAGAAACGCATAAATTAATACTGAAATAAAACTGAAAATCATAGCTGTAAACAATCCAGTACCACCAAAGTACTGACCAAAATTAAAATAACCCCATGCGCTAGACTCTAGCTTAGTTACACCATCTACAGTGTTGACAACACCACCTGCATCAACAATTAGATTAGAAACATTTTTTGGTAATCCTTCCGCTAAATCTAAAGAAATTTTAGCCATTTGAGGAATTCCCATTACAAAAGAAGATAAAGAAACAAACATCCCTCCTAGTGGATTCACCTCATAAGCTTTAGCTAATTGATAACCTAATGAAGCAGAAAAAACAAGTGCCATAATTGCTAAAGAACCTGTCCAAATCAAGCCATTAATAGCAATCAAAGGTTCAAAGAATGTTGTTATCCCATTTCCAACTCCCAAGTATTGATTAGGAATATCTCTAGTGAAGGCATTTAATAACACAGCTATTGCTCCTGCCATTGTAATTGGCATCATTGTAATAAATGCGTCCCTTATGGCCAGTAAATGCTTTTCATTCCCTATCTTTGTAGCTACAGGTAAAAGATGTTTTTCTATAAACTCCGTTACTTTATTCATTTTCATCCTCCTAAAAAATTATTACTTCCAACAAATTAAATATTATGCGTTTTCATAACGAAATTCAACGCTACTAATCGTCAACTAGACTAGTATAGATTGTAAAAAATTGGTACTATAATAATAAATAAAGAGGTGAATTTTATATGGAGAAATACTTACAGATCAGTCAGGATATTCTTAACTCTATGCGAGAAGGAGAGTATAAATCGGGTGACAAATTACCTTCCATTAATCAACTAAGTAAAGAATATAACTGTAGCCGTGGAACTGTGATTAGAGCTTATCTTAATTTAAAAGAGCAACAATTTGTTTATGTAAAAAATAAAAGTGGTTACTACTCTTCTTTTATACCCGAGCGAAGTAAAAAAAGTACGGGGTATCATTTAGAATCTGGTAACCCATTAATGGGGACTTTCCATATTCCTTATGCCAAACAAAGTCTCTCTCTTGCTTTAGAAGCCTATCAAATGGAATCTTTAGATGCCGATGTTGTTGGTGTTTCAAATGTTGTAAAACAATTAACTAAAACACTAAGTAATATGGGGATTTATACGAAAGAAGACAGTCTATTTTTAACAATGGGAATCCAACAAACTGTGTACACGCTTTTTAAAATGAAATTTCCAAACAACCGGAAAAATATCTTACTTGAAGAGCCTACTTACCGATTTGTAGTAGATATATTTTTAGAGACACCACACGAAAATATTTATACAATAAAACGAACAAAAGACGGTTTTGATTTATTAGAATTAGAAGCTATTTTTAAAACTAAAGAGATTAAATTTTTTTATTTAACTCCTAGAAATCATAACCCTTTAGGCACAACTTTATCTGTTAATCAAAGAAATAAAATTGTTGCTTTGGCTCAAGAATACGATGTTTATATTGCAGAAGACGATTATTTTTTAGATGCCAATTATATTCCCAACTATACAACTCTTCATTATTTAGCTTCCGGGAAAAACTGCATTTTTTTAGGGTCGTTTACTAAAATATTACCTTACTTAAGAATTGGGTTTGTTATTGTACCCGCAGAATTGCAAGAATTTTACCATGCTGCTGTCGATAAAATAATGCATACTGCTTACTATACTCCTCCACTTATTTCTCAATCTATGTTAGGGATTTTAATTCAAAATAACTTTTTAGAAAAAAACAAATCAATGATTAACAGCGAGTTGAAAAATAAAATTAAAATGATAAAAAAATGCATCGCCCATTGGGATAAGACAATCGTAAACTACACTGGTTTTGATGGTTATTATTCTAGTATCCAATTTAAAGATAATTTCTCCATTGATCAGTTAATTGAAAATCTCAAAAAATTGAATATTTTTGTTGTTAGTAACATCTCTAATTATTTTTTTAAACAACATTTCGACAACTCCATTAGAATTTCAATAGCAAAAGTAACCGCTAAAGAAATTTCAGAAGCTTTCCCAATTATTTATGAAGAAATAATAAAACTTAATGTTGATTAACTTCTACAATGGCTAGTTTTATTGAAAAAAAGATGATAAATCTGAGATTAATACTCAAATTTATTATCTTTTTGTAGTTCTTAGTGTGATTCATTTTGTAAATTTTTAGGTTTTCTTTTATTTTTTATATGATTAGATTAGCTTCACTGTTTATGATGCGAGTAGTATAGGCTATTGTTAGTGGTTATCACAACACTAACAACAACTAACATTATTTTGCCCTCTCACAATTATTTTCTTAACAAATTTTTCAATTCATCTATTGTTAACACTTTTCCTTTTCTCCTATGAATCATTCTATGACAATTTGAGCATAAGGGGATCAAATCAGTTATAGGATTTACTATTTCTTCATCTGTAAAACTAGAAATTGGTTTCGTATGGTGAATCTCAATAAAATCCTTGCCAATTTCACCATATGTTTGACCAAAATTAAACTCACAACAAGCACAACTCAAGCCATGGTAATTAATAGCTGCTTGTCTTAATTTTGAATTTCTTTCATATCTGTAAGTATAATATCCTATTCGTTTTCCTTCTTTATCAATTAATAATGTTGTTAGATCAGAACTAGATTCATTATTTTTAATATCATTATCTAATTCCCAAGATAAGATTGCTGTCAAAAGTTCAGAATTAATTCGTTCGGGACTCTGTAAATAACTTTTTAAGCCATTATTTTTTAACCAAGCTCTATCCATACCTTCATCAAACATTGTAATAAGTTTCATTCTAAAATAACCTGTTTTACTAATCTTGACTTCTTCTTTCCAAAACATATCATCTTTAAGTCTATTTTTATCAGTTACTTGGTTATCAATCACCTCTAACTTAGCAATAATTCGTTTAGATGTTTTGGATTCGTAAATATAGAAGATATCTCCAATTTCAATACTTATTCTCTTTGTCCAATCAACTTCATTATCAAATTGATCTAAAGCACCCCTAACGTCATAATAATTAGGATTACAAGGTCCTATCCAGTAGGTCATTGAATATCTTTCCCCTTTTCTTGACTAATCTTCGATACTTATAGCAGTCAATAAAATTACTCCCAAAGTTCCTACAACTGCCGCAGTTCCAGTTCCAACTGCTTTTCCCTTCTCTTTAACTGATTTTTTATGATGACTACAAAATAGCCCTTTTTCTCCTGGTATCTCTTTTTGACATTTTGGGTACTTACAAACTTTCTTCTTTGATTCGTTCATTTCCCTCATCTCCAACCTCTATCTCTTTATTTGTGATTAATGATTCTATTTTTGTTGATACTTTTTGTGACATCTCTAAAAATTGTCCATCATCTTCTTTTCGATTATTATCAATTAACCATGCAATAGAACGATTGTCTTTGGTCTTATCACTTAATAAGGTTTGATCAACAAATGCTTTATAATTTCTAAGGGTTGTTGATATTGCTTTAGCTTCACCTAATGTTGTATATGCTACTACGTTCAATTGAACTGATGCATTTAGATAACTTAATGATTCTGTTAAATGTTTTTCTAACCTAATTATATCTTTTGTTTTTGTCTTATCGTTGATTAGTTCTAATGAATTTCTATGAATTGAAAACATTAATTTTCCAATCGTTTCATTATTCAAGTTTATTGCTGAAGACAATAAGTTTTTCCTAATCGTTTCATCAGATACGGACATTCCTTCTAACACCATTTGTCTAGAACTAATGAATCCTGCATACCGATCATCATATTGACCTTGTTCCACTCTAGTAACTGCTTGAGTTAGTGTTTGTATCTGTTCTGATATTTCTTTCAATTGATATTGAACTGCTGCTAACTGTGGTAACATACCTAAATCAGTCATTACTTTTTCTTTTAAAGTTACAAAACTTTGGCTTCTTCCAGTTGCAGCATCTTTAATTACTGCATATGTTTCTCCTGTTTTAGCTCTCACGCCTAGTTTCCACTCACCACTAGCTAATTTTTCTTTTGCTACTTTAGATAAATCTGCTACATATTCAGTTTTTTGACTATCAAATAGATTTTTTAACTCTCCTATTGTTGAAGCGTTTTCCACAATCATATTGGTAAGCTTATTCAATATCTTATTATTTACTTGAGCATTAGCTGTTTCTTGCAAACTACTTAACGAAAAAGCTTCAAAATTATAATCATATAGGCTTATATCTGTTACATCGATTATTAATTCTGATTCATTAGGTATTATTATATCAAATTCATTCATAATATTTTCCTCCTAATCTAATCAACCTCACCTATTTATGATACGCATGCCCATGTATTATCCTAAAACAACGATACACTTGCTCTGTTAAGATCAAGCGCATTAGCTGATGTGGATAAGTCAAGCGACCAAAGGAGATTTGAGCGTCACTTCTCTTCATTACCTCTTCTGACAATCCTAGCGAGCCTCCAATCACAAAGGCGAATGAGCTAGTTCCTCGTGTTGATAGACTATCAATTTGCTCAGCAAAGCCTTCTGAGGTGATTTCTTTTCCCTGAATTGCTAAGGCAAATACGTAGTCACTATCTGATATTTTAGACAGTATTTTTTGTCCTTCTTTTTCTTTTACTTGTAGCATCTCTGCGTCACTTAAGTTTTCTGGTGCTTTTTCATCAGGTACTTCAATAATCTCAAACTTGCAATACTTACCTAATCGTTTTTCGTATTCAGCTATACCTTGTTTTAAGTACTTCTCTTTTAGTTTTCCTACTGCAATTATTTTTATCTTCATTTTATCTCATCCTTTTTTTCTATTTGTCTACCTTCAACAAGTTATCCACATTAATCCACAGTTTTATTCACAGGTTTTCTCTTGTTTTTCTAGTTATCAAGAGAGTTATACACATATTTGTGGATAAGACATGTGTATAAGTGACTTCTTAATTCTATTTTTTCATGCTTATTTCACGATTTTTAAATTAAAAAAGTTAAATTTTACGAAAGTTCTTCACTTTTTTTTCAAACTTGAAGGTTAGACTGTATTCAATAAACAAATTATAATAAAAATAGATAATTATTTAAAGGAGGAAAGGTGCTTAGCACCGAATATATATGAGAAAAGATGTTACCCCACACCAACCAGGTCGTCAGACAGAAGAAAAGAAAAGTGATTTTATTAGAAATACAAAGAGTAATGACTCTTACATCAAGCGTTTTGGAGTTTCCTTATTAGGAGGGGCTTTAGGTGGTATGCTTATTCTAGGTGGTTATACCCTTATTGATAATAACTCAAATAATTCATCTAACAATCAACAAGCTACTCAAAAAGTTGAGGATACAGGTAAAACAAAAGTTCAAAATACAAAAGTCGATGCTAAAACTGACGTGACAGAAGCTGTTAACAAAATGGAAAATGCCGTTGTTTCTGTTACAACTCTTCAAAAACAAGCCTCACAACTTTCTGAGTTGGAAAGAATATTTGGCCCAGCTGGTGGTAAAAGCGAAGATACAGGTGAGTTAAAAGAAGCTAGCGAAGGTAGTGGCGTTATCTACCGTAAAGATGGCAACAAAGCTTATATCGTTACTAATAACCATGTAGTAGCTGGTGCTGACGCTGTTAATATTTTATTCAACGATGGAACAAAAACAGAAGCTAAAATTATCGGAACAGATACGTATAGCGATTTAGCTGTTTTAGAAATTTCATCAGAACACGTTCAAGCAGTTGCTGAATTTGCTAATTCAGATGATATCAAAGTTGGTGAAACTGCTTTAGCTATGGGTTCTCCACTTGGTTCAACTTTCTCTAACTCTGTCTCACAAGGGATTGTCTCTGCTAAAGACAGAATGATTAGTAACCAAACAGATGATGGTCAATTAATTAACAGTAAAGCCATTCAAACAGATGCTGCGATTAACCCTGGTAACTCAGGTGGTGCCTTAGTTAACACAAGTGGTCAAGTTATTGGTATCAACTCAAGTAAAATCGCTCAAGCCGCTTCTGGTGTCTCTGCAGAGGGTATGGGATTTGCCATTCCAAGTAATGAAGTGGTTAAAATCATCAACCAATTAGAACAAGGTAAAGATGTGGTTCGACCAATGCTTGGTGTTACCATGATTGACTTAAACATGATCAGTGCTCAAGAAAAAGCTGAAGTCTTAAAACTAAAAGATGATAAAGTCTCTTCTGGTGTGATTCTTGGTTCTGTTGAAAAAGATTCTCCTGCTGAAAAAGGTGGTCTTAAAAAATACGATGTGATTACCCAATTTGATGGTAAAGACGTATCAACTAGTGCCGACTTACAAAATATTCTTTATCAAAAAAATATTGGTGATAAAGTTGATGTGACTTATTACCGTGAAGGACATCAGAAATCAACTACTATCACATTAGATCAAGATTCAAGTAAACTATTAGAAAAACAACAAAAACAAAAAGAAGAAGCGCAATCTGAAGCTGCAAGTGATGCCTTTAATCAATAAATAAGCGAAAAAAAGATGACTCTTTTAATTAGAGTCATCTTTTTTTATATAGCGAATAAATCACAGGCCTTATCTGGATCAGTGTCCATGACTTTGACTTGTTTATAGATATCCACATCATGTTTGATGAGAGTATCTGTCATAGTCATATGAGCTAGTTCTTTTAAGTTGTTTTCTTTACTTAGATGGCCTAAGTAAATTCGTTTGGTTTTGTCACCAATCACATCTGTCGCAACTAAAGCACCATCTTCATTAGATAAATGTCCTTTGTCACTTAAAATACGTTGCTTCGTACTCCAAGGGTAACGTCCCATTCGCAACATGCCTAGATCATGATTGCTTTCCATTAAGTAACCATCAGCATTCTTGATAATGCCTCGAACTCGGTCACTACAATACCCTGTATCTGTTAAGACCACAAAGGATTTGTTGTCTTTATGGAACTGATAAAACTGAGGTTCTGCTGCGTCATGAGAGACGCCAAAACTCTCAACATCTAAATCTCCTAAAGTCATTACTTGACCCATGTTGAAGATATTTTTTTGCTCAAAGCTAATGTTGCCGATTAAAGGCTCCATAGCTAACCATGTTTTTTCATTGGCATAAATATCTAGCTTGTATTTTCTTGCTAGTACTCCCACACCGTGAATGTGATCTCGGTGCTCATGAGTGACTAAAATGGCATCTAAATCTTCTGGTTTTCGATTGATCTGCCCTAATAAAGCAGTAATTTTCTTACCACTCAACCCAGCATCAACTAATAATTTTTTCTTGCCTGTTTCAACGTACAAGCAATTTCCAGAACTACCGCTTGCAAGGACACTTATATTAAACTCACTCATCGCTTTCAAGGGCCTTCCTTTCTACTTATAACTGACACCCAGTATATAACATTTTACCTAATTTTTCACTTCCGACACGTTGCTAGAAATAATGGCAGATGAGAAAGCATTCACTCGTTCTACTTGAATGTTATTTTTGTTTGACTCAACAGCCACAAACCAAGCTGGAATGTAAACATTTTTCTCACGTACTGTAAACATACGCGTATAGCCTAGCTCAATCCATTTAATTTTATTCCCTGATTGAAGTCGGTTATTTGTATACAAGCTAATAATCGCTTCTCTTTCAGTAATTAAATTTTGTGGCTCACGCAAAGCTTCAATGTTACTTAAATGCGTTTCTTCATAAGAATTAATAGCTAGGCTATCAAAATTATTTTTACCAAGAATTAAGCTGATTTGTGAAGTTTCATCGTAAAAAGGTATCCCTTCAAACTTTTGATGGAACACATACTTCTCACCTTTTTGACTTTCAAACTCACTTAACTCAAATTCTTTTCCAAATAACACATTGCCTTCTTTTGAGACGAAATGTTGTGCTTGTTTTTCTTCGTCGTTGTCAACCATCTCTGTTTCTAACTTCGAGGTCATTTGCCCTGTTAACTGACCATCATTGACTTGCCATTCTTGATTTTTTAATTCTGTTTTAGCTTCTGAATAAAGCTCTGTTTCTTCTGCTGATAAATAATACCCTTGTTGTGTCTTCTCTGATAAATCATGTGGAATCTTAATATCATCTGCTTTTAAACGCTCTTCAATGTTTTCTGAAATAGCACCTGTGGACACTGTTTTTTGTTCTTGGTCCCCTTCTTGATACACGTAAAATAAAAACATATTCAAGAATAAGAAAACCACTAAAAAGATGCCTTCAACTCGTTTAAAATCCATTACTTAGCACCTCCTTGTTCAATCAACGCAGAGGCTGGGTACCAATTATCTTGATACTTGATGTACCAAGTTGGGACCAAATCAACAACTTGTTTGGTTTCTAAGTTTGCTTGCCATTCGTAAGAAATTTGAGCATCATCAATTAAGCTCAAATCCACACCCGCTACTGCCAAGTTACCCATCAACTCCGCTGTAGGAATCAACGTCACTGTCTCATCTGAGGGAATTGGCACTTGAATGGTTTCTTGATTGGTTCTAACAAACACATTTTTGTTTTGGACGCCTACTTCTAAACGGCCCTTCATGTTTTTACCAAAGACAGGAAAGCCTTCAATGTAGTTACGGTAAATAATATCTCCTTCTTTAGCATCAAAGAAACGCAAAGTACCTAATGTACTTCCTAAGTTCTCTACATACTGGAACGTATCAAAGTAAATATTATTACCTTTAGCATTTTTACTTGTTTTTAGCTTACCAAAGTAATTAACTTCACCTGTACTTGATTGAATGGTTAGAGATTCACCCTCACCATTAAACACATTTAAATTATCACTTTCATTGGAATACAAATCATTTGGCTGATTAAAAAATGCCTTGGTAAAAGTGGTAAAGGACTGTGTTGCTACAATATAGCTATAGGTTTTAAGTTTCACTTCTTCTTTTAAGTAGTAGATACCTGCCACGTTATCTGGCGTTAAGGATACAGGTAAATAATTATTTCGCTTCGTATCTTCTAACAGATGCTTTATACTTTGCGTGTCACCAGAGACATCATACTCTACTCCCTGATTCAGCTCATGATTAACAAAATAAACTTTTTCTTTATCTAAAGAAAAGATAATTCGATTGAATACAAAGTCAGACATTTTACTTGGTATATTCAAGCTCATCTCATAAACCTCTTCATAAGTCGCTAATGGAAAAGCTTCAGGGAAAAATAAATTAAAGGAATCACTTGTATATAAGGCTTCTTCAATTTTTTTACTGCCGATTTCTTTACCATTACGAAATTCAAAGGCTGACAATTTATTGTTCACATCAAGAATAGTACTTTCCTTGTTGGAGTATACGTAATCATCTTTACCTTGGTGATAAAACAATTTGGTTGGTACATAAACTTCAGTCATCTTTTTGGTATGAAGTACTTCTTCACTGCTTGCTTTACCTTTATCTGATAGAGAACGATTGGCTGGTTTAGTCCATATTTTATAGGAGAGTAGCAAACTAATGAGAATCATAATAACTAGACTTACTTTGATAACACGATCAACTATTTGGTTCATTCCCACAAGTCCTCCTCATATGGTTCGTATGGTAAGGAAATAAAGAAGGTTGAGCCTCTATTTTCCTCACTTTCTACCCAGATACTACCGCCATGAGCTTTTACCGATTCTTTTGAAATCGCAAGTCCTAATCCGGAACCTCCCATGGCTCTTGATCTTGCCTTGTCCACACGGAAAAAGCGATCAAACACTTTTCCTAGGTTTTGTTTTGGAATTCCCAGACCCTCATCAGAAATACTTACAATCACATTCTTATGAGTTTCAAGTAAACGACACGTAATAGTTCCTCCAGCTGGAGAGTATTTCATGGCGTTATTTAAAATGTTATCAAACACTTGAATCATTCGGTCCGTATCAATTTCTACCCAAATCGAACGCTTCGTGAATTCTCGTTTAATTTCATAATTTTTATCACTGTCTTTAATGACCATATCAAATCGATCTAACACATAATTGAACAACTCATTTAAGTTAACCAACTCTTTTTTCAACTCAACTTTGTTAGCATCCATACGAGATAGTTGCAGTAAGTCATTAATCATTCGAATCATTCGGTTGGTCTCTTCTTGAGTGACTTTTAAGAAAGCTGGAGCAACTTCTGGATCTTGCCAAGCTCCATCAACTAAAGCCTCAATATAACTTCTCATACTCGTTAATGGTGTTCTTAATTCATGGGACACATTAGAAACGAATTGACGACGTTCTTCTTCATCTTTTTCTTTTTCCGTTACATCATGAAGTACACACACTAACCCACTGATAAAACCAGACTCGCGACGAATCATCGAAAATTCTGCACGGAGTAGCATGGCTTCATCTAATTTTTCAGAAAAATCAATCAAGATTTCTTCTTGTTCTTCTAAAAGTGTTCTAAACGTATATTCTTCCTCAATATCTAAAAGAGTTAAAATAGAGGTTCCGAGTACATCTTCCATTTTAATTTGCATTAAATTAAGGGCTGTCTCATTAATCAAAATAATGTTACCACGACGATCCGTCCCGATAACGCCATCGGTCATATGAGAAAGCACGCTGTCAAGACGCCTTCTTTCAGCATCCATGGTTTCTTGAGCTTCTTCAATCCGTGCTGATACTTCATTGAATGTCTCACCCAACTGACCTAACTCATCTTTTCCGTAGACTTCTACTTGTCTTGAGTAATCCCCATTAGCAATACGCACTGCTTGTTGCTTCATCTCACCAATCGGCTTTGTGATGGTTCTAGCAACTAGAAGGGCAATAATCAAAGAGAAGACTAAAGCAATCATAGAGGCATAGAAAAAGATTAAAGCAATGTCACTAACTTGCTGGTACTTGCTTTCAATATCACTTTTTACGTAAAGAAAACCAATAACCGCATTTCCTGTTGGTGCATAGATTTGTTGAATATTGACATACACTCGATCTCCCGTAACAGGATCTCTGCGCTCTTCTCGTTTTTGTGTGTAAGAGTTAAACGCTTCGTAATCATTTTTCTTCCCAACGTCTCCTTGAAGATTTGGGTCACTTGTGGCAATTACAATTCCCTTATCATCAACTAAACGTGCTTCTAAAATATCACTTTTAGAAAACTCGACTAGGGTGCGTTTTAAATTATTATCTTTTGGATTTTCTTTGTATTTAGTTAGCTCACTACTTAAATTGGTTGCAAGGGAATCCACTTGTGAGGTGATGTTGTCCTCAAATGTTTGAATCGTTGAAGCTTCTAATTCACGAATAAAAATAGCCCCGATGATTTCAATGGAAATCATCAACAGTAAAACAAATACTAGGGCTATTTTAAAATGGACGGAAGAAAAAAAGCGTAATTTTTTTTGCTTCATCTTATTGGGTACTCCTAATCTTGTTCAGGATTTCTTAAGTAATAACCCACACCACGACGAGTCACTAACCATGTTGGATGACTTGGGTTATCTTCAATCTTCTCACGTAAACGTCTCACTGTTACGTCTACTGTACGCACATCACCAAAATAATCATATCCCCAAACTGTTTGAAGTAAATGTTCACGGGTCATCACTTGACCAATGTGTTTAGCTAAGTAATGTAATAACTCAAATTCACGATGAGTTAACTCAATTGTTTCGCCACGTTTTGATACCACATAAGCATCTGGGTGAATCGTTAATACGCCAATATTTAATTCATTGTTGTTTTCTTCTTCTACTTTAGCGCTTGTGTTGCCTTGACGTCTTAAGTTAGCTTTCACACGAGCTACTAATTCACGATTTGAAAATGGCTTAGTCACATAGTCATCTGCACCAAGTTCTAAACCTAATACCTTATCAATTTCTGAATCTTTTGCTGTTACCATAATAATTGGTGTGTCATAGTTTTTACGAACTTCACGACAAACCTCTAAACCATCCATTTTTGGTAACATTAAATCAAGTAAAATCAAATCTGGTTCGATTTCATTTACCATCTCTACTGCTTCTTCACCGTCAAAAGCGGTAAACACTTCATATCCTTCTTTACTCAAATTAAATTTAACAATATCTGAAATTGGTTTCTCATCATCTACTACTAATATTTTCTTCAAATTAAGAACCTCCTTAAATTTAACATTCTTTAATTGGTCACTTTTTATTATACAACATTTTTCAATCTATCTAAAATTTTATCCCATTCTTTTCATTTAAAGCTTGAGCTTATCCCATTCTTTGTCAATTTTTCGTTAATTCTACCAACTTTTGCCTATTGATGAGCAAAATATGAATTCAAAGTAACAGTTGATATAACAAGCTTTAAGATTCATTATGTTATTCATTTTTAAAAAAGTAAGCTTTTATGTTGTCAGTTTATTAGTTATGTTTTAAGCTATTGGTATAAGTTAATTTATTTAATTTATTCGGCTAATACTTCAACGTAAGTTTTGTTTTCCCCTTCCCTTACAAAACCTTTCTTACGTTGAGGTAGATTAGACAGTAGCTTTTAGCTATTGTCTTTTTTGTTATTTTAAACACATATTAAAGCGCTTTCTTTTAACTTCGGTCTAGTTACTTTTTTCGGATATATTGCCTCTTTTTGTCAACGAAAACGCTAGTCATTTTATTTGCATAAAAGAAAAACATCACTCTCCCCTGTCAAGTTTGAGTGATGTACTAAATATATAACAACACAATTATTATATCATATTGGAGGAGAATGAAAATGGCAAAGAAACACATTGTTGGTGAAGATGGTAAGAAATATGTAATGAAGGAGAAGAAACCTTTTTATAAAAAATGGTGGTTCATCGTAATCGTTGCATTTGTGGTAATTGGTTTTATTGGTTCGTTAGGTGGAGGATCAGATAAAGAAACAACCAAAGAAAAAGACGCACCACAAAGTTCAGTAGCAACTAACACAGAAAAAGTTGAAACAAAAAAAGAAGTTGCTGAGCCCAAAAAAGATGATGTCCCTATGGAATTTAAATCAGCATTAAAGAAAGCTGAAACTTATTCTTCTATGATGTCTATGTCTAAAGCTAGTATCTATGATCAGCTTACTTCTGAACATGGTGAAAAATTTAGTCCTGAAGCTGGTCAATACGCTGTTGATAATTTAAAAGCTGACTATAATGAAAATGCATTAAAAAAAGCTGAAACTTATCAATCTGAAATGTCAATGTCACCTGACTCGATAATGGAACAATTAACATCTGAGCATGGTGAGAAATTCACACAAGAAGAAGCACAATATGCAATCGACAATCTAAGTAAATAAAATAAGCATTTCTTATACTTTCTAGGGGATTCAAGAACTTTTAACATGAAAGCTTATTTAGAAATCATGATTTCCTAATCACAAAAAATAGTGAATATGTAAGT
>NZ_JAFLVX010000002.1:0-24168 GCF_017316185.1 Candidatus Vagococcus giribetii | reverse complement strand
ACTTACATATTCACTATTTTCTTACGACGAACTTTATAGACTTATAAACCCAGACCCACTGACTCTTAATCCGTGGGTCTTTAAAATATGATTTTTTTAGTGTACTACTAATTCTAAACAAGTATTGATGTTATTCTATTATCACTACTTTGTAGCCTATTACCATATTGATACTTTTTCTTATTCTAAGTTTGTATAATTTACCTCCATAAATGACTCATATCAGTTCAATTTATGAAATGTTTTATCACTTCTACTACATCTCTTTATTTGCTTTCCTATTGCCTTCTGAATTTTTTTAAGAAATTGGATATTCCAATAAGACTTGTATTTATACAGCACTTTTATCAGTAAAAAACAAAAAACGCTAATATACAAGCACCTAATAAATGCTTACATATCAACGTTTTTTAAGATGGGCTGTGAGGGGATATAGAGCCCGTTTTAACCCATTTTATCCCCTATCAACCTACAAGTAAAACCAAGTCTCTACTATTTGAATAAGTTCAATATTACTAATTGCACTTCACTAGCTCCGTAGTCAAAAACGGAATCATTAACTGGACTTGCGAGATGTTGAGTTAATATAAATCTAGAGATGAGCAATCATCTCTTTTTAATGGTTCTAAAATATTCAAAGCTTTCATTACTAAGTAGTTAGCTATTATTTAGCTTTTGTTCGATTCAAATCGCCTTTTTTGCCAATTTCTTTATTGTATTCAACGATATCATCACTCATGGTTTCAAATGTATCTGAGATGTTATCTTTAACATCTTTCGGTACCTGGTAATTCACTTCTTTGTTTTTAGCAATATTTTCAGCGTCTAAGTACATTGTACAATAATCTAAAATTGAAATATAGTTATCCATTTCTCTTCTAAGAAGCATAATATTTTTAAAGGAATTTTCATCCAATTTACTTATATCAATATCCCTTTCTAAATCTTCTTGATATGATTTCACATTTTTTACATAGGATTCCCAATTCCATTTATTAATTACATCTTTATCTGAATTAAAAATATCCACTAAATGATTAGATGCTTCTTGGATATAACTCGCATTAGCTTCAGCCATTCTATACATTTTCTTTTTCTCAATTGTAGGAACTTGAATAGCTGAATAAAGACTGAATATCAGTGTAAACATAGCTAATACTATTGGGACAATATCCTTAATTTCACCATCTTCTATTTTTTCTGAGTGAAACACTAGATAGACAAATACAATAGCTGAGAATCCTATCAAGAACCATTCTAATTTACCTACAAAAACAGAAATTACCATGAGTATTATAATAATAATACTTATTCCAAACCTCTTCATTTTTACCCTCCTTTTTTATACAACTATTTATTATACACGATTAGCTAATATTTGTTAATAACATTTATTATTTTTCATCTAGCACAAATCTGTGCCCGCCTAAAAGATAAGGCGGCTAGGGCAACACAAAATTGCGTTCGGTTCATATTTTAGGAGAGGGCGAAATTACCTTGTCCTATTCATCGTTATTAGTCTGCGAAATTTCCCGCCACCCTACTTAGCCAAAAGTAATATCTCTATGGGCCCAATCTAGTTTCGGCTTCAGTTCTTAACGAAGCCAATATTTGCTCGATTTATTTTACTTTTTTAAGTATGTATTTTTTACCTTATCATATAGACAAATCAATCTCAGCATTTCTAAGCCTATACAGTTTCAATCTGAACATTTCTTAACATATTTTGCTTATATCTCTTATATATACGCACGAAAGTTAGCAATTGTGAGCATATAAAGTGCTCGAACCATTGCACTTGATGATGGGACTTTATTAGTATTGAGAGAATGGCGAAAAACTCAACGTGCTGAAGCTTTAAAGTTTGGCTTTAGTACCATGAACAAGAATCAATTAATATTTACCAATATTGATAATAAATTCTTGTCTCCTGCCAAACCTCGTAAATGGTTAATAGCTGCTCAAGAGAAGTATGATTTAAAATCTATTACTGTTCATGGTTTCAGGCATACTCATTGCTCTTTACTTTTTGAAGCAGGAGCAACTATCCAGGAGGTACAAGAGAGACTTGGCCATACTGATGTAAAAACAACTATGAACATCTATACTCATGTCACTAAAAAGACAAAAAAAGAAACAGCTTTAAAGTTCGCAAATTATATAAATATTGTCTGACCGTAGTCAAAAGCGTAGTCAGAGCACAACAAAAAAACTCTAAAACAACGACATATCACTGATACATCAACGTTTTAGAGTTCCTTTTTAATTACTATGATGGGCTGTGAGGGGTTCGAACCCGCGACCCACGGATTAAGAGTCCGTTGCTCTACCAACTGAGCTAACAGCCCTGATGAAATATATTATAGCACTTTCGTTTTATTTTTCAATAAAAACCCATCATCATTTTTTGCTGTTGCCACTCTTTAATGTGAACTATTTTCATTTTGTGTCGTTTTTTTTTTGGCGTTTCAAAAAATGAAACGAATTTGTATAATCGGTCTAAATCACTTAGATCAGACATGTCTAATCCCATCTCATCTCCTAAATCAAATAACTTTTCTTCAGGGCTGTCTTTAAAGATCACATGAGCCTCATTTAGCATCAATACGCTGCTTTTTTTTACGCTATCGACTAATTCTAAGGCATTTGATTGTTGACCTGAGAAGTGTAAAAATTCAAAGAATTTAACTAATACAGCTTCTACTTTTTCGAAAAATGGAATATTAGCTGTAATTGTTGTCGGGAAAATGGTAACCAATACATCTTCAAGGGCACGTTGACTCCATAGGCTCATTGATTCCAAATGATAGTCAAACATGAATTCTCCCAAATAGTGAATAATCTCAACGGCTGATTGTTGTTCTCTATAATTTAGTTGCTTATATCCAAGTGTTTTAGTAAAAGCTTGTGCGCTTGATTCAACTTCCATCATGACATTATCAAATAACTCATCGGCTTCTACTTTATTATATTTTTCATTCATCATATTTTTAATCTCCCTTTTATATATAAGGTACCTTATTATTAAAATATACCTTATTCTTTTTTTTCTGTCTAGAGTGTCTTTCTCTTCCATGAACAAAGTATACGATGAATTCTTTAGCTACTACTTTTCCTTTTCGTCTTATAAAACGACATTTTTAACAATTTTTTATTTACCTTAGTAATCTGAACAAACGATAAAAAAACTTTGTGAAAAGAAGTGAAACTCTTCTTCTTTTCACAAAGTTTTAGGTTTATTTTAATTGTTTCAAGGCTTCTTTAGGTACCTCTTTTGGATCTACTTCTTCCCAATGCCTAACGTCTTGTCCTTTTGTGGTTAATTTTAAATATTTATTCGGCGTTAATTTTTTTCCAAAGGATACATACTTCAATTGACGTTTCTTTCCTTTTTCATTGTAACTGGTGGTTTGATACACGTAATTAAATTCTTCATCTTTAACACCTGCTGATTTATAAGTGTCTACATACTCATCTGTTGTTTTAACATAGACTTCTGTATTTTTGACAAATGGATTAAATAAATCTATCACCATAGCTGTATCTGATGTTTTATTTTTAGTAATCATAGGTGTTCCGTAAAATAAAAATGCTAACCCTAAGAATAACCCTACATATAGTATGACTTTCTTTTTCATCTCTATTCCTTCTCCTCACTCTCTTCTCTTATTTAAGTTTACAGGAAAAAAACTTAAAAAGAGTTGGTCAAAACTTACAAAGAACGAACAATTTTGTCACATCAGACAATTTGAAATACAATTATCTCCTACTATATATAGTAGTTTGTTTTTTTATACTATATATAGTAGGTTTTCATCTACCATATTTTATTTAACCTTCCTATAATAAGAAGAATAACAGTTTAAACTTTACTTTTCCCCATTGAAAATTGACGTGAAAGCTTATTATCCTTATCTTATTAAAAAGTTATACACAATGTTTTCCACAAAACATTGTGTATAACCAAAAATTAAACACTATATATAGTGTTTTTATGTTTGACTTTTCATAGGAAAGAGCTATACTATTATTTATAGAAATCAACAGACATGGAGTGAATAAAATGAATACAATTACATTATATACAAAAGATAACTGTCCCCAATGCAAGATGACTAAGAAGTTTCTAGCAGACAAAAACTTGAACTTTGAAGAAATTAACATTGACGTTGAGACACAATATATAGATTCATTGAAAGAAAAAGGTTTCAGAAGCGTACCAGTTATTACAACTGCAGATGAGAAAGTGACAATCGTTGGTTTTAGACCTGATCAATTAAGAACGTTGGCGGTCTAATATGAAGTTAGTCTTCTTTTCTTTAACTGGGCAAACAAGACGCTTTATCAAAAAATTAGGTCTCCCTTCTTATGAGATCGATACAAGTAATCCTTTTTATGAGATGAATGAACCTTTTATCCTAATCGTTCCTACTTATGACATTGAAGTCACAGAAGTAGTGAACGATTTTATTGAGTACAAAAGTAACCAAGAGAACATGTTGGGTGTCGCCGGCGGAGGTAATCTTAACTTTGCCGACCTGTTTATTTTCACAGCAAAAGATATTGCTCGTGATTATGAGGTTCCTTTATTATACGGATTCGAATTTAGTGGCACTGACGAAGACGTGAAAAACTTTAAGAAAGTAGTGAGTGAAATTGAGTCTAAAAACCCTTGATAATGTATCTTATTTTGAGTTAAATAATGAAATAAATAGACCCGTTGATGATCAAATCCCATTGTACAAAGATAAAGAAGCTTTAGCTGCTTTTTTTAAAGAAAATGTTGAACCAAACACAAAAACATTTGATAGCATTGAAGCAAAATTAAACTTTTTAATTGAAGAAGATTACATTGAAGCTGAATTCATTAGTAAGTATTCTATCGCCTTCATTGAATCTCTTTACGCTTATTTAGAAGCACAACATTTTACCTTCAAATCATTTATGGCAGCTTATAAATTCTATTCGCAATATGCTTTAAAAACAAATGATGGTAGTGCTTATTTAGAGCGTTATGAAGACCGTGTTGCCTTTAACGCTTTATACTTTGCTGATGGTAATGAAGAGTTAGCTATGACTTTAGCTGAAGAAATGATTTACCAACGTTACCAACCAGCAACGCCATCATTCTTAAATGCTGGTCGTAAGCGCCGCGGGGAACTTGTTTCTTGTTTCTTGGTCCAAGTAACTGATGACATGAACAGTATTGGTCGTACAATTAATAGTGCCTTACAACTATCACGTATCGGTGGTGGTGTTGGGATTACTTTATCTAACTTACGTGAAGCCGGCTCACCTATTAAAGGTTTTGAAGGTGCTGCAAGTGGTGTGGTTCCTGTTATGAAGTTATTTGAAGATAGCTTTAGCTACAGTAATCAGTTAGGTCAACGTCAAGGTGCTGGTGTGGTTTACTTAAACGTCTTCCATCCAGATATTGAAATGTTCTTATCTACTAAGAAAGAAAACGCTGATGAAAAAATCCGTGTTAAAACTCTTTCTCTTGGTTTAGTTGTTCCAGATAAATTTTATGAGTTAGCTCGTAAGAACGAAGACATGTATTTATTCAGTCCTTATAGTGTGGAACGTGAGTACGGTGTCCCATTCTCTTACTTAGATATCACAAAAGAGTATGACAACTTAGTGGCTAACCCAAATATTCGCAAACAAAAAATCAGTGCTCGTTACTTAGAAAATGAAATCAGTAAATTGCAACAAGAATCTGGTTACCCATATATCATTAACATTGATACAGCTAACCGTTCTAACCCAGTTTACGGAAAAATCATCATGAGTAACTTATGTTCAGAAATTTTACAAGTACAAGAACCATCAGCAATCAATGATCGTCAACAATACGAGACATTAGGAACAGATATTTCTTGTAACTTAGGTTCAACAAATATCGTTAACCTAATGGAAAGTCCTGATTTTGGTAAATCAGTTCGTGCTATGACTCGTGCTCTAACTTTCATTACAGATGCGTCTGATATTGAAGTTGTTCCTTCTATCCAAAATGGGAACCGACTAAATCACACGATTGGTTTAGGAGCTATGGGACTACATACTTATTTCGCTAAAAACCAAATGGAATACGGCTCTCCTGAGTCAATTGAGTTTACTGATGTTTACTTTATGATGCTAAACTACTGGACTCTAATGGAAAGTAACATGATTGCTAAAGAAAGAAACGAGAGCTTCCATAACTTTGACAAATCAGATTATGCAAGTGGCTCTTACTTTGAGACTTATATCAACA
Organism: Candidatus Vagococcus giribetii; assembly: GCF_017316185.1. Taxonomy (GTDB): domain Bacteria; phylum Bacillota; class Bacilli; order Lactobacillales; family Vagococcaceae; genus Vagococcus; species Vagococcus giribetii. Next base: position 17,912 of record NZ_JAFLVX010000002.1, on the reverse strand, counting down.
ATCCTGTTTTACCTCAATCTGACAAAGTCAAAGCATTGTTTAATACTATTGACGTGCCAACAGCAGAAGATTGGGCTAACTTACAAGCATCCGTTAAAGAACACGGCTTATATCATCAAAATAGATTAGCAGTTGCTCCAAATGGCTCTATTTCTTATATTAACGATACAAGCGCTAGTATCCATCCGATTACTCGTTTAATTGAAGAGCGTCAAGAGAAAAAAATCGGTAAGATCTATTACCCAGCTCCTCATTTATCAAATGAAAGTATGCCTTACTACACATCTGCTTACGACATGGACATGAGAAAAGTAATTGACGTTTATGCCACAGCTCAAAAACATGTGGACCAAGGAATGAGTATGACTCTATTCATGCGTTCTGAAATGCCAGAAGGCTTGTACGAATGGAAGAAAGACACAAATAAACAAACAACTCGTGACTTAAACATCTTACGTCACTATGCTTTTCATAAAGGCATTAAATCGATTTATTACGTAAGAACATTTACAGATGATGCAGAAGAAATTGGTAGCAACCAATGTGAAAGTTGTGTTATTTAAGGAGGAAAAACACTGTGACTAATAGTTATTACAAGGCGATTAACTGGAACGCCATTGAAGATATTATCGACAAATCAACTTGGGAAAAACTAACGGAGCAATTTTGGTTAGACACACGTATCCCCTTATCAAATGATTTAGATGATTGGCGCACACTTTCAGAAGATCAAAAAGAAAATATTGGTTTGGTATTTGGTGGCTTAACACTCCTTGATACAATCCAATCAGAAAGCGCGATTGACGCGTTAAGACCGCACGTAAGAACACCTCATGAGGAAGCCGTTTTAAACAACATCCAATTCATGGAAAGTGTTCATGCTAAGAGTTATTCTTCTATCTTCAGTACCTTAAACACAAAAGCTGAAATCGAAGAAATTTTCGAATGGACTAACTCAAACGAAAGTCTACAGAAAAAAGCTAAAATCATTAATGAAATTTATTTAAATGGAGATGCCTTACAAAAGAAAGTAGCTAGCGTTTATGCTGAAACCTTCCTTTTCTACTCAGGCTTCTATGCTCCACTTTACTACTTAGGTAACAATAAATTAGCTAACGTAGCAGAAATCATTAAGTTAATCATCCGTGACGAATCTGTCCACGGTACTTACATTGGTTATAAATTCCAATTAGGTTTCAATGAATTATCTGATGAGAAACAAGAAGAAATGAAAGACTGGATGTACAATCTTCTTTTCGAATTATACGAAAATGAAGAAGCATACACTGAGTTGTTATATGATAAATTAGGTTGGACTGAGGAAGTTAAAACTTTCTTACGCTACAATGCTAATAAAGCCTTAATGAACTTAGGTATGGATCCTTTATTCCCAGATACAGCTAGTGACGTGAACCCTATCGTTATGAACGGTTTATCTACGGGAACAAGTAACCATGACTTCTTCTCTCAAGTAGGTAATGGCTACTTACTTGGTACAGTTGAAGCTATGAATGACGACGATTACTTAATCGGTATGTAACAAAAATGCTTGTAGAACTTTTTCGAGTTCTACAAGCATTTTTTGTTAATTAATAGTAAAGCATTTCTGCTGAATCTTCTTGTTTTCTGTTAAATACGATTTTTTTAGATACAACATAATTAATCACAACACCAATGACTTGTGAGAGTAGCGTAAAAATAAACTCATTTAACAAATAAGGATTCCCAATAAATTTTTGCAGCAAAGGTTGAGTAAACAAAGCTTGTTGGTAGTTAATTTCTCTTAATCGCATCACGTTAATCCAAAAATCACTGTATTTAGCGACAAAAAAACGAGCGATGCCAATATCGATTAAGAAGACAAACAATCGACCCACACAGAATTCTAAAAACTGATGACAAGACTTCTTAAAGCCGACTCCCTTGTTTTGAAATACCACATATTTGTTGGCAAAAAAAGCAAATACAATCGCGACGATTTGACCAATTAAAACAGGCAACAAGACATTAGTTGTTAGGGTTCTAAAATAAAACCTCGTGAAAAAATAAATAACCGTTCCTGTTGTTCCTGCTAGAGAATATAACAGTAATTCCTTTTTTTGAATCAATCGTCTCACCTTCTTTCCTTTTCGAACACACGAACACCTAGAATTAAGAAAAGGAATGCGTTTGACATTCCTTTCATTAGCTTATTTGAAGTAATAACGTGTTAGCTCTAACGCATTTCTTTCCATAACTAACTCGCCATACTCTTCTAAAATATCCATAGTAACATTGGTACGATGTGCGTACTCATAGAGTTGTGACAGGTCATTTTTAATTTGTGCTTCCCCAGAATCTTCAGTAAAGAAAGTCACGCTTAAATAGTAATCTTCTTTAAACTGATACACATAAGTCAACACATTCTGTAGCTTCACTTGTTTAGCAAGTTCAATTAATGTTTCAAAATCATCTAAACGAAAAACAACTTCTTGTGTTCTGTCTGTGTTAAGGATCATATCCATTTCCTCATCTAATTCCTCTTCTTTATCAGGTTCTTGAGAGGCAATATGCTCTTTTAAAAAGTTAGAAAAACTGTCTCCTAATAGGTTGTCTTCCATAGCTTCAATGTTTTGCATATCATCTAGAGGTAAATTTTTACTAATAAACAGCTCTAAACCATCTTGGTTGGGTAGCACTTGGAAAGTAACGGAATCCGTTTCTTGAAATTGCTCATCCACGTCTACTTCTTCTAAAATACTATAGAAGAAACTCTCTATTTGCTTTTGATTACCTAACAAATCTAAAAACGTAATTCCTCGTTCTGCTAAATCCTCATTGCCAATTGAAACGCGAATTGTATTGTCATTAATTCTTTCCATCTCCATCTTGCTACACCTCATTTCTTTATATAATCTTATCTTAGCTTAATTGTATCTAATATTGATAAAAAGTAAAGCATTCACCCTTTACTTGAAACAAATCAGATTTTATTTATAAGAGAATAAAAAACAGCATGACTGATCAGATCCTCCATGCTGAATATCACTTATTTAAATCTACTTAAATACCTGCCATCATTTGTGCATGTTTTAACTCGATTGCTCTCACTTCTCTAGGTAGGAAACGGCGTATCTCGTCTTCATTGAAGCCAACTTGAAGGCGTTTGTCATCGACCATAATTGGACGACGTAACAAACCAGGATTTTCCTGCACTAATTTTAATAATGCTGGAAGTGATAACTCATCCAAATCGACATCTAATTTTTGAAATACTTTAGAACGCGTAGAAATAATTTCCTCTGTTCCATCTTCAGTCATACGTAAGATTTCCTTTAACTCATCTTGAGTTAGGGGTTCTGAGAAAATATTTCTTTCTACAAAGGGAATTTGATGTTCTTGCAACCAGGATCTTGCTTTCCGACAAGACGTGCAACTTGGTGAAGTATATAATTTTAACATACTATTCACTCCCCTTCCAAAAGTAATAGATTAACAGTTTTCTTTTTCTGTTCACTACTCTAATCCTATTATACTACAAAACGAGAGATAAAACTAGGCTTTTTCCCCTTTTAATTCCCTAAAACACAAGTTTTTCACAACGTCAAAACCTTAATATAACAATGTTTATAGAGGGATAATAAATTCTTATCACTTATTTCATAATTCTTTCACAATTGAAATCACCTAGAAAAACAGTAGGTGTAAGTGTACTAACTTTTTTACTTTTTTAAAAGATTTTTCAGTGCTTTAACAGGTATTTCTGTTATTATTGCTTCTTTTTAGTATAATGGAGTATATGACTTAAGACAAAGGTGGAGTTTAAATAATGGAAACAATTTTTTCTGGTATTCAACCGAGTGGAATCCCCACAATCGGAAACTATATTGGTGCAATGAAGCAATTTGTTGACCTTCAAAAAGAGTATAAATGTTACTTTTGTATTGTTGATCAACATGCTATTACAGTGCCTCAAGATAGACTAAAATTAAGAGAGCAAATCTTACAATTGGCTGCTCTTTATTTAGCTGTTGGGATTGATCCTGAGCAAGCAGCTATTTTTATTCAATCTGAAGTTCCTGCTCATTCTGAGGCAGCTTGGATTGTTCAATGTAATACGCCTTTAGGTGAGTTAGAGCGTATGACTCAATTTAAAGATAAATCTCAAAAACAAGTCTCTGTTAATGCTGGCCTTTTAACTTATCCACCGTTAATGGTAGCTGATATTATTTTATACGATACAAATCTTGTGCCTGTTGGTGAAGATCAAAAACAACATTTAGAGTTAACTCGTGATTTCGTTGATCGTTTCAACTCTCGCTACGCTACTAAAAATCAAGAGATTTTAGTCACTCCTGAAGTGAAAATCCCTGAAAAAAATAGCGGTGGTCGCATTATGAGTTTACAAGAACCAACTAAAAAAATGAGTAAATCAGATGACAATGCTAAAGGATTTATTTCTATGCTAGATGATCCTAAAACAATCACTAAAAAAATCCGTTCAGCTGTTACAGATTCAAGTGGTGTGATTGAGTATAATCCAGAAGAAAAACCTGGTATTTCAAACTTACTAGTAATCTTCTCTTCTGTCACAGATTATTCTATTGAAGAGTTAGTTGAAAAATACCAAGGCAGCGGTTATGGTGATTTCAAATCAGATTTAGCTGAAGCTGTTGTGGCGTGGATTGAACCTATTCACGAGAGATACAATCATTTCCTAAATTCTGAAGAACTACACAGTATTTTAGATCGTGGTGCTTTAGAAGCCCAACAAAAAGCCAATAAAACATTACAAAAAATGAAAAACGCAGTTGGATTAGGACGTAAGCCAATTCGTTAACATGACGGCTTTGAGTAACTTATGTTAAAATATAGCCAATAGATATAGGGAGGTTTTTCTATAATGGAACAAACAAAAAAACAAGATGTGAATTCTTTATTAACACAGAAAATGATTGAAAATCGTACCATTTTAATTTACGGTGGCATTGATCAAGACTTAGCCAAAGAAGTAAGTAGTCAACTTCTTCTTTTAGCTTCTTTAAGTGATGAGCCGATTACTATTTTTATCAATAGTCAAGGTGGACACGTTGAAGCTGGAGATACTATCCATGACATGATCAAATTTGTGAAACCAGACGTTCGCGTTATTGGAACAGGCTGGGTAGCTAGTGCAGGTATCACGATTTTCTTAGCAGCAAACAAAAAAAATCGCTACTCACTACCTAACACACGTTTCATGATTCATCAACCAGCTGGCGGCGTTCAAGGACAAAGTACAGAAATCCAAATTGAGGCCAAAGAAATTGTCAAAATGCGTGAAAGAATCAATCGCTTAATCGCTAAAGCAACTGGCCAAACATACGAAAAAGTAGCTGAAGATACTGATCGTAACTACTGGATGACTGCTGAAGAAGCTGTTCAATACGGTATTGTTTCAAAAATTATTAAACAATCTAAACAAGTTAAATAAGCATCTATTCAAAAAAGAGAGGCGAGTCCAACGGGACTCACCTCTCTTTTGCTTTTTAATACAATAAACCAACTAAATCTTCTGATTCGATGTTACCAAAGTATTTCTTCACATCTATTGTTTCGACTGCTTCTCTAATAGATTCTTTATCGTATTTAATTCCTGTTAAAACTTTTTCTACGTCTGAGATTTCACCTAAACCAAAGAAATCACCAAATAGTTTAATCTCTTTGATTTCGCCTTCTGAGACATTCATTTTTGCTTCAATAGAGCCAATAGCAAAACGTTGTCTTCTCACTAAGTCAAACTCTGGTGAGCGACCATAGTTCCAATCCCAGTTACGGTACAATTTATCAGAAATAGCATTGATTTTTTCCCAATCTTTTTCTGTTAATTTATAGACATTCACGTCATCTAAGTTGTCAGTTTCAAAGATTTTTAATAAAATCTCTTGTCTGAAGTCTTCTGTAGACATATTTTGATGACTATCAGTTAAGTAAGGTTTAATATTTGTCACACGTGAGCGAATTGATTTAATTCCTTTTGATTCGATTTTGTCTTTTCTAACTTTAAGGGCATTTACTACCTCGTTTACATCACTATCAAACATCAAAGTTCCGTGAGCAAACATACGACCATTTGTTGAATACATAGCGTTTCCTGAGAATTTTTTGTCGTCGATAACTAAGTCATTACGTCCTTTAAGCTCTGCACCTTCAACGCCCATATCATGTAGAGCATCGATGATTGGTTGAGTTACTTTACCAAAGTTTCTAAATGATTCTCCGTCATCTGGCATGATAAAACTAAAGTTTAAGTTTCCACCGTCGTGATACACTGCTCCACCACCGCTTAAACGTCTAACGACATGGATTCCTTGTTTTTCTACATACTCTGTGTTGATTTCTTCAATCGTATTTTGGTTACGTCCAATAATAATAGAAGGCTCGTTAATGTAGAATAGTAAAATAGGCTCATCTAGTGGCATCTCTTGTACTAAATAAGTTTCAATAGCTAAGTTAATTCGTGGGTCTGTAATTCCTTCATTTGATACAAAAATCATCTTTATCATTCTCCTAAATGGTTATTTTTAATTGTGTTTTTGCTAGTTGAACAGGTATATCATTTTCTAAATAATGCTTTGTTTGACTAAGTAATTCCTCTAAATCAACGTCTTGCTTCAAGTGACTTAAAACAAGTGATTTAACACCTGCTTCTTTAGCTAAAAGCCCTGTTTCCTTACTCGTTAGATGAGCGTGATGTCTTTCATGACCTTCTAAAAAGTACGTATCAGTAATTAAAACATCAGCTCCCTGACAAAAATCAGCTAGCCCCTCAAAATAGCCTGTATCAGCAGTAAAGACTAATACTTTTTGACTACTTTTTTCGACAATCCTCATTGCATAGCAAATCACAGGATGTTTTGTTTTTAAAAAACTAATCTCAAAAGGACCAACCTCTAATGATTTGTTAGGGTCATAGCCCACTCCTTTTGAAACTCCTGGAAGAGTCAACTGTTCAAAGTGAGTAGAGTCCTCCTCATGACCATAAATGATTAATTCCGGTATATTGGTTGTCGGTTTTAATTGCCTCATATACTGCAATACACCCAAATCAGCAATGTGATCGTGGTGATAGTGAGTCAAAATGACACTATCTAGTAACAAAGGATCTAATACTTGTTCAAGTTGGACTAAGGTAGTACTCCCTGCATCAAGCAATAAAGAATAACCCTCTGATTGAAGTAAAAAGGAAGTTGTCCCTTCTCCTTTGTGAGGATAGCCACCCCAAAAACCAAGAATTGTTATTTCCATCATCATCACCTCTTTTAGACTTATTGCTTCACTTACTACTCTACTTCTCTTTGAATAATTTCTCAATAAAAAGATACAAATAAGTCGATTTCACATAGTTTTTTTACTAAAAATTCTCCAAGTAGAACAATTTTGTTTCTACTAAAAAAAGTTCATAAAATCTTCAAGATTTATTAAGTGACAAAATGTCACTAATGTTGTATATTGATTCCAGTGACAAAGTGTTACTAAGTAAAACAGACATAAAGGAGAATGAATATGTTTCTAGCAATTAAGGAAATGAGCTTTTCAAAATTACGATACACTCTTGTGATTGGTATCATTCTTTTGATTTCATACGCTGTATTTATGCTATCTGGTTTAGCCAATGGTTTAGCAACTGAGTTTAGACAGGCCATTGTCGATTGGAATAGTGAGACAGTTATCTTATCAGAAGATAGTAATAAAAATCTATCGGCATCACAATTAACTGAAAAAAATCTTGAGGATGTTACCTCAGATAAAAAAGCACCTGTTTCGATTTACAACGGGGCAATTGATAATAAAAATGATAAAGTTGATGTAACACTTTTTGGTACAACTAAAGATGCCTTTCTTTTACCTAAAGTAACAAAGGGACACACATTTGATAAAAGCAATGAGATGATTATTTCTCAAAACTTAGCCAACAAGGGATTTAAAGTAGGCGACACAATTGAAATAGGTAGTGACAAAATCAAAATGACAGTCGTTGGGATTTCACCAGAGACTTACTATGCAGTGACTCCTGTAATCTACACATCTCTAGAAGATGCTGCCAAAATTAAATATGGTAAAGATTTCAAAGCTAGTCCGGATGGTCTACCAATGAACGCTATTGTAACTAACTCAACAGACAATACAGTTAAATCAAGCGCAACACCAAAATTACAACACATGACAACAGATGAGTTTATCAATAGCTTACCAGGTTATGCGGCACAAAACTTAACCTTAAACTCAATGATTTACTTCCTATTCGTGATTGTTACAGCGATTATCGGAATCTTCATGTACGTTATGACATTACAAAAAACAAGTGTCTTTGGTGTCATGAAAGCTCAAGGAATTTCAAATAAATTTATTATTGACTCAATCATTAAACAATCATTTATGATTGGTGTCGTTGGTATTTTACTTGGCTTCTCACTTGCTTATGGAACAAGCTTGATTTTACCTGAAGCAATGCCATTCCACGTTGCTCTTAATTTGTGGGGCATTTACAGTGTAATCTTACTTGTTGTAACCATTGTCGGTAGTCTATTCTCAATTCGCACAGTAACAAAAGTTGATCCTATGAAAGCTATTGGAGGTTAACATGATGAAAAGTATGTTGATGATGAAAGATATTACAAAAAGTTTTACTCAAGGAAAAGAAGAAATTCACGCCCTTAAAAAAATCAATTTAGATGTCAAACAAGGAGAGTTCATTAGTATTATTGGACCATCTGGTTCTGGAAAAAGTACCTTCTTAACTATTTCAGGTGGTTTACAACAGCCAACATCTGGTGATATTCGTATTAATGATATTTCTTTTTCCAATTTATCAGAAAAAGAACGTGCTAAATTGCGTTTTAAAGAAATCGGCTTTATTTTACAAAGCTCAAACTTAATTCCTTTTTTAACTATTAAAGAACAGTTTTACTTAGTCAATAAAGTCAATAAAGAAAAAAGAGATGACGCTAAAGTGGATGAATTGTTACACTCTCTTGATATTGAGCATTTAAAAAATAAATACCCTAAAGATTTATCTGGTGGTGAACGTCAACGTGTTGCTATTGGACGTGCTCTTTTCAATGATCCTAATCTAATTTTAGCTGATGAACCAACTGCCAGCTTAGATACAGAACATGCTTATGAAGTGGTTAAACTTCTAGTTAAAGAAGCTCATGAAAAACAAAAAGCAACTGTTATGGTAACTCATGACCACCGCATGATTAAATGGAGCGACCGTGTTTTTGAGATGCAGGACGGTGAACTTGTCGAAACGAAAGACTTTTAATTCCCTAGTGATAACATTACAAAGTGTGTTAAAATGGGAATAAGTGCTTCATATGAACAAAGAAAGGGGTTTAAAATCATGCCACAACCTACATTTTTAAACCTATCAGAAGAAAAAAAACAAACCATTGACACGATTTTGTTAAACACGTTTTACGACCAACCTATTAGCCAAGTCAAAGTAGCTGAGATTGTGACGCAAATGAAAATGTCTCGAGGTGCTTTTTATAAGTATTTTGAAGATCTTGAAGATGCTTATACCTATATCATTAATAAGTACGCTGTCTCAGTTCACCAGGATATCATTCGCTACATTCAATCAGATCGAAACCAATTTTTTATTGGGATTGAAAAATACTTGATTTGGTGTAGCGAACTAGATCATGATAGTGAATATTGGAAGAGTCTTCACTTATTGACTAAATCAAATGATTTATCTGCCTATAAACGTTTCCCACTGTCAGAGGATTCTCCTCTCATAACACAATGGACAGATATTTTAGTTGCTAGTCATATTATTATTGAGGATCATGAAGAAGCCGTTAGCTTCCTCTTCTTCATAATGGAGCTTGTTATGAATTCACTTACTGGCTATATTGCTAATGATTGGACTACTGAAGCGCTAATTAAAGATTACCGCTTCCGCGTTAAATGGATGACACAGGGATTAATACACAGTAACTAAAAAAGAAGTTAACAACAAAGGTAATCCCTTTATTGTTAACTTCTTTTTGTTTTATTTGCAACTTCAAAAATATAATGAGGCATATCAATCCCTAAATACGTTTTTATCACGCGTTTTTTGATAGTCATACCATTTCTTATAGCCACATTCATTGAGGCAATATTAGTATCCCGAATAATCGAAACGACTGAATTTACTCCTAACTCTTGAAAAGCATACTGCTTAACTCCTTGGCTAGCTTCTACCATATAACCTTTTTTCCAGTAGGCTTTTCCTAAATGATAACCGATTTCTAAATAAGTTTCACCATCAATAACTTGATTCGTCAAACCACATTCACCTATAATCGCTCCGTCTTCTTTTCTTTCAATCGCCCATAAACCGTAGCCATTTTCTTTGTAAGAAGTTCTATTCCACTTCAACCAATCAGCTATTTTTATGTCATCAAAACCACCTTCATAAGCATACATCACCTCATCGTCTCCTAAAAAGGTCTTAAGATGTACCTCATCTCCTACTTGCCATTCGCGTAATCTAAGTCGTTTAGTTTCAAGCATTGTTTCTCCTCCTTTTAGCGTCAAAAAAACCGAAAAAATCTCTTTTTCCGGTTTCTTGTGTTAGTTCTTAAAAAGAACGTAATTCTTTTACTTTGTCTGCATCTAAGCGTTTCACGACTTCTGTGACTAATTTAACTGTGTTTAAATAATCATCTTCATGAATAATAGATGTGTGAGAATGTAAATAACGAGTCGCTACTGTAATAGCAAGAGAAGGAACACCATCTCTTGTTTGATGTTGACTACCTGCATCTGTTCCTCCACCAGTAATCACTGTGTATTGGAAAGGAATTTCTAATTCTTCCGCAACACTAATCACAAAATCACGTAATTTACGGTGTGGAATCATTGAGGCATCAAAAATAATAATTTGAGGTCCTTTTCCTAAAACAGAATCAGCTTCTTTAGGTGTCATGCCCGGTGTATCTCCTGCTGTTCCTGTATCTAATGCAAAAGCAATATCCGGATTAACTAAATGTGTACTTGTTTTAGCTCCACGTAAACCAACTTCTTCTTGAACGTTACTTCCAGCATAAAGAACGTTTGGATGTCCTTCTTTAGCTAGATTTTCTAATACTTTCAATGAAACAGCTGTTCCAATACGGTTGTCCCAAGCTTTAGCTAATAAATATTTAGAACCATTTAAGCGTTGGTATTCAATATAAGGAGTAATCATGTCTCCTGGTTTAATTCCCCACTCACTCGCTTCTTCTTCACTTGTTGCACCAATGTCAACAAACATATCAGAAATCTCATATGGTTTTTTACGTGCTTCAGCACTTAATACATGAGGTGGTTTTGAACCAATCACACCATGAATTTCTTGTCCTGAACCTGTTGTAATAGTCACTTGTTGAGCAAGCATAACTTGTCCCCACCAGCCACCTAGTGTTTGAAATTCAATAAAGCCTTTTTCAGTGATTTTAGTCACCATGAAACCGACTTCGTCCATGTGTCCTGAAATCAACACAGTTGGTCCTGCTTCTTCACCTGTGTGACGAGCGTTAATACCGCCTAACCCATCATATACAATCTCATCGGCATGAGGTTCTGCGTATTTTTTAAAAATAGCACGAACTTGGTCTTCATTACCAGGTACCCCTTTAGCGTCTGTTAATTCTTTTAAAAATAATTCTTCTTGTTGGTCTAACATAGGAAACCACCTCTCATTTTTTATCATGATTAGTATATCATTCTTTGTTGAAGTTTTCTTCCTATTGCCTTTATTCTTCTTTACGAATTCACAATTTTGTTATAAGACGATGAGGTTGCAAAGTAGAACAACACATATATCACAATTAAAAACGCCACTGAGATAAAGGTTAGTAACAAACTTGGTACCTCAATTAAAACAAATAACACTTGTAAAGCAAAATACGCGTGGAGTAAGCTCACAAATAGCGGAACAAAAAACACCGTAAAATTTTGTTTATAGATACTTTTCTTAATCAATTGTTTAGGTGTCCCGATTTTTCTAAGCATATCATAACGAAGTGCTTCGTCTTCAGCTTCAGATAATTGTTTTAAGGTAATAATACTACCTGTTGCAATCATGAAAACCATGCCTAAAAAGACTGCCACATAAATAAGTAGCCCTGTATTTTTCATTAAACTATTGTAATAAGGATAACGCACGCTCAAATCATGTTGTGTGAGATAACCTACAGGGAAATTCTCTTTTAAAGGTTCAGGAAGTGGCTTAAATGTATCTGTCATCTTCCCTTCTTCAAGTGTTGTTGTCGCTACAAAAGCATGAGTTTGATCAATCAGTTCCCCATATTTTTTTGTCGTGGCCTCAGACAAGGAGGCATTTCTATCTCCGTCTTTCACATTAATAATTTCATAGTTATACGTGTAACTCGCCTTGAGCTGTTCATACAACTTATCAGTCACCACAACAGCAGCTCCATTTAACCGCATATCTCGAGCATTTCCGAGATAATCTACTTTAGCATCAGCTATTCGTACTTCCCCTATATTTCCCAAGACACCTGTTTCATCATAGGTTATCATTTTTTCAACATACATTTTATTTGTGCCACCTAACATAGCAACATCTTTTTCTGATGTTAGATTAATCGGCTCTATTTCTTTTATAACGTCTTGTGCTTTTTGATAGTTGCTTAAGGAAATCACATTGTAAAAATGAGCTTCATTTGTATACGTTTGATCCGTCTTAAACCCGAACTGACCGCCAACGTACTTAAACTCTAGCTTATTTTTACTTTCAATGACTGCATCTTGATCTTTTAAAAACTGATGAAACTCTTGGCTATATGGTTCTGTTATGGCATATGTGGTTGGATTCGCACTGTGCGCTAACCCTAAGGTAAAGGACTGCACACTAGCCGCACCACCAATAGCAGCTAAAGCTGTTCCTGATAAAACAGCTATGGTCGCAAAGGCACGCGCATTTTTCTTTAAGTGAAAACTCAAATTTCCTGTCGTTATCATATTGATGTCTTTGTAATAATAACGTTTAGCTTGTTGGATTAAACGAAGAACAATTCCTAAAAAGTGACTAAAGAATAAATATGTCCCAATCACACAAATTAATAAAATTAACAAAGGACCAATCAACATACCAAAGCCGCCTAATTTGTATGTTAACTCTAACCACACTAAAAAATGGTAGAAGTTAGCAGCTAAGTAGTAGCCTGTCCCTAAAAGTCCAACTCCTAATATGCCTAACACCCAGTTATACCAACGAGTGTAGTTACTACCTTCTCCTTGTTCATCTGCTTTAAACAAGGTAATTAACTTATAGCGATAAACAGTTGTTGCTGTTCTAATGGATACAATGCCTAAAATAACTAAAAAGACAATCATGGTATCAAGGACTGCTTGGAAAGAAAAAATAAAACCACTAGCGACAGGCACTTGGAGAGATTTAAGCAATAGCATGGCAAATAATTTTGAGAAGATCACCCCAAAGAATATCCCTGTGACTAAAGCTATTAAGCCTAAAAACATGTTTTCAACAAAAAACAAGATTCCCACTTGGCTACGTCTCATGCCAAGTAAGCTATATAAACCAATTTCTCGTTTTCGCCGCTTCACAAAAAAAGCATTGGCTGAAAACATAAAAACAATGATAAATAAAATAATCATGACGCTACCAGCTCTTAATCCCGCATCAATTCGCAAGTCAGTAGCGGCTCTGTTCACTAAGGTTTTATCATAACTCATCGACACAAAACTATAGTAAACCATAACCGAAAAAGCCATGCTCATGAAATACATAAAGTAATAACGAAACTGAGTTTTGACGTTTTTAATAGCTAATTTAAACAACATCATGACTAACACCGCCTCCAATAGCAGCTTGCATATCAATAACCTTTTGGAAGAAATCTTTCCGGTTACCTTGACGAACAATTTCTGAGAAGATAGCGCCATCTTTAATAAATAGGATACGGTGACAATAACTTGCCGTAAATGCATCATGAGTCACCATAATAATAGTCGCCTGTTCTTCTTCATTTAGTCGTGATAAATAATGCAGTAGTTCTGTTGCCGACTTTGAATCAAGAGATCCTGTAGGCTCATCGGCTAAAATAAGTTTTGGATGGGTAATCATCGCTCTGGCTGCTGCCACACGCTGCTTTTGACCGATAGAGATATCAACAGGATAAGCATTTAAACGAGTTTCAATTCCTAAAATAGTCGCCACATGCTCTAGTCTTTCTTCCATCTCTTTGACTGGTACTCTATCTAGTGCAAGAGGTAGCAAAATATTATCTTTCACGGTTAAAGAATTCATCAAGTTAAAGTCTTGAAAAATAAAACCTAACTCTTTTCGTCTAAAATCACTTAAATGTTTTTCTTTCATACGAGTGATTTCTTGATTACCAACTTTGATTGATCCAACAGTTGGTTGATCAATGGTTGACAACATATTCAACAGCGTTGTTTTTCCTGCACCACTTGGTCCCATAATACCAACAAATTCACCTTTATCAACAGTGAATGAAATATTTTCTAATACTTTTGTGGGGTTACTTTTACGCCCATATATTTTGGATAAATGTTCTACCTCAACGATTCGTGCCATCTATATCCCTCCATCAATTTCTCTTAAACTTAGTGTATCAATTTTTGAGCCCTGAGGACATCTAAATAAGTGAAATAAACCTTACATAATTGTCATACAATTTTCCATATTCCTACAAAAGACTGATAGGTTCTACCTCTTTTTTATGTATAATAGAAGTGACATGACAAAAGGAGTTTTGAAAATGATGAAAATAATGATCGTTGAAGACGATGAAACAGTCCGTGAGCTAATCTCAGAAAGCTTGCAAAATTGGGGATTTGAAACCATTGAAGTAACGGATTTTAAGAAAGTACTTGATGTATTTCAACAAGAAGAACCACATCTCGTATTACTAGACATAACACTACCTGTTTTTGATGGGTATTACTGGGTACAAAAAATTCGGGAGGTCTCTAAAGCTCCTGTTATTTTTATCTCTAGTCGTGACACAAATGCAGATTCTATTATGTCCATGAACATGGGAGGCGATGATTATGTAACCAAGCCATTTGCCACAGATATTTTAATCGCTAAAGTTAATGCCCTACTTCGTCGAACGTATGACTACTCTAAAGCCAGTAGTTCAACTTTAGAACACAATGGACTTACTTTAAACATGGAGAATAGTTCACTGGTGATTGATGACACCACTGTTGAATTAAGTAAAAATGAGTTTCAACTACTTTTAATTCTCTTGAAAAATAAAGGGAAAATAGTTAGTCGAGAAAAACTACTTCGTGCCCTGTGGGATGATGAGCGTTTTGTCGATGACAATACCCTAACTGTAAACATTAACCGTCTAAGAAAAAAAATAGAAGGAGCAGGGATTGCCGGCTATATTGAGACGAAAGTCGGACAAGGCTACATCATTCCCTAACATCACCTATGACTTTTTTTAATTACTTAAGAGATCAATACCGCTTGATTTTACTCTGGATTATTTTTGTTGGTTTAACTAGTTTTATTTTATGGCTAACACCTGAAGTAAGTCTCAATATCCCGTCACTTCTTTATATTTTACTAATTGGCTTTATTCTACTTATTTCTTTTTTGGGCTTTGATTTCAATCGCCGTCAAAAATGGTGGCAACAACTAGAAATCGATCGCTCAGAATTTGTCGAAACACCTAAATTGAGTAACGCTAGAACCAATGAAGAGATGCTTTATCAGGATTATTTTAATGAATTACAATTAGATCAATTTTCTTTACTAAATGACGTTAAATCTCTAGCCAATGAGCAGAAAGATTACATTGATAGCTGGGTCCATGAGATTAAAGTGCCTTTAGCTTCTCTAAACTTGTTAACGGAGCTTGTGGAAGATGACTTATCCGAAAAAAGACATTACCAACTCAGTAGCAACCTAAAACGAATCGATGATTACGTAGAGCAAGTTCTCTATTATTCTCGTTTGGATAGTTTTTCAAAAGACTACTTAATCAAGTCTTACTCTCTTAAAACCATTGTTCAACAAACCGTGAGAGAGTCTGCTGATTACTTTATTCAAAAAAATATTCGTTTTCAACTAAAGGGTGAAGATCAACAAGTCCTAACAGATGAAAAGTGGCTACATTTTATCTTAAATCAATTACTAAGTAACGCCATTAAGTACACTGATAATGGTGGTGAAGTTACCGTTAGTTTATCCAAAAATGAACGAGGAACTTGGCTAAGCCTTAGTGATACTGGTATTGGTATTCCTCCAGAAGATTTATCTCGTATTTTCAACAAAGGTTTCACTGGAAATAACGGGCGAAATGAAGAGACCAATTCCACTGGTTTAGGTTTGTACTTAGCTAAATCTTTAACAGAGAAACTTGGACATAACCTTTACGTGGAATCTCAATTAGGAAAAGGAACAACTTTCCAACTTCTCTTTCCTCATCTTAATTACTATGCAGATAGTAACGAAGAGTTTATGTTGCATTAAAAAAAGTTATGACAACTTATCGCTTTTTATAAGCCGATACATGTGTCATAACTTTTTTACTGCTATTTTTTCTATTTTACTAATAACGCTTGCGCAATCACACTACCTGACAGGTAATAAGAATTCACAATAGTTATCAATACCTTCTTCTTCTTTAAATCTTTCAATAATTGGTTTGTCTAATAAATGAAGTTGATTTTGACCTATTGTATCACTTAACCCTTGCCAAAATTGCTGAACAGATTCAGTTGTATGGGGAATGGTGAATACAGCATAAGTACCACCTTCAAATTGAGTTGTCTTTACTTCTGTGCTTGAGTTAAAGGTCTGTTGATTTGATACACAAAGAACTAAATCATAGCGACATGCTTCAGGAGATGTTTCTTGAGGATTATCCAAAGCAATTCCTAAAATACCAAACGTGCCTAAGTCATCTCGCAATTTATTTTTAGCCATCCAACTTTTAAATTCAATCATCATATTAAAATTCTTTGGACTTCCATAAGGACCTGTATGTCTCATATAGACAGCAGGACTACTCTTTAATACTTCTATTCTATAAGTCATTCCTAGTTAATTCCTTCCAATGAATGTATTGAAAGGACTGCAGTCACTTCCTATCTCTAACAATAAGATGTACTAAAATAGATTGCAACTACTATTTTTAATACAAGTTAAATGACTATCAGCTATCTAATTTTAGATTAGATCAGAACGCAGCACACTGTAAAAAGCCACATCTACAATTCCTTGATTGTTATATCCTGCTTGTCTTAAAATGCCCTCAAAAGTCATTCCAGATTTCGCCATCACACGACCTGAACTAGGATTACTCACATCATGTTCTGCTTCAATTCGATTAACATCTGTTATTTCAAATAAGTACTCAATCACTTTTGACAAAGCCTCACTCATGTACCCTTGATTCCAAAATTGCTCCCCTAATACATACCCAATCGTTTTGGTTTTTGTTTTAACTTTATCATCAATCACTGTAATAGTTCCCATTAATTGGTTAGTCTCTTTTAAGACAATCCCCCAGCCTTCTTTTCTATGCTCCTCTTCAAAGGCTAAATATTCTTTAGTGACTTCTACTAAGGTGTGAGCTTCCCATGTTAAGTATCTAGCGACATTCTCAGAACTTGTCCAATTGTTAAAAACTTCTTCTGAATCAGCAGTGGTCATTTTTCGTAATCGTAAACGTTGTGTTTCTATTGTTCCTTCCATCTCCAATCATCTCCTTTAACATAACTACTTGATTGGTTAAGTATAGTCCAATTATTTTTTTAGTACATTAAAAAAGAAAAATAAAGTTTTAATTAGTTACTCTTTTTATTGAGTTTCTTTTTTTGAAACACAAAAAAGCTACTAGTCCGCTGACTAGTAGCAAAAGGAGTTGTTTTATTTACTTTGGAGGAGT
>NZ_JAFLVX010000019.1 GCF_017316185.1 Candidatus Vagococcus giribetii | reverse complement strand
CATGCAGGGCACACCAAAAAAAGCTATGACATCAGATAAATGTCATAGCTTTTTGGATTATTTCTTTAGTTTTCGTACATAGCCATTAAGTCTTTGAATAAACCATACACAAATTGGTTTGGATCGAAATTTTCTAAATCAGTAATTCTTTCTCCTAAACCAACTAATTTAACTGGTAAATGCAATTCATTTCGAATAGCTAATACCATACCACCTTTAGCTGTTCCATCTAATTTAGACAGAACAATTCCTGTTACTTGAGTAGTATCTTTAAATTCTTTTGCTTGAATCATTGCATTTTGACCAGTTGTTGCATCTACTACGAGTAACACTTCATGAGGCGCTGAAGGGTATTCTCTCTCAATAACACGCTTCATTTTTTCTAACTCTTTCATCAAGTTGACTTTGTTTTGTAAACGACCCGCTGTATCAACTAACAATACATCATAGCCTTCTGCTTTTGTTTTTTCCACAGCGTCATATACAACTGCTGCTGGATCACTTCCTGCACTGTGTTTCACCACATCAACACCAGCACGCTCACCCCAAACAACTAATTGATCAATCGCTCCTGCCCTAAACGTATCTGCAGCTGCTAATAACACTTTTTTACCTTCTTGTTTGTATCGATAAGCTAACTTACCAATACTAGTTGTTTTACCAACACCATTAACTCCTACAAACAGAATAATGGTTGGGCCATCTGTTTGCATGTTAAGTGTATTGTCTTCCTCTACACCTTCTGCTTGGTAAATCTCAACTAATTTTTCAATAATCGTATTTTGGACATCTTCTTGTTTTTTGACATTTTTCAATTTCACTTCTTCTTGAAGCTCATCTGAAATTCTCATAGCTGTTTCAAAACCAACATCCGCACTAATAAGGGATTCTTCTAGTTCTTCAAAAAACTCATCGTCTACTACACGGAAATTAGAGAATAAGTTATTCATGAATTGACCAAATGTCTTACGAGATTTCTCTAAACCTTTGTCGTATTTCTCAACTGTTTCTTCTTGTTTAGTTGGTTCTTCCTTTGGTTCTGGCTGAACTTGTTCTGGCACGACTACAGGTGCTTCTTCTTTGACTGGAGCCTCTTCTTTAACCTCAATAGGTTCACTTACTACTTCTGTTTCTGTTACTTCTTCAGTAACGGTTTCTTCAACAACTACCTCTACTTCTTCCTCTTTAACAGCTTCAAGAGGCAAATTATTGATTTTTTCTTCAGCAGGCTTTTCCCCTAGGACCGCCTTTTTAATCTTATCAAAAAATCCCATCATATCCTCCTTAATCTACTAAAACAAATTGTTCGACAGCGTAAGCTACGCCATCTTCTTCATTTGATTTAGTTACAAATTGAGCTAGTTTTTTTACTGTTTCATTTCCATTTGCCATAACAACGCCCATACCAGCGTACTCAATCATGGAAATATCATTTTCCTCATCACCAATAGCCATCACTTCTTCTTGCTTAATCCCTAACTTTTTAGCTAGTAAATCAATACCATTGGCTTTGCTGACCTCTTTATGAATAACTTCTAGTAAACAATCTCTTGATTTCATAATATTAAAGTCCATGTACCACTCGTCCCCTAATCCTTTTAGCTGCTCATCTAAATAATCAGGTTCACAAGCAACTACCATTTTGTTAAAGATAGTTGACTCATCTAAGTCAGAGACTTCCTTAGTTTCAAAAGTTAAAACTGGGTTGATATCTCTATAAATAGATTTTCTTGTTTTAGATGTAGGTAAATGGATACACGTATCAACAGAGATAACATCTAAAGGTAAGTCTAGCTCTGTCATCACAGCTGCTACACGCTTCACTTCGGCTAAACTTAAGGAATAAGAAAGCAATTCTTCCCCTGTATCATTTTTTTGAACAGCACCACCATTAAAGGTAATACTGTAATCCCCCGCATCTCTTAACTCTAAACGATTAAGATAAGACTCAATCGCAATAAGTGGGCGACCTGTACATAAAACGACTTTTACTCCTTGTTCTTTTGCTTTTGTTAAAACAGCTTTATTACGATTTGAAATCTGTTTATCATCGGTTAAAAGCGTTCCATCTAAGTCGATGGCGATTAACTTAATCATTGAAACTCTCCTTTACATAACCTCTAAATTTTCTTGATTCTCTAATTCTTCTAAACGAACGGACACAATTTTAGACACACCAGACTCTTGCATGGTTACACCATAAAGCATATCTGCTGCTTCCATGGTTCCTTTTCTATGAGTAATCACAATAAACTGCATCTCATCCCCAAAGTGACGTAGGTAATTACCATATCTTGCCACATTGGCATCATCTAATG
Source organism: Candidatus Vagococcus giribetii (assembly GCF_017316185.1). Classification (GTDB taxonomy): domain Bacteria; phylum Bacillota; class Bacilli; order Lactobacillales; family Vagococcaceae; genus Vagococcus; species Vagococcus giribetii. The sequence continues at coordinate 73,384 of NZ_JAFLVX010000019.1, read as the reverse complement.
CTGCCTCTACCTCATCTAAAATACAGAAAGGAACTGGTCGGGCTTGGATAATAGCAAACAACAAAGCAATGGCGGTTAAAGCTCGTTCTCCACCTGACAATAAACTTAAGTTTTGCAATTTTTTACCTGGTGGTTGAGCGACAATATCAATACCTGTATGCAGTAAATCAGTTGGATCTGTTAATATTAAATCTGCGTGACCTCCACCAAACATATTAGGAAAGACCAATCTAAATTGTTCTCTAATATCACAGAAGACATCATGGAATTTCTTAATCACTAACTCATCCATTTCATTCATAGTCTCAAACAACTCATTTTTAGCTAACACTAAATCTTCTTGTTGTGTCACTAAAAAGACATGACGCTCATGAACTTCTTTATACTGCTCGATGGCATTTAAGTTCACTGGACCTAACTCTTGAATTGCTTCTTTCAAGTTTTTGATCGTTTCTTTACCTGCCTCATAGTCTTCTACAAATGGATAGTTCACTTTACCTGCTTCAAAAGTCAGACCGTATTCTTCTTGTAAATACGTCAATCCACGATCTAGACCGATGTTGGCACTGTTTTTAGCGACTTCTAAAGTTGTTTTTTCATCCATTAGCTCTTGAATATGTTGATTATACAGGAGTACCTCATTATCCCCTGTGGAGATTTGTTTATATAGACTTTCTCGTTCTTCTTTCAAGTCCCTCAAGGTATCACTTAACACGCCTTTTGTTGTATTTAAGTAACTCATGTGCTCCTTAATACTCTCACTGGTTTCCCCATGAGTCAAATGATCTGTGGATTCAGAATCAAGTAGACTTAGTAAATGTCCTTCTTGTTCTTTGATATTAGTCAATTCTGCTTCTTTTTCCGTAACACGGAATTTCAACTGATTGCTTTTTTCGATTAGCACCGCTAGTTCTGCTTGTTTTTGGTTAAGTTTCTCTTGTGCTTCTTCTTTTTTAACCGTTGTTTCTTCTGCTAACTCGCTAGTTTCTTTCATCAACGTATCTAACGTAATCTTTTTGGCAGCTAGTTTTTCTTGTGCTTCTTCTAGTTGCGCTTTTTCTTCTTGGTAATCTTCTAAGAAACGTTGTAATTCTCGTTTCTCATATTCAAAGGCACGACGTTCTTTTTCTTGTCGTGTGGCTTTTTGATCGTATTGTTCTAACTCACTAGTCAGTGTTTGTTCTAACAACCTAGCTTCTTCTCCGTCACGTCTAACGACTTCTAATTTTTCTTCCATTAGATGTAGCGCTTGTTTGAGTTCTCTTACTTCCGTTTCTTTTGTTTCATATAAACGAGACATTTGTCCCACCTGGACTTGAAGTTCTTTTAACTCCTGACCTTGAGAAAATAGTTGGTTGTTTTGACCATGTTTACTAGCTCCACCCGTCATAGAACCACCTGGATTCATCACGTCACCCTCTAAAGAAACAACACGGTATTGGAAGTTAATGCTTTTAGCTAACTCATTAGCGGTACTCAAATCTTTAGCAATAATCGTTAAGCCTAAAATATTTTCAATCACTTGGTTAATAGATGCCTCATAGGTTACTAACTCACTAGCAATCCCTACAAAACCAGGATGAGTTGCTACGCGAGACTTGATAGACGGACTTAGTTGACGTGGTTTTATGGTTGTTAGTGGCAAGAAGGTTGCTCGTCCTACTCGTTGTTGTTTCAAGTAAGAAATGGCTTTTCTAGCACTTTGTTCGTTGTCAGTAATCACGTGTTGAGCCGCTGCTCCTAAAGCTGTTTCAATTGCTAGACTAATATTTTTAGGTACAGTAACAAGTTCTGCTACTGCTCCAACAATCCCACCCAAAGAATCACGCTCTTTTAAGACAGAACGCACCCCTTGATAAAAACCAGAGTAATTAGCTTTTAACTCTTGCAAGCTTTTTTCTTTTGCTTGAGCTTGTTGGAGAATTTTTAAAGCTTCATACATTTGCTTTTCATTAGTTGTTGTTTTGGTTTTGAGTTCAACAACCCTTTGTTGGACCTGAGAAAAATCGGTTAATAACTGACTTACTTTTCCTTGTTGCTTCTCTAAGGCTACTTTAGTCTGTTGTTGTTTTTCCTTCGTCTCTTTTTCTTCTAACAGAAGAGTATCATATGTTGACACATCTTTTTCGTTACGTGTCATTTCTAGCTGATGTTGTTTTTCTAGATACTTTAAGTCATTGTTAACATTAGTTTGTTGTTGCATCAAATCAACATAGTCACTTCGTAAATCTTCTAGTTGCTCTTTTGTTGATTTACTAAAACGTTCCACATCTTGTTTTAGTTCTTCAACTTCTTTTTGATAAGCTCTTTTAGTCTGACTTAACTCACTGGCTTCTTTTCTTAAACTTGCAAGTTCAATTTCTAAGCCTTCTTTTTTATCTATTAAGACTTTTAAATTCGCTTCATGAGTCGTTTTGTTCTGAACTGAAAAACGTTGTCTTTCTTCTAAAACGTTCTTTTGTCCTTCAAGTTTTTCAAACTCTGTTGTGACTTCAAGTAACTGTCTTTGTTGCTCATCAATTTTTATTTCTAATGCTTCTCTAGTTGCTTTTAACTCTTTTAATGCTTCTTCTTGTGATACTAAATGTGCCTTTTTGTTAGCAATATCTGACAAAATAAGCCCTAAAGCACCCTCTTTTTCATCAAGTTCTGCTTTATGCTTTTCAATTCGTTGGACATTGATATTCACATCAACAGCCGTTAACTGTTCTTTGTACACTAAATACTTAGTGGCTGTTTCACTCTGTCTTTTAAGAGGTTCTAATTGTGCCTCTAATTCATAAATAATATCTTGAACTCGGTTTAAGTTATCCTCGGTTTCAAATAAGCGTTTTTCAGCTTCTCTTTTTCGAGTTTTGTATTTCAATACACCCGCTGCTTCTTCAAAAATACCACGACGATCTTCAGGCTTACTATTAAAAATACTTTCCACTTTCCCTTGAGAAATAATAGAAAAAGATTCTTTACCTAAACCTGAATCCATAAACAGATTAACAATATCCTTTAAGCGGCAACTTTGCTTATTAATAAAGAAATCACTTTCCCCACTACGTTTTAGTTTTCTTGAAACACTGACTTCACTAAAATCAATGGGTAAAAAACGTTCTTCATTATCAAGAACGAGAGTGACTTCTGCCACATTTAATGCTGGACGTGAAGAAGAGCCAGCAAAAATTACATCTGGCATGGTTCCACCACGTAAATTTTTTGCTGACTGCTCCCCTAATACCCAACGAATAGCTTCTGTAATATTACTCTTTCCACTTCCATTTGGTCCAACAACGGCTGTTAACCCTTGATTAAACTCAATCACAGTACGATCTGCAAAGGACTTAAACCCAGCTATTTCAATTCGTTTTAAATACACTAAAGTTTAGGCTCCTTCCTATTTTTGATTCAAATCTCCTAGTGCGACTTCAGCCGCTTTTTGCTCAGCTACTTTTTTTGATTTTCCAGAACCAATACCAAGTAGTTTACCACCTGCATTGACTTCAACGTGAAAAATACGGTTATGAGCAGGGCCTTCTTCTCTCACTAATTTGTATTCAATGGAAATATCCCCATTCTTTTGTAAGACTTCTTGTAAAGCTGTCTTATGATCCATCTCATGTGAAAAAGCACCTGATTCAATTTTTGGAATAATAACTTGATAAATAAAGTCATTAGCTTTTTGTGACCCTTGATCAATAAAAAGGGCTCCTAAAAAAGCTTCAAATAAATCACATAAAAGTGATGAACGGTTACGTCCATTTGAATTTTCTTCACCTTTACCTAAACGAATATGGGCATCAAAACCACACTCTTTAGCAAACTTAGCTAAACTATCTTCGCATACAATAGTGGCTCTTAATTTCGTTAGTTTTCCTTCAGGTAAATCTTGGAAATGATGATATAAGTACTCCGAAATAATTAATTCTAGTACCGCATCTCCTAAAAATTCAAGTCGTTCGTTATCCGTTAATTCCAGATGTCGATGCTCATTCACATAGGATGAATGGGTAAAAGCTTGCTCCAATAGACTAATATCTTTAAACACAACTTGATATGTCTCTTTCAACTCTTTTGTTAATGCTTCTATCATGCTTTCGCTCTTCCTCTCATTCAAAATGTTCAGTCTCTATTATACGTTGTTTTGTCTCTTTTTAAAACAAAAACTATCAACTTAAGGTCTTTTCCTTAAGTTGATAGTAAGATAAGTCATTATTTTGTTTTACCAACTGAAGCCCATGGGTTTGATTGTGCATCATATGCCCAAGTAAAGTTAGTTACATCTTTGCTGATTGGTAATACTTGATCTCTAAATAATGTTGGGAATACAAATGCTTCATCACTTGCATATTCTTGCCATTCTTTAAAGGCTTTTGCACGGTATTCTGTATCAAATGATTTTTCAGAATCAATGTTGTTCATTAACTCAGTGTTTTTCTCTGACTCAAAACGAGTATAGTTAAATGGTGCTGTTGCTGCGTATAGACCTGATTGAGATGGATCTTCACTTAATCCCCAAGCAGCTTGATACACATCGATTTCTGGATCATCATTTTTAAGTTTATCGTAGAATGAGTTAAACTCGATTAGACGACCTGTAGATAGTTTCACATCTAAACCAATTTCTTTCCAACAATCGATATAGTATTCAGCGATTGGTTGTGCTGTTTCTCCACCTGACATAGAAGCGAATTTAATTTCTAACTTCTCACCTTTTGGATCACGACGGAATTCTTCACCATCTTTTTTCTTGTAGCCAGCTTCATCTAATAATTTGTTTGCTTTTTCAATATCTTGCTTAGCATATCCTGGTAAATCTTTATTAGAGAATTCTGCAAAGATTGGTGGTACTAAAGCATTGGCTGGTTGACGTAAACCATGGTAGAATTTCTCACCAATTGCTTCATTATTTACAGATAAAGCCATCGCTTGACGCAATGATTTGTTTGCCATTTTAGCTTCTGGGTTATAAACAACTTTTTTCTCTTTATCATCCCATTTACCTAATTTGAATCCAATATAAGTGTAAGCTAAATCTGGACGACCTAAGATCTCATAGCCTTCGATATCTTTGTATGATGGGTAGTTATCTGTTGGCATAGATAATACCATGTCATATTTTTTAGCTTTCATTGCTTCAGTAATTGAGTTAGTTGGAGCAACTCTCATAATGATTTTATCTAAATGAGGTTTTTCACCATAGTAGTACTCATTTGGTGTGTACTCTACAGATTCACCTTGATTGATTTTAGACATTTTGTATGGTCCAAAAGTTACAGGATTCTTACGAACAGCATCACTTGATTCCATACCTTTAACTGGCATATCTTTGAAAATATGAGATGGTAACGCACTTTGCCATACAGTCTCACTATTTTGTTTCATACCTGGATCCATTTTTTTGTAAGTAATTTCAATTGATTTGTCATCAATTTTTTTGATTCCTGAGATATCTTTTGCTGTACCAGCATGATACTCTTCTACACCAACGATGTTAGTGAAGTCTTCACCGTAACGTACTCCTGCGTAGTCTGGGTGAGAAATAATTAAGTAAGGTTGGATTAAATCTTCCGCGATTAACGGCTGACCATCAGACCATTTTACATTTTCTTTATTGATTGTCAATTTGATTTTTTTATTTTCGATATCAATGTCTTTTTTTACAACACTTTCATCAGTTGTCTCAAAGTTACTGTCTGAAACAAAAAGTGACTCATGTGATGGCAACATAAATTGAGCATCATAGTTGTTTTCATAGAATTCTTTTTGGAAAAGACCAGCAAACTGTGTATCCATTGCAACGGCAACTTCTAATGTGCCACCATCTTTTGGTTTTTCTTCGTTACTTGTTTTGACTGGGAATTTTGATACGTCTTCTTGTTTAGTCGTACCTCCCGATTTTTTCCCGTCATCTTTTTTTCCGCCACCGCAAGCAGCTAAACCAATTGTTACAGCAGCACCTAGTGCAACGGCACTAACTAATTTTTTGTACTTCATCCTTCATTTCCCCCTCTATATTTTGTTATCCTAGACGTTGACGCGCATCTGCCGAACGTTTAAATGCTTGACCAACGTAATTTATACTCAACATCATTACTAAAATTAGTATTGATGCAGGAGCCCAAATCCATGTCATCTCAGATAATACAACCCCATTGGATGCATATCCTATTAATGTTCCCAAACTTGGTGTTGCTGGTGGCAAACCAAACCCTAAGTAAGATAGAGTTGTTTCAATCCCGATGTTTGCCGCAAAGTTAATCGTCAAGTTGGTAATAATTAATGAACTCAAGTTTGGCATTAACTCACCAAACATGATTTTGAAATCATTTGTTCCTAATGTCTTAGAAGCACTGATGTAATCACGACGAGCTTCTGACAAAGTTTTACCTCTAAATAAACGCGCTTTAGCTACCCAATAAAAGGCACTCATAATCATAACAAATGACATGACGTTGTATTTAGGTGTAATAGTAACAAATACAATGATTACCATTGTAATTGGTAAAATCATAACAAAGTCAACAATTCTCATAATAACAGTGTCAATCACGCCACCGTAGTAACCGGCAATAATTCCTAAACCTACCCCGATAATCGATGTGATAATCGTGATAGTGAAACCAATAACTACAGAGTTTCTAGCTCCGATGATTAACTGACCGAATACATCTCGACCACCCTCATCTGCCCCTAGAAGAAAACCATTTCCAGGAGGTGCGTATTTATCAAAAATACTAACTTTCATGACAGCTGCTTGGTCCATAAACATAGAACCAATGAAAATAACTAATAACAATATAACTAGTAAGCCTAATGAAAATAAGGCTAATTTATCTTTTTTAAATTCTCGAACAATCATTTTAAATCCAGTTGGTGGTGCACTGATTGTTTCTTGTTTTTTCTCTTTACTCATGGTAGTTCTCCTTTCTTATCCTTTATCGATTATTGAATACGAATTCTTGGATCCACAATACTCATTACAATATCAGAAATTAAGTTTCCGACAATTGTTACAATACCTAAGATTAATACTAAGGCAGTAATAACTGAGTAGTCACGTCCGTTAATCGCATCAATAAATAATTTACCGATACCAGGGTAAGCGAAGGTTTGTTCAATAACAACCGATCCACTAATTAAAGCTGAAATTTCATAACTTAATTGAGCAGCAATTGGTAATGACGCATTTCTAAAGATATGGCGTGTAAATACTTTGTTTGTTGGTACCCCTTTAGCTCTTGCTGTACGAACAAAGTCCATTTGTTGCGCATCAATCACTTCGTTACGTAAGTATTGAATCGTGACAGCTGTTGCTAGAAGTGCTTGGGTAATAGCTGGTAAAATCATATGATACAGCTTACTCCAGAAGTACGCCATGGTTCCTTGTTCTAAACCAGAACCAACAGAACCTGTTGTTGGAAACCATTCTAAACGGTAACCAAAGATGAATAACATCATTAAAGCAAAGATAAAGATTGGAACAGCAAAACTGACAAAGTTGTAAACCACTACTGATTTATCAAATAATGAGTTTTGGTATCTTCCTGAGAACAAACCTAATGGTAAGGCAATCAAGTAAGTTAAAATAGCTGTTAATAATGATAACCAAATTGTGTTTGTTACACGTTGTCCAATAATATCTGTTACAGGTAATTTGAATAAGAAACTTTGACCAAAGTCACCTTGAACTGCATTTGAAATCCAATCCCAATACTGTACATACCAAGGATTGTTAAGCCCTGCTGCTTCACGCATTTGTTCAATAGTTGCTGGGTCCATGTTTGGGTTAATTAAACCGGTAAAAGGATCCCCTGGCATTGCTTTAGCTAAAATAAAGATAAACAAACTCAAGATAATGATTTGAGGAATCATTGCTAACACACGTCGAAGTATTGTTTTCCACATAACTATTCTCCCTCTCTTTCGCTCAATTTAACGGCAGCTTTGTGAGTTGAACTAATAGTTTGTAGGTCATAAACTCGACCGTTCTCATCATAATATTGATTGTAAAGCTCATCGTATTCTCTTTCGACTTTACGACGATTTTCTTTGTGAGCTTCACGATTGTCCACATCAATTTTTGGAATCGCTGATAATAAACGTTTCGTATAAATATGTTGTGGGTTGTTATAAATATCATCTCTTGTACCAATTTCAACGAAACGGCCTTTGTTCATGATAGCGATGTTATCACACATGTGCTTAACAACTCCTAAATCATGAGAGATAAATAGGTAACTTAAGTTGTACTCTTCTTGAATTCGTTTCATGAAGTTAAGTACTTGGGCTTGTACAGATAAGTCAAGAGCTGATACAGGCTCATCGGCAATGATTAATTTAGGGTTAGTTGCTACGGCACGAGCCACACCTAAACGTTGTCTTTGTCCACCTGAGAACTCATGAGGATATTTGTACAAAGCATCTGTTGGCATACCAACAATATCTAGTAAGCCTTGAACTTTTTTCTTCTCTTCTTGATCAGATAATTTTTCAAAGTTACGAATTGGTTCTGCAATAATATCCAAAACACGTTTTTTAGGATTCAAACTTGACATTGAATCTTGGAAAATCATTTGAACATCTTTATTGTAGCCAATTTGTTTACGTACATTTCTTTTTACGACATTGTTACCTTCGAAATTAATTTCTCCAGCAGTCGCTTTTTCTAAACCAACGATTGTTTTACCAATAGTTGATTTACCAGAACCAGACTCACCAACTAAACCGTAAGTTGTTCCTGCTTCAATTTCAAAATTCACACCATCTACTGCATAGACATAATCAACAACTTTATTGAAGAAACCTCCACGAATAGGATAGTGTACTTTTAAATCTTTAATTTCTATTAATCCCATTACGCTTCTCCTTCTTCTTTAAAATGAAAATGTTTGTAGCATGTACAACGGACAAAATGTCCTGGTCCAACTTCATGTAATGTTGGGTTCTCTTCATGAGCGTCTGCTTCAATCCAAGGAATACGTTCAGCAAAACGACAGCCAACTCGTTCCATGTTTTTAAGTGTTGGTACAACTCCTTCAATAACATGAAGATCACTATCATGTGCATCTTCTTGAGGAATTGAGTTTAATAAAGATCTTGTATAAGGATGTTGTGGGTTTTTAAATAATTCTGCCACTGGTGCTTCCTCTACAATTTGACCTCCGTACATTACAGCTACGCGGTCAGCAGTCTCAGCTACTACACCTAAGTCATGGGTAATCAAGATAATTCCTGATTCCGTTTCTTTTTGTAATTCATTTAGTAAATCTAAGATTTGAGCTTGAATCGTTACGTCAAGAGCTGTTGTCGGCTCATCGGCAATGATAATAGGTGGTTTACATGAGATAGCAATCGCGATAATTACACGTTGTCTCATACCTCCAGATAATTCATGTGGGTATTGTTTTGCCACACGTTGTGGGTTTACAATTCCTACTTGATCTAATAACTCGACGGCTCTTTGATTACGCTCATTTTCAGATAAATCAGTATGATAAAACAGCGCTTCGGCAATTTGATCACCAATTCTCATTAATGGGTTTAACGCAGACAATGGATCTTGGAAAATCATCCCAATATCATTTCCTCTGACCTTATTGTATAACGTTTCAGATAAACCATTTAGATTTAAATCATTATAGATGATATCTCCTGTAATTCTAGTTTGATCAGGGTTTTGTAATCCCATAATTGTCATGGCTAAGGTACTCTTGCCACAACCTGACTCCCCAACAATTGCTAAAATCTCATTTTTGTCTAATGTCAGTGATACGTCATCGACTGCATCATAATAATCATCTTTGATTCGAAAACCAGTGTGCAAATTTCTAATTTCTAATAACTTGTTGTCAACAAACAATAGAATTCTCCTTCCTGTTCTATTCCCGTACTGATTTCATTTCTTAAAATACTTTATAAACACTTCATTATTGTCCATAGATTTTTCATAAAAAAACCTCAAGATATCCATTAATTATATTAGAATTACACGCATTAATCAATAGTCATCACTAAGAAACGATTAAAACAAAATTAAAACCAAAGGTGCTAATACTCATAATTCTAATTTTTTGTCTCATTTTTTTAAAATATTTTTTGTTATTTTATCCAACTAAAATACGCATAAATGTATTGAAATCACTCAATAAGCCCATTTTAATTAGCGAATGAATTGTGTCTGTCATAAGAACAATTTCGTTCTAAAAAAAACATTAAAAAAAGATAAAAAAAATTAAAAAGCCGCTACTTTTTTCTGATTTTAATCATTATTTTATCACATTATCTACTTTTACCCTACCTTTTTTAATAACATCAAGGCTAAATATAGAAAAAAACGAATTAACAGCGATCCTCCTAGAACAATCATTTGCCAATTCGTCATTTTTAATTTTTACTGATTCGCCATAATATAATCGACAGCTGCACCAACAGTTTCAATTTTCTCTGCTGCTTCATCTGAAATTTCTGCTTCAAATACATCTTCTAATTCTAAAACAAATTCCATAATGCTGATTGAATCTGCTTCTAAATCATCTTTAATGCTAATGCTTTCTGTTACTTTATCTTCATCAATTTCAAAATGCTCGACAATAATGTCTTTGATTTTTCCAAATACTTCTTCACGATTCAAATTCTTTGCACCCCCATTGTCTATTTTGTGTATTTAAATCCCTCTTGAGTTTAATTTTACTTCCAAAGATAACTTTTGTCTATCTTAAATAAAATTTAAGCTTTAGGGTCTTCAAAAAAGACTTGTAACTCTTCAACTAAATGTTCTTCTAACATCGTTTTAATTTGGCTGATTGTATTTCTAACAGCCTCTGGTCCTGTTGAGCCATGTGTTTTAACTACAGGTGCTTTAACACCAAACAATACAGCGCCACCGTGACTTGAGTAATCCATCTTATCTTTCATACCCATCAAGCTATCCTTTAACAACAAAGCACCCATTTTACTCTTCATGCCACCGTCTTTAATAGATGATTTCAACACACCCATAATGGCTTGAGCAGTTCCTTCAACAGATTTTAATACAGCATTTCCTGTAAAACCATCTGTTACCACAACATCTGCTGCTCCACCAAATACATCCCGAGCTTCAATGTTACCAATAAAATTAATACTAGGCTCTTCTGATAACAAAGCAAAAGCAGCTTTTGTTAATTCACTACCTTTAGTTTCTTCAGATCCGTTGTTTAAAAGAGCTACTTTAGGATTATCAATGTGACGAACTTTCTTAGCGTAAAATGAGCCTAAGATACCATACGTCAATAGATGCTCTGCTTTGTTGTCTGCATTAGCACCCATATCAATAAAATCAAATCCGGCATTTTCTTCTCCTGTAAACACAGGCATCGTTGTCATTAAGCCAGGACGCTCCACATTTTTAATACGACCAACAATAAATAAACCAGCAGCTAGTAAAGCACCTGTATTCCCTGCTGAGAAAACAGCATCGGCTTCACCATTTTTTACTGCTTGAGCAGCTAACACCATAGATGCTTGTTTTTTTCTACGAATAGATTTAACAGGTTCATCATCACTTTCGATTTTTTCATCTGTATGAACAATCGTTACATTAGTTTCGTCTGTTAAATATTTTTTGATTTCTGCTTCTTTTCCATAAAGTAAAAACTCAATCTCTGGAAAATCTTTTTTAGCTAAGTTAATTCCTTCTACAATTGCTTTAGGAGCATGATCCCCGCCCATAGCGTCGACTGCTATTCTCACGTTGTTACCTCTTTTCATTGTTTTTCGCCTTTATTTTATCATAAATCATCAATCAAAGTATTTCGATTCTTCTGCTCTTTCGTTTAACGCTTTGACTAATTTCTCATTTTCAGGTTGTGCTGCCCACTCACTAGAAGCGATTAGTTGAGCCGCTTCTACTCGAGCTGTTTCAAGAATGGCTTCATCAGCCACAATATCTCCAACTTTAAATTCTGGCAAGCCAGATTGTTTAGAACCAAAGAAATCACCAGGTCCGCGCATTTCTAAATCTTTTTGACTTAAGACAAAACCATCTGTGGTTTCAGTCATGATTTTCATACGCTCTTTACCTTGATCACTTTTGGGGCTAGCAACTAAAATACAGTAAGAAGCTAAACTTCCACGACCAACACGTCCTCTTAACTGATGCAATTGAGCTAGTCCAAATCGATCCGCATCCATAATCATCATAGTAGTAGCATTGGGCACATTCACACCTACTTCAATTACTGTCGTAGATACTAGAATCTGCATCTTGTTGTCTTTGAATTGCGTCATAATAGCTTCTTTTTCTTGAGGTTTCATTTTACCATGAAGTAGTCCTACTGAGAAATGAGGTTCATAAAACTCTTTTAAATGCTCGTATATTTCTGTTGCGTTTTTAACATCTAACAACTCAGATTCTTCTATTAAAGGACAAATCACATAAGCTTGTTGTCCCTGTTTTAATTGTTTGTTTAACCATGTTAATACCGAATCAACTTGTTTAGGCAAAATCCACCTTGTTTCAATAGGTATTCTTCCAGCAGGCAACTCATCAATTACAGAAACATCCATTTCACCATACGCCGTTATAGCTAATGTTCTTGGGATAGGCGTTGCTGTCATAAACAAGACATCTGCTTGATTCCCTTTTTCTCGAAGCATTTTCCGTTGATTCACACCAAATCGATGTTGCTCATCAATAATCACCAGACTTAAATCTTTGAAGATGACTTCATCTTGAATCAAAGAGTGCGTCCCAACCAATACATCTAGCTCACCTGAGGCTAAATCAGCTAGTAATTGACGCCTTTCAGCTGTCTTAGTCGAACTTGTTAGTAAAGCAATCTTAACTGAGGTCCCCTCAAAAACACCTTGAAGGCTTTCTAAATGTTGCTCTGCTAAAATTTCTGTTGGAACCATTAACGCCCCTTGCATACCTTCACTTACTACAGCAAACAAAGCAACGGCTGCAACAATGGTCTTACCACTACCTACATCTCCTTGTAGCAAGCGATGCATATGCTCTGGACTTCTTAAGTCTGCACAAATCTCATTGACTACTCTTTTTTGAGCTCCAGTTAGTTCAAATGGCAAGGTTTGGATAAAACCTTTCAATGCTTTAACATCGTATAAAATAGATTTTCCCAAATCTTTTGATGTTTCTTGTTGTTTTAGTTGTAACATCTTCAATTGAAACAGGAAAAACTCCTCGAAAGCTAAACGTCTTCTAGCTAATCGATTTTCCTCAATACTATCCGGAAAGTGCATAGCGTAAGCAGCACGATTTTTAGGCATTAGACGGTATTTTTCAATCAACCAATCTGGCAAATTTTCTGGCATCAACTCACCGTACTCGTCCCATGTAACTTTAATCAAATCGACTAATGTCTTTTGCCTAATGCTTTTTGTCACATGATAAATCGGTGAAAAATCAATTTCTTCTTCTTGTGTGGCTAAAATTTTCATACCTGTTAATGCTTTTCTTCGTCCATCCCATTTACCATAAACAGCAATTTCTTCTGACGCATTGATTTTTGATTTTAAAAAGTGTTGATTAAAGAACGTCACATTAATCACAGCCTGCTCAGTCATCATTCGAAAAATTAAACGACTTTTTTTAAAGCCATAAAAATTCACCACAGGCTCTGCTAAAACGACTCCCTTAAGCACGACTTTCTCCTGATCAGAGATCTCATCTAAAGACTTTTCCTGGATATCATCGTATCGAAAAGGGTAATAAGTTAACAAGTCATAAATAGTACGGATACCTAAGCTATTCAAGACCTCGCCTCGTTTAGCACCTACTCCTTTAAGACTTGTTACTAATTGATTTAACTCGTCCACAAACACCCTCCTCTCATACTTTATTTAAAATAAAGAAGCTGACACTAATTGCCAGCCTCTTTATAATGATTTATTATTCTGCTGCGAATAGATATGGGTAGACTGGTTGGTCTCCTTGATGGATTTCAACTTCTAACTCATCGTTCCATTCTAATAATGCTTTTTCTAGGTTCATTGCTTCTGCTTCTGTTCCTTCTTCACCCACAATAATTGTCACGATTTCAGAATCTTCGTTAATCATGCCTTTTAAAGTTTCTAAAGAAGCTTCAAAGCGATCAGGTGTTGAGACAACTATTTTGCCTTCAATCATTCCTAAGCAATCATTTTCTTTGATTTCGACACCATCAATAGATGTATCGCGAACAGCCGTTGTAACTGAACCACTTGTTACCTCTTCTAACATATCTCTCATAACAGACTCATTTTCAGCTAACGGTAATTGATCGTTAAAGCCTAATAAAGCTGTCATTCCTTGAGAAATTGTTTTAGATGGGATAACAATAGCAGGTGTTTCGCTTACTTCAGCGGCTTGATCTGCTGCCATAAAGATATTTTTGTTATTCGGTAAAATAATCACGTTATCAGCATTCACTGCTTCAATCGCTTTTAAAATATCCTCTGTACTTGGGTTCATTGTTTGACCACCACTAATGATGTAGTTAACACCCATACTACGGAATAATTCTTGAACACCTTTACCAGCTGCTACAGAAATAATACCGTAAGGAACACGTTCTTTTGGTGTGTTATCTTCAGTGTCATGCTCTAAGATTGTTTCATGTTGAACACGCATGTTATCCACTTTGATTTTAATCAATGAACCAAATTTTTGACCATAGTTCATGACTTCGCCTGGTTGCTCTGTATGCACATGAACTTTAATGATTTCATCATCAGCAACAACTAATAAAGAATCACCTAATTCATTTAAGTAGTTTCTAAATGTATCGTAATCGAATTCACTATCGACAGTTGGACCTTCACCAATACGTACCATGATTTCTGTACAGTAACCAAATGTAATGTCTTCAGTGGCCATTTGACCTTGAACACTTCTATGATGCTCAGCGTTAACCATAGCATCCATTTGACCTGGTGTTGGTTGTTGTAAATCACTTTCAACGATTTTGCCAGATAGAGACTCTAAAAAGCCTTCATAAACAAAGACTAACCCTTGTCCACCACTATCTACCACACCAACTTCTTTTAATACAGGAAGCATGTCTGGTGTTTTAGCTAATGTTTTTTTAGCGCCCTTAAGAGCTGCTTCCATAACTTCGATACAGTCATCTGATTTAGCCGCTTTTTTCTCAGCAGCGATTGCAGCGCCTCTTGAAACTGTTAAAATAGTTCCTTCTACTGGCTTCATAACTGCTTTGTACGCTGTTTCCACACCATTTTTAAAGGCATTGGCTAAATCTTCAGCGCTTAATGTTTCTTTTTCTAAAATTTCTTTAGAAAAACCACGGAAAAGTTGAGATAAGATAACTCCAGAGTTTCCTCTAGCACCCATTAAAAGTCCTTTTGATAAGATACCCGCTAACTCTCCAACATGTTCACTTGTCGAATCTCTGACAGCTTTCGCTCCGCTTGTCATTGATAAATCCATATTTGTTCCTGTGTCACCATCTGGCACAGGGAAAACATTTAAGGAATTGACAAATTCTGCGTTTTGATTCAATCGGTTAGCACCCGCCTGAACCATTGCTTGAAATTGTCCTCCATTGATTGCTTTGACTTCCACTAAAATGTTCCTCCTCAATTCATTAAAAACCTATACATTCGAGTACTTGGTGCAATCAATTATTTCTCAGATTGTACGCGCACACCTTGGATAAAAATATTTACTGAGTTAGCCACAACGCCAAGCATTGTTTCAAGTTTATACTTCACGCTTTCTTGCACATTTCGACTTACTTCAGAGATCTTAGTTCCATAACTTACCATGATATAAACGTCAACAGCTACGCCGTTTTCTTCTTGGCGAACGACTACTCCACGTGAGTAGTTTTCTTTTCCTAAAATGTCATTCAAGTTATCTTTAATTTGATGTTTACTCGCCATTCCAACAATACCATAGATATCTGTTGCAGCACCGCCAACAACAGTAGCGATAACATCATTTGAAATTTCAATGGTACCAGCTTGTGTTTTAATTTTTACAGCCATTTTGCTACCTCCCTATAGTCAGTATTTTCCCATTATCATTCATCATTTTATCATAGAGCAGAAGATTATTAAAGAAAAATTCCACGGTTTTCATAAGTTATTAAATTTATCTTCAATTTTTTATTGCATAATCGATAGAACTATGATAAATTATTCTAGTGTGATTATTGTACAAATGATATATTCAAAGCAAAGGAGGGAATATCATGGCAAAAGAATGTTATATAACAGGGCGTAAAGCAAGATCTGGTAACACACGCTCTCACGCAATGAACGCTTCTAAACGTACTTGGGGTGCAAACTTACAAAAAGTTCGTATTTTAGTTGACGGTAAGCCTAAAAAAGTTTGGGTTTCTACTCGTGCTTTGAAATCAGGAAAAGTTGAACGCGTTTAATTCATAATAAAACAAGAGGTTGACCTTTTATTAGGCCAACCTCTTTTTATGTTAGTTATCTTTAGATTGAATGACACACATACAACCACTCTCAAACGAAAAGCGGCTAGTTGTTCCGATAAACTCGTTACTTGATAAAGAACGTGGATAAGGAAAATCAACTTGATCCAACTGATACTTCGCGTCATACAGACTCAGTTTAGTCACTGCTGTCAAACAAATATAGCCTAAGTAAGTTTTATCCATTTCTTTTTCCACTGTATACTCACCTGGCAAATAATAAGAAATAGTGTTTTGAACATCTAATAATCTTATCCGGTCCATAAAAGGCTCAAAACGCTCTTGTAGAGGCAACCACAAATTAGAAAGATAATGGTCCAACCTTCCTCCAGTCCCCCCTACAAGGTAATAATAAGCCTCTGGATACGTCTCAATCGCCTTTAAGACTCCTAATTCCATATCTGTATCATCTTTTTCAGCTGCACAACGCCTAACCTCTGGCACTTGTTTAACTAGCCACTCCCACTCTGATTCAGATAAAGAATCAAAATCTCCCACTGCTATATCTATTTGAAACCCTGCTTTAATACCATATAAACTCCCACGATCCACACCAATAAACACAGTTTTACTGAGATCAAATTGAGTCATATCAGGCCAAGAATCTGGTGAAGCTCCTCCAATAATGACAACTGACTCTATCATTAGTTTGTAACAGCTCTTAACTTAGCAATTCTTTCACCTACATTTGGTGAATTGTACACATAAGACCCAGCAACTAAAACATCCGCACCTGCTTTAACGCAACTTGCAGCAGTCGTATCATCTACGCCACCATCAATCTCGATTTCGTAAGTATAGCCTTTTTCTTTTCTTAACGCTGCTAGTTGTTCAACTTTAGTTAAACATTCGGGAATAAATTTTTGTCCACCAAAACCTGGGTTAACCGTCATAATTAGCACTAAATCCGCTAAACCTAATACATGCTCAATCGCTGAAACAGGAGTACCTGGATTGATAACCACACCTGCTTTAACACCAGCCTGCTTAATCATTTGCATCGCACGGTGAATATGAACTGTACTTTCTTGATGAACTGTAATAATATCTGAACCTGCTTTAGCAAAATCTTCAATAAAACGTTCTGGATCTTGTACCATTAAGTGAACGTCTAGGGGTAAGTCTGTTACTGGTCTAATAGCTGAGACAATATTAGCTCCTAACGTAATGTTTGGGACAAACTGACCGTCCATGACGTCAACGTGAATGTAATCAGCACCTAACTCGTCAACTAAACGAATATCTCGTTCTAAATTAGCAAAGTCTGCACTTAAAATAGATGGAGCGATTTTAACCATAATTCATCTTCCTCACTTTTTGTTGTATTTAGGTTTTCTTGTTTTAACTTCCTCATAAAACTGTAAATAATCATCGTAACGAGATTGTTTAATCTCTCCTGACTCCACTAAACGTTTCACTTCACATTTAGGCTCTTTTAAATGTTGGCACTCTCTAAACTTACAATAATCTGAGGCCTCTAAAAATTCAGGGAATTGTTTTGGTAAGTCACTTAACTCAATTTCTAAAAATTCAATGGAGCTAAATCCTGGCGTATCAGCAACTAATCCTCCATGAAGTTCAATCAGTTCAACATGACGCGTTGTATGTCTACCCCGACCTAAAGCCTCTGAAATATCGCCTACTTCTAACTCTAGTTCTGGAGCAATTTTATTTAATAAAGTTGATTTCCCTGCACCAGATTGACCCATGAATACGGTCAACTTATCTTTGAAATAATCCGTTAATACGTCTTTTTCACCGGCTTCAGAAAATAATACTGGATAGCCAATTGATTCGTAATAAGCTCTCATTTCTGTCATTTCTGCTCTTACATCATCTGAAGCAATATCCATTTTTGTCACGTAAATCAGTGGTTGAATCTGCTTTGATTCTAAAGTTACTAAAAAACGATCCAGTAAATTGTACGAGAAATTAGGCTTCACACAACTTGTTACTACAACGCCCAAATCAATATTGGCAACTTGAGGTCTGATTAATTCATTTTTTCTCTCAAGAACTTCTAACACGTAACCGTCTGTTGCATTACTGCTTTCAAATTCTACCCAATCTCCTACTAAAGGAGTAATGTTTCGATTTCTAAAGTTACCTCGTCCTCTTGTTTGATATACTTGCCCGTCGTGCTTGACATAGTAAAAACCACTTAACGCTTTTCTAATTTGCCCTGTTGGCATAGAGTCCCTCCTTAAGTCCTTGTCTTATCCTTTACATTGTAACACAAAAATAAACGAGACTAATCGAAAATTCAAGAGGCTTTTCCGCGGAAAAGAACCTGATTTGTCATTAATCTCGTTTATTAAAAAGCATTTACTATTAACTGTTACCACTATTTTGAGTAGGATCCTCACTGTCTACGGTAGACTCCTCAGTTGGCGGTGTCACGCTACTTTCAGTAGTTGTCGAAGACGATGAACTACTACTACTTGACGAACTACTAGATGGAATAGTCGATGGGTCTTTTCCTGCAGAAAAGACAACTGTTACTCGACTTCCCTTAGGTACTTGTTCCCCACCACCTGGAACAGTGTAATAAACTTGGCCTTGAGGCACATCATTGGTGTACTCTGAGCCAGGATTTAATATTAAGCCTACACTATCTAGATAGGTTTCCACACGGTTTCTAGAATAACCATACATGTTTTCTAGCACAACCGTCTCTGCCCCTTCACTTACGTAAAGAATAACTTTAGCTTCAGCAGGAATCACTTCTCGATTAGCTTTTGGTGATTGTTTAAACACCTGATTTTCTTTGTGAGTTTCAGAGTTTTCTTTTTCAATCTTTATGTTTTCTTCTTTAAATCCTTTACTAATCAAATCTTCTCTAACATCTACTACATCTTGTCCCGTGTAATCAGGCATTTTAATCCCTGACTGCCCTGAACTAATATAAATCGTAATATCTCCACTGTTTTTCTTCACAGAAGTCCCGATTGGTGGTTTCGTTTTGACTACTTTGCCTTTTTCAATCTTTTCATCTGTTATTTCTTCTGTATCTTTAACTGTGATGTTGCTCTCTTTTAAGATTTTTCTTGCTTGAGCTTCTGTTTTCCCTGTAATATCAGGAATCACGACATCACTGTTTTTATTTTGTTTTTGCCCAATAAAGAACAAGCCGCCGCCTACTAAAATAGCAAGTCCTAAAAGCGCGAAGAATATCTTAAGTCCACGTTTTGACTTTTTCTTCACATCATCTAACTCATCGTCATCATCATCTTGATAAACCTGTTTGTTAGAGTCTTCAGGCACTGAAGGAATCTGCACTTCATCAAGAGGTTGCATCATGATTGTTTCTTCCATCATAGCTGTTGGCATAAATGGCGCTTCATTAGCTCTTTCTGGACTAAGTGAGGTTCTGATATCTGCATACATCTCATTCACAGATTTGTAACGATCTGTAATTTCTTTAGCTGTGGCTTTTAATACCACATTTTCAAGCGCTTGAGGAATGTTTGGATTTTTACTTCTAACAGAAGGCATCTCATTTTGAAAGTGTTTCAAAGCGATAGATACTGCCGACTCACCTTCAAACGGAACAGAACCTGTCAGTAATTCGTATAAAATAATCCCTAAAGCATAAATATCAGATTGTCTTGTTGCCATACCACCACGTGCTTGTTCTGGCGATAAGTAATGAACAGACCCTAATAAAGTATTCGTTTGAGTTAGGGATGTTTCTGATAAAGCAATCGCAATCCCAAAGTCTGTTATTTTCACTGTGCCATCTTGATCAACTAACACATTTTGCGGTTTTAAATCACGGTGAATAATTTGATGTTGATGGGCAAGAGAAATAGCTGATAAAATTTGACCCATAATATCGACAACAGTTTCTAAAGGAATAGTTGGTTGATCTTTGATATAGCGTTTTAAATCTGTTCCCTTTACATACTCCATTACAATGTATTGCATGTTGTTTTCTTCTCCAACATCATACACACTAACAATGTTCGGATGGACCATCTCAGTCGCGGCTAAAGCTTCTCGCTGAAAACGACGAATCGCGTCTTGGTCGTTTTGAAAGTCAAAACGTAAGACTTTAACGGCTACTTCACGATTTAAAATTAAATCTCTTGCTAAATAAACATTAGCCATACCGCCACTACCGATATTGCCAATTATTTCATAACGTTGACCGATCTTCGTGCCAATCGATATCATTCTTCCTCACCTCCTGCTTGTCTACCTTCCAGATCAATCAGTAACACTGTAATATTATCATTGCCGCCTGCTTCATTAGCAGAGTCAATCAGTTGTCTGACTTTTTCTTCTAAAGACACTTCTTGTAAAATAATCTGTTTCATCTCATCATCAGATAACATATTACTTAGACCGTCTGAGCAGAGTAATACATAGTCATTTGGTTTAGTTGTTACCATAGAGATATCTACTTCAACCTCTCCAGGTACTCCTACAGAGCGAAGCAAGACATTTTTCTTAGGATGACGCTGAGCCATAGCAGAAGTGATTTCACCTGTTTTAACTAGCTCATTCACTAAGGAATGGTCACTGGTTAATTGTTTAATTAAACCTTTTCGGACAATATAACCTCTAGAGTCTCCCACATGAGCAATTAACAACTCTTCTTCTAATAGCGCCGCTACCACAATGGTAGTTCCCATACCAAATTTTTCAGGGTTATTATTGCCTTCTTCAAAAATCTCTTTATTCTTTTTTTGGATATCTGAGATAAGCCATCTAGCTACATCTTCTTGAGTTTCTAATGCTGTTTTTTCCCAGGATGACCCTAAGCCAGTCACAGCTAATTGACTCGCTGTATCCCCTGCTTGATGTCCTCCCATACCATCGGCAACAATCCCAATAACAATACCTGCTTGATTTTCATAAACTCCAACTGTATCTTGATTATTTTTTCTTCTGCGTCCGACATTTGTCTGGTACTTGATTTGCATAGTGTCACCCCTTCATTCAATCCATTACGCTTTTCTTTGTAAGCAACAAATAAAAAAGCCGTCTGTTTGATAATGATGTGGATAGAGTTGTAACATTTGGTCTTGGTAACTTTTTTCTAAAGTTGTTGCACCTTCCACATCAATCTTCTCAAAATTCGGATGTTTTTCTAAGAATTTTGCGATAACTTCCTGATTTTCTTCTGGTGTTATCGTACACGTACTATAGGTTATTATACCCCACTCTTTGACTTTTGTAACAACACTTTCTAATATTTCCAGTTGAACTTCTTGCAAGGCTAAGAAGTCTTGAGCACTTTTATTATACTTAATGTCTGGTTTTCTACGTAGTAATCCTAAACCAGAACAAGGAGCGTCCACTAAAACGCGGTCGAAGAATTCATCTTCAAAGTTGTCTTTAACATCCCTTGCATCTAGTAATTTAGTTGTTACCACATCCGAAACACCTAAACGTTGTGCATTTTCTTCAATGAGGTTAATTTTGTGGTCATAAATATCTAACGCTACCACTTCGCCACCTGCTTCTTTGTCTAAGAAACTAGCAATATGAACTGTCTTCCCACCTGGCGCTGCACAAGCATCTAATACCTTATGATGACTTTCTAATTGCATACTAGGAGCCACTAGCATTGAGCTTTCATCTTGAATGGTTAAAGCACCTTCTTTAAATAATGAACTTCCTGCTAAAAAGCCTTTTTGAGCTACTACACCATATGGAGATACCTGACTTTTTTCTGCTTGAATCCCTTCAGCATTCAAACGCTCAACTGCTTCATCTAGGCTAATTTGATGACTGTCTACTCGGGCGCTGACTTTACTTGGCTCAAGTAATGAATAACCAAGTTGTTCTGCTTCTTCGTAGCCGATTTCTTCAATCAACTTCTTTGTTAACCATTTTGGTAAACTAATTTCTGTTGATAAACGTTTCAAACGATTTTTAATCTCACTAGTCGGTCTTGGCCCTTGGCGCTGGATACTACGTAAAACACCATTAACATAACGAGCAATCCCTTGATTTCCTTTTGCTTTAGCTATCTCAACAGCCTCAGAAATCACACTATAGACTGGAACTTTATCTAAGTATTCCATTTGATACATAGATAAAAGTAGTAATTCTCTTACCCACACTTCAATTTTAGAAGTATCTTCTACAAAATCGGTTAATCCATACTCCAAAGTCATTCGGCGACTAATTGTTCCATACACAATTTCAGTCATTAAACGACCATCTTTATCTGATAAACGATGCTTTGTTAGATAGGTTTTGACTAATAAATTCGAATAAGCATTTTCTTCTGCTACTTGAACCAATAATTCTAAAGTTGCTAATCGAGGTGATTCATATACTTTTCTAGGTAATTTTCTATTTTTATTCAAAATAATGGCCTACTTCCATGGTGCGTCCCACACCGTTTAAATATTCAACCGCTTTTAGTTTCCCTTTTCCAGCAGGTTGCAGTTCGTTGACTTGAAGAACTGATCCTTCTCCACAAGCTACTAAAAAGTTTTTCTTATTGATTGCGATAATTGTTCCCGGTTTTTCTGCAGTTGTTTCTGCTACAGGTGTTGTATCCCATAATTTCACTCGAACACCCGCTAGCGTGGTAAAAGCTACTGGCCAAGGTCTCATACCACGAACTTGGCAATCAATTAATTGACTTGTTTTCTCCCAACTAACTTGTTCTTCTTCTCTTGAGATATTCGGTGAGTAAGTGACTTTGGTTTCATCTTGAGGGACTTCTTTAATGTTGCCTTCTATAAAATCTGGCAACATCTTAAGCAGCATCTCTTTTCCTAAAAGACTTAGCTTATCAAACATACTTCCTACGTCATCTGTTGATGTGATAGGTAGAGATTCTTGAGCTAGCATAGCTCCTGCATCCATTTTTTTCACCATGCGCATAATAGTAACGCCAGTTTCTTTATCTCCATTAATAATAGAATAATGAACAGGTGCTCCTCCACGGTATTTAGGTAACAAAGAAGCATGGACATTAATCGCTCCAAGTTTTGGTGTTTCAAGTAAGCTTTCTGGTAAAAACTGACCAAACGCAGCCGTTACGATTAAATCTGGTTCTAAAGCAATTAGTTCTGCCATCTCTTCTGAGCCGCTAATTTTTTCTGGTTGCAAGACTTTAATGTCATGTGTTAAAGCTGCTACTTTAACAGGAGGTGGTGTTAAGACTTTCTTTCTTCCAACTGGTCTATCAGGTTGTGTCACGACACGAATCACATCATAACCTTCTGCCACTAACCCATTTAAAATCGGTACTGAAAATTCTGGAGTTCCCATAAATACTATTTTAGTCATAACCATTCTCCTCCATAAATGTTGCTAAATTTTCTGGGGCAATTGTCTCAATAATTTTATCAGTAAAAACTTTTCCATCTAAATGTTCAATCTCATGTTGAAAAGCTCTAGCTAAGTAATCTGTTGCGTCAACTTCCATCTCATAACCATCACGATCAACATAACGAATTGTTACTTCTTCATATCTTTCTACTGTTCCGTAGACTTCAGGGAAACTCAAACAACCTTCTACATCAATTGATTTACCTGAGTGACTTACAATCTCAGGATTAATCATTTCAAACAGACCTGTCTCTTCATCTAATTCAACCACACAAACACGTTTCAATACACCTAATTGATTGGCTGCAATCCCAATGGCATCTTCTCGCTTAATAATCTCATGCATCTCATCTAATAAAATAATTAACTCATCATCTATTTCTTTTACTTTTTTAGTAGGTTGCATCAGAGCAATATGTGGGTACATAACTATTTCTCTCATTTTTATAATCCTGCTTTCTATATAAAGTGCTGCGGCTCTTGATCAATACTAATCCTCAAACCATTTCTCATCTCTTTTTGAGATTCTTCTAAAATCAGTTGAAGCCCCTTTGCTAGATGAGGCTCTTTCTTGTATTTAATCACTGTCTGATAATAATATCTTTTGTTGATTCTCGCAACTGATTTAGGTGTTGGGCCTAAAATAATCGCTTGATCCGATGTGTACTGCTTTAAAAATGCGACGATTTCATACATTTTTTTAGCTGCGAGATGTTCTTCCTCATGACTAACAACTAATTGAGTCGTAAAAAAGAAGGGCGGGTAATTACCACGATGTCGCACTTTCATTTCTTGTTGGTAAAAGGCCTCATAATCCTGAGCCTTTGCCAACTCAATCGCATAGTGCATAGGATTAAAGGTTTGAATCAAGACTTCCCCTTTTAAATCACCTCGACCAGCTCGACCACTAACTTGAGTTAATAACTGGAAGGTTTTTTCACTAGAGCGAAAATCCGGTAAATTTAAAGCCGTGTCTGCATTTAAAACACCTACTAAAGTCACGTTAGGAAAGTCTAATCCTTTAGCAATCATTTGGGTCCCTAGTAAAATATCTGCTTCTTTGTTACCAAACTGATTTAATAATTTTTCATGACTACCTTTTTTCCGAGTGGTGTCCACATCCATACGAATCACTCTAGCTTCAGGAAGAATTTGATTTAGCTCTTCCTCTATTTTTTGAGTCCCTGTTCCGTAATACCTAATTTTATCCCCATCACAAACGGGACAACGATAAGGTATTCGTTCTTCGTGACCACAGTAATGGCATTTCATCTGTTTCGTATCCATATGAAGTGTCAATGAAATATCACAGTTGGGACAAGGTAGCACAAAGCCACAATCCCGACACATCACAAAAGAAGAATATCCTCGACGGTTTAGCATTAAGACAGACTGCTCTTTTTTACTTACTCTCTCACGAAGTTTTTCTAATAATTGTGGAGAAAAACTTTGGCTAGTTGCATATTTCATGGATTCTCTCATATCAATTACTTGCACATCAGGTAGACTTGCCTTTGAAACTGCTCGTTGCTGTAAAGTCAGTAACTGATAAACATTTTTCTGAGCTCTAGCTCGTGCTTCCAATGAGGGAGTTGCACTTCCTAGTAGCACTGGACATTGGTGATACTTTCCTCGCCAAATAGCCAAGTCTTTAGCATGATATCTTGGTGACTCATCTTGTTTATAACTACCTTCATGCTCTTCATCAATGACAATCAAACCAATATTTTCTAAGGGAGCAAAAATTGCTGATCTGGCACCTACTACAACACGTGCTTCTTTACGCTCAATTTTACGCCATTCATCGTATTTTTCTCCTTGAGACAAACCACTGTGAAGAACAGCCACATCTCCTCCAAATCGTTGTTTAAAACGAGTCACTGTTTGAGGGGTTAATGAAATTTCTGGTACCAACATAATAGCTGTTTGATTTTTTTCCAGCGCATGAGCAATAGCTTGCAAGTAAACTTCTGTCTTACCACTACCTGTCACACCCTCTAATAAAAAGACATCAGATTGCTTATGATCCATGCTACGCGTTAAAGCATCTAAAGCCTGTTGTTGCTCTTCATTGAGTTCTAATGCTGTATCTGGTTTAAAATTTCTTAAGGCGTACGGATCTCTATAGACTTCTCGTTCTTCTATCACAAGCCAGCCTTGTTTCTCACCGTCATTAATAGCTGATCTTGCAATGTCAAAATTCTCCATTAACTCAGCAATAGCAAACTCTTCTGATTCTATTTCAAGTAAAAAATCCACTAAACGTAATTTTTGAACCGCATTTTTTCGCAACTGTTCTCTTTGACTTAATAAGGCATCATTTGTCATTGCCTTCTTAATCACTCGTTTAGTTTTCACTTTATTTTTTGTCGTGACTTCATAACGAATATCCACTTTTCCTTGTTGTCTTAAGCGAAGTAAATCGGGAAAATGAGGAGAGTTTTCTGCTTCTTGCCATTCAATTTCTCCAAGGCCTAAAAACAACTCATCTTTAATCTCTTTTGACACCTCTTCACTTGTTAAAGTGACCATTTTTTTATAAGAAGAACGCATAACACTAGGTAACATTGTTTGGAGACACGTTATTTTAAACGAATAAGTTGTCTCTTTCATCTCATCAGCTAGCTCTAATAATTCTTCATTTAACACCGGATGAAGGTCTAATACATTGATAATTGGTTTTAAACCTTGAATCTCATCTGTCTCTCTAAGACCAACGATGAATCCTTGTATATGACGGTTGCCATTACCAAAAGGTACTTCAACACGCATACCTATAGCAACGACTTCTGTTAATATTTCTGGTATCACGTAACTGAAAGGCTGATCTGTTTGCATCGTTGGGACATCGACAATAATATCTGCAATAAACGTCATTTCTTCCACCCTTTCTTATCTGCTTTATTGTACTAAAAATTAGACTATTTGTCTGTGATTACTTTATGTCATTGCTTTTACAAAATAAAAAAGATACCCAGCCGTATCTTTCACTCTTTGCTTTTCATTAATAAAGACTTACTTTTTTTGTCGTTCTATTAGTATAACAGATAGGCAGAAGCGACTCCAATTAAGGCTCTTTCTCAGTCTCTCCTTCCTTAAAAAAATAGACCGTGTTATGATTAATAAAAAGGAGGGGTATTATGAATTACACACTAACAAACGGCACTTCTTTTCCTCTAGTTGAAATCACACTAGATAAAGGAGAAGAAATCAAAATCGAGCGTGGCTCCATGGTTTATCACAATGGTCAAATTTCCTTAGAAGGGAAAATGAATAGCAATGGGAAAAATGGTCTTGGTGGCTTCTTTAGTGCAGTTGGTCGTTCCATGACAAGTGGTGAAAGTTTCTTTATTTCTCATGCGATTAGTCAAGAAAATAACTCAAAAATTGCAATTGCTCCTGGGACAATCGGTGCCATTCGCGAGTTAGTTGTTGGGGATACTCAGTGGCGTCTCAATACAGGTGTTTTTCTAGCTTGTGACAATAGCGTATCTTACAACATGGTCAAACAAAGTGTTGGAAAAGCTCTATTTGCAGGAACCGGTGGGTTGTTTGTTATGGAATCTCTTGGTAGCGGTAGTTTACTAGTTAGTAGCTATGGTGACATTGTTGAATTAGAGTTAGATGGCTCAAAAGATTTTATTATTGATAACACTCATGTTGTTGCGTGGGAAGATTCTCTTAACTACTCCATTGAAGTAGCCTCTGGTATGTTTGGCTTTAAAACAGGTGAAGGTCTTGTCAATCGATTTACAGGTACTGGAAAAGTTTTAATCCAAACAAGAAATATCCAATCCTTAGCAGGCATCTTATCACCTTTCATGGATAGTGGCAGTTCTAATTAAATTTTAAAACAGAGGCTGACATTTTAGTCACCTCTGTTTTTATATGCTGATATTTATTTTACCGTTCAAACAAGCTTTTCCAGATATTTTAACTTCATACGTTTTCAACTCACTTTTAGAAGCACTCACTTTAACAACACCTTCTTGATTAAGATGTTTTCCTTGGTGAACTAATAACTCTAACTGCCTTTTTTCTTTGAAAAAATACTTAAGTAAATAGGCTCCCATCACACCTGACGCTGTTCCTGTGACAGAGTCTTCGACACTTCCTGACCCAAAGCCAGAAAAATGACGAGCCCTAGCTTCCTCTTTTGATGAAATCGCGAAAGGATGAATCGATGCATTCGGAAATTCTGTTAACACTTTCGGAAACTCTTTTGTGCGAGGAGTCATTTTATCTAAGATACTTTCAGTTTTTACAGGAACTAGTAACGTCCACACACCTGTATTACCATAAATAATTGGTAACTCATCTGACAAGTCACCCATTTGAATGTTTAGTAAGTGACAAAGTTCTGACCTATTGCCTGAAAAAGTTTTGAAAATAGCTTCATTCTGCTTCATAGTAACTTCATTTTTATCTTTATCATAACTAACTTCTAAAACGCCTGCTAATGTTTCCACTGTTATCTCTTGGCTTATCGTTCCTTGAAGAAGCGCTAAGACTGTCCCTATTGTTCCATGTCCACATAATTCAGTTTCTTTTAAAGGCATAAAAAAACGAAACCTCATGTCAGCTACCTGACTAGAACAAACAAAAACTGTTTCACTAAAATTAGCCTTTTTAGCAATTTGTTGCATCTCTTGGTTCGTAAAATCATCTCCATTTAAAACTAACCCAGCCGGATTTCCCTTGCCTGGTGTTTGGGTGAATACATCAATTCTTAAAACCTCACAGCTTTTTTTAGTCATAAACGTATTTCCTCCTTCAAAAAAAGAACCTGAAACAGGTAGTTTCAAGTTCTTTACTTTATTACATTTTACGATCGTTTTGGACGCGAGCTTCTAATTCTTGGTGCTCACGTTTTTTCATTGCTTTTCGGTCTTCTTCTTGACGACGTTGTAATTCTCTTTTTAATTCAGGGTTTGGATCAATAACAACATCTCCATTAGCGATTTCTTCTAAGCCACGGCCAACGTTTTTTACTGAGACAAATTTGTCTTCTTCAATCATTGGTTGTGCTCCTAAGTCTAACTCATGAGCACGTTTGCTTGAAAGAATAACTAATGAATATTTTGAATCTACTTGTTCTAATAATTTATCAATTGATGGATGTAACATAATTTAAAACTCCTTTAACATTTTTTCGTAGTAATCAATAACGCGGTCAACACGGTAATGCTCACTCTCGATAATTTTTTTAATGCGTTCAACAGCTAATTCTACTTTGTCGTTAACAACAGCATAGTCGTAATGACGCATCATTTCAATTTCTTCACGAGCCACTCTCATGCGTTCATCAATCACTGACATAGCATCTGTGCCTCGGTTAACTATTCTTGATTTTAACTCATCAAAATCTGGTGGAGTTAAAAAGATAAAGACACCATCTGGTACTTGTTCTTTTACTTTCATGGCACCTTGCACTTCTATTTCTAAAAAGACATCTTTGCCTTCATCTAAGGTTTGATTCACATAGTCTAAGGGAGTACCGTAATAATTGCCAACATACTCAGCATACTCTAACATTTTTCCCGCTTGAATCAATGCTTCAAATTCTTCTCTTGTACGAAAGAAGTAATCAACACCTTCTGTTTCTCCTTCTCTCATTTTTCGAGTTGTCATTGAAATCGAATATTCAAACTCGTTGCCTTCACTATCAAATATCGCTTTTCGTACTGTTCCTTTACCAACGCCTGATGGCCCAGACAATACTATTAGTAACCCTCTCTCTGACATGGTGTCTTCCTTTCCACACTTTTTTTGTTTTATCTATTATAATGCACTCTGGAAAGAAAATTTGCAAGGTGTCTTTCATTAAAATCTTCATAAATATCAAGTTTACTCGATATTTTGAACTTGTTCCCTAATTTTTTCAATCATGGTTTTCAGTCTTACAACCTGCTCTTTGATTTCAATCGTAGTTGATTTAGAGCCAATTGTATTCACTTCACGGTTCATTTCTTGAATTAAAAAGTCTAATTCTTTACCCACTTCTGCTTTTTCTAAAATTTTGGTTAATTTAGTCAGATGAATCCCTAAACGGTCTAGCTCTTCGTTAATATCTCCACGCTCAATCAATAGGGCAACCTCTGTTAACAAGCGAGCTTCATCTACTTTATCTCCGATTAAATCAGTTATTTTTTTACTTAGTTTTTCTTGATAATCTCTTTCAATCGCAGCCTGTTCCTGACGAATCACTTCAATACCTTCTGAAATCTCTTGTTGATAAGAGACAAACAACTGCTTAATACCTGCTCCTTCTTCTAAGCGACTTTCATTAAGTGCTGCTACTGCTTGTTCAAAAGTTCTGATTAAATCCGCTTCAAGAGCTTCATCTTTTTCTTCTTTTTCCGTTACTTCAAAAAGAGCTGGATGATTAATAGCACCTGTTAAGATAGCTTGACTTGAAAACGGGTAATCTAAATAACGGGTTTCTTCTGCTTCACTAAGTTCTTTTACCAGTTGATCTAACAGACCCCACTTGATAGCCATGTTTTGATACACGTCAGCTTCTTTTTTGACAGTCACAAAACATTCTACTCGTCCTCTGACTAGCTTTTGTTTCACCAATTGTTTTAGCCCTAATTCTAGACTATTGTATTCTCTTGGCATGCGAATCACTGTATCTAAAAAGCGATGATTTACTGACTTGATTTCAACAATTAGTTGGTAGTGATCTGTTGAATAGGTACTTTTACCATAACCTGTCATACTTTTCATATTTTTCACCTACATTTGTTTTAGTGTATTACGTAATATATCGAACTCTTCATTGGATAAAGTAATCCCTTTTCCCATTTTTTCATGTCCTGGTGCCCAGTCACGTAAATCGAATTTTGGTGGTCTACCGTTCCAACTTACTAAGTTTAATTCTTTCGTCCATCCTTTAGGGTTTTCTGAAAGTACGGCGATTTCTTCTACAATTTCATATGAAAATTCTTGTGCCATTTGTTTACTTCCTCTCTTCTAAAAATAGTAAAAACAAAGCTTCTAGGCCTGTTCTCCAAGATAAGTCCATTAAAACTTGATACATCTCTCTATTCTTTAGTTTATCATCTTTTAAGTAACGATAAAAATAAAGCAGGAGTTGATACTCATTAATAGGTGTTTTTTCTTTTAAGTAACGAGTCAACCACTCTCCTACTGATTTTAGCATTTGTTCTGGTTGATTCAACAGTTCCGTTTGTTCTTCTTGGTTGGTTTTTAAAAGAATTAAATCCAGTAACTCATCTATATCATATAATTGTGCTGGATTAATCTTAAATTTTTTGGCCAAGTCTTCCATAATTAGTAAACTAATCATTTCTGGTGTTTGTTTATGACTGATTAACCAATCCCATTTTTTTAAACTTGTTTTCTTTTGATACCAAGATTCAAACACATCAATCTGACTAATAAAGTGAATAAAATCTCGGCTCAAGCCAAATATACGTTGTTTGAAATCTTGCTTGTCAAAAGTGTACTCAATACCTTTAAAATGACCAAATAATTTCATAGCTTCTAAGTAACCTAAAGACATATTCCAACTCGCCCGATTGCCATCAAAAAGTAACACACTTCCTAAACTCCAAGGGCTTTTCAACGTTGATTCAACAACTTCTTTTGGAACTTTAGTTGTTTTAGCAAATCCTGGACCACTGACATCGATAATAATTAATTCAGTCGCTCCTTTTTCAATCAGCACATCTTTTGGCACATTATTTTTGTACCCACCATCAACATAATAAACACCATCTATTAAACACGGTTCCATAGCTGGAAAAAAAGATGAAGAGGCTAACAACCAATACGGCAGTGTCTCCTCTGTTATTTCCTTTAAAGAGACTACTGTTTCTTCCATCATAGGTGTTTTTGTTGTCACTATGTAAAAAGGGAGCTCTTTTGAAAAAATGATTTCTGGTTTCACTAATTCTCTAATCAGGCCTAACAAAGGCTCTGTACTAACCCCTTTTGATTGCACCGCTGTTGTTGCTAATTCTTGCCAACTATCAATCAAATGAGACACTGAATAATCTGAGTTTTCCCCTTGAGACACAGAAAGAATTTGATCCGTCGTGATGTTTTCCCACATCTTTTCAGCAACCTCTCGCTCTCCTTGCAAGATAAGACCACCATTTAGCGCGCCTACAGAAGTTCCGCTAATCATTTGATACTTAATACCTAATTCGTCTAAAGCGTGCCAAACACCGATTTGATAAGACCCTTTAGCACCTCCACCACCTAGTACTAAGCCGGTATGATAGTTTAAACTCAGGACATAGCCTTGCCCTTCTACAAAGTCATAACCTTGTTGTTTTAGCCAACTATCAATTGCCGTTGCTTGTTTATCTAAAGCTAGTACGAGTTGATCAAATCGATAGGTCTTCCCTAAACGAACCAATCCTCGTTGACATGCTTCAAACGTGTATTCCGTCGTTAAACAAATAACTTGATGAACAATTAACGTCTCACGACTCAAATGTGTCACGTGAAACAAATAAACAACTTTTCCTTTGTCATACCACGCGTAAATAGATGTGTGATCAGCCATTTTTATAATTTCTTGACTAATTACCTTAATCCCTTGAGTCGTTGATGTTGAAAAAGGGAGCCATTGGTAACTTTTCTCAAATGATAGTTGTTTCAAGTCTGAAGGGTATAGTTCTTTAAACATCTATTGACCTCCTTAACATTATTTTTTATAAAAAACATTGTAAATTTCATGAATTATTTGACTAAGGCCAACCCCATTCGTATAATGGGATGGTAAAGATTACAGGGGAGGCGAAAAAATGGTTAGTAGTAGTCGGTCAATTAAACCAGAACCAGAAAATGGTGTAAAGAAATTCACACGTTTTATTTCTCAGTCATCTCAACGTTTTTTAGCTTCTTTTATTGATTCTGATTCAGAAAAAGAAAGACAAGCCAATCATATTTTCCAACAAATCAATCAAGCCATTGCGCAAAAAAGTGTTGTGGTTATCCAATATAGAGACGACCTACAGGCAAAAGCCACAGACCGTTTTGAAACACTTGTCGGTAGAATCTACCAACACTCCACTAACCCTGAAGCGTTAGTGATTAAACTTCAAAAAAATAATCAAGTTCGCATGATTTCTGCGAAGAACATAAAAAAAATATCGATTATTACCCATCGTCAAGCACGATTAGAAAAGTAACAAAGTAAATCTACTTTGTTACTTTTTTTATTTCTCTAAAATAATTTGAGCAATAGCCGTTGTATCTGTGTGTGAGATAGATACATGGACATTCCCTTCAAAAGGCGACTCTGAAACAAAGGGTCTACCGTTCTCTTCATTCAACACTTCAATATCTTTTAGCTGTACCTTACCAATCCCAGTACCATAGGCTTTTGAAAAGGCTTCTTTACAAGCAAAACGACCACCAAAATACTCTGCTTTTCGTTTATCCCCTAACGTCATAAAAATAGCCTTTTCTTTTTCAGTCAGAACCCGGTCGATAAATTTAGGATTATTCTGAATAATATCTTTAATACGATTTAACTCTACGATGTCAACGCCAATACCAATAATCATCTGTTTCTCCTTTAATCTCTTTGTTTTTCATTATAAAGTGAAAAAATAAAAAAAGCCAATACCAAAAGGCATTAGCTTTCATTTATTATTTAGCGTTGTTACGGATAGTGAATCCACGAGATTTATCTTTACCGCCATTGTCGCGTTTACGATTTTCTCCCGGTTTGTTGTTATCGTTGTTGCGATTTTTTTTGTTGAAGTTGTTATCGCGTTTACGATTATTGTCGCGATTTCCACCACGATTACCTTCACGGTTGCCTTCACGATTTCCACCACGGTTTCCTCCGCGGTTTCCACCACGATTACCTCCACGGTTTCCTCCGCGATTACCGCCACGTTTGTTACCACGGTTTGGTAAAGGTCTTTCAGGCGTGATGTTTACAGGAACTTCTGAAGCATCATCTTTAGCAATTTGTTTAATTAATAAAGCTGCTAAATCTTCTGCTGAGTAGTTTTCTAATAAATCACTTGCTGCCTCTTGATAAGACTCTAAACCATTTTCTACCATTGCTTCTTTAATAGTCGCAACAGCTGAACCGATTTGTCCTTCGATTGCTTCTTTTTTAGAAGGTGGACGAAGTGTTGTCATTTTTTTCTTAGTTAAATCTTCAATAACGTGTAAGTAGCTCATTTCGTTTGGTGTAACGAATGTTACTGACATACCTTCTTTACCAGCACGACCTGTACGGCCAATACGGTGAACATAGCTTTCTGGATCTTGAGGAATGTCATAGTTATAAACATGTGACACACCAGAAATATCTAATCCACGAGCAGCCACGTCCGTTGCAACTAAAATATCAATTTCATCGTTTTTGAAAGCCTTTAAAATACTCATACGTTTGTGCTGAGGTAAGTCACCATGGATACCTTCAGCTTTGTAACCACGCATTTCAAGTCCACGTGCTAATTCATCAACACGACGTTTAGTACGACCAAATACAATGGTTAAATCTGGGTTTTGAACGTCAAATAAACGTGTCATAATATCGAATTTTTCGAATTCTTTACAACGAACAAAATATTGATCGATTAAGTTAGCTGTCATTTCTTTAGCTTTAATCTTAACGTGTTCTGGTTCTTTCATGAATTTAACACCGATACGTTTAATACTATCTGGCATTGTAGCTGAGAATAATAATGTTTGTCTTGTTTCAGGTACTCTAGAGATAATTGCTTCAATATCTTCTAAGAATCCCATGTTTAACATTTCATCTGCTTCATCTAAAACTAATGTTTCAACTGTATCTAATTTCAATGTGCGACGGTTGATGTGGTCTAACATTCTACCTGGTGTTCCCACAACAATATGCGGATTATTTTTCAATGAACGAATTTGGCGTCCAATATCAGCTCCACCATAAACAGCTTGAACTTTAATTCTTTTGTCTTTACCTAAACGGTATAACTCTTCTTGCGTCTGGATAGCTAATTCTCTTGTTGGAGCAATTACTAAACCTTGTAGAGTTTGTTTTTCTGTGTCGATTTTGTCTAACATTGGTAGACCAAACGCAGCTGTTTTACCAGTTCCTGTTTGAGCTTGTCCAATAACGTCTTTTCCTTCTAATGCCAAAGGAATTGTTTCACTTTGGATGGGTGTTGCTTCTTCAAAACCAATTGCTTCAATTGATTTTAATAATCTTTTGTCTAATTTTAATTCACTAAATTTCAAATGATATCCTCCTAATAACTGTGCCTCAACATCAACTCTCTCTCATCATTTGCCATTTATGAAAAAAAATTGAAAACGAGCATTCGTATAATACTATCATATTCTAACTAATTCTACAACAAAACAAGTCTTGTTAATGATTATTTAACAAATAATCAACAATTTCTTTTAATCCCATCCCGTTACTTCCTTTCAGAAAAACAGTATCGGTTGGTGTTACTTTTTCGCCTAGACTATCCATCAAAGCCTTCTTATCTTCTTTCGAGAACCAATGGCACTTATCTGTAGCGTATGTTTCTTTTAATACCTCATACAAATAAGACATCTCTTGACCGTAAAGATATACTTCATCAATAATTTCAGGCGACAAGTGAGCTGAGACACTTTCATGCATACCTCTTGAGCCTTCACCTAATTCAAGCATATCACCAAGAACAACTAATTTTCGTCCAGTTGTCTCAATCTTTGAAAAAGAATCTAGCACTAGAGTCATTGCAGTTGGATTGGCATTATACACATCACTTAGTAAAGACATGCCTTTTGCCGTTTCAAGCCATTCCGTTCTGTTTTTGGTTAAGTCAAAGTTAGCCAATCCTTTTTGAATCTTCTCAACTGGCACACCTAACTCTGTCCCAATCAAAATAGCAATCAAAGCATTCCCTACGTTGTACTGTCCTAGTACAGGAATACTAAAGATAACATCTGGATAAAGGGGTGTTGTGAAAGTCGTTTTTTCACGTCCTTCTTCTAAAATCTTAGCACTCACATCAGCTGAATCATTTAATCCAAAGCGAAGAACTTTTTGAGTGACATTAGCTAGTAATGGTGTAATCAATTCTTCTTCACTTGGAACAATCAGCGTGCCTTTTTCTTTCAAACCTGAAACAATCTCCATTTTGGCTTCAGCTATTCCTTGCCTAGAACCTAAATACTCAATATGGGATTCACCAATCATGGTAATCGCAGCTACATTTGGTCGGCCAATAGAAGACAATAACTCAATGTCACCTTTTCGGTCCATACCCATTTCAAGAACCAAAGCTTCTGTTTCTTTGGGCATATTCAGAATTGTGTAAGGTAATCCTATCTCATTGTTATAATTACCTTGTGTCTTATATGTTTGGTAGAAGCTACCCAACACAGCTGCTGTCATATCTTTAGTCGTTGTCTTACCATTACTTCCTGTAATAGCTGCAACTTTAGGATTGACTTGAATTAAGTAATACTTTGCCAAATCTTGTAAGGCTTTTTGAGTGTCTTCTACTAAAATATACGGAAAATCTCCCTCTAAATCTCTGTCTGATAAAGTCAATGTTGCCCCTTCTTCAAAGGCATTACTAATGAAATCATGACCATCTCGATTACCTTTTAAAGGAACAAATAAAGTCCCTTCAGATACTTTTCTAGTATCAAACTCCACATGTGTAATCACTGTATCAAAGGATACGTTACTTGATAGCTTTCCTCGAACAGCTTGTTCAATTTCTTTTGCTTTTAATCTCACTTTGGTTCCTCCATATCTCTATCTCACACAAAAAAGCTGAACGAAAATGTTCAGCTTCTCTTTATTGTCCTAACTCAATTTGTTGCTTTTTCTCAAAACGTAATTTAGCTAGTTGAATCAACTCTTCTAAAAGATCGCTGTAATTAATCCCCATATGTTGCCACAATAAAGGATACATACTAAATGGCGTAAAGCCTGGCAAGGTATTTACTTCATTTAAGAAAATTTCATCATTGGCAGTCACAAAGAAGTCACAACGACTTAAGCCGCTACCATCTAAAGCAATATATGCTTTTTTTGCATAGTCTCGCATTTTTTTATGTAACTCATCTGACACGGTTGCTGGCACTTGAAGTTCTACTTTATTGTCAATGTATTTAGACTCATAATCGTAGAAGGCTACATCTTTAACGATTTCGCCTGCTTCTGTGGTTCTAATTTCATCATTTCCTAAAATCGCCACTTCTAGTTCACGAGCTTCGATTCCTTGTTCAACAATCACGCGTCGGTCATATCTAAAAGCTTCCTCAATCGCTTTTGTTAACTCATCTCTTGAATTAGCTTTACTAATTCCTACGCTAGAGCCCATATTGGCTGGTTTAACAAACATCGGGTAAATGAGCGTTCCTTCACATTTAGCATAGATAGTCTCAGGGTCTTCTTGGTAACCTTGACGAATAACAGATACATAAGGTAGTTGCGGAATACCTGCTTGTTGGAATAATTGTTTAGCAACAATTTTATCCATGGCACAGGCACTTGCCAAAACACCTGCTCCTACATAAGGCATATTTAATACTTCAAATAAACCTTGTACCGTTCCGTCTTCCCCATTAGGTCCATGAAGAACAGGGAAAATCACACTGTTTTCTTCCTTGATGTCACTTGGATTAATTTCTTGTGCATTAGTTACGGTTAAATGTAATTCTTCTTCTGTTTCAGGGGCTTTTTTATATAAAGGTCCTTTTAGCCATTGACCTGTTTTAGTAATATAAATAGCTTGCACTTCATAGTAATTATAATAGATTGCTTTTAAAATTGAAAAGGCAGACAAAATAGATACGTCATGCTCCGCACTTTTCCCCCCGTAAATTAGTGTTACTTTCATCCCAGTCCTCCTAAGTTTCGTAGACTTTATTATACTGTATTTTTAATCAAACACCAATATCATTTTTACTATAAAATAATAAAACCACTCACCTATTTTGTCAAACTAAAGGCAAGTGGCTTTTTTTATTGAGTTAATAAGATTGATTCAAACTCTTCTTTTACAATGCGCCAAACCCCTGCTTCTTTTGAATAAATCAAGGTACCAATTTTGTACTCTTGTTTAAAATGATAGTTCTCGACTTTTCGTAAATTATCCTCCACTACATGAATGGGAACAACGTATTCATCATTTTCTAAACCAATTTGAGAGAAGTTAAAAACAATACCTTCTTGCATCGTTCCTTTTAAGCTTTTGATAATATCATTAGGCACTTCAGGAACGAGTATGTTTTGACGACGTTTAAAAAAAGAAGGCGTTCCTTTTATTTGTTGAGTCGTTAAACAACTGATTTTTTTGGCTAACATATCATAAAAATCTTCGATATCTCGGTAATAAATTTTGGTTGTCTTTTTGGTTAATTCAAAAAACGCAAAGCTATTTTGTAATTGATAGAAAAAAGGCGAACGCAACTGATTCTTCATGTGACCGAAATAAAGTAGCTCAGATATCTCATTGGGAGTTAATCTCTGCAGCATTTCATACTCTTTAAAATCGATCCACTTCAAATCATTGACTTCTTTATTTTCTACTAAAGAAAAGTATTGCTCCACATTTTCATGACCTCTAATAACACGAAAACCAGTATGTGGTTCATACTCCCCTTCACGTTCATAAGGATTAAGTAACAGAAGATTTTCAGGTCTATGAGTTGTATACCGATTAAAATCTCTGTGGTTCATCCCTTTTGTGAGAATTGAGTTACTAATCCCATCAAAATGAACATACAAATAATCTTGCAACACCTTTCACCTCGTTTCTATTCCTCAAACACTTTTTTCATTAGTATAACTATACCATTTATTCTGAAAATTTAAATCTAAAAAGACAAATCCTTAAATTAAGTTTATATTACATCCCTCCTATTTAAAGCGATTTCTAGAAATACTTATGTAATATTCATTTTTGTGCTTTTATGTTATGATGATTTCGAGTGCTATAAAGGAGGAACCCCAGTGAGTCAAAAACGAAAACACGCACAATCCAAGAAATCTTCCTCTCGACAACAAAAGAAAAAAAAGCCTAGTATTGGCTCTAGAATAATGAATATATTACTAAATCTATTCATGCTGTTGTTGTTGCTGGTTGGTTTAGCCCTTGTTTTTAATAATCAAATCAAGAACTATCTAGTAAAAGACACAACTAACAAACATACAATAAGCAATGTCACTCGAGCAGACGTGAAAAAAAATGAACAAAAAGACGCTACCTTTGATTTTGATCAAGTAGAGTCTCTCGATTTTAACTTAGTTGCCCAAGCGACAAAAGGACGAGATACCGGCTTAAATACCATTGGCGGGATTGCCATTCCCAGTGTTAAGCTTAATTTACCTATCTTCAAAGGCGTTTCTAACTATGTATTAGCCGTTGGGGCAGGTACAATGAAGGAAGAACAACAAATGGGACGAGGTAATTACGCTTTAGCCAGTCACTACATGTATGATCCTACGTTATTATTCGCTCCTTTAGTTAATGTGGAATTAGGACAATCTGTACTCCTAACTGACTTAGAATATATTTATGAATACAAAGTAACTTATAAAGAGTATGTCGAACCTTCTCGAGTAGAAGTCATTGATGACGTTGAAAACAAACAACTAGTGACACTCGTAACTTGTGATGTATCTGGTACAAATCGTTTGATTATTCAAGGTGAATTGGTCCGAGAAGTAAAAGGAACAGATGCACCTAAGTACATGCAAGAAGCATTTGAAATGGATCAAACAAATTATTACTAAAAAGAATGTAAAATCGTCTTTAGATGATTTTACATTCTTTTTTTATTGAACATGTTTTATTTTTTTAGAACAAATTCTTGAAAGGCTTGCATCTATTCTATTACGTTTTAAAAAGTGATACATTGAATTCAGGAAATAAATGTTTAATTCCAAATTGAAAGCGTATAACTCATGAGTAGCTCAAAATTATTTAAAGAAGTACCAAAGAATAACTGTGGATAATAATCTTGATAAGAATAAGCAGAATTTGTTGCACTTGAAATAGCTAAAGTTGATTCTCTAAACAAACTAGAATTACTATTACCCACAAAACTAATCACATCTAATTTATTTGAATGGGCTTGTTTGACCAGTTCTAGAAGTCGCTTGGTCTCTCCAGAATTTGAAATCGCAATGACCAATGTCTTCTCTTTCTGATCTGATCTAATTAATTGTAGATGACTAGAAGTAGTTGCTCGAAAATTGTGTAAGTTTAAATAATCAGACATGTAATTAGCAATATGGCTAGACATACCTGAACTTAAAAGCATTATGTGGTTATCTTTATTTTTTTTTATTAGCTTTGAAAATTCATCGCCGTAATCTTTAATAACATCACTTCTTTGATGAAGAGAAAAAGTTAAATTGGTAGCAGCTACCATATAGTAGAGTAATTCACTATATCCAGAAAAACCCATCTTTTGGCACATACTAACTATTGATGATGGAGACGAAAAGGTTTCCTTTGCAACTTGTCTAATACTTAAATTTTTATCGTGTCGATGGTCTTTAATATAGCTCAATACCGCTATTTCATTTGGGTGTAATTGAAATTTTTCACCTAAAGCTTGAATATCCAAAGATTATCATCCATTCATATTTTATTTATAAGGAGATTTTATCATGAAAAAGGACTTTGTTGTTGATCCATGGGCAAAAATGAAAACAAGAAATAATTTAGCAGGAGACGAAGTAATTTCAGCACTTCAAAAAAGCATTCGTCGCGGAAACGAAAAAGATGCTTGCGAATTTGCTTATGAAATGTATATTACTTCCCCACAATTTGAAGAAAAATTGTGGCGTCGCTTACTAGCAATTGCTGTAGAGGATATTGGAATGGGCTGTGTTGAAGCACCTATTTTAATCAATTCACTAAACCAAATGCGTCAAAATTTTCAATACAATGAATCTGATAGAGCAATGTTTTTTATTCACGCTATTCGCTATTTATGTTCACTTGAAAAAGATCGTTCTTCAGATTTATTAAAAAATATTATTATTAAAAGTTTTGCAATGGGATATGTCCCTGAAATTCCAGATATCGCTCTGGATAAACACACAACTCGAGGACAAGAAATGGGTCGTGGTTCTGAACATTTCTTAAATGAAGCGAGCTTAGTTATACCACAAGCCGACATTAAAAATAATTTTAAAGAACAGTATGCTGAGATTTTAAAGAAATATGATCCTGAAAATGTTGTTGAGTCTGCTTTTGATTTTAATTCATGGCAAGTATAGGGGGCTATTCTTATGGGGAATGAATCAAAATCTAATTTAATTGAACGCTTAAACAGTTGGTTGAGCCCAATAGCTTCAAAAATTGGAAACCAACGTCATTTGAAATCTATCTCAACCGGGATGTTTTTAGGTCTACCATTCATGGTGGTAGGAGCTTTTTTCTTGATATTAGCAAATCCACCAATCAACATTGATACTTATAATCCTGATACAGCAAATGTTATTATGAGATTTTTAGCAGGTTGGAAAGATTGGTCTGTTGCTAATTACGATGCTATCACAACTCCGTACACACTAACTTTTGGTATTATCGGTTTAATATCAGCCTTCGGAATTTCATATGCCTTATCTAAGGAATATAACTTAGATGCTGCAACAAATGGACTTATGACAGTTGTCACATACCTACTAGTTTGTACAAAAGTAGAAGAAGGCAGAATTAATTTAGATTACCTAGGGTCAAACGGCCTATTTGTAGCTATTATTCTAGGGCTATTAGTCGTCGAAGTAACTCGTTTATTTGAAACTAAGAATATTAAATTAAAAATGCCAGACTCTGTCCCTCCAATGGTTTCAACCTTTATCAATTCACTATTACCTTTGTTGGCGAACATCATTATCTTTTACGGCATTAACTTAATTTTTATCTCAGTATTCAACAGTAACTTCCCAGGAGTAATTATGGACATATTAACTCCCGGTTTAAATATTGCTGGAAGTCTAGGCGGTATGATTCTAATCGTAACAATAGGACAGATACTATGGTTATTTGGTATCAATGGAACTTCTATTATTTTCCCAATCTTATTCACTTTAGGAATTTCTCAAACTGGGATGAATGCTGAACAATTTGCAAATGGTGAACAAATGACTCATTTGATGAATTTACAAATGTTTAGAATATCTGTTCTTGGTGGTGCTGGAAATACATTAGGTTTAGTTTTATTGATGATGTATAGTAAAGTTCCTCAATTCAAAATGATTGGTCGTTTATCTTTTATTCCTGGAATCTGTTCAATCAATGAACCTGTTATTTTTGGTTTACCAATTGTTTTTAATCCAATTCTAGGTATTCCTTTTGTTATTACACCTATTGTTTCATTGATATTAACTTATTTTGCTGAAAAACTTCATATTATTACGAATGGCTATATTGTTGACCCTTCGTTCACACCATTCTTTATTCAATCTTATTTATCAAGTATGGATTGGAAAAACGTTATTTTTACTCTGTTTTTAGTGGTAGTCAGTGTAGTCATTTACTATCCATTCTTTAAAGTGTTTGAAAAAACACAGCTAGAAACAGCTTAATTTCATATAACTATTTCAATCACAGTGGACACTTATATAAAAATAAACACATAAAAAGTTGAGAAGTAAGCTTACACGCTTACCTCTCAACTTTTTTATTTCACTTCAATTTTTGGTCGATAGAAATTACGATTATCCAAACCGAATATTCTATCTGTGTATTCCCCTGGATCAACTTGTTTTAAAGCACCCAGCATCATTTGCATAGAGGCATCGAGATTATCTAAATGATGTAAAATCTCTGCTTCCATAATTTTTGGTCTGACAGGCGAGCCGTATTCCATTAAACCATGATGAGCTAATACCACGTGCTTTAACACAAGCACTTCTTCATCTTCTTCTGAAATATTTAACTCCACACATGCTTTTGTGATTTCTTCATCTACCATCACAATGTGACCTAGTAAATTACCAGCTAGTGTGTACTCTGTCCCGATTGGACCAGATAATTCCTTCACTTTGCCAATATCATGTAAAATCACACCTGCATAAAGTAAAGAGGTATTTAACTCAGGATATTGCTCACTCACACTTTTAGCTAACTCTAACATGGTGATTGTGTGGTAGGCTAAGCCTCCTACAAAAGCATGATGATTTCGTTTAGCTGCTGGAAACTCGAAGAATTCTTTTTGATATTTCCCTACAATATGGCGCACAATACGGTGCCATTTGGCTTGAGTAATTTCAAATAAGAAACGATTGAAGGTTTCTTTTAATTCTTCTACTTGAACAGGTGGCTTCTCCATGTAAAGAGCAGCGTCATCTGGTTCACCAGCTTGAGCCAAACGTAGATTTAAAATTTTGACTTGAGGCATGTTTTGGTAGACTTCTCTTTTACCACCTAGAAGGACTACTTTACCTGCTACAAATTTTTCAATTTCTTCTTCTGAAGCTCCCCAATATTTACCATCAATGCTGCCTGATGTATCTTGAAAAGTAAAAGCAATAAATTTTTTGCCATTTCTAGCCACACGAACATCAGCTGCCTTTAATAAAGCAAATAATTCAAATGTTTCATCAAGTTCAACTTCTCTTAATTTTTTCACTCTGCCTCTTCCTTCCCAATAACAATACAGTCTAAATCTTGACTTTCATAATACGAGCGAATTGCCTCATCTGAGGACAAACATACTACTTGTGTGCGTTGGCTAAAGCCTTTTAGTAATCTAAATAAAACAAGTTTTCGTTTTTGGTCAAAATGTAGCCAACCATCATCAATGATTAATGGTACTTGATAATCTTCATGATGTAGGTGAACAAATCCCAATCTAAAGGCAGTATATAACTGATCTTTAGTTCCTGTAGATAATTGCACCACTGGCCATTTTCGTTGCTCTTGATCAACGACTAGTAATTGTCCTTCTTTCACCATTACTTTAACGTAGCGATTTTCCGTTAATATCTTAAAGTAAGACGTCACTGTTGCTAAAAGAGCTGGTAGTTGTTGATCAGATAAATATTGGAACACATCTTGAGTTAATTCTTCAGCAATTTTATAGGTCATCCAT
The DNA here is from genome assembly GCF_017316185.1 of Candidatus Vagococcus giribetii. Lineage (GTDB taxonomy): Bacteria > Bacillota > Bacilli > Lactobacillales > Vagococcaceae > Vagococcus > Vagococcus giribetii. Next base: position 29,609 of record NZ_JAFLVX010000019.1, on the reverse strand, counting down.
TGATCAGATAAGTCTTTAATCACAGATAATCGATTTTCTTTTTCTTGATACAACACATCTAGAGACCCATTTTTCCCCATTTGAAGTAACTCATATTTCAACCCTTGATACGTGTTTTGATGTTGATTTATCTGCTCATTACAACGATCAATCTCATTTTTGACTTGTATCAATTGTTGGTTGATTCCTACTAATTTATAGCGTTTCGTCAAGTCGAAGTAATCCTCTAACATTAACGATAACTCATTTCTACGACTTTGACTCTTTTGAGACATCTCTTGTTTTTTCACCCACATTTTACTTTCATCTATATCTGTTACTTGTGGGGAATCAATCATCGATAGTAACTTGTCTTTACTTGAAGCAAGATTTTGTCTCAAGTGATGTAATTTCTCTTGGAAAGACTGTTGATTAGTTGTAGATAATGCTTTTTCTGTCAAATAGCGTTGTTGTTCTGCAACAAATTCTTTAATCCCTTGGAAACTTTCTTTTACCGATTTATTTTCAAGAGGTACCCATTGTTTAGCAAAATTTAAAGACTCACTATAAGCTTCTAACACGCGATCAATTTCAAGTAAATTCTGTTGCATTTCTCGTTCTTTTTCTTCAATGTTTTGAAGTTGTAAGTAAATCGGAATACGCGATAACCATAAACTCATAGTTTCTTTCATTGAAAAGCCGTAACGATCTGCCCATTCTTGTTTTTTCTCTTGCAGAATAACATCTTGTTTTTCCACTTCTTCAAGTTGCTCATCTAATTCATGCAACGAGTGAGCTACTTCATCTGCCACACTTAATTGAAGTAAGTAATCCTCTTTCGTTGTTTCAGGAGACACAGTTGCTGAGCTACCTTGTTTGATACTCATAAAGCCATATACTCCTAATGCTCCAAGTAATATTACAGGAATATATAGCCAACCTTTACCTAATACCACTGCAAGTAATAAGAATAAAACGGCAATCGCAATTGCCAAACCAGAAAACCATAACTTATTAAAGCTTGAATTGACTGGCGCTGCTTTTCTTGACGTTACAGGTTGTAAGTTGTTTTCAACTTGTGTCAAAGCAAAATCCATGTCTTTATGGCGAATATTCAAACGACTCTTCTCATTGGACAAAACAACTTTTTGTCGAACTAACTCTTCTTCTTCCTGAGCTAAGGCAAGCATCTCTGCTTCTACTTCATCAGACAAGTCCACATGAACCGCTTGTTCTGACAAACGGTATTTATCAAAAAGTGTAGCTTTACTTTCTTGATACTCTCTTAATTGTTCTTCTAGTAATTCTCTTTTTTGACTAAGAGACTCCACCATTAATTGCTCTTCTAGCAAGTCATCAAATACACGTTGATTAGTCACGTAAAATTGATATGCTGGTGATTCTGTTTCTAAGTAACCTGTCTGGCTTTCTAACAACTCTTTTTCTTTTCGTAATAAAAACTCGTAATTAGCCAACTCTTCTTTGATAGCTACTAACTCTGTTGCAGATACAGTTGTTTCTCTTGAAAATTCACGATTAAGGGTTTCCCATTCAATGTACATTGGAAATCGTTTTTGTTGTTCTAAAACTGTTTTTTCTAACTCTGATTGATAGTTTTTTTCCGTTTCAATTTGCTCAATCTCTTTAGTTAGTTTAGTCATTTCTTGTTGTTTTTCTTGATAGGTAGCTTCTTGTGACTCCACTAAAGCAATTTGCTCGTTTATTTTTTTCAATTGACGCAAGCGTTGATTAATCTCAGGAATACGTCCACTTGGCTTAAATAATTTCTGACGTTCTTTTAAAAAACGGTCGTTCATTTTTGTTAATTTTTGACTTCCTGTCAATCCTACCGTTAGCAACAAATGTTGTAATTTCGTTTCGTTTAGTTGATTTAAATCAAGTAATTGTTCTTGTTGAAAGGTAAATATATGATCAAAGGTTTCTTTTGTTAAAGGAGACAATAAACTCTCAAGTAATGACTCGTTTCCTACTTCGCCATTCTCTAAACGTACTGTTGCTTGCCCTTTATTTTTTTCTTTATACCTTTCGACAACGACCTCTCCATAAACAGAGTCATCAAAAATAAGCTGACCACCGTAAACAGCTCCACTTGTTGGAGTAAAATCACGAGTCATCTCTCGTTTTTTAGGAAAGCCAAAGAGAATCGTCCGAATAAATTGATAAATAGAAGACTTACCTGCTTCATTGTCACCAAATATCAACTGGTTTTGAGGGTCGATTGTTATCACTTGATTATTAAATTTTCCAAAGCCATCTATTTTTAATTGTCGTAATTTCATTAGTCTTCCTCATTTTTAAAAATCATTTTATCTTTAATTAGTTGACTACTCTCGGTTACAATATCCTTCATGTCTTCTTCATCCCACTTAAGACTTGTCACAAGTTCTGGTTGATTCAATAAGTCACTAACCACTGCTTCAAAGTTTTCCTTTGTTTGATATACTCTACCTAAATCATCAATTAGAGACGCTTGAAATCCCATGATTAATTTATCTGATGTGGCTTTAGCAATAGTTAACTCTTGAACCCAAACTTTCTTGTTAGAAGCTTGATAGATTTTTTCTTGTAGAAAGGCTAATACTTCTTCCTTCTCATGTAAAATCTCACGTGCATTTTCAGCCGTTGTCACAAGATGAATAGATACCACATTTAACTCATTGAGGTAATCTTTTTCTAGCACAGTTGTTTCTATGTGACTTAGAAGGCTTGTTTTACTAATGTCATCATCTACTTGAACAGTTTCTTGATACCATTTAATAGCGGCCACATCTAACCACTCAATGTGTCGGCCACCTCGGTCAATCTCTACATAAGCGACACCATTTGTTTGTGTTTCTTTTTTTGTATGACCTTGAGGAGTTCCAGGATAGACCGTTAGTGGACGTTCTGAAAGCACACCACTTTTATGAATATGGCCTAATGCCCAGTACTCATAATTAAGAGGCAAATCACTTGGTAAAAACGGCGCATAGTTACCTGTATCATCTCCATGATAAAAACCAATATGATAAGTAGAAGCTATATCTCTTCTTGGAAATTCAGGTAACTTAGAGTCTGTTATCCAATTATGTTCATAAGAAAAACCACTGATAGCTACTGAATCACCATTTTTTAAGGTTAATGTTTTAGTTTGAACTTCCTCTTTTTTATAAAGGACGACATTATCTGGCCATTCAAACCAGTAACGACTTTCTGTATAGTAATCATGATTCCCAAAAGACATCACAACTTTAATATTAGCTTGATTTAAGCGTTCAAACTGGTCCATCACAAATTTTTGTGTGTGAATAGATGGTTGATTTTGGTGGAATGTATCTCCCACGACTAATAAAAAATCAACCTCTTTTTCTATACAAAGGTCCACAATTCTTGTGAGTGTTTGTTGATTACCAGTCTTTAGAATCTCTTTCATGTCAGCATGATCTGAATGAATCCCCGAAAAGGGTTGGTCTATATGTAAATCAGCTGTGTGTATAAATTTCATCCGTATCACTCCTTCCTTACATCATACCTATTTCATCCCTATTTTTCTATAAAAAAGACAAAAAAGAGAGCTAAGTTTTCACTTTAGCTCTCTAAACAATTAATTACCCATGTCATATAATTCTTGAACTGGCTTCATGATGATGCGGTTTAAGTCATTGATGATTACGCTAAATGCTTGTTCTTTTTGCATTAAGTCTTGAATCACTGCTGTTTCTTGAACTTTCATTGCCATTTCTTGTGCTTTCATTGCATCCTCTTCTGAGAATTCAACGCCTTGCATTTGTTTTTGTTGTAATTCCATTTGTAATTCTTGGAAGTTAGTAAATAATTCAAATGATTCTGTTTCAGCTTTCATTGCTGTAAAAGCTTCTTGTAATGCTTTGAATTCGTCCATTTCACGAATTTCTCTTTCGATTTGGTTAGCACTATCATAAATATTAACTGTCATTTATATTGCTCCTTTAATGTTTAATCTGATGTTATTGTAACATTATTGCCATTAAAAACCTACTATTTATCTATTTACTTTGTTCCATAGACTATCCCACATGTCGCCTACTGTTTCGACTCCTTTTTTAATGCCGTCGCCTACAGTGTTAGCTCCTTCTTTTACTTTTTCACCAATGTCATTAAGACTTTCACCAAAGTTTCCTTTTTGTTTAGTTGTCTCATTAACACCTGTTTGAGTGATGTCTTCTGTTGTAAATGGTGTATTAGGAGAGGCCGCTAAAACGCGTTGCGTCTCATCTCTAAAGATATTAGCCAAGTTACTACCACTACTACCTGTTAAGTAGTGATCTGGTCCACTCTTATCAAAACCAATCCAAGTAGAGACAACAACATCTGGTGTGTAACCAATAATCCATTGGTCTTTTGACATACCATCAGCATTGATGTTTTCAGTTGTTCCTGTTTTACCAGCAATTGTGTAGCCATATGGTTTAGCTTCCATTCCTGTTCCTGAACTGAAAACACCTTGCAACATGCTAGTCATTTGATCGGCCACTTCTGGTGTAGTCACACGTTTTGATTTTGGTTTTTCATTTTCATAAATGATAACCCCGTTAGCATCTTCAATCTTCGTAATAAAGTGAGGATCCATCTTCATCCCTTGATTAGCAAAGACACTGTAGGCACTTGCCATATTTAACGGCGTTGTCCCTTTCGTCAAACCACCTAGAGCCAGTCCGTAGTAACGGTCTTTTTCATCTAATTTAATGCCGAATTGTTCGACTTTTTTATAGCCACGGTCAATACCAATTTCATTGAGTAACCACACAGCAGGTGCGTTTAAACTCTGAATCAAAGCTTGAGTCATTGTTGCTTCCCCTGAATAAGTTCTTGAATAGTTTTGCACATCGTAATAACTTAAAGGCTCATCTTTTAAGACATCATCTGGTTTGTAGCCTGCTTCAAGAGCTGGTGTATAGACAGCTAGTGGTTTTAAGGTTGATCCAGGTGACAACATCGAATCTGTTGCTCGGTTCCAACCACGATAAGTATACTCGCCACGTCCACCAATAATCCCTCTCACACCACCTGTTTTAGGATCAAGTGCAACGGAAGCTCCTTCAACAATCGCCCCGTCACTTGCTGCTGGTGGGAATAAACTATCATTAGCAAATGTCTGATCCATTCCTATTTGATATTGCTGATCTAAAGCCGTAAATATTTTATAGCCCCCATTAGCGATATCATCATCTGAAAGGCCAGTTTTACTAATAGCTTCATTAATCACCGCATCAAAATAATACGGGTATTTGTAAGTATCATGCTCTGGTTGATACGCATCATGAATCTCTAATGGTTGAGTCATTAAATGATCCGCTGTTGCTTTATCTAATTTACCATTATCCACCATCACTGACAAAACGGTGTCTCTTCTAGCAATCGCATTATCCATGTGATCAATTGGATTGTAGATACTTGGTCCTTTTAACATCCCAGCAATCACAGCCGCCTCATCAACAGTCACATCACTTGCATTTTTTCCAAAGTATTTGAGCGAAGCATCTTGCACGCCCCAAACACCATTACCAAAGTAAGCTTTGTTTAAGTACATCTCTAGAATCTCATCTTTCGTGTACTCTTTCTCAATTTCAATGGCTAAAAAGAGTTCTTTTGCTTTACGCGTCATCGTTTGTTCTTGGGTTAAGAAAGCATTTTTAGCTAACTGTTGGGTGATAGTACTACCACCACCACCACTGTTATCCCTTCGAACGACTTTTCTCGCAGCGGCTCGGGCTATCCCTTTGATGTCGTAACCTTTATGATCATAAAACTTCCGGTCTTCTGTGGAAATAACGGCATCTTTGATATAAGGAGAAATATCCTCAATCTTCACAAAATTTCCTTTTGCCCCGTACTTAGCAGTCGTACCAGCTTCGTCTCCGTCTTTATCATAAATCGTTGTTACTTGTTCTAGTCCCGCTTTCAAACTTGAGACATTGGTATTTTTAGCCAAGTAGAACAGGTAAATACTCATGACTAACACCACTGTCATAATAGCTAAGACAATAATTTTATTAATATGGTATTTTTTCCAGACTCGCTTTCTCCAAGCTCTAAATTGTTGGAAATAAGGAGAGAACCACGCCCAAAACTTCTGAAAATACGCTTTTATCGTGGCACCTATTTTTTTGATATATTCCATGAATAGCTCCTCTAATTCTTTTATTTAAGTTATATTTATAGTAACACAGACTACTATTTGATTGGATAAGACCAAGGACTTATCTTCAACTCTAGCCTATGGTAACATGAAGTTGTTAATAAAGTGTGTTACAATTTTAAAAAATATCTAAAATTTCGAACTTATTTAGGAGTGTCATCATGAAATTTTCTTTTGTTTTACCTAAAGAAACGACTAAACAAACATTAAAAGAGCTTTTAGAAGAAGAATGGCTCATCCCACGTAAAGTCAGACATTTTTTACGAACAAGAAAAAATGTCTTAATTAATGATGAAGTTGCTATGTTTCATCAAGAAGTCTCACCAGGAGACACAGTTACCTTGATTTTTGAAGATAGCGATTATGACGTTCCTACTATTTTAAAAGGAAACCCTTCAAGAGTTGTTCCGATTTGGGAAGACGAGCATTTAATTATCGTGAATAAACAGGCAGGAGTCAAAACCCATCCTAACCAGCCAGATGAGACTGATACATTACTAAATGATTTAGCCGCCTATCTAGCTGACAAGAAGCAAGTTCCTTATGTGGTTCATCGCTTAGATAAAGAAACCAGTGGCGCTATTTTATTTGCCAAGAACCCAGTTATCCTACCCATTTTAGGTAGAATGCTTGAACAAAAAGAAATTAGCCGTCTTTATGAAGCTCAAATCGAAGGTACCTTACCTAAACAAGAAATGACTATCACTAAAAAAATAGGCCGTGACCGACATGACCGGCGAAAACGAGTAATTGATAATAATCGTGGACAAATCGCCATTACCCATGTGAAAGAAGTTAAACGAAGTGGTAAAAGCTCTTGGGTCGAATGTCGTTTAGACACTGGACGAACCCATCAAATCAGAGTTCATTTAGCTTCTATTGGTAAGCCTATAATTGGTGATCCTTTGTATCATCCAAAAGGCGAGTCTCAACCAAGATTAATGCTTCATGCCAAAGAATTAGAACTTATCCATCCCTTTACCAAGGAAAAAATTACCACTCAAGCAACTCCTTTCTTGTCTCATTAAGTAGGATAGAATAAAACAATCCCCTGACTAGATTTTTTAGTCAAGAGATTGTTTTTTTAGTCTGCTCTACACGTATAACGACTTACTCTTTTTCTTTCCTTCTTCTAATAGACAGACCTATCACCATACTTCCAACAAAGATCAAACCAACTGAGTCCCACCAGTTAGAGTCTGTTTCACCTGTTTTTGGCAATAACTTACCTGAACCTCCTGTTTTCTTCTTCGGTTTGTCTGGTAATTTTGCTTTATAGGTATTGGTTAATTTAATGTTCCCTTTATTCGTATTATCGACCGCTACCTGATAACCTGAAACAGCGATTTCTTCTACTGTGTAGTTGATGTCTTTATTTTTCTCTTGTTTCGGTAACTCATTCCAAGTCTTTGTCCAATCTTCTTGGTTCGTCAAAGTAACTGGCTTGCCTTCTTTTTTACCATTAGCCAATAACTGGACTTTAATACTTGTTGGGCGTTTGCCATTTTGATTGTTGTTATCTTCCCAACGTTTCGTTACAGTGACACTGGTCTTTCCTGGTGTGTAACGGTTAGTAACGTCATAACCTTTGATTGTTGTGTTGTAATCAGGGACTTGATTTTCTGTTACGGTATACGTAATTTCTTTACCCGATTCGTATTTTGGTAACTCAGTAAACTCGTAAGTCCAATCAGTGGCTTTCGTTACGTCTGTTGAATCGACTTCTTTACCATCGGCTAATAGATTGATTGTTACTTTCTCTGGACGTTTTTTAGCTTGATTATTATTGTCGTCCCAGACTTTACTGCCTTTAATTGCAATTTGTTCTGGTTGATACGTGTTGGTTAACTTGATGTTTCCGTGGTTATCATCATTTATGGTTACTTGGTAATTCGGGACACTCATTTCCGCTATGGTGTACTTAATTAATTGACCATCAGCTTTGAGTGGTAAATCATTCCATGTTGTTGTCCAGTTGTCCTCACTTGTCAGCTCAACAATTTTTCCTTTTTCCTCACCATTTGCTAGTAGTTGAACCTTGATTTCACTTGGGCGTTTACCGCCTTGATTGTTCTTATCTTCCCAACTCTTCGTCATTGTCACACTAGTTTTTTCCGGTGTGTAAGAGTTGGTAATCTCATAACCTTTGATTGTTGTACTGTAATCAGGGACTTGGTCTTCTGTCACAGTATAGACTATTTCTTCACCTGATTCGCATTTTGGTAACTCGGTAAACTCGTACGTCCAATCAGTGGCTTTTGTTACTTCTGTTGAGTCTACTTCCTTACCATTAGCCAACAAATTAACTTTGACTTGATTTGGGCGTTTACCATCTTGATTGTTATTATCTTCCCAACTTTTACTTCCTTTAATTGCAGTTTGCTCTGACTGACGAGTGTTGGTCAACTTAATATTACCTGGATTCGTATCATTTATTGTTACTTGGTAGCCTGTATCAGAGACTTCTTCTATTGTATAGCGGACTAATTTCCCTTTGGCTTTTAATGGTAAATTATTCCAAGTTGTCGTCCATTTATTTCCGCTAGACAACTCAACTGCTTTCTCTTTCTTTTCACCGTTTGCAAACAGCTGTACTTTGATAATACTTGGACGTTTACGATCCCTGTCATTATCATCTTCCCAGCTCTTAGTCACAGATACACTGGTTTTCCCCGGTGTATAACTATTGGTAATTTCATAGCCTTTGATTGTTGTACTGTAATCAGGAACTTGGTCTTCTGTTACTGTATAAGTAATTTCTTTACCGGATTCGTATTTAGCTAATTCTGTAAATTCGTAAGTCCAATTAGTGTCTTTCGTTACGTCTGTTGAGTCTACTTCTTTACCATTAGCTAACAGGTTGACTTTGACTTGATTTGGACGTTTACCGTCTTGATTGTCATTGTCTTCCCAGATTTTACTTCCTTTAACAGATGTTTTTTCTAGTTGATAACTATTTGTTAGCTTAATATTTCCTTTATCAGTATCATCAACTGTTGTCACATATCCTGGAACGGTTATTTCTTTTACTGTATAGTTAATCAACTTACCTTTTGCTTTCAGTGGTAAACTACTCCAAGTTTTCGACCAATTATCTGCACTGGTCAGGTCTACAACTTCTCCTTTTTTCTCACCATCAGCTAGTAGTTGAACTTTGATAATACTTGGGCGTTTCCCGTCTTGATTGTGATTATCTTCCCAACTCTTCGTCATTGTCACACTGGTTTTGCCTGGTGTGTAGCTATTTGTCACGTCATAACCCTTGATTGTTGTACTATACTCAGGAATTTGATTTTCTGTTACGGTATAAACTATCTCTTTTCCTGCTTCATATTTTGGTAACTGACTAAATCCATACACCCAACCAGATGCTTCTGTGACTTCCGTTGAATCTACTTGCTTACCATTGGCTAATAAATTGATTTTTAAGGATTTTGGACGCTTACCGTCTTGATTATCATTATCTTGCCACGTTTTTTTACCTTTGATTGCTGTGACTTCAGGATTATGCGTATTGGTCAGTTTGACATTCCCTTTATCTTTATCATCAACTGTTGTCACATATCCTGGGACAGCTATTTCTTCTACAGTATAGCTAATCAATTGTCCTTTAGCTTTTAGCGGTAAATCATTCCAAGTCTTCGTCCAATTGTCTGCACTTGTCAGATCTACAACTTTTCCTTTTTTCTCACCATCAGCTAGTAGCTGAACTTTGATAATACTTGGGCGTTTCCTGTCTTGATTGTGATTATCTTCCCAACTCTTCGTCATTGTGACACTAGTTTTTCCTGGTGTGTAACTGTTTATCACATCGTAGCCTTTAATGGTTGTGTTGTACTCTGGGACTTGATTTTCTGTCACAGTGTACTTAATTTCGTCACCATTTGCGTATTTAGGTAGCTCTGTAAATTGATAGCTCCAACCCATGGCTTCTGTCACGTCTTTTGAGCCCACTTCTTTACCATTAGCTAATAAATTGATTGTGACTAATTCTTTTCGCTTACCATCTTGATTGTCATTATCTCTCCAGATTTTTTTGCCTTCAATCTTAGTTTTCTCTGGTTCGTGAGTGTTAGTTAACACTATGTTACCTTTATCACTGTCATCAACTGAGACAGTGTACCCAGGAACTGCTTCTTCTTCCACCGTATAGTTAATCAGCTCACCTTTAGCTTTTAATGGTAAGTCGCTCCACGTCTTCGTCCAATTACCAACCTCTGTTACATCGACTGCTTTACCAACCTCTTTGCCATCAGCTAACAATTTAACCTTGATAATGCTTGGTCGGTGACCATCAATATTGTTCTTATCTTCCCAACTCTTTGTCATAGTCACACTGGTTTTCTCTGGTGTGTAACTATTTATCACATCATATCCTTTAATGGTTGTACTATAATCAGGAACACTATTTTCTGTCACGGTATACTTAATTTCGTCACCATTTTCGTATTTAGGTAGCTCTGTAAATTGATAGCTCCAACCCATGGCTTCTGTCACGTCTTTTGAGTCCACTTCTTTACCATTAGCTNNACTGCTTCTTCTTCCACCGTGTAGTTAATCAGCTCACCTTTAGCTTTTAGTGGTAAATCACTCCAAGTTGTTGTCCATTTATCCGCCTCTGTTAATTCAACAACCTCATCTTTTTTCACACCATCAGCTAGTAACTGAACTTTGATAGTACTTGGTCGGTGACCATCAAGATTATCTTCATCTTCCCATTTTTTTGTCACTGTCACACTAGTGATATTACTCGGGTCGACAAAGTATCCTCCGTTAACTCTTTTTTCTGGCGCTGACATATCTAATGAAAACATATCTGATTTTTCTGATTGATTAATATGGGAACCTGATTCTTCATCTGGATTTTTGACTGTAATCAGTGAATTATCAGGTGTTGAAATTCTGACTTGATAGTCACCATGTTTATAGACATCCATTGAATAATAACCAAAATTATCTGTTAATGTCTCAATCGGCATTCCTTTGTCATCTAGCACTGGACTACCAGCTTTATCTAACAATTCAATATGGCAACCAATACAAGGTTTTTCCGTAGCTTTATCAAAGAGTCCATCTTTATTTTTATCTTCAAATGAAAAACCATCTACTCGGTACTTCATTAGTTTCAACGAAATATTATTAGATTCAAAAAAATCTAACATTGAATTCGTTGCCGTTCCAAATGAATTGACCGCTGACTTACCGACTAATTCTTTGTTATTTGGTACGGTAAACGGCACTTCTATTCTGATAGAGGCACCAGCTTTTAATTTGTGACCTTGATCCATAACCACTTTAATTGCCGTGACCTCTCCGTAATCAGCTACCTGTGTTTGCCAAGAAGCACTTTGGAAAAAGCCATTGATTTTTTCTGAAGACACATCTGGTTCATCTGTTGTGTAGTACAAAGTATAACCTTCTGGAACAGCTATTTCACCAGTCAGTTTTATTGAAAAATCTGAATGCCTTGGTTTTCTTTCGCCATCCTTATCTTTAGAACTATTCTTATCTCCTACATGAGGAAAGACATCTATCACACTTAAAATTGATTGGTCGTATGCAGAATTATTGTAAATATTTAAGAAATAACTACCTTCTTCACCAATCTCAGAATGCCCCACTCCTGGAGATTTAACTACACCCTGATCTACATTTCCTTTTACTTCCTTATAGGTAATTATTTCTTTAGGTGGAATGTAGTTAAATGAATCAGAGGCTCCTAAAATCTGATTTAATTTATCCTTACCAATTTTATAAATATCATTAACTAACTTTTGTTTATTTGGTTGGACCCCATCGGAACTATCAAACAACAGAAAAGCTTCATTCTTATTATTACCTTCTACTGAATTTTTTGTTGTTTTGACATCATATATAATATAAAGAAAATACTCTTGATCTGTTTTCGAACTAGTTGTTTCAATATTAAAGTCATTTAGCGTCCAAATCAATGCTACACGACCTGTATTTTTATAGTCCCGAATTATTTGTGGTTTCTTTAAAGCTCGTAACTCTGTCTGTTTATTTGTTTTTTCAGGTATAATCATCGCAGAATTCTCAACATATTCGGCTCCAAGTGGTAATATATCCACAACGACAACATTTTGAAGTGCCATTGATGTTCTATTTCCTTCTGTTCCAAGATTCGTTGAGGTAAAACTTAAATAAAAACTACTTTTCTGATTTAAAAATAAACTTTCTTCACCTGTTCGTTCTTTGCTTAAAGCAATCATTGGCTCAGACAATCGGTACAGTTCCGCGTAATATCCTCCTGATTTAGTTTTAGTGACACCCACTCTAGTAAAAGTAGCTTTTAAGGTATTACTAAATTGTACGTACTCTTTACCTTCTGGCACCTTAACTTCTGAAGGATTGATTAATTTAGTAAAAATCTTATACTGATAGCCTTTATTACCATCTTTTAGTTGTCCTTCTAAAAACAACTCCCGATAATCAGTATCCACTGGCATAGTATAAAAAAACGATTCTTTTGACAGATCAATTGAATCACTAATAACTTCTTTTTGCCCATCAGCCCTAATAGCACTTAAAGTCACCGTAGATTCAAAATTGGTTGTTTGCGGTAACTCTACTTTTGTGTATTTCATACGGCTGTCCAAACTGTGATCATGTAAGCTAACATCATAAATACCATCTAAGATTTCATTGGTATTAGCACTTAGTTGCCACTCAACTTCCCAATTTTCTTTATCTTCTGGTTTCTTAGGATCATCCGCAAGTCGTGAATTGACAGCATATTTTCTAACACTTAGGCTAAAAGTTTCTGAAGGCTTCGTTTTTTCAGTTTTTAATTTAAAGGTAATCGAATCTGTCCCTACCATATTTTTTTCATAGTCTGGTTTTTCTTTTGGAATAGCTGTCACTGTTCCTTCATTTGCCATTAAAGTCTTCACTTTTACCCCTGGGAACCTTAAATTTAGTATGTGTCTATAACTTAAATCAGACCGCACTGCATCTATTTTCTCTAGTTTGGCTATTCTGGTCACAGAATCATAAGTCCAATCAGGATTATCTTCTGGTAAAAAAACAGCTCCGTCTGGTAGTTTATCTTCAACAATTATTTTTTCTAAATAACGACCACCGTATATTCCAGGCGAAATGTCATTAGTAATAGAAAAACGAACTTTTTCTGTTTTAGCTATGTCACTAGTCACATAACCTAGTTTATCAGGATCTTCCTCTCCAGCATAAACTTCCTGATTATCACGATCCGTCCAAGTTCCTCCCTGTCCGTCTAAACTGATAAACTTAGTAATAGCATATTTTTTTAATGTGTACTGGTAACTCATTGTTTGTGTACCTAGAGGCACTGGATTGCCTTCTTCATAAACAGATACTTCAATTGGTAGTTTATAACCTTCTGGTGTGTCGTAATTCTTATTGATAAATTTAACTGGCACATCAAGAGAAAAACCACCTGTCATGTTAGTAAATGTATACGTAATCGTTGTTGTTTTTGTTCCTATATCAACTTTTTTATCTTGTTGATTACTTGTATCAGAGGCATCTACCCCTTCTATAAATTGATTCGGCATCACAATCTTTAAGGTCAAATTTTTACCTTTACCTGAGAAATCTCCTAATTTAAACCCTGCAAAAAAAACTGAGGACTCCCCAGTTAGCTTACTTACTGGTTCTGTATGCGTATAGTCACCTTTTTCATCTCTCACACCTAAAAAACTGAGAGTAGTCTTCTCTTCATCTAAAACATTTATCTTCGCTGGTTCTTCAGTTGTCTTTTTTGGACTAGTTTCTTCCATGTTAGAAGAATCCCTCACAGGTACCTTATCTAATGATTCACTAGGGACTTCTTCTTTCTGAGCACTCACCTCAGAAGTTTCCATTGTTTTAGGTTGCGTATTAGTTTCTGAAAGAACTTGTTCACCTGAACTTCCACTTATTTCATTGACCTCTGCTAACATACTGATTGGTGTCATAAAAAAAGAAAAAATAATGGTCATCAACCCTAGATATACTGTCATTTTTTTCTTCATACTATTTCTCCTCCTTAAGCTTTCTCCTTTTTATAAAAAAAGAAATTGTGACATCTCCACTTTAAAAGAAAAGTAACCAACTTCACTTATTTATGTCACAGTTTCTAGTTAACTGTTTAATCCTATTCATAAGTATCATTCTGTTAAAAATAATTCAAAAACATAAAAATAACATACCTTTTCCAACTTCAACCTAGCCACTTCCCACCTAACACAATGATAAGTAACCTACAGTTCCTAAACAAAACATTAAACAACAACTATCGAACTAATCTACTAAACTATTGTATTTTCTTATACATACAGAAAGTTTATTTACACAGTTTCTTATAATATATATTTTACCATCATTCATATTCTTTTTTACCACAATAAACGAGGTATTAATGTAAAATAAAAAAGGCTGTGATAAGTTCTATCACAACCTTTTTTTCGTCCTATAAGTAATTAGTCTAATGAGTGATTATAGCGACGTTCTTTCCAATAAAGAAAGAATACAACTAGTAAAAAAGTCCACCCGACTAATACCAAACTAGAAGATGCTTCTCCTGTTTTAGGTAAATATTTGCTTGTTAGTGTATTTGGTGTACCTGGTACAGACGGTGTTTTCGGAACGACAGGTACTTTTCTATTTGTTACATGAACTTGTTGAACAGTACTTGTCTCATTCTTTTTAATGTCAAATGCATATTTCTCGTTTGTTTTTTCATAACCCGCTGGGGCTTTGGTTTCTATAAAGTAATAGCTACCTTCTTTTAAGTTTTCGACTACTAAGAAGCCTTCGTCATTAGTGACTAAATTCTTCTCTACTAACTTATTCGCTTTATCAAATAATGAGAATTCTGCACCTTTTAGATATTTTTTAGAATCTGTTTTATCTGTTTTGATTAACTTAACGGAACCTAGGTACTCCTCTTCTTTGACTTTTTCATTGGTGACTTTAACCTGTTGGACGACACTCGTCTCATTTTCTTTAATGTCAAATCCATACTTCTCATTTGATTTTTCATAACCAACTGGGGCTTTGGTTTCTACAAAGTAGTAACTACCCACTTCTAATTGAGTGACTTCTAGAACACCTAGTTCATTTGTTGTAAACCCATCTTGAAGCAAGCTACCATCTTCATGATAAAGTGAAAACTCTGCACCACTTAACAAAATAGTTGGATCAGATTTATCTACTTTTATTAATTTTACCCCACCAAGCTCTGGTAATTTCTTTGTAATTTTATTCGTCGCTTGAATGTGAATGGTTTCTAGATAGTTCGTCTCTGATATATCAAATCTGTATTTTTGAGTAGATAATTGATAGTTTTCTGGGGCTTTGGTTTCTACAAAATAATAACTTCCTAAAGGCAACTCATTAACAACAATAATCCCATTTTTTGTTGTTAGTTGATCTGCTACTAACTCTCCCGTTTCTTTAAATAATGAAAATTCTGCGCCATCTAACGTCATAGAGGGATTATCAACATCGACTTTAGTTAATTGAACAGCACCTACTATTATTTTCTCGATATTAGTTGCCTCAACACGTACAACTTCACTAGTTTCCTTAGCCTTAATCGTAAATTCATAAGGTGTTGTTGATAGTTCATAACCAACAGGTGCCTTTGTTTCTACAAAGTAGTAATCTCCTTCTGCCAAATTAGTCACTTGAATTTCTCCACGACTATCTGTGACCAATTCATTTTGGACTAACTCGCCTGTTGCTTTAAAGAGTGAGTACTCTGCTCCTGACAAAACTTTTTGATTGTTAGCTTGATCTGTTTTCCTTAAAACAACTGAACCTAGATAAACTTCCTTGTCATTTGTCGCTTGAAGCATGACTACCTCTTCAGCGCTACCTTCTTTAATATCGAAACTGTGTTTTTTAGAAACAATTGAGTAGCCATCTGGTGCTTTCGTTTCTATAAAATAGTAACTTCCAACTTCTAAATCATCTACGCGTAATACGCCTTGTTCATTTGTTGTCAGATTATCTTGAATTAACTCACCCGATTC
Organism: Candidatus Vagococcus giribetii; assembly: GCF_017316185.1. Classification (GTDB taxonomy): domain Bacteria; phylum Bacillota; class Bacilli; order Lactobacillales; family Vagococcaceae; genus Vagococcus; species Vagococcus giribetii. Next base: position 13,433 of record NZ_JAFLVX010000019.1, on the reverse strand, counting down.
TTTATAAAGTGTAAACATAGCACTTGCTAACGTTACATCTTGATTACCACCATCAACTTTGGTTAACACAACTGAGCCTTTTTCTGGTTCTTTTTCTTTTGTATTTTCAGCTACAATAAGAATCGGCTCACTGACTTCACTAGGTCCTATTGTAAACTTCCATTCTTGAGTTGATAATTCGTAACCAGTTGGTGCTTTGTTTTCTTTAAAATAGTATGAACCAAATGCCAAATCCGTTACAGTGAGTATCCCTTGCTCATTTGTCTCTAATGACTTAGCGATTTCTTCACCTGATTCTGTATAAAGACTAAACTGGGCGCCTGACAAAACATTTTTCCCTTGGCTATCAATTTTCTTAAGCGTGACTGACCCTTTATCTAAAATTTCTTCTTTGTGGTTGTCTATATGAACAATTCTTTCTTCCGTTATTTTTCCTTTTTCAATTTCAAATTCCCATTTCTTATTGGATTGTTCATAACCCGCTGGCGCTTTAGTTTCTACAAAGTAATAAGAACCTGGTAATAAATTTTTATAGGTTAGTTTCCCTTCGGCATTTGTTGTTAATCCAGTTGCTATTTCAGTTCCATCTTTTTTAAATAATGAAAACTCTGCACCTGCTAAAAACAAAGAGTCATCCTCTTGATCTGTTTTTATGATTACCACTGAACCTAACTCCGGTATTTTTTTATTAGGTACATCAACCAAGATATCTATTTTATTTTTTATAAACTCTTTGGTAATTTCAAATGGGTATTTTTTATCTGATTTTTCATAGCCATCTGGTGCTTTTACTTCTTGGAAATAATAGCTACCTTCTTTTAATTTTGTTTTAACAACCTCACCTTTGTCATTTGTTGTTAAATTACCATCTATCAATACATCTTTTTTACCATCTTCTACTTTATATAAAGCAAACACAGCACCTTTTAAGCGATCAGCAGTGTCAATTGCATCCATCTTGCGAACACGAACTTCACCTAAATAAAATTCCGGTTCTTCAGGTGTTTTATCATTAGTCACTCCAACAACTGTTAATTCTTTTAATGTGTCTGCTGTTATTTCAAAAGGTATTTTCTTATCAGACAATTCATAACCATCTGGTGCTTTGGTTTCTTTAAAATAATAACGTCCAACTTTTAAATCGTTTACATAAATTTCTCCATTTGCATCTGTTGTTAGATCGGTTTTGATTGGTTCCTCTTTACCTTCTTGATAGAGATCAAATACTGCACCAGCTAATTTGGTTCCATCTATTGACGATGTTTTTCTTAAGACAACTCTACCTTTTTTATTCTCTTGAAAATTCCAACCATGGGTTTCCCCGGCACCTTTAAAGTGATCCACAATTATATTACCATCAATATTTTGACTGCCACCTAATGAAGCAAGGGGTGCGAGAATGCTACCTAGCCAAGTACTTCCTAGATAAATATCCCCTGAAAAAGGTTGATTGTTATAACTAAACGTCCATAACAACGTGTTATCTGAGAAATCAGTAGTTTCTTTGTTTCCTCTTTCTGTGCCATCAGTGTATTTAAATTTAATTTGGCTTTGCACGTTATAACTTGAGGCACTATCTGTTTCTATAATCACATAGACGTTTTTAAAATTCCCATCGCCCTGATTTTTTTCCAATCCCTTGATAGTAAGAGGTGTATTCAATTTTAATACTTCAGGCGCTAATCTAATATAAACATCTGGACCAGCAAGATTGGATACATCTATTTCACGCTCATTCTCGTTTTTAAAATCCTTATTGTAATAAACATGACTAGCTTCAGTAGCTATCAACTCATTACTTACCTTTTCTAATCTAGCAAATTCATGATTAAAGTCGATGTACACATTACTACCCTTATCTTGATACACATCTTTTCCAGATAAACGGTCCATTTGTCTACCATTCACTTTAGGTCGATTGTATTCTGACAAATCAATCTGAGTATCTTTTCCGAACACCATTTTTGTATGGTCTCTAATACCAGAAGCACCATTTATTTCAAGTACTTGTTGTGCATAATCATATTCCGTCCACGATATTCCTTGTGTACCGAAATTTGCTGAACCTGATAACTCCTTTGTCGCAACATTTCCATTAGTATGATTAGCCAAATGAGCCTTATTAGCAAATATATGGAAGTAACTAGCAGCGCCTAAAAGAGACTGTTCTGCTTCGGGTACATCTGTATAAAAACTTCCAGCACCTTGAACATCTGAAGTCGCTAAAACATCTATAAAACCAACCGTTCCTAAACAAAAGAGTAGACTAACAACTATTAAACCTAATGTGTTGTTTTTAGCTTTTTTCATCTCAATCCCTACTTTCTTTTTTACACATACAACTATATGTATAGTCTAACATTAAACATAGTGTTATTTTTCACAATATACGGTGGATTTGTGTAAAAAAAGAAGCTGACTCATAAAAGTCAACTTCTTCATTTGTTTAGTATGCTTTTGCCCAATGCATCATGTATTTAGCATCTTCGCCGTTCCATAAGTCTTTGACACCTGTTAAATCATCATTTTGATGATCTAAACTCCAACATCTTGAAGTTGCACCAGTGTCTTCTTTGATTTTAGCTTCTACTTCAGGGTCCCCTGACCAAGGAGCTAACACAAAGCCACCTTCTTCGATTAACTCGTAGAATTCTTCTTTAGTTGTTGCTGTACGTGTTTTAGCATCTTGACGCTCTTTAGCACGGTCAAACATATCTTGTTGAATTGTTTCTAATAACGTTTCAATATTAGCTGCTAATTCGTCATTTAATTCCATAGTGATTTTTTCTAATGTATCACGACGAACTACTACTACTTTGCCTTCTTCAATGTCACGAGGTCCAATTTCAATACGAACTGGGTAACCTTTCATTTCAGCTTCACTAAATTTCCAGCCAGGCTGTTTATCACTTGCATCCACTTTGACACTCATGTTTTTACCTAATAAGTCTTTTAGTTCGTAAGCTTTGTCTAACACGCCTTCTTTATGTTGAGCGATTGGAATAATCATCACTTGTGTTGGTGCAATTCTTGGCGGAATCACTAAACCACGGTCATCACTATGAACCATGATCATGCCACCAATAGCACGAGTTGTGAATCCCCATGATGTAGTGTAAACTGCTTCTTCTTTACCTTCTTTGTTAGTAAAGTTAATATCAAATGCTTTACCAAAGTTATTGCCAAAGTCATGTGATGTATTGATTTGTAGAGCTTTTCCATCATACATTAATGTTTCATTAGTAAATGTTTTATCTGCTCCTGCAAATTTTTCACTTTCAGATTTCACGCCTGATACCACAGGAATCGCTAAATAATTCTCACAAACATCTTCATAAGTCTCTAACATTAATTTAGTTTCTGCTTGTGCTTCTTCAGGTGTTGAGTGACAAGTATGTCCTTCTTGCCAGAAAAACTCAGTTGTTCTTAAGAATGGACGTGTATTTTTCTCCCAACGAACTACACTTACCCATTGGTTATAAAGAACTGGTAAATCACGGTGAGAGTGGATAATTTTTTTGAAGTGTTCTGCAAAGACGACTTCTGATGTTGGACGAATAGCAAGACGTTCTTGTAATTCGTTGTTACCTCCATGAGTTACCCAAGCCACTTCTGGAGCAAAACCTTCCACATGCTCTGCTTCTTTTAATAATAAACTTTCTGGAATTAACATTGGCATTAAGACATTTTCATGTCCTGTTGCTTTTAATTTAGCATCAATGACATTTCTGATATTTTCCCAAATAGCTGTTCCTGTTGGGCGAACTACCATCATTCCTTTAACGCTTGAATAGTCACATAATTCTGCTTTTAAACACACATCTGTGTACCATTTTGCAAAATCATCATCACGACTTGTAATTTCTTTAACGAAACCTTGTTTTTTAGCCATTTTTACTTTCCTCCTAATTGGTTTAAAACACAAAAAAATCTACTTTAATGCAAGGACCAAAAACGGCGGTGCCACCTTGCTTTAAAGTAGATTTGTACTTTACAACTTAATTGATGATATAGGTATCAGACCTATTTGTTTCATTGGTAGGTTCAAGGGGTACTCGATGAAATCTTTCAGCAAATGATTTCTCTCTTTTAATCCAGTAGTTGTCCTTTACTAGTCCAGTCTTAATATTCGATTGGTAACACAAAAATACTACCATCCCTATTTTTCAAAGTCAATCCTCTTATCCTTTGTATCGCCATTCTTTTAGCATGTGTTCAACTGACATGATTGGGTGGTATAGCAACATACGAGGCCCTGAGTAGCGCATGATAACTTTCATTTGATCCTGATACTTTTTTTGATAGCAATGAACAGGACAGATTTTACAAGTTGGCTTTTCTTCCCCAAAACGACAGTAATTCAAGCGTGCCATAGCATATGACAAGACATCACTTCTTTCTTCTTGATGCGCCTCATCTTTAAATTGTTTGTAGTAAATATCAATCATGGCACTGACTGTTTTCTTTTCAAAGTTAATTTTTGGTCCATCATTTATCGGCTTTACCACGATCCATCACACCTTTATTGTAGAATCTCAGCTAATTTTTCTGTATTTAAACGTTCTTTTCCATCAAAATACTCAGCTAACTTAGCAAAAACTAATTTATTTTTGCCTGCTTCATCATTTTCGACTTGAAGCACTAGTAAGGGTTCATGTAAACTCATGCGTAATAAGAACCAACCAGAACCATAAGCGCCTCTTGTGTTGACCCGAATCCCCTCGTCATTTTCAGGATCCACTTCAAATCCATCGACCGTTGCAACAAAGGCTTCTAAGTCATTAATGACATCTTCTCCGTATGTACGGTACTCAGTTCCTGAAATTTTAAAACGAACTTCTTGTGCTTCTGCTGGTTGTTTTAAAAGAGAAATCAACTCACTGATGGTTTTTCCTTCTTCTTTCAATTTAGGTAAAAGCATCAATATTTTGGCAATTACATAAGCCCCATCATCTAAAAAGTAATTTTCTTTAAACGCAGCATGACCACTTGTTTCAATCGCCAAAGGTGTTTCAATCCCTGCCTCGTTTAATTCAATCGCTTTATTAATCACATTACGATAACCACATAGATAACGAATCTGTTTTCCACCTAACGTTTCAATAAAATCTTTTAAATGACTTGAAGTAGGTGAGTTTGTCACGATGGTTTCCCCAGGATTATTATCTAAGACAATGTGTGCTAAAACAGCAATCAGGTTGTTACGATTAATGACTTGACCTGATTTAGCAACAACTGCTGCACGGTCCACATCTGTATCAAAAATAACTCCTAAATCAGCATGATTCGCTAAGACAGCTTCTTGAATACTTGCCATAGCTTCTTTGTTATCTGGATTTGGTATGTGATTCGGGAAAGTCCCATCTGGTTCTAAAAATTGACTTCCAGTAGTATCTGCTCCCAATGCTTCTAATACTTTTTCAGCAAAGAAACCACCAGCGCCATTCCCAGCATCTAAGACAATATGAAAGCCTGCTAAAGGTTGTTCGCTCTTAGTTTCTTGTTGAATTTTTTCTACCATGTCTTGAGCGTATAAAGAAACAATATCTTTTTTCTCCACACTCCCTTTAATAGGTAACGTGGCATCAAAAGACGTACTCATCTCTAAAATAGCTTCAATATCTTCATGCTCTGCACCACCTGATGTGGTAAACAACTTAATGCCGTTATAGTAATAAGGCAAATGACTTGCTGTGATCATAATCCCACAGTCTGCCCCAAATTCTTCAAATTGAGTCGCCATAAACATAGCTGGTGTTGTTGAAAGTCCTGTATCATAAACTACTACGTCCTCTTTTAAAAAGGCCTCTATTAGACTATCTTTAATTAAGTCCGCTGACAAACGACTATCGTGACCAATAGCTATTTTTATTGGGCGATGTTGAATCTGTTTAACCTGTTTTAACCAGCTTAAAATACCTGAGCCAATACGTGTGACTTCTTCTTTTCCTAAGCTAACTTGAAATTCTTCATGAGCAATTGCGACACCACGAATATCTGAGCCATTTTGTAATCTTGATAACATATACTTCCTCCTTAATAACTTATAAATAAGCGACTAATCGTTTATTGATTCGTTTTGCTTCTGCGTCTGATGTTGAAATTAAAACAATAGTATCTGTCCCCGCAAGAGTGCCAACAATTTCTGGCATTTGGAGTTCATCTATTTCAGCAGCCACAACATCAGCCGTCCCTAGTAGCGTGTTAATGACATTCATACACTGAACTTGAGTCACTTGAGAGACTGAATCTTGAAACAACTCTCGTAAATGCTCATCTTGCTCTACACTCACTTCAGGTAAGATACCATATGTAATCACGCCTTTTTCACCATGGACTTTAACAATTCGAAGCTCTTTAATATCTCTTGAAACCGTTGCTTGAGTGGCTACAACGCCTTCTTTGGCCAACTCCTCAATTAGTTGGTGTTGATTTTCTATTGGTTGATTGGCAATGATTTGGGTAATTAACGATTGACGGTCTTCCTTTTTCATCTTGGTGTTCCCTTCCCTATCTGTTTCTCTTGCTAATTATAACAAACTAACCATTCTCAGACGATGTTTATTCGACTTAATGAGTGTATTTCTCTAAGGATAACTCAACTAATCTATCGCAAAGCGTAGCATAATCTAAACCTAATGCTTGAGCTTCTTGAGGCAATAAACTAGTTGGCGTCATTCCTGGTAAAGTATTGGCTTCAATACAAAAAATATCATGAGCCTCGTTCATCAAGAAATCAATCCGCGAATAAGCAGATAACCTTAGTGCTTGATGAGTTTTCACTGCCATCTCTTGCATTTTTTTCGTTATTTCTTCAGATAACTGAGCTGGTGTCACTTCTTCTGTGCTACCTGCTTGGTATTTATTTTTGTAATCATAAAATCCTACCTTAGGAATGATTTCAATCACAGGTAAAGCCTCTTTATCTAAAACACCTACTGCAAATTCTCGTCCCACAATTTTTTCTTCAATGATAATCTCTGTTTTAAATGTTTTTGCCTCACGAATAGCTAAATCAAATGCTTCTTTGGTATCTGCCATATAGACACCAATACTTGAGCCATTGTCATTGGCTTTTACCACACAAGGAGCTTCAAACGTCATACCCTCTTCATAAGCACGCCACTTAGGTGTACTAATGCCATTAAAAGCCATTAATTCTTTAGCTAGTAATTTATCCATAGCCATGGCACTACCTTTATGAGTAGAGCCTGTATACTTAATATCATAGATATCAAATAAGGCTTGAATCTTACCGTTTTCACCTATACCACCATGTAAAGCTAAAAAGACAATATCAGCTGATTGGCAAAGGTGAATCAAATCCATACGAACTTCCCCTTGTTTTTGGTAGTCTTTTCGTAATGAGGTAATATCAGGTGCTATCTCTGGCACTTCATAGTAATAAGTGTCTTGTTTTAAAGATTCGTAAGCGATATCAAAACTCTCGTAACAAGAAACATCATCTAGTAAATCTAGCAATAAAACCTGATGATTATTTTTCTGCAAGGCATTAGCTACTTGAGCTCCTGAAGATAAAGAGACATCTCGTTCATCACTTAAGCCACCTGCTAAAACAATTATTTTCATACAAATTCCTCCAACCGAATTAAATGTAAACACAAGTATACCAAATTTTTATTCAAACAGGTATCCTTCCTTTCATTTATTAAACATATCGTAGCAAAAATAAAATGAGTGTGCTAAAATTTTAAATAACAGAACATATCAAAAGGACGTGATAATCTTTGGAGGATAAAATAAAAGCATGGCTTAAAACAGAGAATAAATGGTTAGTTGTTTTTCTTATACTAATTGGCTTTGAATTAGGTGATATTCTCAATGATTTCATTCTAACTGTCTTCAACATAGATAGCTTTATCATCTCTCTAATCGTTGGTACCTCTTCTTTAATCCTTCCATTTTTTCTTGGTTTCCTTTGGCATGAAAAGATAAATAAATAAAAATAACCCCTAAAAAATTAGCACTTAACACTAATTTTTTAGGGGATTTTTTAGGGCTTAGTTCAAACGGTCATTTACATAAACAATAGACTCTTTTGTTTGTGTAACAAGATCACCAGCCATCTCACCTAAGTACTGATTGTTGATAGCCTGAATCACCATAGGCAAGTTCATACCTGAGTAGATATCATAATTCTTGTTGTTAAGCATTACCCACTTACTAATCAAGTTACATGGGGTTCCTCCCAGTAAATCAACAAAAATCGTATAATCTTCTTCTGGTTGGATTAACGCCTCCCACTTCTCATTAAAATCGTCCTCACCCTCATCAGGCAATAAACTAATAATCAAAATGGTTTCCTGCTCACCCATAATCATTTCAACACTGTTCTTTAGTTCAGTTGAAAAATGACCATGACTTGCTAATATTATTTTCTTCATCAAGACACCTCTATTTTGAAATAATGCCTAGTGCAGATAAGGCAACTGACACGATTAACACAATGAAAATAGCTTTTGTTGAAGTCATCTTTTTCTTACCTAATAAAGAGTACACACCAAAGACAATTAAAGCTGGGAATAGACGAGGTAAAATCATATCCAAACTATTTTGGATATCAATCGTTAAATCACCAATCTGTGGTGCAAATGCAATTTTCACATTAACCATAGTTGCAATCAACGCTCCTACCATGAAAACACCTAGTAAAGAAGCAGCATCTGTTAAAGCAGATAATTTATGTTGCATCGTTGTCACAAGTGTTACCCCTTCACGGTAACCAAATTGAAGTTGTTGCCATCTAAACCAGATAATCGCTAAACAAACAGCTAACCAAAGGAAACAACCCACAGGATTTCCATTAACGGCCATATTAGCAGCTAATGCACCAAAGATAGTTGGTAATAATGAACCGAAAATAGAATCACCAATCGCTGCAAAAGGACCCATTAACCCTACTTTTAATCCTTGAACAGTCTCTTTAGATTTAATCCCTTCTTTTTCTTCAATCGCCAAGTCCACACCAGTGATTAAAGTATTAACAAAGTTACTTGTATTAAAAACTTGAGTATGAGATTTCATCGCTTCTTTTAACTCAGGTGTGTCGTCACCATAAATTTTTCTAAGTTGAGGCAGAATGGTATATAAATAACCTGAACCTTGCATTCTTTCATAGTTCCAACCAAATTGGAAAGCAATAATACTTCTTAAGTTAATCTGTTTGAAGTCTTTCTTCGTCATTTTATAGCTCATCTTCTAATATTTCTCCTTTCGCATCAGATTCTACAGTTGTATTTGATACATTAGTGCTATTTGTTACTGCTTGAGGTTCTTCTGATCGTTTGTATTGTAGCATCGCAAAACCTAAACCAATTAAAGCAATTGCTAACATTGGTAAGTTATTAAAGGTTGCGCTGAACCCTTCTACAACAGATCCTAAGCTACCACCAATTAATTGAATATTACCAAAGACTGTTGTTAATAAGGCTGTGATGACAAATCCTAATACAAGATAAGGGAAATGTTTTTTGACTGGTAAAAATCTTAATAAAATAGCAAAACCGACTGCTGGTAAAACGGCACCCGCAACTGCTAGACCGTCACCTAACCATTTTAAATCGCCATTTAAGACTGTTACAATTTGCTCTACTAAGCCACCACCAAATGTTAAAGCTAAAAAGACTGGAATCGCACGTGACAAGAACCATGACATTGACCCGTATAAGAAGTTTCTTTCGATTCCTTTATAGTCCATATCTTCAATTTTTGCATCGATTCGGTGAGCAAAAAACGTATTACAGAAACGACCTAAAATATCCATTTGAATCATTAAACTTGCTACAGGTACTCCAATCGCTGCTAAGGCTTGCTCAGGCGCCATTCCTAATGAAATAGAGAAAGCTGTTGCTAAAATAGTTCCTGAGTTGGCATCGATTTTTGAGGCACCACCAAATGTTCCCACTCCTAATACCATCAACTGCATACTACCACCAATAATTAAACCTGCACCCATATCTCCCATAATCAACCCTGTGATTAAACCAGCCCAAACTGGTTGAGAAATAGATGTCCAAGGACCTAATTCATCTAGAATTTGATACCCTGCATACAACGTTAACAGTAAGATTTGCCACCAAGCAATTGCCATCTTATTTTCCTCCTTCTTTTGCTTTATCTAATAAGGTCATAAAATCTTCTTCTTTTACACCTGGAACCATTTGAGAAATCACTTTTGTCCCTAGCTTAGTGATTGCTTCAAAATCTTGAATATCTGATTCCACCACATTAATTGAGTTAGTTACTTTTAAAGAGCCTTCTGTTTTAGCCATATTACCGACATTAATTTCTTTTATAGGAATACCTGCTTCAACTAATTTAAGATAAATGGCTGGTGATTTAAGCACAAACAACAAACGTTGATTCCCGTAGCGATCATCTTTCAACTGATTAATAGCTCTTTCAATTGGCAGAACACTTAAATTAACCCCAGTTGGTGTTGCTAAACGAAGACCACTTTTCTCAATATCACTTTCTGAAATAGAATCATCTACCACAATAACCCGTTCAATTTGTAGTTTAGGAATCCAAAGATTCGCTACCTGCCCATGAACCAATCGACTATCAATACGCGCTCCAATAATATTCATCTTCAACTCTCCTTTTAATTAATGATGTTAATCGGTTGGTCAACCAGCCGAATACTTTCTTGGTAAACTCCTTCTGTCTCAAACACAATAATCTCATTAGTTTCTTTTAATATATGTTTTGGTATGTACAAGGTTGTCAACGGTCCAACTTCCCAATACCTACCTATATTGATGCCATTAACAAGGACACAGCCTTTTCCAAACCCTGTCATATCAATATAAGTATCTTCCACTTGATCAAGAGCGACATTGAACTGATAAAAACTTGGTGTTCCTGCTTGCCACTGGCGACTAAAATCGATAAAGTCCGTTGTTTCAAAATCAAGGACGTAATGATGCCACTCTAACATAAAATGAATGTCTGACATGACACCTTGGCGTAATCCTTTTCGTTGTGTATCAGTTAATAACTTATGCCCGTAATTCACTCGTCCCATATTTTCCATCAAAATCGAAATTTCATTTATTTCTTTGGTGATATCCACATAAATATCTTCACCAATTTCATCTTGATATTGAGTAGCGATAAGTTCTTGATTCAGATAGAACTGTGCGCGGTCACGACCATCAATTAGTCTAAAGCGCTCATTATCCGTATCTTTACGGTAACTTGTTTGGTACAACAAATAACCTGAATGTTGATTTAATTTTTCCATAGATAGCGGATATTTAGCCGTTACGTGAGTTGGAACTTCATCTAAAATCGAGAATAAACTTACTTTATCCGTTAATGGAATAGTCTCTATTGCCATTGTATCCTTAATGATTGGTTCCATTTGTTTGGTCCATGGGAATTTTTCCGCAATCATTTGTTGAATGGCATAGTATTTTCCCGTTGGATTCCCCTGCTCATCTAAAGGCGCTCCGTAATCATAAGAGGTGATTTGCGGTAAATCCTTAGTACCTCTTGCTGAACAACCATTCATAAAGCCAAAATTAGTTCCTCCATGGAACATGTATAAGTTAATACTACCTAAAGACATCACTTCGTAAATGGCTTCAACTAACTCATCTGTTTCACGTGTGACAATTGGCTCGCCCCAGCGATTAAACCAGCCAGCCCAAAACTCCATACACATTAACGGCCATTTTTTATGATGCTGCTCATGAAATGCTTTTAAATTAGCAAAATTTTCTTTTCCTTTAGAACCAAAATTTCCTGTTGGTAGTAAATTTTCTTCCACTAGGCTCCCTGCTTCAAGAGTTGCTTTCCAAGCACCATCTGAGGTAAATAAAGGAACAGTTGCCCCGTGTTTAACCATTAGCCTCTTCATTTCCACTAAATAATCCTTGTCTTCTCCAAATGAGCCGTACTCATTTTCAACTTGCATCATGATGATAGGACCACCTTGATCAATTTGAAGAGGTGCTAGTTTTTTAAACAATTGTTCGTAGTAACGATCAACAAAGCCTAAAAATTTAGGATCAGAGGATCTCAAACGGATATCGCTTTCATTTAACAACCAGTAAGGTAAGCCACCAAATTCCCACTCAGCACAGATATAAGGTGACGGTCTAACAATGACCCATAGCCCTAGTTCTTGTGCCGTTTTAATGAATTTAGTCACGTCAAGGTTCTCGCTAAAATCATATTCACCTGGTTGTTTCTCATGCATATTCCACGGCACATATGTCTCTACTGTATTAAAACCAAGAGCTTTTAAATTATATAGTGAATGGTGCCAGTCGTTTTCATGAATTCTAAAATAGTGAATAGCACCTGACCAAATCTTCATCGCTTCACCATTTAAGTAAAATTCTTCTTTTATTTCAAATGTCGACACTTTTTCGCCTCCTGTAAAAACGTTATCATTTAATATATTAACATATTAATATACTAAGTTGATTGTGTCAATATATCTTTTTCTTGAAATATGAGTTAATATATAAACTATACAATAAATGTGAGGGACTCTTATGAAAACACCAAAATATCTGCAAATAAAAAACGACCTAGAAAAGGAAATTAAATCTGGTAATTTTGCTAGTGGAGATAAGTTTTATAGTGAAAAAGAATTGATTAATAAGTACAATGTCAGCTCAATTACTGTGATTCGTGCCATCCAAGAATTGACCAATGAAGGATTTCTTGTTCGCCATCAGGGGAAAGGAACCTTTATTTCTCGTTCCCGTAAACGATCGCTAGTAGAATTTTCTGATATTGAAATATTTGAACAAAGCAAAGATGTGGTAAAAGTATTAGCTATTGATCTTTGTGATGACGATGAGATTCGAGCAAAATTGAAACTGAAAAAAAATCAAACTTTCTATAAGATAACTAGAATTCGCTCTTATAATGAAGAAGCGTATTTCTTACAATTTTCTTATATACCTAGTACCTACTTGAAAGAAAACATTGAAAACAAATCTTATTACGAATCCATTTATCATCGATTCAAAACTGATTTTGGCATTAACGCCAATGAGCAGTTAGCTACTGAAACAAATGAAATCTGCTTTCCCACACCTATTTTAATTGCTGATGAACTTGGAATCGATCCAAAAACTCCCACGGTTCTTCAACAAAAGATAACTGAATTAAAAGACAATGGTGACGTAATTGAATTTGTAGAATCTTACAAAAAATGGAATTACTATAAAATTGAGTTTTCTACTTTTTCACCTAACTAAAAAATTAGGATGGGTCAAAAGTCGTTTTGCTCTGGCAACTGGAGGAGTTAAGGTACAATCGGCTCTTTCGATTGAACCTTAATTGTGAAGTTGTTGAAAGAGTAGACTTTTTATCCCCTGACTAAATGAAGAAAATTCAGGGATAAGAAAAGAGGCTGACTCAAATGTCAGCCTCTCAGATTGAAGACAAAC
>NZ_JAFLVX010000018.1:224554-250629 GCF_017316185.1 Candidatus Vagococcus giribetii | reverse complement strand
TGAGTGTATATGTTAAAAAAATAACTTATAAAATTTTAAAAAAATAAAAACATGTTTTATTATAAAACAATATGATTAATGCAGAATGGAGGATGTCAGGTGAGTTTTAACAATTTAACCTTGTTGAATGAGGCGATGAATGCTTCTGATCTACGTCAGAAAACAATTTCAACAAATATTGCAAATATCAATACACCAGGCTACAAAGTTGAGAGGGTTCTTTTTGAAGACAAATTAAAGAAAGCGAATTCGGGATTAGAATTAGATTTATCAAGAACTAATGAGCGTCACATGTTCATAAATAGTCCTTTTAGAGATTTGAAACCAGAAGTCGTTAAGAGAACTGGCACATCTGTTAAAGATAATGGCAACAATGTGGATCTAGATTATGAGATGAGTGAAAAGGCTGTTAATGAACTGTATTATAGTTCTCTTCAACGACAAGTTAATCATGAATTGTCTCAATTAAATTATGTCATCAATCATTAATCAAAGGAGGAGAGAACATGGGAGTTTTTGACTCTTTTAATATCAATACAAGTGGTCTGACTTTAGAACGAATGAAATTAGATACAATTTCAACAAATATTGCAAATGTTAATACTACTCGAACAGAAGAAGGTGGAGCCTATAAACGTAAGACGGTTACCTTTCAAGAAAGTTTAAAGAAAGAAAAAGGTAGTAGAGAGACAAAAAGCTATGGTGTTAGAACAACAGGTACCAGACAAGATAATGAAACCAAAACAGTGTATCAACCAGAGCATCCAGATGCTGATGAGGAAGGTTATTTGGAACTGCCAAATGTTAATTTAAGCGATGAAATGATTAATATGATGAATACGTTAAGAACTTACGAAGCAAATGCAACTGCTTTTGAATCAAGTAAAACGATGATGAAAAAAGCTTTAGAAATTAGTAAAGATTAAAAGAAGAGGAGCCGTTTATATGGATAAGATAATCAATCAGAATGTTGATGCAATTAGTAATTATCAAAATCAATTAAAGAAAGTCATGTCACCACAAGAAAGTGATGATTCTGTCTCTGTAATTGAAGAAGTAGAACCATTTTCAACTCATTTAACAGAAGCTATTGATCGAGTGGATCATCAACTTACTGAGAGTGGTAAAAATATTGAGAAACTGATTACTGGTGATTTAGATAATTTACACACTGCTATGATTGATATGAATAAATCACAGTTAGTACTTCAAACAGCGGTACAAGTAAGGAATAAATGTGTGGAATCATACAACGAAATCAAAAACATGCAGTTTTAATTGATTAGTGAAGGGAATTGACGTAACGAATGGAAAAAATGCAGGAGCTAAAAGATACTGTCGTTGAAAAGTGGAAAGAATTAAGTAGATTAGCCAAGATAAGTATTATTTTAGCTACTGCAAGTGTCATCATTATTCTTATCTTCACAACAGTAATGGCAAATAAAACAAATTATTCTGTTTTATTTGCAGATTTATCAGATGCTGATTCAGGTAATGTCACAAAAAATCTTGAAGAACGAGGCATCAAGTATAAATTAGAAGATAAGGGAAGTAAAATTTTAGTTGATTCTGATGAAATTGATAAGGTTAGAATTGATTTAGCTGTCGAAGATCAACTACCAAATAAATCAACAGGTTTTGAAATATTTGATCAAAAAAACATGATGGCAACTGATGAAGATCGCAAAGTTATGTATCAACGTGCAGTCACAGGAGAGTTACAAAGAGCCATTGAATCTCTTGAAGCGGTTAAAGAAGCTAAAGTTATGTTGGTTACACCAAATAAAAGTATCTTTGAAGAAAAAAATAAAGAAGCATCAGCTTCTATTATTTTAAAGCTAAAACCCAACCAAGGATTAAGTGAGGATGCAATCAAAGGGATTGCTTCTCTAGCTAGTGGGGCAGTCGAAAACTTACCTCAAAAAAATATTAAAATTGTTGATGAGCAAGGTAATGTACTCTCTAAAGTCTTAGATGAAAATAAAGATGTTAGTTCAACTGATTTAGCTGGCAAGTATCAGCAATTAAAAGATGAACTTGAAATTAAAATGGAAGAAAAGACCAATGTATTGCTAGGAACTTTATTTTCAGAAGATAAAATTAATGTTGCTGTAAATGTTGATTTAGACTTTGATTCAATTGAAAAAACAACAGTTACTTACGATGATCCAAAAGTAAGAAGTGAGGAGATTCATGCGAGTTCTGATGGAGAAGGAATTAATCAACAAAAAATTGAAGGAGGTAACATAGAAGATAATGTGACAAATGTTATTGGTGAAGATGGAGGTAAAGGGAAAAATTACAATCACATCATTAATAACGAGTTGGATACAGAAACTACGAAAGTGTTAAATGCACCTGGAGTTGTCAAAAGAGTAACTGCATCTGTTTTGATTAATGAAGATTTATCGGTTCAAGAGAAAAATCAAATCGAGTCATTAGTTCAATCAGCTGTTGGATATGATAAAGATCGAGGAGACAAAATTACCATTCAAGGGATGACTTTTGGTCCGAGTGATTTAGGAGATGAGGATAATGGTATTGCTAATAAGCGCACAGCAAAAGATATTTTCTTAAATCCATTTGTTATCTTCATTATAGCAGCACTTATTATTACAGGAGCTATTGTTACTTATCTGATTATTCGAAATAAGAAAAAAGAAGATGCAGAGTTTGCTGAATATGAGGCTTTAGATGTTAGTTTAGTACCTGTAGATAGTACGGAATCTGAAAATACCTTTACAAAGGAAGAAGAACCTATGAACTATCAAAAACCAAAAGAGTCATTAGCTATCATGCAAGAAGAAACACAACTTGAAGATGATGTAGCTGTTATTAATACGATTGATAAAAAAGATCAGGCCAAACGTTACGCGAAGGAAAATCCAGAAGTAGCAGCTGATTTGATTAAAGTCTGGATGAAAGATGAGTAGGTGAGTGAAATAGAAAATGTAGATGGAACAAGAAAAGCAGCTCTTTTATTAATATCCCTTGGGACAGAAACAGCCGCTCAAATCATGAGATTATTACCGGAAAAACATATTCAAAAAATAAGTTATGAAATTGCTAATATTGATTTTGTAGATGAAAAAGATCGTGACATGGTGATAGATGAATTTATTACTATGTCAGCTGCTAGAGGACATGTGATAGATGGTGGTATGAATTATGCCTCTGACTTATTAAATCAAGCATTAGGGCGCCAAAAAGCGAATGAAGTACTCGGTGTGTTGAATCAAATCCAGTTGAGGAAACGTCCCTTTGATATTGCGAGAAAAGCTGATCCACAACAATTAACCAATATCCTTCTAGGTGAAGCTTCTCAGACAGTGGCATTAATCCTGTGTTATATGCAACCAGATAAAGCAGCCGATGTATTAGCTAATTTTCCTGAATCAAGACAAGCTGAAATTGCTGAGCGTATCGGAACAATTTCTAGTACGTCACCGGTTATTATTGAAAAAATCGAAACTGTTATTGAGAATAAATTCTCTAATGTTATTGAGAATGATGCTGAAAACGTTGGTGGGGTAAATACTCTAGTAGACATTCTTAATTCAGTTGGAAGAAGTACTGAGAAAAATATTATTAGTGATCTTGAAAAACGTCAACCACAGTTATCAGAAGAAGTTAAAGCTAACCTATTCACCTTTGAAGATATCATTGGTCTTGAAAAATCTGATGTTCAAAAAGTATTACGCGAGGTTAACCATGATGTCTTAGTTATGGCACTTAAAGGCGCAACGGATACAATTAAAGAATTTATCTATAGTAATCAAAGTTCACGTTCAGTTGAGATGTTAAAAGAAGATTTACAGTTCTTAGGACCAGCAAGATTATCAGCTGTTGAAGAGGCTCAACAAACAATTGTTGCCGTTATCCGCCGATTAGATGAAGAGGGAGAAATCT
The DNA here is from genome assembly GCF_017316185.1 of Candidatus Vagococcus giribetii. Lineage (GTDB taxonomy): Bacteria > Bacillota > Bacilli > Lactobacillales > Vagococcaceae > Vagococcus > Vagococcus giribetii. The sequence continues at coordinate 246,720 of NZ_JAFLVX010000018.1, read as the reverse complement.
ATATCGGAAGAGGTGATCAAGATGCTGTCATCTCATAATTTTATTAAACAATCAGATATGATTGAAGAACAAGAAAGTCGAAAAATTGAAACAAATTATACCGTGAAAAAAAAGCCTAGTGTTTTTTTAGACGAAGAAGGTCAACCTTTGACTGATGAAGAAATTAAAGAGGACTTGGTGTTGTCTGAGTATCAAAAAGAAAAAATGAGTCAGTTTAATCAAGACGTTCTAGAAGCAAGACATCATTTGAAAAAAGTCTTTAAAAAAGAGCGAGATAAATTTTTTCATGAGTTACTTGAGATAAAAGAGTTAGTTACCCAACAAGCTCATCTGGAAGGTGAAGAGATAAAAAAAGAAGCCTACCAGGCAGGTTTAAAAGAAGGTCAAAAAGATGGATATGAGTCAGGCCTTGAAACAGGCTACGAAGCTGGCGTAGAACAAGCGAATACGTTAAAAGAAAATGCACTATTTGTAGTAGAAAAAGCTAACCTCGAAATGGCGACCTACCAGAAAGAAAAGCAGCAAGATTTTGTTGATCTCGCAGTTGAAATGGCAGAAATTATTTTAAATCAAGAATTAACATTGTCAGAAGAAGCACTAAAGGTGTTACTTGAGCCTGTTTTAAATCGAATTGAAAAGACAGATAACTTTATTACTGTTTTTGTTTCTAAAATGAATATGGAAAGTACACAGTGTTACATGCGAAAGCTAAAAGAAGAAAATCCAGAGATGAAGTACACAGTAATTAGTGATGAGTCACTTAACCAAAATGATTGTATTGTAGAGACTAATTACGAGTTACTTGATTTAACCTTAAGAAAACAACTTGAGAAAATGGTGGAGAAGTTAAAGTTAGGTGATTCTATTGACTAATTTTAAAACCCTGAAGGAAATACAAAAACAGCTAGTCAAGCAAAGCTATCTGACAACCTACGGAAAAGTAAGCCAAGTTGTTGGTTTAATTATTAAAGTAGAAGGTCTGGATGTATTTGTAGGTGAAGTATGCGAAATAGAAATTACAAAAAACAAAAAAATTGTTATGGCCGAAGTTGTTGGTTTTATCAATAAAACAGTTCTTTTAATGCCTTTAGATGAATTAAATGGGATTGGTCCAGGGTGTCTAGTTAGACCAACGGGAGCTGCTTTAGAAGTTGAAATCAATGACAGTTTATTAGGAAAAACATTAGATGGTCTTGGACGAGTACTAACAGATGATAGTCCAGTTGTTGGAACAAAATACCCAGTAGATCAAGAGTCTCCAGATCCTTTTAAAAGGAGACGAATTGAAGAGGTTATGAGTACAGGCGTTAAGGCAATTGACGGTATGTTAACAGTTGGTGAGGGACAGCGATTAGGTATTTTTGCAGGGAGTGGTGTTGGTAAAAGTACTTTACTTGGCATGATTGCTAGAAATTGTGAAGCAGATGTGATTGTGATTGGCTTGATTGGCGAACGTGGTCGAGAAGTGACAGAGTTCATTGAAAATGATTTAGGACCTGAAGGCTACAAAAAATCAGTTATCGTTTGTGCAACATCAGATCAACCTCCTTTAGTTCGTTTGAAGGGAGCATTTGTTGCAACAGCTGTTGCTGAGTATTACCGTGATCAAGGGAAAAAAGTTATTTTGATGATGGATTCAGTGACCCGGTTTGCAATGGCTCAAAGAGAAATTGGTCTTGCTACAGGTGAGCCACCAACTTCAAAAGGTTACACACCTTCTGTATTTGCGATGTTGCCGAGACTACTAGAAAGAAGTGGTATGTCTGAAAAAGGATCAATCACTGCTTTTTACACCGTTTTAGTTGAGGGAGATGACATGAACGAACCTATTGCAGATGCTGTAAGAGGTATTTTAGATGGTCATGTGGTGTTATCACGAAAAATAGCTGGGGAAAATCATTACCCAGCAATAGATGTTCAACAAAGTTTGAGTCGACTGATGAAAAGTATTGTCTCTAAAGAGCATAATGAAAAAGCAGGTCTCCTAAAAGAGAACATGGCAATATATGCAGATGCAAAGGATCTAATTGATATTGGCGCTTATAAAGTAGGAACAAACCCTAAGGTAGATCAAGCAATTGAATTACAACCTAGTATAAAGAGCTTTTTAGTTCAAAAAGTAGATGAGCCGTCTAGCTACAAAGAAACAGTGCAAGCGTTGAATCAAGTATTTTCTTCAAAACAAACTTGGTAAGGAGTGTGAATTAGTTGGGTGCTTACAAATTTTCTTTAGAAAATGTGTTAACTTGGCGTGAATCCCAAGAAGATGAAGCTAAACGAGGTTTTCTTATTTGCCAAGAAGCACAACGAAAACAAGAAGAAATTTTAGACACTATCATCGCAGCTAGTGAAGAAATTAAGCATGATGCGATTGGTTTTGACGACATTAACAGTTTAAGACAACAATACTTATACAAGAATCACTTAGACAGTGAAATTGTTAAACAGCAACAAACAGTTTCACTTTATTCTAATGAAACTGAGAAGATGAAAGAAGTATTTGTAGATGCTCAAAAAGAGAGAAAAATAATGGATCGCTTAAAAGAAAAACATTACGATGATTATTTGTTCACCATGAAAGCTGAGGAACAAAAAGAACTTGATGAAATGGGAACATTGAGATTTGGTAGTACATTTATCTAAAGTAGGTGAAAAAATGACAGGTATACCAGAAATAGATTTAGGAACACTATTAAAGCAACCAATTAATCAAAAATCACTAAAAGTAGAGGAATTACCACTTTTTTCTGACATTTTTCTAACTCATTTAGATCAAGAAAACAATGAAACGTTTGATTTAAAAGAGACGCTAGAAGAAGATACAGAAATTTTAAACATCTCTGATGAAGAATTGGAAGACAAGGAGTCAGACAAATGGGAAGAGCCTCTTATTTCTCTTATTCCACTACAAGCAGAAACTAAATTAGAGGAATTAATCAAAGTGACGAGTGATAATTCGAAAATCGAAAACAAGATCGAGATGACTCGAATCCAGCAATTTATCAGGAATCAACCTCTCTTTAGAGATACTGATTTAGCAGAAATAGTTAGTGAACCTCAAGAGATTCTAGCTGAGACAAATACTGACCCTATTTTCTTTTCTCATCAGGTAGCTGATAAAGAGGATTTGAAAGAATTACTATTAAAAAGTTCAAAAAACGAACTGAATTTGATTTTAAATAACAATGAAGCAACTCAATCAGTGAGTAATGAAAATCCTGAAATAATTTTAAATACGCAGTTCAATCAAGTGGAAGAACTACGTCAGAACATTCAACCTTCTATAGGAGACAGTCGTCTTTTAGAAAAAGTCTCTGAGAATCAGTTTGATCAGATGGACATCTCATCTGAAACGAATCCAATCGAATCTGGTGTAGAGATTACTGAGGAGTCTCTTCCTTCAACCTATTATGAAAAAACAGATGTTGATGTAGAAGTTATGAAAGAAAACAATGACGTTTTCCAGATGGAGTCTTTTATGACAGAGATTGTAAAACAAGATTCAGTAAACCTAGCGGCAACTATTGAAGAGGGTCATCAACCGTTAACATCTCTTGAATTAGAAGTCTTTGAGGAACAGACGCTTCCTAAGGTATTAACTAAACTCTCACAAGAAATCCATCAACCGACACTCAATGAACCAACAACAATTAAATTAACTTTGCAACCTGAAAAGTTAGGCGAATTGGAAGTCGTATTAGAGATGAAAGATGGTAAAGTCAACGCTGAATTTAGAGTTGATTCGCCTAGAGTAAAAACCTTATTTGAAAGTCACTTAACAGAGTTGAAGGAAAACTTAGTTAAGCAACACAATTTGCTTCAACCTGTCGATATATCAGTCGAAATGGCAACTAAGGAGGTAGAAACTCATCTTGATTTTGGCGGCAGTTTCAACCATCGTCAGTCACAACAACAAGCTTTTGAACAACAAAAAAGCAGACAGAGATACGATAAAACAGAAGATTATGTGGAAGAAGTCACCCATGAAGGTGTATCCAAAGAATCAGTTGATATTTTAGTTTAAGGAGAGTGAACTATGCCAGAAGTATTTGGAACAACAAGAGGTGCCAATGATTATACAGGTGGGTATGAGCCTCAAAGTAAAAAGAGCAACAACGGGTTAGATATGGACGGATTTTTAAAAATTCTTGCAGCGTCAATGGCAAATCCTAGTTTTGATGGATCAGATGGTGGGAATGGAACGGATTATATTACCCAAATGGTGACATTTGCAACTCTTGAGCAACTTCAAGAGATGGGTGAAGACCTTGAATATACCATGATGATGGCTCATCAACAACAAGCTATCGGTCTAATTGGAAAAACCGTTACAGTTGTTGTAGGTAAGGATGAAACCGTTGAAGGAGTTGTTGAACAAGTCAAATTTGTTGGCGGTCTTGCAACACTGGTCATTGATGGTGAGGATTATTTGATGAGTCAAGTGTCAGTGATTGGAGAGGGGAGCAAAAAAGAGTCAGAGGGAGAAGGAGAAACAGATCCTGAAGACAAACCTGAAGCTCCTGAAGAACATTAACTGACAATCAAAGTCATAAAAATAAAAGGGTTCACCAACAACTTGATCATTTCAAGTCAGTTGTAAAAATAAAGAAACGTATATTGAAGGGGAGAAATCAATGCTAAATTCTATGAACTCAGGCGTAAGTGGTATGAAGAGTCAACAAACAAAAATGGATGTGACTGCCAATAACATTGCCAATGTGAATACGTATGGTTACAAATCAGAGCGTGTTACTTTTCAAGATGTTATGAGCTCCACAGAAGCAAACGCACAAGGACCAAATATGAATGGTGGTGGTGGTGTTAATCCAAGACAGGTTGGTTTAGGTGTTCAAGTGGGATCAATCGATAAAAATAATACGATTGGTACACCACAACCAACAGGAAGACCACTAGATTTCGCGCTAGATGATCAAGGGTATTTCATCTTACAAAAAGATGATGGTGATGAGACAAAATACTACACAAGAAACGGCGCCTTCACATTAGACGCAAATGGTACATTAACAAGTGTAGATGGTTATAAAGTGATGGGGTATCAAACTGCTGATGGTAATCCAATTCAAAGTAGTAAAGATTTTGATGCTCAAACAGATTTAACAGAGCCTGTGGGACCAATTACGATACCAAATAAATTAACGGTTCCAGAATTAGATGAAGACGGTAATCCTGTTCTAGACGAAGATGGTAACCCTGCCATGAAAGAAATTACACTAATGAATTTCACGATTGGATCAGATGGTTTGGTAACAGGTCGTTATAGCGATGATAATACCTATGTCATTGGTCAAGTTGCTGTAACAACTTTCCCTAATCCAGATGGTTTAGAAAAAACAGGTGGTAATAATTATGTGCAATCAGGTAACTCAGGAGATCCTAACTATGTTAGAGCAGGTCAAAGTGGAAGTGGTCGACTAGTACAAGGTGCTTTAGAAGGCTCAAACGTTGATTTAGCAACAGAATTTACGGACATGATTATAACTAGCCGAGCTTATCAGGCAAACTCAAGAACGATAACAACATCAGATGAGATGTTACAAGAATTAATTAATCTGAAACGTTAATAATAGTTAAGGTGTTTGGGAAGAAGGGAGAATCAATCATGATTAAGCTAACAGGAATGAATAATCAGGAGTTTGTGCTCAATTCGACATTGATTTATCGCATTGACCAAGCACCTGATACTGTTATTACATTATCTGATGGTAAAACAATGATGGTCAAAGAATCCATTGATGATGTTGTTGAAAAAGTCCTATTTTTTCAAAAGCAGGTTGTTCAAGAAACAATTAGTCAAAAAGTAAAAAAGGAGGTATAGGGTGTGGCAAAAGAAAAAGAAGAGCAAGAAAAAGAAATAGAAGCAGTGGTTGACGAGGAACATGAAACATCAGGCAAAAGTAAGAAAAAAATAAATACTAAAATCATTCTTATTGTAACGATTTCAATCGTTTGTGTTGTTGCAGCAACAGCAGGGACGATTCTTGGAAATATGTTATCAGGAAAAGATCGAGATAAAGGTCAAGTAGAAGCTGTTGAGAAAAAGTATAACAAAGACGAAGTATCTGTTCCTTTAGAAGAATTTTTAGTCAATTTGGCAGATAACAAAGAAGGCGAGACGTCATATATAAGAATTGAAATTTCACTGTTAACAAATAATGCTAAAAATGCTGAAATCATTGAAAGCAATAAGGATTTAATCAGAGATAGTGTGATTAATAAATTGCGTCAAAAAGAGGCAAATGAAATTTTAGCTGATAAGAACGGTGTTAATAACTTGAAAGAAGAACTACGAGATCAAATCAATAAAGATTATGGTTCTGCATTAGTTCGTGAGGTCTTTATCACTAATTTAGTGATTCAATAGAGTAAAGGAGAAACAATGACGAGTATTTTTTTACTATTTAAAACAATGATATTCTTGATAGTCATTATTTTTTTAATCAAACTATCATTAACTCAATTGAATAAATACAATCAAAATCAAACAAGAAACATTGATATAATCGAGCGTTTCACTGTTGGTAAAGAATCATCGATTGCGATTGTCTCTGTGTGCCATAGTTATTACTTAATGAGTATGACACCACAAAAAAATGACATACTAAAAGAGTTAACAGAAGAAGAAGTTAGGGAAATATTAGCTCAAAAAGAATCGGAAAATGAGTTAAAACAAAAAAATCAGGAAAAGATTATCAGTCATATACCTCATTTAGAAGGCTACTTGAACAAGAGAAAAAAAGGAGACCAAAAATGATAAAACAATTTCGCAATACGTTAATAGTGACTATTTTTGGTTTTCTTTTATTTCCTTTAGTAAGTATGGCGGCAGATGTGGAAGAGTTGACTAATACGGTTGGAAAAGTAATCGGCAACTCTGGAAGCACAGAACCTGTTAAATTGTTTGTTTTAATGACTGTCCTGACACTTATACCTACGATATTAATATTAACCACTTCTTTTACAAGAATTATCATGGTTTTATCTTTTGTAAGAAATGCTTTAGGAACGCAACAAACACCACCAAATCAAGTATTAATTGGTATTGCTTTGTTTTTAACCTTTTTTATCATGAGACCAACGTATACAGAAATTAACAACACGGCGATTCAACCTTTAATGAAAGATGAAATTACTCAATCAGAAGCCATTACGATAGCTGAAAAACCAATTAAAGAATTTATGTTACAGCAAACAAGAGAAAAAGATTTAGAGCTATTTATCAAAAATTCTAATCATAAAAAAGTGGATAAACCTGAAGATTTGGGCATGCATGTTATAACACCAGCTTTTCTAATCAGTGAGTTAAGAACGGCATTTAGTATAGGTTTCTTAATCTTTATTCCATTCTTAATTATCGATATGGTTGTTTCAAGTATTTTAATGTCCATGGGGATGTTTATGTTGTCTCCTGTCATGATCTCACTGCCATTTAAATTACTGCTATTTGTTTTAGTAGATGGTTGGTACTTGATTGTTGAAACATTAGTAAGAGGTTTCTTATAGAAAGGATGATTGTATGACAATAGAATTGGTGCTTGATGTCATGCATCAAGCATTCCTTAAAATTATTCTGATTGCAGGTCCAATCTTAATTGTTGCCATGGTTGTAGGACTACTTATTAGTATTATTCAAGCAACTACACAAATACAAGAGCAAACATTGAGTTTTGTGCCAAAGCTTTTAGTTGTCTTTCTATTCTTAATTATTTTAGGGAACTTCATGTTGAATACTTTAGTTGAATTTACTAAAGACTTATTTGAAATTATGTCATCTTTATAAAGTAGGTGGAAAATGAATTCAATATTAATAACGTTTATTCTCATTTTTGCACGTATATCAAGCTTTATGGTGACGTCTCCAGGATTTTCTCTAAAGCAAGCGCCCATTGTGCTAAAGGTTGGTTTAAGTTTCTTTTTATCAGTCATTGTTTATAGCATGATACCTGAAAAAGTAGGGGCAGCCAATTTAATTATTTTTTCTTTTTTGGTCATTAAGGAGATTTTAGTTGGTATTGCTTTGGGATTTGTTGTGCAGCTTATCTTTTCCTCAATTGAAATGGCCGGACAACTTATTGACTTTCAAGTCGGTTTTTCTATGGGCTCTGTCTATGATCCAAGTGTGGGGATTCAAGCATCAAATTATGGAAGACTTTATTATTGGATAGCCTTAGTTTTATTCTTTCTATCCGACATGCATCATATTGTTTTACAAAATCTGATTAACTCATTTCAAATGGTTCCATTAAATGAGGCTGGTTTTATGGGAAATACAGTTGAAGGAATCATAAGATTATTCATTGAAATGTTTCAGGTAAGTTTTATGCTGGCGGCTCCAGTTGTCCTAGTAGCTTTTGTGACAGACTGTGTCCTAGGCATTGTTTCACGAAGTGTACCTCAAATTAATGTTCTAATGCTAGGAATGCCAATGAAGATATTAGTTAGTTTCATTTTTATTCTATTGTTTTTACCTAATTTTATGCAACTTGTAACTAATATTTTCCCAGAAATTGATCGATACATGAAAGAATTTTTAGATTCGTTAGTGAGGTGAGGTAATGTCTGATAAAGATGGTAAAACTGAAAAGCCCAGTCCCAAGAAGCTGAAAGATGCAAGAAAAAAAGGTGAATTGGTTAAAAGTCCGGATTTAGTATCAGCAACTTCCTTTCTAATCTTTTCAGTTCTTTTTATCCCGTTATGGCAATTTGTAATGACTCAGTGTATGGGACTTATTCATAGCCAATTATCAACACAATACGATTATGGCGTTTTAGAAAATAATTTAGGAGCCATAGGTGTTCAAAGTATTTTGACTTTTTTTTGGATAGTTAGTCCCTTTTTGGCTATCGCTTTTTTTAGCGCTTGGCTTAGTAATCTATTACAAGTAGGATTTTTATTTACAGGATCACCATTAAAACCAAGTTTTAAAAAACTTAACCCAATCAGTGGTTTTAAAAATTTGTTTAATAAAAAAGCATTGTTTACCTTAATCAAAAATATAGGTAAATTAGTGTTGGTTTTTATAATAACCTTACAAGAAATTAGTTCTGTGTTAGCAAGTTTCTTCAATGCTGGTTTTGTTGGTATTGAAGCATTACCTATGTTTGTTTTAGACTTTTTGAAAACATTAAGTTTAAAAATTTCGATGATTTTGTTTGTTTTAGGAATACTCGATTACGTTGTTCAATGGTTCTCTTTTAGAAAGAAAATGAAGATGACTAAACAAGAAGTAAAAGATGAGTTCAAACAACAAGAAGGAGATCAATTAATAAAATCTCAGCGAAAAAGTAAGTATATGCAGTTGATTTCAGGCATGATGAATCAGGTTCAAGACGCCACAGTGGTTGTCACTAATCCGACTCATTTAGCTATTGCAATCACATATGATAAAGAAAACAACGGAGCTCCGACAGTTGTTGCTAAGGGGGTAGACTTTATGGCTCAGAAAATTAGAGAAGAAGCCAAAGCTAATAATGTCCCCATCTTAGAAAACAAACCCGTTGCCCGTTCATTATATAAAACGACGGAAATTGGAGAACCAATTCCAGTGGATATGTATGAGGCAGTGGCTGAAATACTAGCCTTTGTCTACCAAATGAATGAACAAAGTAAAAATAAAATTTAACAGAAGAGGGGGAACTTATTTGTGGTTTCAAAGATGAATTTAAAAACACTTAATTATTCCGATGTGATCGTTTCATTTGTTGTTGTATTGATAATCGGATTAATTATTATACCACTTCCCAGTTCTTTTCTTGATTTTTTAATCATTATTAATATTACAGTAGGGATTAATATTTTATTAATTACCCTATTCACTAAAAACGTATTAGAGTTTGCCACATTTCCAACACTCCTTCTTCTAACGACCATGTTTCGATTAGGACTAAATATTGCTTCTACCCGCTTGGTATTAACCCAAGGGAATGCTGGAAAAGTCATTGATGCATTTGCTGATGTAGTAGCGGGTAATAATTATATAGTAGGAGCGGTTATTTTCGTTATTATTACGATTATTCAAATCGTAGTTGTCACAAATGGTGCCGGACGAGTTTCAGAAGTTTCTGCGAGATTTACTTTAGACGCAATGCCCGGAAAACAAATGGCTATTGATGCTGACTTAAGTTCAGGACTGATTAGTGAAGATGAAGCAAAAGAACGACGAAAAAACTTACAACGAGAAGCTAGCTTTTATGGAGCCATGGATGGTGCTAGTAAATTTGTTAAGGGAGACGCTATTGCAGGGATTATTATTACAATTATTAATTTAATTGGTGGTATTTTAATCTTTTCTGTTGGTCAAGGAATGGACGTGACAGAAGCTTTAAATAAATTTGGAAAATTGACTATTGGAGACGGCTTAGTTTCACAAATACCTTCTTTATTGATTTCTATCTCATCAGGGATTATTGTGACACGTTCAGACGATAATAACACATTTGGTTCAGCTATTAGTAAAGATTTCTTTCCTAATCCACTAATAGCAGGGATTGTTGCAGCAGTCTTGTTTATCATGGGAATTGTACCAGGATTTCCTTTTTTCCCCTTCTTCGTTTTAGGTCTTGGTTTTGCTTTTATTGCATTTAAAAAATATCAAGGTGAGGGCTTAGCGGAGCAAAAATTAGTAGAAGAGAAAAAAGAATTGTTACTCCTTCAAAAAGAACAGGAATTAGAGGAAGATGACACTGTTTCATCTTTCCAAGTAGAACCGATTTCGATTGAAATTGGTTATGCTTTAATTCCTATGACAGATGATAGTTTAGACAACTCTCTTATGCGTCAAATTATCAACATCAGAAAGCAATGTGCTCATGAACTAGGCGTGTTGTTAACACCTATCCGAATTAGAGATAATTTACAATTAGCACCAAATGATTATTGCATCAAAATTAAAGGTAATGAGGTTGCTAGAGGTGAGATCTATCCGAATAAATTGATGGTCATTAATCCTGAAAACGAAGAGTTTCAACTTGACGGGATTGAAGCAAAAGAGCCGGCATTTGGACTAGATGCTTTATGGATTGAACAAAAAGATAAAGATATAGCAGACATTCACGGAGCTACAATTGTTGAGCCAGTGACAGTGATTGCAACCCATTTAAAAGAAGTGATTTTTAGTAACACTGCTGAATTATTAGGTAGACAAGAAGTGAAGCATTTGTTAGAAGGAATTAAAGAGAAATACAATGTGGTTATAGATGAGTTAATCCCTGATATTTTACGCTTAGGTGAAGTTCAAAAGGTTTTACAAAATCTTTTACGAGAACAAATACCCATTAATGATTTAGTAACTATTTTAGAAACATTAGCTGATTACGGCATGATGACTAAAGATATTGAAGTTTTAACAGAGCATGTTCGTCAGTCCTTAAAGAGAACGATTGTTAAACAATACCTAGGTCCAGATGGTGTTCTTCGAGTAATGACAATCCATCCTGAAATTGAAGAAATGATTTCAAAAAACGTACAGAAAACAACGTCAGGTTCAATCCCCGTGCTGAAACCTGAAATCATTACGCAAATTTTTGATTCGATCAATCGAACTCATCAGCGATTAACAGCTGAAAATGTCCAACATGTTATTTTAGCTTCACCCAATACACGAGTAACCTTTAAAAAATTGATTTCATACAATTTTCCTAATCTAGCCGTTGTTTCATTGAATGAAGTACCTAATGAAGTACAAATCGAAACGGTTGGAATGATTTCATTAAATGACATGTAATCGAGATTAAACTTTTTTAAAAGGAATAGGGAGGAAATAGGATGTATGAAATAGATTACGAAGAAGAAATTGTGAAGTACCTGCCTTTTGTTAAAAGAGTAGTCAATCGCATCGATATAAAATCCACTGATTATGATAAAGATGACTTGTTTAATATCGGTGTTATTGGATTGATGGATGCTTTAAAAAAATATGATCCGAGTAAAAAAGTAACCTTTGAAAGCTATGCTTATATCCGAATTCGGGGAGCTATTATTGATGAAGTCAGAAAAAACTCAAAAGTCTCTCGAACTAGAATGACTCAACTAGATCAATTTTATAAAGCAAAAGAAAAACTTGAACGAGAAAAAATGACAGAAGCAACTGATCAAGAAATCTGTGAAGAACTAGGCATTGAAAATACAAAACTGTCTAAAATTCATGAGACGATTCATTATTTGGCTAACGTTTCCTTAGATGACACATTATTCACTAATCACGGAGAATCAGTGGAGTTAAAAGAAATTGTTGAAGATAAACAGACTATTCCAATTGATGAGTTGTTAGTTGAAGATGAAAAAAAAGAAGCATTAAGAAGAAGTATTGAGAAACTACCAAAAAGGGAACAAATTATCTTGAATCTTTACTATGTAGAAGAGTTAACGTTAAAAGAAATTGCTGAAGTTATTGACGTTTCAGTCCCGAGAGTCTCACAAATTCATGGCAAAATATTAGTGACTTTAAAAAAAATAATTGAGGATGATTTGAAATGATTCGAAGTACCTTTACTTTACAACGTAATTTAAGTGTTTTACAGAAAAAACAAGAAAATACTAGTGCCAATGTGGCTAACGTAAATACCTATGGCTATAAAACGCAGCAAATTGTTCAAAAGACAGATCCAGAGTATCAATTACATAATTACACGAATGGACCTGAGAATAATAAACGTCATAATATTGGCGGCTTCATTTTTGGAAATAAAGTCGACGAAATTGTGAAAGATATGTCCTCTGGCACCTTTAAATCAACCAACAAAAAAAGTGACCATGCTATTTTAGGGGAAGGTTACTTCAATGTTCAATTACCAACTGGCGAAACAGGCTATACAAAAAATGGTCATTTTCAAGTAAATGAAAACAATCACCTAGTGACTCAAGAAGGTTATGTGGTTCTTTCTCAGGCTGGAAATCCCATAGATGTTAGAGAAGAAAATCCACAATTTAGGCTAACTCGATTTAATGATCAAGGGGATTTATTGGCTCTAGGCGAAACCGTATTTACTGCTACAACCCCAGGAGTAACTGATACCGAAAGTAAAGTACGTTCAAGTATGTTGGAAGGCTCAAACGTGAATATTGTTGATGAGATGACAACATTAATGGATACAGCCAGACAATTTGAGATTAATCAAAAAGCTCTTCACACATCAGATGAGATTATTAGAAAACTAACTAATGAAATTGGTCGAGGCTATTAGAGAGGAGAATACTTATGAATCCAAGTTTAGCAATTAGTAAAAGTGGCATGAACGGCTTGCAAACAAGTTTAGATATTATTTCAAATAATGTAGCTAACTCAACCACAGTTGGTTACAAACAACAAAATACAAATTTCCATGAATTACTAAGAAGTGATACAAATTCAAGAGGCAATATGATTATGAATGGTATTCCAATTGGAATGAAAGCAGAACAAGGACAATTGAATTTAACTCAAGGAGGATTAATTCCTAGTCCAAATAATTTTGATTTAGCTTTAGTTGGAGATGGCTTTTTTGGCGTTAGATTACCTAATAATGAGTTGGCTTACACAAGAGATGGTTCCTTTAGAATGGACGCAGAAGGCATATTAAGAACAAGTTCAGGAAATCGTGTGGATATGACATACCATGTTCCCAGAAATCAATGGCCACAAGGAAAACCGACTGTTAAAGATAATGGAGAAATTATTGTAGGTAATCAGTTAGTAGGTGAAATCCCAATTTACAGTAGTGATTCATTTGAACAACTAAATGAAATCGGAGAAAACTTATATCAATTACCTAACGGAATGGCTTCTAGGAGGCAAGCTACTCCTTCCATTAAACAACATTATTTAGAAGCTTCAAATGTTGATTTGGCAGAATCTATGACAGATATGATTGTGACTCAAAGAGCTTATTCACTGAATGCTAAAGTGATTCAATCAACTGATGACATGATGCAATTAATTAACAACTTTAAACAATAAAAAGGAGTGAAACGTGGATGATTAAATTAGATAATTGCATAAAAAAATACTCCAACGTCACAGCTCTTAATCACGTGTCATTAGAAATCAAACAAGGTGAATTTGCCTATCTAATTGGTCCAAGTGGTGCAGGTAAAACAACATTAATCAAATTACTAACGTGTGAAGAAAAAGTAACTACAGGTTCCTTAAAAATGGGAAATGTTGATTTACCTCGCTTACAAGACTCGCAAATTCCAGAATTTAGGCGACAACTAGGTGTTGTTCCACAAGATTTTTTTCTATTAGAAAGTTTGACTATCTATCAAAATTTGGTTTATGTGCTACGAGCTATTGAAACAAAGCGAAAGTTAATTAAAGAAAAAGCCTTAAGAGCTTTGGATGAAGTAGGTATGTTAGAGTATAAACATTTATTTCCAAAGGAGCTCTCAGTTGGGCAAAGACAAAAAGTTGCCATTGCACGTGCTATTGTTAATGAACCAAAAATACTTTTAGCAGATGAACCAACAGGTAATTTAGATAATAAATCAGCTATTGAAGTGATGAAAATCTTGTATCAACTGAATCAAAAAGGAACAACTATTTTGATGGCAACACATAACTCAACGATTGTTAATACAATTAGGTATCGGGTTTTAGAAATCAATAAAGGTCAAATTATAAGGGATCAAGATAAAGGCTCTTATGGTAGATGGAATGACCATCGTGATGTGTTTGTCATCTAAGTCAATAGGTTCGAGAAAGAAGGGGAAAAAATGCCGAAAACAGTTTTAGTTGTTGACGATGCGGTATTTATGAGAATGAAATTAAAAGATGTCCTTGAAAAAAATAACTATCAGGTGATTGCAGAAGCAAAAAACGGTGTTGAAGCTATTGCATCGTATAAAGCAAAAAGACCAGATTTTGTTTTGATGGATATTGTTATGCCTGAAATGGACGGTATGGAAGCATTAAAAAGAATTAGAAAACTAGACCCAGATGCTAAAGTAATTATTTGTAGCGCTATGGGTCAACAAAATATTGTTTTAGAAGCTGTAAGAGAAGGTGCGATTGATTTTATCGTCAAACCTTTTGAGGACGATCGATTAATTAAATCGCTAGATCAATTTAGTAATCGAGTTTAACAAATATATATTGAAAATGAGGGATTAAATTGACGCAATTACTTACGCAAAAAGAAATTGACTCGTTATTAAACGCTATGAGTAATGGAGAAATAGATGAAGAAACTTTTTTTAAAAAGAAGGAAGTTAATAGTATTAAAAACTATGATTTCAAGCGTCCTACAAAACTGTCTAAAGATTATGTAAACACTTTGTTTATGATTTTTGAAGATTTTTGTAAGTACGCAGGTAATCATTTGACCACACAAATGCGTACAAACGTTAATGTGAAACTAGCTTCTGTAGAACAAATCAGTTATGACGAGTTTATTCATTCCATACCTAAGTTCACTTTACTAGGCTTATTTAAATCACCGCCATTAAGTGGTGTCCAAATGTTTGAAATTAATCCACAGTTTTGTCAATTACTGATTGAATTACTGTGTGGTGGAAATGAAGCGAGCATTAATAAAACAAGTCAGAATGAAAAAAAGAGTTTTACAGATATAGAACTAGCTATTTTGGAAGAAGTTTTTAATGTCTTTATCTTAGCTTTTGAAAATGTTTGGAGTGAAGTCCAGCAGTTAGATTGTCAGTTAGAAGGATTAGATACAAATCCGCAATTGTTACAAAACATGTCACCAAATGAACCAATCGTTCTAGTGACTTGCCAAGTAACTATTTTAGGACACAAAACTTTTGTTAATCTGTGTGTACCTTATGTCTTCTTTGAAGGGATTATTGACAAACTTAGTTTAAGAAATTGGTTTGATTCAGACAATGAATTTAATAAAGAAGATCATGATAACTTACAAAAAAATATCGAGGGCGTTTATTTAGATTTAAAAACCATGCTAGGCTCAACAACAATGACCTTGTCTGATATCGCTGCACTAGAAGTAGGAGATGCAATTAGTTTAAATCAAAAAATATCAGATCCCTTAGAGGTTTTTATTGAAAATGAATTGTTTGGTTTGGTTAGACCAGGCAAGAAGGAAAATGTTTTAGCTGTTGAACTATTAGAATTATCTGAAGGAGAGTTTGAGAATGACTGAAAATAAAGTAGAGAATATGATAACTAATGAGGCACCAACTTTAATGGAACCAGAGATTATCAGATTAATGGGTGAATTTGGCAAAGTAACTATGGGTCAATGCATGACAACTTTATCATCTATTTTAGATAAAGATATTAGGATTTCTCCTCCAAGAGTAGAGCATATTCCTTTTAGAGAAATTGTTTCTGATTTGTCTACACCGAAAGTATCGGCTGTTGTTGAATTCAAAGAAGGACTTAAAGGAAGTAGTATGATGCTTCTGAATGTTCCAGATGCTGTCATTATTGCCGATTTGATGACAGGAGGAAATGGCGAACCGATAAATTCTAACTTTACAGAAATGGAGTTAAGTGCCGTTGGTGAAGCTATTAATCAAATGACAGGTTCAGCAGTGACTTCTGTTGCGACAATGATTGGGCAGAAGGTAGATATTTTTCAACCTAAAGTAACTTTGTGGGAAGATGAAGCAGACGTTGATTACAAAGAAATTGGTTTAGATACTAATGTTTCTAGAATTACCTTTGATTTTTCTGTACCAGGCCTAATAGAAAGTGAAATTTCTCAAATATTTACTATTGAAATGATGGAGGAAGTGGCCCAATTAATGCTACAACAAGCAGAAGAAGTCACAGAAGGAAGTGATGACATGACAGAAAACATGATGGAAGAAACAAAGAATAAAAAAGAAAGAACTAGAAAACAAAAGACTCGTAAAGTGTCCATTCAGCAACCTGAATTTGATGAGTTAGCAGATAATAAGGTTGAAAGTAATATTGATAATTTAGATTTATTAATGGATGTGCCACTTGATTTTAGTGTTGTTTTAGGCGGTAGTAGAAAATCGATTAAAGAAATATTAACTCTAGGTGTAGGGTCAGTAGTAGAACTAGATCGTTTGACAGATGAGCCCCTTGATATTTTTGTGAATAGTAAATTAATTGCTCAAGGAGAAGTGGTTGTCATCAATGAAAACTTTGGTATTCGAATTACAAGTATTCTATCTCAAAAACAACGCATGAATAAACTTAATTAATTAAAAACTGAATAGGTTAAAACTTATTCAGCTTTTTTAAAATAATTCTGATTTTCACTTAAATGATGATAAAATGTGCCGATATAGAATATGTATAGACGTAGATGCTTATCAATATTTATCTATAAAGGAGACATTATTATGAAAATAAATAATCAATATTCATCTTATCGAGATGCTTATCAAACACAGATGAACCAAGAACAAACTGTTAAAGATAAATCAGTTATAAAAAAAGAGCCAGTTCAAATTGATTTATCAACAACAAGTCAACAAATTCGTTTCAGTGACGAAGTTGTAGATATTGATCAATCACAAAAAATAGCAAACATAAAAAAAGCGATTAGTGAAGGGACGTATGATGTTTCAGCCAAACAAATTGCCAATAAAATGTTTGATCAACTAAAAGGATAATGATATGGAATCTAACAAATCACTAGTACCAGTTTTAAAGCAATTATTGAGATTGTTAAAAAAAGAGAATAAAGCTTTGATTCGTAATGATGGCAATCAAATTGAGCAACTCGTGAGACAGAAAGAACAACTCGTGAATCAGTTAGTAATGGTTGAGAGAGAGTTGACAGCAATCGAACTTAATTTGGCTCTAGAAATCAAACAACTTCAAGATGACAATCTTTTACTTACAAAACAAGCCATGGCATTTAATGATAATTTTATCCAAACAGTTGGTCAAAATGCTCAAAAAGTAAATGCTACTTATTCAAAAAAAGGTAGTCTTTCAATTCAAGAAGATGTTGGTTTTGTGAATCAATCAATGTAATAAAGATAACTTTCAAGGAGGAAGACAATGAGTGGATTATTTGGAACATTAGGCACGGCCAATAGCGGGATGAATACACAACAAATTGGTTTAGAAACTTCATCTCATAATATAGCTAATGCCAATACTCCAGGCTATTCGAGACAACGAGCAGAGATGCAAGCTAATACACCATACACTTATACAGGAATAGGTCAGATCGGGACAGGTTCTAAAGTGTCAGCCATTACAAGAGCTTCTGATCAATTTGTATTAGCTAGTATTAGAAAAGAAAATGCTCTATATAATCAATATCAATACAAGGCAGATGTACTAGGGAAGATGGAAGTTATTTTTAATGAAACACCAGGTCAGAAGAGTTTATCTGATGACATCAATGCTTACTTTGATGCATGGAGCCAGTTAAGCAATAACCCAGATTCTTCAACAGCTAAAACAATTGTAGTAGAAAACGGCAATAATTTAACTGACAACATGAATCATATTGCTAAAGAATTAGACTCTTTACGAAATGAAACGGTCTCAATCCTTGAAAAAAATGTTATGGACTTTAATGCTAAATTGGAAGAGTTAAATGAGTTGAATCAACAAATATTCAAGGCATCACAAGATGGTAGTGTTCCAAACGATTTACTAGATCGCCGCGACATGATTTTAGAAGATTTGTCAGGATTTGGAAATATTGAGACATCTTTTGATGAATATGGTAGAGCAAGTGTCAGTCTTGGCGGAGAAAAATTAGTTGGTCCTGGAGAGCCTGTTAAGACAATTAGTGTCGTTGTAGGTGTTGACGAAAATGGTCAACCAATTGTTTCAGAAGGTGGTAACCTCACTGGAGAAAATATTACATTAGAGAACGGTGAAAGCTATCCAGTTGGACAGTTACTGATTTCAAATCCAAAAGATAATCCACCAGTATTTTCTCCAATTGAGGTTGAAAGTGGTGCAGCTAAAGGGCTACAAGAAGGTCTCGTTGAAATAGACAAGAGAACTCAAGAGTTTAATGAGTTTGTTTTTAATTTTGCTACAGCTGTTAATATTATTCATTCTGATAATGGAAAAGGAGCCGATTTCTTTACCTTAGGTGATCCTAACGACCCTAATTTTGCCATGAATATTAAAGTTAATGAAGATATTAGAAATGATCATTCATTGGTAAATGCAGGAAAAGAAGTACGTGTTCCAGATCCAGATAATCCAGGTGAATACCTTCCATCAGAAGGCGCATCAGGTGATGGTTCTAGAGCTGCTGCTATGGGTAAGTTGGCGGATACAAGATTAGGCTATCCCAATGCTGTTTTTGAATATGACCCAGACACGATGACCATTAAAAATGAAGCGGGAGGCTCAACTCCTCATGGTGCTTATGTTGATATTGTAACAAAGAATGGAATTGCTAAGCAGCAAGCTGACAATCGAGTAACATCACAAGAATTCTTGTTGTTTCAGTTAGAGGATCGTAAGTTTGCGACATCTGGAGTTAATATTAACGAAGAAATTACTGATGTGATGAGATTTCAACGAGCTTTCCAAGCGAATGCTCGTGTCATTACAGTCGTAACTGATTTGTTAGACACATTAATTAATAGAACAGGAGTATAGTTGAATGAGAGTATCAGATGCCAATATGCATGCGTCATTTCAAAGAAATATTAATAGTAATATGAAGCAAATCAATAAATTATCACTTCAACTAGGAACTTTTACTGAAATTAATCGTTCATCAGATGACCCCTTAGCTTTTTCAAAGATATTAACGATGAATCAATCTATTGTAAAAAATGAAGGCTATAACAAAACAATCAATGAGTCGATTTCATGGACTAATACGCAAGATGCTGCACTTGATAGCGCAACTGAGTCTATGCATCGTATTCGTGATTTAATGTTAGCAAGTGCGAATGATACACTTGGTCCTGAAGAGATGGAAATCAATAAGCAAGAGATGATTTCAGAAATTGAAAGCATAGTCGATTCGTTAAATGCGACTTATGATGGACGTTATGTGTTTGGTGGACAAAATACTGACACGCCACCATTTGAAATTATTAAAGAAGAAAATGGGGATATTGCAGCGATTAAATATCATGGAACCACGGATAATCTCCCTCGAGAGATTGCTAATGGTGTCTCTGTAAATTTAATTACAGATGGCAGTATATTTATGAATCAAACCACAGATGAAGATGGCAATTCAGATAACATTAACCAGTTTTTACAAGATTTGATGTTAGCGATGAATACAAATGATAAAGAAGCTATTTCTGGAAGACCAGGAAATAGTGATGAACCTGCAACTGGTTTATTAGATCGAATGGACTCGCACATTAATAATGTTGTGAATACTCGTGCTCGCATCGGAACTGTAAGTAATCGTTTAGAGTCAGCGAAAGAAAGAAATGAAGCTGAAAATCTACAACTACGTGAAGATTTGTCAAATCTTCAAGATATTGATGTAGCAGATAAGTATATGGAGTTTAGTAATCAAATGCTATCATATCAAGCTTCTTTATCTATTGGAACTAAGTTATTACAAACAAGTATATTAGATTATGTTTAAAAAAAGTGATAATAGTTAATTAGAGACTGTTATCACTTTTTTTATTTTTTCTTAAATTAACTCTTAATTCATTTAAAAAACAACCGATAAATAAAACAGAGGGTTACCTCAGTAAAAATAAACTACTTGGAGGAATTACTTATGAGAATTAATACAAACGTACCAGCATTAAACACTTATTCAAGATTGACATCTGCAAACAATGCCAAATCAGATTCATTAGCGAAATTATCTTCAGGATTACGTATCAACCGTGCCGGAGACGATGCTGCAGGTTTAGCTATTTCTGAAAAAATGAAAGGCCAAATCGGTGGATTAAAACAAGCGACACGTAATGCTCAAGATGGGATCTCTTTGATTCAAACAGCTGAGGGTGCATTGAATGAAACGCAAGACATCGTTAATCGTATGCGTGACTTAGCGACACAAGGAGCTAATGCGACATTAAGTGATGAGGACCGTGCTGAGATTAACAAAGAATTCAACGCATTAAGAGATGAAGTTGACCGTATTTCTCAAACAACGAACTTTAATGGTAAAAACTTATTAGACGGAGAATTTGACTCTGCTTCTAAAGCAGCAGTAGAAAAAACAGGCGATATCGATATGTATATGACTGTTAACTTTACAGATAAATCTCTGACAGATTCATTTGAAATTTCATATGGTAGAGATGACCAAAATAATGTGACAGTTAAATTAAAAGATGAGTCGAAGTATGAGTTAAAAGATAACGAAAATGGTACTTATTCAATTATGACCAAAGATTCTGCAACACCAACTCCAGGGTTTAAAGCAGAACAAGTAGGTGTTGTGAAATTAACTACTGAAGGTCGTTATGGTGAAGGGGACGTTGATGCAACTAAAACATCACACAAAACTTCATTTACTGAAGGCGATAAGAATAAAGGTTTAGACTTCCAAGTTGGAGCTAATACTGGTGATATGATTAGTGTTAAAATGGGAACGATGAACGCTGAAACGTTAGGACTAAATTCTTTAGATTTATCAAATCAAAAGAATGCAGAAATGGCGATTAACCAATTAGATTTAGCGTCATCAAAAATCTCAAGTACTCGTTCTGATTTAGGAGCAGCACAAAACAGAATGCAACATACAATTAATAACTTAGCAGTAGCTCAAGAAAACTTAACAGAAGCTAATTCTCGTATTAGAGACGTTGATATGGCTGAAGAGATGATGAACTTCACTAAGAATAACATTCTTTCTCAAGCAGCGACTTCTATGTTATCTCAAGCTAATGCAATGCCACAAAGTGTCCTTTCATTACTTCAATAACCAAAAAAAAAAACGGTTCGTATTGAACCGTTTTTTATTTTGGTGATAATTGAATTTTAGGCCCACCAATTTCTTCTTGTTGCTCTTGTTTGTTATTCTTGGGGATTAATAAAAAGAGTAAAACGAGTAATAGAATAATTAGAACGATTATTTTTTCTTTTCTTTTGGTTTCAAAAAAAGAAAGAAAAAGGTCAGTATACTTTTTAATAAGACAAATCTCCTTAAAGTGAATTAGTAGTTAAAGTGTATCATAGATAAAATCGCAAAATAAAGAAAATTTTTATTAACTTTTTCTAAAAATGACCGATAAATAAAACAGAGGGTTACCTCAGAAAAAAATAAACCACTTGGAGGAATTATTTATGAGAATTAATACAAAC
>NZ_JAFLVX010000018.1:206113-224454 GCF_017316185.1 Candidatus Vagococcus giribetii | reverse complement strand
GAGGGTGCATTGAATGAAACACAAGACATCGTTAATCGTATGCGTGACTTAGCGACACAAGGAGCTAATGCGACATTAAGTGATGAAGACCGTGCTGAGATTAACAAAGAATTCAACGCATTAAGAGAAGAAGTTGACCGTATTTCTCAAACAACGAACTTTAATGGTAAAACTCTTTTAGATGGAGAATTTGATACATCTTCTGTAGCTGGAGATGTGACAAAAACAAATGATGTTGATATGTATATGACTGTCAACATGACTAATAAAAAGACAACTGGTGATTTAGAATTAAGTTATACAAGAGACATTGATGGTAATGTTACTGTAAAATCTGAAAATAATAAATATGCTGTGGTTTCAAATGACAATGGAACATATAGCATTTATGAGGCGAAGGATTGTAGTGGTGCAGGAACAGAAGCAGATCCGTTAGTACCAAAAGAAGGAGCTAAATCTTCAGGGATTGTTAAGTTAACGTCAGAAGGTCGCTACGGAACTGATACTGTAGGATTTAAAGAAGATGGCACAACAGCCGAACCTACTAAAGTAGCAACTTTTAGTCAATCGTTTACAGCTGCAGATTCTAACAAACAAGGAATGAATTTCCACGTAGGTGCTAATACTGGAGATATTATTAATGTTGAGATGGGTACAATGAATGCTAAATCTTTAGGTTTAGATACATTAGATTTATCAAACCAAAAGAATGCAGAAATGGCGATTAACCAATTAGATTTAGCGTCATCAAAAATCTCAAGTACTCGTTCTGATTTAGGAGCAGCACAAAACAGAATGCAACATACAATTAATAACTTAGCAGTAGCTCAAGAAAACTTAACAGAAGCTAATTCTCGTATTAGAGACGTTGATATGGCTGAAGAGATGATGAACTTTACTAAGAATAACATTCTATCTCAAGCAGCGACTTCTATGTTATCTCAAGCTAATGCAATGCCACAAAGTGTTTTATCATTATTACAATAAAAACGTTTAGCCGACTATATTAGTCGGCTTTTGTTTCAGTAAAATGGTCAGTAAATGGAGAAGATAGACATGGTTGATATTCCTCAGATTCATTCATATGAACCACAAAACGTGATTGAGAAAATTGAACAAGCGGGAAAAATTTCAGAACACTTAGAAAATGAGCCTCATCAAGAGAATTTAAAGAGACAAAAAAAGAAATCAGAGAGTGTACAAAGTCATAAGTATTCTGAAGATAATATTAAACAAATAATAGCAATTTCTAATCGACAATTAGCAGAAAAAGATGTTAAAATGGAATTTGAGATCTACCAGTTAACTAATCGATTGATTATTAGGTTAATCAATACAACTAACGATGAAATTGTTAAAGAGATTTCATCAGAAGAGTTACTGGATTCAATCGTTAGTAATTGGGGAATCATTGGAAATCTAATCGATAAGGAAGGATGAGTCGATGCCAATAGTTACAAGTGATACGGGTATTAGTTCAACTTTGGGGAGTTATTCAGGAATTACCTCCCATGAAATAGACAAGTTGATTGAAGCAGAGTCAACACCTCTATTAAGGATGAACAACCAGAAGTCATTACTGTTAGAACAGCAAAACGCTTGGAAAGATGTTCGTTTAAGGTTGAATACTTTTTCTAAAAATATTGAAACGTTGCAAAAAAATGAAACATGGAATTCAAAAGTCGCAACAAGTTCTAAACCAGACAAGGTAACGATTTCTGGAACTGATAAAGCAGCAGAAGATAATTACGACATTACTGTTGATCAATTAGCAACTTCTTCAAAACTTGTATCAGGAGAGATTGAGAAACTAGATGACAAAACGATTTATGATGAATTAGGAACGTCAGGGCAATTTGAGTTTGAGTCAAAAAAAGAAGATGGTGAGCCGATTACCATTGAGATTGATGAATCAGATAGCTTGAAAGACATCACGAATAAGATTAATGCTGAGTCAAAAGACACTGGTGTGAAAGCAACCATTGTTAATGGTCATCTGGTATTAAGTAATGTAGATACTGGCGAGTCAGAATTAAGCTTTACAGGATCAGAAGACTTATTAAATGATTTAGGAATTAACACGGATTCAACAACAAACACACCGCAATACACTGAAGGGCAGAATGCGAAATTCACAATTGACGGGATTGCTGTTGAACGTCCATCAAATAATGTAAGTGATGTGATAGAAGGCGTCACTATTCACTTACATGACACAACAGAGGATGCAGTGAGGGTTGGTTTAGTCACGGATTTAGAAAAACCAATTGAAGCGATTAATGCTTTTGTTGAACAGTATAACTCGCTAATGGATTTTATTAATGAAAAGTCAGACATTGGTGATCCGAGTAAGAAAGACAATAAACCAGGACCTCTAGCTGGTGATAGCACTGCCAATAGATTACAAAATAGTTTAAAACTTGCGGTGACTGGTTTGCCTGATGAGAACCCTCATACAACCTTTTTATACCCAGCAGAACTTGGGATTTCAGTTGATAAAACGGGCTACCTATCAATTGATGAAGAGAAGTTACGTAGTGCCCTCGATGAAGATGCTAAGAATGTTCAAAACTTCTTTTATCATACTGAAAAAATAGTAGTTGATAAAAAAGATGAGCTTGGTAATGTGATGCTTGATGATGAGGGAAATCCAATTCGGGAAACACAGACAAAAGAATTTGGTTATACGGTTAAACTAAATGATTTGATGAATGCTTATTTAAAAGACGAAGCTGGTAAAAAAAGTATTTATACAACAAAAGACGAGTCATTTGAGAAGAGCATTAAGCAATTAGATGAACGGATTGACCGTTTTACTGAAAAACTTGATAAAAAGAGAGATTACTATGTTAGAACGTTTTCTAGGCTCGATCAGGCTATGATGCAAGCGGAACAACAAATGTCATTTTTAATCACTCAATTAGATGCATTTAGCACCAAGTAAGGAGTGAGATAGTGGTAAATAACACAATTTGTTCAAATAATACACTAAAAAAAATGGTTGTGACAATTAGAAAATGGTCAAAAGATTTAAGTTTGGAAGAGTCTATTGGAATTCTTGAAGAAAATTCTAAACTAATGTCTTCTACAAACCAGTTGTTTCTTAATGAGTTGACTGATGAAGAAGGCGAGTTATTACAGGAGTTAGTCACGAAAAGTCAAGAATTGATGCTTTATTTGGAAAGTCAGAAAACTATGCTGATTGATCAAATAGGACAAATGAATCAATCTGAAAAAATTGCCACACAATATATTAAACAGTTCTCAGAATCTTATTTTGTAGACAAAGATTTTTAAGAAATAGGAGTAGATTATGACATACACAAAAAAAGGAAATTCAGCCTATCTGAATAATCAAATTTTAACAGCTTCGCCTAAAAAATTAATTGAGATTTTATATGAAGCAGGGATTAAACATTCAAAAATAGCACTGTATCATTTGGAACAAGGAAATTTGCAAGAAGTTAATACCCATCTTATTAAAGTGCAAAACATTGTTTTGGAATTAAAATTTGCTGTGCAACCTATGGAAGACAGTGATATTTCAGATCAGCTAATTTCATTATATGATTTTATGTATGGTCAACTGCTTCTAGCAAATACAGAGAAAAATAAAGAGCGAATTGAAATCGTTCAAAAAATGTTGGAAGAGTTATTAGAAACTTGGGAATCTTTATGAGGTTTGAGTTAAATGAAAAAATTCATTAAGGGATTTTTACTTGTCCTGTTAGTAGCTACTCTCATATTTGCGACAAAAATAGTAGTAGATATGGCTATTGAAAATAGAAAATCAACTATTGAGCAAAGTAAAGTCACACCGAAAAATGATTTACTAATAGGTTACCAAGATGATTCTGAGGAACCTAATGAAAAGGTTGGTGAGTATCAACTTCCAGTGCCTTTACTAAATCAGTTGGCAGATCCACCATTAGAGCATGGGTGTGAAGTGACAGCTCTTAGCATGCTATTACAGTACTATCATTTTGATTACGATAAAAATGAATTAGCTAAAGGAATTAATAAGGAAGATTACGAAGTGAGTGAGGGGATTTTCGGAGATCCTGATATTGGCTTTGTAGGGGATATGACAGGAAAGACACCAGGAACAAGTGTTAACGTAGAACCGGTCTTTCAGTTAGCTAAAGAGTTAGTTAAAGGACCTTATCAGGTCGTTAATAGTACTGGTAGCAAGTTAGATGATTTACTAGAAGTTGTTCAATCAGGCAGTCCTGTTTGGGTCATAGCAACGACTGACTACAAAGTACCAAAAGAAGATGATTTTGTAGAGTGGCCAACGAAAAATGGCATGAAACGTATGTTACCAAAACACCATGCCGCAGTTATTTCAGGCTTTAGTCAAAATAAGGTAATTCTAAATGACCCTTACGGCAAGATAGTGGAAGTTGATAAAAAAACGTTCAATGACTTGTTTGAAAAGACAAATAAACAAAGTATTTACATTAAATAATCAAGTTAATGGTGAATTAGAGACGTCTAACTAGCTATTAACTTGATTTTTTTATGGTAGAAACAGTGAATAAGTTAGTTCTTTTGATGCTAAATTATGATAAGATAGATAGGACTTAAAGTGAAGGAGCAAATGAATGGAATTATTAACGTATACAATTAAAGAAGAGAAAGGTCGTATTGATAAAGTACTGACAGATGTTTTTTCTCAATTTTCGAGATCACAAATTCAATCTTGGTTAAAAAATGACCGAGTGACAGTTAATGGTGATATTACAAGAGCCAATTACAAAGTGAAATCAGGAGATTCTATTGAGATTGATCGTCCTGAACCAGTTGTTATTGAAGCAAAAGCACAAGACATTCCCTTAGATATTATTTATGAAGATGATGAGGTCATGGTGATTAACAAGCCTCAAGGCATGGTAGTTCATCCTTCAGCAGGACATCCTGATGGGACTCTGGTTAATGCTTTAATGAATCATAGTGATCATTTATCAACTATTAATGATGTGATAAGACCAGGGATTGTCCATCGAATTGATAAAGACACGTCAGGGTTATTAATGGTGGCTAAAAATAACGATGCGCATCTCTTTTTAGCGGATCAATTAAAAGAGAAAAAAGCCCTTAGAAAATATGTGGCTTTAGTTCATGGTGTGATTCCTCATGAAAAAGGAACGATAACAGCCCCAATTGGAAGAAGTAAAGAAAATCGCCAAAAACAAGCTGTTGTAAAAGATGGTAAGCCTGCAGTGACTCATTTCACTGTTTTAGAGCGCTTTGAAGAATTTACTTTAGTAGAATGTCAGTTAGAAACAGGTAGAACCCATCAAATTCGTGTTCACATGGATTTTATTGGCTTCCCAATTGCAGGAGATCCATTATATGGTCCTAAGAAAACATTAAAAGGAAATGGTCAGTTCTTACATGCTCAAACATTAGGTTTTGTTCACCCGAAAACAGAGGGATTATTAACCTTTACTAGTGATATCCCTGAGGTGTTTAAAGAAACTTTAGAAAACTTAAGACAAAACCATTGATATTATTCGTGTTTTAGGGTAATATAATCACAACAAATAAATAGAAGTCCTTTAAGAGTGGTCCAGTGAGGCTAAGAAGGAATAAGTTGATTTTTTTGAGAGGTCTGTGAGCCTTGTTAGAAAAAAATCGATAACTTTAATGTAATCAAATTCCCTCTTATCTCTCTTTGGATAAGAGTTTTTTTATGGACTTTTTTCAGGAGGAACGGCAGTGAGCGAAAAAGAAATTGTTGATAAAATGACGATGAATAGAGCATTAACTCGAATCACGTATGAAATCATTGAAAGACATAAAGGCATTGAGGACATTGTTTTAATTGGTATTAAAACAAGAGGTATCTACATTGCTAATCGTATTGCCGAAAGATTAAAACAATTAGAAGGTATTGATGTACCAGTTGGTGAGATTGATATTACATTGTATAGAGATGACAATCATCAAGTTAATCACGAAGAACCAACGATTAATGCATCAGATGTACCCTTTTCAATCGAAAATAAAGAAGTTATTTTAGTAGATGACGTTATCTTTACTGGAAGAACAATTCGTGCAGCACTAGATGCGACTATGGATTTAGGTAGACCAGATAAGATTTCACTAGCAGTGTTAGTAGATCGTGGGCATAGAGAGTTACCAATTCGTGCTGATTATGTAGGGAAAAATATTCCAACTTCAAAATCAGAACAAATAGTTGTATCTATGGCTGAAATTGATGGGAACGACTGCATCTCAATCAAAAAAGAAAATTAAATAAGCTTTTTAATCAAGTACAGAGAGACTAGGAAAAGCGACTTAGACAATCTTTTAAGTGGAAGAACCCTTAAAAATGTCTATTTCCGTATGCCTCGTTTCAACTGTTGAAGCGAGGATTTTTTATTATAAAGGAGAAAAAAGATGAAACAAGAATTTAGAAATGAAGATGCAGTATTAGATATACAAGATAAGCCAAGTGGCGTGAAGTGGCTTGGACTTAGTTTACAGCATTTATTTACCATGTTTGGCGCAACAGTCTTAGTGCCAATCTTAGTTGGGATTAACCCAGGAATTGCCCTTTTCAGTTCAGGATTAGGGACACTCGTTTATCTATTCGTAACAAAAGGAAAAATACCGGCTTACTTAGGTAGTAGTTTTGCTTTTATTGCAGCGATGCAAATGTTAATGAAAGATGCAGGTTATCCAGCGATTGCTCTTGGAGCAATCACAACAGGAGCTGTTTACCTAATTGTTTCAATGATTGTTAAAAGAGCAGGTTCAGCTTGGCTTGATAAGCTATTACCACCGATTGTTGTAGGACCAGTTGTTATGGTTATCGGACTTGGTTTAGCGGCTAATGCAGCTAACCAAGCAATGTTTGAAAACTTAGGAACACCAGAACAAATTTACAATGTTAAATATATCGCAGTAGCGCTTATTACATTAATACTAACGATTATTTTCAACATGTACTTAAAAGGATTTATGGGATTAATTCCTATCTTACTAGGTATCGTCTGTGGCTACATCGTTGCACTTTTATTTGGAATCGTAGACGTAGAACCAATTAAAGAAGCAGCATGGTTTGCTTTACCAAGTTTCCAAGTACCCTACGTGACTTACACACCTAAGTTGTACTTAACAGCAATCTTAACTATGGCGCCGATTGCCTTTGTAACAATGACTGAGCATATTGGTCACTTGATGGTGTTAAACAAATTAACGAAACGTAATTTTTATGAAAATCCGGGCTTACACAAAACATTAATGGGAGACGGCTTAGCGCAAATTGTGGCTGGTTTAGTCGGAGGACCTCCTGTCACTAGTTACGGAGAAAACATTGGTGTATTAGCCATTACACGAGTACACAGTGTGTTTGTTATTGGTGGTGCAGCAGCCCTTGCAATGGTTTTAGCCTTTGTTGGGAAATTAACAGCCCTTATTCAAAGTATCCCTGGACCAGTAATTGGAGGGATTAGCTTTATCCTCTTTGGAGTAATTGCTTCAAGCGGATTAAAAATCTTAATTGATAATAAAATTGACTTTAACTTAAAACGTAACTTATTAATAGCATCAGTTATT
Organism: Candidatus Vagococcus giribetii; assembly: GCF_017316185.1. Classification (GTDB taxonomy): domain Bacteria; phylum Bacillota; class Bacilli; order Lactobacillales; family Vagococcaceae; genus Vagococcus; species Vagococcus giribetii. The sequence continues at coordinate 216,888 of NZ_JAFLVX010000018.1, read as the reverse complement.
CTAGTAGTTGGTATTGGGGGCTTAACATTCCAAGCAGGACCAGTAGCTCTATCGGGTATGGCTTTAGCCACATTATTCGGAATTATTTTAAACTTAGTATTACCTCAACAAGCAAAAAGTGAAGCAGAATAAAATAGAGAAGACAAAATAGGGAGGGATTAAGATGATTATTACTTCAGAGAGAATTAGTTTAAAACATCTTTTAACAGCAGAGTCATTAAGTGATCAAGAGGTGATGGGCTTAATTGAACGGGCACAGGCCTTTAAACGCGGAGAGAAAGCAGAACTAGCGAACCAACAGTTTTTCACAGCTAACTTATTTTTTGAAAATAGTACGAGAACACATAAAAGTTTTGAAGTTGCAGAGAAAAAATTAGGTATTGACGTGATTGAATTTGACGCCAAAACAAGCTCAGTTTCAAAAGGAGAGTCTTTATACGACACAGTTTTAACCATGTCAGCGATTGGTGTTCACGCGTGTGTGATTCGTCACTGGGAAGAAGATTATTACAATGAATTGATTCAAAGTAAAACAATCACGACTTCTATCATTAATGGTGGAGACGGAAGTGGTAATCACCCTACCCAGTGTTTACTTGATTTACTAACGATTTATGAAGAGTTTGGCCGCTTTGAAGATTTAAACATTGCGATTTGTGGCGACTTAACGCACTCTCGTGTAGCAAATTCAAACATGAAAATGCTAAAACGCTTAGGAGCTAACCTGTATTTCTGTGGACCAGAAGCTTGGTATAATAGAAAGTATGAAGCGTACGGCACATTTATGCCGATTGATGAGGTAGTTGATAAAGTTGATGTTATGATGATGTTAAGAGTGCAACATGAGCGCCATGAAGATAACAGTGAGTTTTCAAAAGAAAATTATCACCGTGAGTATGGTTTAACAAATGAACGAGCGAAACAAATGAAAGATAAAGCGATTATTATGCACCCAGCACCTGTCAACCGAGACGTAGAGCTTGCTGATGAGTTAGTTGAGTCATACCAATCAAGAATCACACAACAAATGACAAATGGCGTTTTTATGAGAATGGCTATATTAGAAGCTATCTTACACGGAAAAGCATAGGAGGATTTTGATGAAAACATTAATTAAGAACGGGTATATGGTTGAACAAGGAAACGTACTGAATCAAGTTGACGTCTGGATTGAAGAAGGAGTTATTAAAGGTTTAGGGCATTTTTCAAATGAGAACCTATCATTTGATCAAGTGATTGACGCAAATCAAGGTTTAATCACACCAGGATTAGTTGATGTTCATGTCCATTTTAGAGAACCAGGTTTTGAATATAAAGAAACCATTCAAACAGGAAGTGCCTCGGCAGCAAAGGGCGGTTTCACAACAGTTTGTGCGATGCCTAATTTAAAGCCAGTACCAGACAATGAGGAAACTTTAAATCTCATTAATGAAAAAATAGCAAAAGACAGCACGATTAAAATTTTACAATACGCATCAATCACAAAAGATTTAAACAGTGAAGAGCTTGTTGATTTTGAAAGCTTAAAAAAAGCGAATGCCTTTGCTTTTACAAATGATGGTGTGGGTGTTCAAACAGCTGGAACGATGTACTTAGCCATGAAAGAAGCAGCAAGACTTGATATGGCAATTGTGGCTCACACAGAAGACGAGTCATTACTCTTTGGTGGTGTTATGCATGAGGGTGAGGTATCAAAAAAACTAGGGTTACCTGGAATTATGAGTGCTACTGAGTCTTCTCAAATAGCTAGAGATGTTCTTCTTGCTAAAGAAACAGGTGTGCATTACCATGTGTGTCACGTTTCAACTAAAGAAAGTGTTGAAGTTATTCGCCAAGCTAAGAAAAATGGCATTCGAGTGACATGCGAAGTTTGCCCACATCATTTGATTATGACAGATAATGATATTACAGAAGATCATGGTAACTTCAAAATGAACCCACCTCTCAGAGCAAACGATGATCAACAAGCTCTAATCGAAGGATTACTAGATGGCACTATTGATTGTATCGCAACTGATCATGCGCCTCATTGTTGTAAAGAAAAAAATCAAAGTATGTTAGAATCACCATTTGGGATTATTGGAAGTGAAACTGCCTTCCAATTGATGTACACACACTTTGTTGAAACAAATCGATTCACATTAGAACAAGTAGTTGACTGGATGACGCTCGCTCCGTCAAGAATTTTTAATCTTGACTGTGGCACATTATCCATTGGTCGAGCTGCAGATATTGCCATCTTTGATTTAGAACATGAAGTGACAATTGAAGATAAATTTGTATCAAAATCAAGTAACACACCTTTTATTGGACAACGAGTAAAAGGAGAAACACTTTATACATTAGTTGATGGAAAGTTAGCTTGGCAAAAGGGAGAGTAGAAAATGAAACGATTGTTGATTTTAGAAGATGGAACCTATTTTGAAGGTGTTGGCTTTGGCGCACCGAACATTACAACTGGGGAGGTTGTATTTACCACTGGGATGAGTGGTTATCAAGAAATATTGACGGATCCAAGTTTTAAAGGACAGATGATTCTGTTCACCTACCCAACAATCGGAAATTATGGTATTAATCGTGACGATTTTGAGTCTATGGAGCCTTTTTGTAGCGGTGTTATTGTTAAAGACTATGCAAGGGTTGCTTCAAATTGGCGTAGTCAAATGACCTTAGATGAGTTTTTAAAACAAAAGAAAATTCCTGGGATTGCAGGGATTGATACAAGAGCTTTAACGAAGAAATTAAGAGAAACTGGGACAATTAAAGGTAGTATTGTTGATGTGGTCATTGATAGAGAACATGAATTTGATCAATTAAAAGCAACCGTCTTACCAAGTAATCAGGTTGCTGAAGTATCAACAACAAAAGCTTATAGCGTTCCTGGAAAAGGAAAAAATGTTGTTGTTGTAGATTTCGGTATGAAACATAGTATTCTAAGAGAACTTGTTTCAAGAAATTGCGGTGTGACAGTTGTACCATATGATTACACAGCAGAAGAAATTCTAGCTTTATCTCCAGATGGCATTATGCTTTCAAATGGACCTGGAGATCCAAAAGATGTGCCAGAAGCGTTAAAAATGATTCAAGCAATTCAAGGAAAATTACCTATTTTTGGTATCTGTTTAGGGCATCAATTACTAAGTTTAGCCAATGGTGCTGACACGTTTAAATTAAAATATGGTCACCGCGGTAGTAATCACCCAGTAAAAGAAATTGCATCAAATCAAATCTACTTTACTTCTCAAAATCACGGCTATGCTGTATCAAGAGATAGTTTAGACACAACTGATTTAATGATGACTCACATTGAAATTAATGATGAGACAGTTGAAGGCGTTAAGCATAAGAAATACCCATCATTTTCTGTACAGTTTCACCCAGATGCAGCACCTGGGCCACATGATGCCGTTTCACTTTTTGATGAATTTATTGAATTAATGGACAATTGGGGGAAATAACATGCCAAAGAGAAAAGATATAAGTAAAATTCTAGTGATTGGCTCAGGCCCAATTATTATCGGACAAGCAGCAGAGTTTGACTATGCTGGGACACAGGCTTGTCTAGCTTTAAAAGAAGAGGGCTATGAAGTTATTTTAATCAATTCAAATCCAGCCACGATTATGACTGATAAAAATATTGCAGATAAAGTCTATATTGAACCCATTACCTTAGAATTTGTAGCTAAAATTTTAAGAAAAGAGAGACCTGATGCTATTTTACCAACACTTGGTGGGCAAACAGGGTTAAACATGGCGATGACACTTTCTGACAGTGGCATTTTAGAAGAGCTTGATATTGAGTTATTAGGAACTAAACTAAGTGCCATTGATCAAGCAGAAGATAGAGATTTATTTAAACAATTAATGGAAGAATTAGGAGAACCAATACCTGAGAGTGCAATTGTTCATACAGTAGAAGAAGCACTTGATTTTGCTAAAGAGATCGGCTACCCATTAATTGTTCGTCCTGCCTTTACATTAGGTGGAACAGGCGGGGGCATGTGTGAAGATGAAGCATCACTAATCGAGATTACGAAAAACGGTCTTCATTTATCACCAGCGACTCAATGTTTAATCGAAAAAAGTATTGCTGGATACAAAGAAATCGAATTTGAAGTGATGAGAGATTCAAATGATAACGCCATTGTTGTGTGTCACATGGAAAACTTTGACCCAGTGGGTATTCACACAGGGGACTCGATTGTATTTGCTCCTTGTCAAACATTGTCAGACGTGGAAATTCAATTGTTAAGAGATGCGTCATTAAAAATCATTAAAGCTTTAAAAATCGAAGGTGGTTGTAACGTTCAGTTAGCACTTGATCCAGAAAGCTTTAAGTATTATGTAATTGAAGTAAACCCAAGAGTAAGTCGTTCATCGGCCTTAGCCAGTAAAGCAACAGGATTTCCAATTGCTAAATTAGCAGCTAAAATCGCTGTTGGCTTGACTCTAGATGAAGTGAAAAACCCAGTTACAGAAACAACTTACTCAATGTTTGAACCAGCTCTTGATTATGTGGTAAGTAAGATTCCAAGATGGGCTTTTGATAAATTTGAAAAAGGTAACCGTTTATTAAGTACACAAATGAAAGCAACTGGAGAAGTAATGGCTTTAGGAAGAACTATTGAAGAGTCTTTACTAAAAGCAGTGCGTTCCTTAGAAATTGGTGCCTACCATATCGAGTTAGAGGAGTTAAAAGATTTAACGGATGAAGAAATCACTTACGGCATGATTCAAGCCCAAGATGATCGTTTATTCTATGTGTCAGAAGGGATTCGAAGAGGCATTTCGATTCATGATATTGCTAATTTCACTAAGATTGATTTATTCTTCTTAGACAAATTACTTCATATCATTGAGATTGAACAAGAACTAAGTGATAATCCTAAAGACTTAGACGTCTTAAAAACGGCGAAATCATTTGGTTTAGCTGATAAAGTAATCGCGAATAAATGGGATTTATCAGAAAGTGACGTGTATGACATGCGTCAAAAAGCTGGTATTTTACCAGTTTATAAAATGGTAGATACATGTGCAGCAGAGTTTGAATCAAACACGCCTTACTTCTACGGCACCTATGAAACAGAAAATGAAAGTATTCGTTCGGAGAAAGAGTCAATCTTAGTATTAGGCTCTGGACCTATTAGAATCGGACAAGGAGTGGAGTTTGACTACGCCACTGTACATTCTGTTCAAGCGATTCAAGAATTAGGCTATGAAGCAATTATTATGAATAGTAACCCAGAAACTGTTTCTACAGACTTCTCCATCTCTGATAAGTTATACTTTGAACCTTTAACTCTTGAAGACGTGATGCACGTGATTGAACTAGAGCAACCAAAAGGGGTTATCGTTCAGTTTGGTGGACAAACAGCTATCAATTTAGCAGAAGGTTTATCAAATAAGGGTGTCAAAATTATTGGAACGACGATTGAAGATTTGGACCGTGCAGAAAACCGTGATAAATTTGAGCATGCCTTAAAAGAATTAAACGTACCTCAACCAAAAGGCGCAACTGCAACAAACGTAGAAGATGCCATAGCAATAGCAGAAGATATCAACTACCCTGTTTTAGTCAGACCAAGCTATGTCTTAGGTGGCCGAGCAATGGAGATCGTTTGGAGTACAGAAGATTTAAAACGTTACATGAAAGAAGCTGTTAAAGCCTCTCCAGAACATCCAGTCTTGATTGACCGTTACTTACTAGGTGTTGAGTGTGAAGTTGATGCTATCTGTGACGGAGAAGATGTTCTTCTACCGGGTATTATGGAACACATTGAGCGTGCTGGGGTCCATTCAGGAGATTCGATGGCAGTCTACCCACCACAAAACTTGTCTGAGACGGTTATCGAAAAAATCGTTGACTACACAAAACGCTTAGCCCTAGGATTGAATTGCCGTGGTATGATGAATGTACAGTTCATTGTTCATGAAGAGGAAGTTTACGTGATTGAAGTTAACCCAAGAGCAAGTCGTACTGTACCATTTTTAAGTAAAGTAACAGAAATCCCAATGGCTCAAGTAGCAACAAAATGTATTTTAGGTGAGTCATTGAAAGAACAAGGTTATGAAAGTGGCTTATACAAAGAATCTCAATACGTACATATTAAAGCACCAGTCTTCTCTTTTGCAAAACTACATGATGTGGATACGCAACTTGGACCAGAGATGAAATCAACAGGTGAGGTTATGGGAACAGACGTAACTCTTGAAAAAGCGTTGTATAAAGCCTTTGAAGCAAGTGGTATGCATTTACCAGGTTATGGCTCAGTCTTATTTACAATCGCAGATGAAACAAAAGAAGAAGCGTTAAAATTAGCTAAAAGATTTAGTAACATTGGTTATGGCTTAATTGCCACAGAGGGAACTGGTGAGTTCTTTAGAAGTCACGGACTAGAAGTCAAAATTGTTTCAAAAATTGATCAACGTTCGCAACTAAATGTACTAGATATTATTCGCTTAGGACATACGCAATTAGTGATTAATACAACGGGAAATGAGTCTCAACCTAAATCTGATGGATTTAAAATCAGACGATCAACTGTGGAAAATGGTGTCCCGTTGATGACATCATTAGACACAGCTGATGCCATTCTTAAAGTATTAGAGGATAGAAGTTTTTCAGCTATTGCTTTATAACAACAAAAAAGGAGAGGGAAGAATATGAAACAAGAAATGATGCTTGTAGTAGAACAAAAAGAAATTGCTTCAACTATCTTTGAATTAACCTTGAAAGGGGAATTGGTGAAACAGATGGAGACATCTGGCCAGTTCATCCATATTCGTGTCCCTCGTTCTGATTTGTTACTTAGAAGACCAATCAGTTTAGCTAGTGTATCGATGGAAGAGTCGACTTGTAAAGTTATTTACCGTGCTGATGGTGACGGAACAAAAGCTATTAGTGAATTGACAACTGGAGATAAGTTAGACGTGTTAGGCCCGCTTGGAAATGGATTTGACATCAGCTTTATTGAAAAAGGCGATTTAGTTTATATCGTAGGTGGTGGTATTGGTGTCCCTCCTCTTTATGAATTAGGGAAACAATTAGCTGAAAAAGAAGCAAAAATTGTCTTCATGCATGGATTTGCTAATAAAGATGCTGTGTTTTATGAAGAAGAGTTTTCAAGATTAGGTGAAGTGATGATTATTACAGATGATGGATCTTATTGTCGTAAAGGTCACACAGGTCATTTAATTGAAGCTTCACTAGAAGCATACGGTCAACCAAAAGCTGTTTATTCATGTGGACCTACAGGGCTTTTAAGAGCAGTTGAAACGAAATTTGCTGATCACCCTCATGTGTATCTATCAATGGAAGAACGTATGGCTTGTGGTGTAGGTGCTTGTTACGCTTGTGTATGCCAATCTAAAACAGACCCAAGTGAGAATAAAAAAGTGTGTGATGAAGGACCAGTGTTTAAATCAGGGGAGGTTATTATATGAATCGCTTAAAAGTAAGTTTACCAGGGTTAGAATTAAAAAATCCCATTATGCCAGCTAGTGGTTGTTTTGGTTTCGGAGATGAATATAGTAAGTACTATGATTTAAGTGTTTTAGGTTCAATTATGGTAAAAGCAACAACATTAGAAAAAAGATACGGAAATCCAACACCACGTGTTGCCGAAACGCCAAGTGGCATGCTAAATGCCATCGGTTTACAAAACCCAGGACTTGAAACAGTTATGGGACATCAATTACCAAGTTTAGAGAAATATGATTTACCAATTATTGCTAATGTGGCAGGGTCTTCTGAAGAGGAATATGTGGCAGTTTGTGCGAAGATTGGGAATGCGCCTAATGTTAAAGCCATCGAGTTAAATATTTCTTGTCCTAACGTCAAGGAAGGCGGTATTGCTTTTGGAACAAGTGCTAAAGTTGCAGCAAGTTTAACAAGAGCTGTTAAAAAAGTAGCTAAAGTACCAGTTTATATCAAGTTATCACCTAACGTAACTAACATTGTGCCAATTGCTAAGGCAGTAGAAGAAGCTGGAGCAGATGGGATTACGATGATTAATACCTTACTTGGTATGAGAATTGATTTAAAAACAAGAAAACCTATTTTAGCTAATGGAACAGGTGGTTTATCAGGACCAGGGATTAAACCAGTAGCCATTCGAATGATTAATGAAGTGACTCGTGCTGTGAGTATTCCTGTTATTGGTATGGGTGGCGTTAGTACAGTAGATGATGTGATTGAAATGTTTTTAGCTGGAGCAAGTGCTGTCGCAGTTGGTACGATGAATTTCACTGATCCTTATATTTGTCCAAAATTAATTGAAGAGTTACCCGCTAAGTTAGATGAATTAGGTATTGAGTCAATTGAATCGTTAATTAAAGAAGTGAAGGAGTCACGTCATGAATAGACCAGTAATAGCCTTAGATTTTCCAAGTAAACAAGAAGTTGTCTTTTTTTTAGAGCAATTTCCAACAGAGGAATCTCTGTTTTTAAAAGTAGGAATGGAATTATTTTATAAAGAAGGACCACAAATTGTTGAGCTATTAATTGAAGCAGGTCATGATGTTTTCCTTGATTTGAAACTGCATGATATTCCAAATACTGTTAAGTCAGCTATGAAAAATATCGCTTCATTAGGTGTTAAAATCACTAACGTTCATGCTGCAGGTGGAACTGAAATGATGAAAGCAGCTTTAGAAGGTCTTGTAGAAGGAACACCTAGTGGACAAAAACGTCCAGAACTAATTGCAGTAACTCAATTAACTTCAACAAGTGAAGAGCAAATGCAAGCCGATCAATTGATAAAGGCAAGTTTAGAAGAAAGTGTTGCTCATTATGCATCTATTACGAAAAAAGCTGGATTAGACGGTGTTGTTTGCTCAGCTTTAGAAGTTGAAAAAATCAGAAGCGTAACCGATGATGCCTTTATTTGTTTAACACCAGGTATTAGACCTTCAAATAGTGCTGTTGGGGATCAAAAACGCGTCGTAACGCCAAGTCGTGCTCACGAGATTGGTTCAAGCTATATTGTTGTGGGACGTCCGATTACACAATCAGAAACACCTTACGAAAGTTATATCGCTATTAAAAAAGAATGGAACGGGGAATTATAATGAAAGACATCGCAGAAAAATTACTAGAAATTAAAGCAGTAGCCTTAAGTCCTAAAGAACCTTTTACATGGGCAAGTGGTTTGAAAAGTCCTATTTATTGTGACAACCGCTTAACAATGAGTTTTCCAGTTGTCAGAAAAGCAGTTGCTAAAGGATTAGCTGAGACAATCAAAGAGACGTTTCCTGATGTTGAAGTCATTGCAGGAACAGCAACTGCAGGAATTCCTCATGCAGCATGGGTAGCTGAATTACTTGATTTACCAATGGTTTACATTCGTGGGAAAGCCAAAGACCATGGCAAGAAAAATCAAATTGAAGGTCAAATTTCTGAAGGTCAAAAAATGGTTGTGATTGAAGATTTGATTTCAACTGGTGGTAGTGTCTTAGAAGCTTGCGAAGCGGCTGAAAACGAAGGAGCAAAAGTTCTTGGAGTAGCAGCTATCTTTACTTATGAATTACCAAAAGGAATTGAAAACTTTGAACAAGCTAAAGTTCCTTTTGTAACTTTAACTAACTATAGTGAATTGATTGAAGTTGCTACAGAAAAAAATTACATTTCGGAATCTGATGTGGTTTTATTAAAAGAATGGAAAAAAGACCCAAAAAATTGGCAAAATTAATTTTTCCTAGTAATGAGAGCCAAAATAAGGTATGATTCTTCCAACTCTTATTTTATGAGATAATTATTAAAAAAAGATGACGGAGGAATGAGTATGTACAAAATTGCGATTGTAGGTTATGGAAATTTAGGCCGAGGTGTTGAAAAAGCCTTAGAAAAAAATGCTGATATGTCTTTAGTAGGTATTTTTACCAGACGACATCCTGAAACAGTTGAAACTCTTTATGGCAACGTATATAAAATGGAGCAGTTGCTTGATCTTAAGGAAGCTATAGATGTCTGTATTTTATGTGGTGGCTCAGCTACAGACTTGCCTGAGCAAACACCTGACATCACAAAGCATTTTAATACTGTAGACAGCTTCGACACTCACGCCTTAATTCCAGCTCACTTTGACAAAGTGAATCAAGTAGCTGAAGAATCAGGACATGTATCAATTATTTCTGTCGGTTGGGATCCTGGCCTATTTAGTTTGAACCGAGTTTTGGCAGAAGCTATTTTACCAGAAGGAAAAACAATTACATTTTGGGGAAAAGGTGTTAGTCAGGGACATTCAGATGCTATCAGACGAATAGATGGCGTTCAGGACGGCATTCAATATACAATTCCAAACGAAACAGCAATGACTTCTTTTAAAAAAGGAGAAGTTGATTCTTTATCGACAAGAGAAAAACACACCAGAGAATGCTTTGTTGTACTAGATAAAGAGGCTAATCGAGAAAAAGTAACAGAAGAGATTACTTCGATGCCTAATTATTTTGATGAATATGACACAACCGTCCATTTTGTGACTCAAGAAATTTTAGATAACGAGCATAAACAAAAAATGCCTCATGGAGGTAGAGTTATCCGTGTTGGACAAACAAGTGAGATTAATAAAGAAGTGATTGATTTTTCATTAGAACTAGATAGCAACCCTGAGTTTACTGCTAGTGTTCTAGTTGCATATAGTCGTGCTTGTATTAGACTTTTTAAAGAAGGTCAGTCAGGTGCCCGCACAGTATTTGATATTGCCCCCAAGTACTTAATTAATAAAGAAAACAGTTTGCTTAGAAGTGACATGTTATAAAAAGAAAAGTAATTGCTA
>NZ_JAFLVX010000018.1:0-206013 GCF_017316185.1 Candidatus Vagococcus giribetii | reverse complement strand
TAGCAATTACTTTTCTTTTTTTGTCCTGATTTATTTCACAAACGTATTCAGAAGGATGTGTTTTTTTATGAATGCTCAAGAGAAAATGGTTATAAAAAACTAATGTTCTTTCAAGTGTATATAGTTTTAGATAAGGTGTTAAATAAGTTTTTTTGAACTAAATATTAAAACGAGTTCTGTTTAAAATAGTGTTTTCAAGGCGTTTTATTAAGGTGTAAATAAATAATAATAGATTTTTTGTTATTTATCTTCATAAAATGCTCGTTTTTTAATCTTTATTTGTGGTATGATATGAATATATTTTTAGGGATTTCTTAAGAATTTTAGAAAGGAAGATGATTTCGTTCATGGGAATAAAAGAAATAGATGTTCTTTTTGATGAATCATTAAGTAAAAAAGAGTTATTTTTAACAGGTGAAAATTTTGAATCTCATACTGTTTTAGGTGTTCAAGAATTACTTAAAGAAGGAGAACTCCATTATTGTTTTAGAGTTTGGGCTCCAAATGCTAAAGAAGTTTTTTTGGTAGGAGATTTTAATAATTGGCAAGATGATTTACCAATGGCCTTTGATCAAACAACAGGTATTTGGGAAATAATAACGTCATTACCAAAGGAATTAGATTTTTACAAATACCATATTACTCAGGCAGATGGACGCAAAGTTATGAAGGTAGATCCGTTTGGTAGAATGTTCGAAAAAAGACCTAATAATGCAAATGTCGTTTTTGTTGAGCAGAATAGAAAGTGGAAAGATGCTTTGTGGCTAGGTCGAAATAGGAGAACTAATCATGACAAGCGACCAATAAATATTTATGAGGTCCATACCAGCTCTTTCAAACATAAGTTAAATGGTGAGTCATATACGTTTAAAGAATTAAAAGATGACTTGATTCCTTATCTGATAGAGATGAACTACACTCATGTGGAATTTATGCCATTGATGGAGCACCCATTAGATCAATCCTGGGGTTACCAATTAACCGGCTATTTTGCCTTGTGTTCAACGTACGGGACGCCAGAAGACTTTAAAGATTTTGTTGAAGCTTGTCATTTAAATAATATTGGTGTCATTGTTGATTGGGTGCCAGGTCATTTTTGTGTAAATGATGATGCGCTTGCCTATTACGATGGGACACCTCAATTTGAGTATATTGAGGAGACACGAGCTAAAAATGTTCGTTGGGGTTCTATCAATTTTGATCTTGGTAAGCCTGAAGTTCAAAGTTTTTTAATTTCAAGCGTCCTTTATTGGATTGAAAATTTCCATATTGATGGGATACGAGTCGATGCTGTTTCTAGTATGATTTACCGTGATTACGATGAAGGGCCCTTTAGTTTGAACCATGAGGGTGGTCATGAAAATTTAGAAGGATGTCATTTTTTAAAGAAATTAAATGCAGTTATTAAGAAAAAACATCCAGAGGTTCTAATGATTGCTGAAGAAAGTTCTTCTCGAATGAAAATCACGGGTTCCATTGAAGAGTCATTAGGCTTTGACTACAAATGGAACATGGGATGGATGAATGACATTTTATCTTTTTATGAGATGGATCCCTTGTTTAGAAAAGATCAATTTAATCTGATGACCTTTTCTTTTATGTATATGATGGACGAGCGTTTCATTTTACCTCTATCACATGACGAGGTAGTACATGGTAAAAAGAGCTTGATGCATAAAATGTGGGGAAATCGTTACAAGCAATTTGCTCAACTGAGAAATCTTTATACGTACTTAATGACCCATCCAGGGAAAAAGTTATTATTCATGGGCAGTGAGTGGGGTCAGTTTTTAGAGTGGAAATTTGATCAGGCTCTTGAATGGATTGATTTAGAAGATGAGCTAAATAGTAAAATGCAAGGCTTTACGTCTAAACTAAATCAATTGTACAAAGAGTCACCTGCTTTATGGGAGCTAGAAGAGATTAGAGAAACCATTGAAATTATTGATGCAGATAACCGAGATGATACGGTTCTATCGTTTATTAGAAAAGGCAAGAAGAAAAAAGACTTTTATATTGTGGTCTTAAATATGACACCAGTTGAAAGAACAAATTTTGAAATAGGCGTTCCTTTTGAAGGAAGTTATGAAGAGATTTGGAATACTGAAATGAAAGAATTTGGTGGAACGTGGGAGTGTCACAATGAAGATTGTTTGAGTGAGCAGAAACCTATGAAACAATTTCCTTATTCGATTAAAACGACTATTCCATCCCTTGGAGCTATTATATTAAAACCAAAAGATGTACGCATAACTCGAAAAAAAGCAGGTAAAAGTTGAGAGGAGGATGGTGAAGTTTTACTTCATCAATCAATATGAAAACAGAAATATTAGCCATGATATTAGCAGGAGGTAAAGGATCAAGATTAGGTAAATTAACCCAAGACATTGCTAAACCAGCAGTGCCTTTTGGTGGTAAATATCGAATTATTGATTTTACTTTAAGTAATTGTATTAACTCAAACATCTCAAATGTTGGTGTAGTCACTCAATACGAACCCTTAGTATTAAACGCCCATTTAGGTAATGGAGAAAGTTGGGGATTAAATGGTATGAATTCTGATTTAACGATTTTACAACCTTTTTCATCGAATGAAGGAAGTAAGTGGTTTGAAGGAACAGCTCATGCTATTTTTCAAAACATTGACTACATTGACAGAATCGACCCAGAATATGTGTTGATTCTTTCTGGGGATCATATCTACACAATGGACTATGAAAAAATGTTAGAGGAACATAAACAAAATGAAGCCTCGTTAACAGTCTCGGTTTTAGAAGTTCCTTTTGAGGAAGCTTCCCGATTTGGCATTATGAATACAGATGAAACGAATCGCATTGTAGAATTTGAAGAAAAACCAGAGCAACCAAAAAGTAACCTTGCTTCTATGGGTATTTATATCTTTGATTGGGAGTACTTGAAAGAAGTGTTATTAGAAAATAAAGAAGAAGATATTGAGATGCTCGATTTTGGTCAACATGTGATTCCAACTTATATTGAACGTGATAAGAAAGTCTATGCCTACCGCTTTAATGGTTACTGGAAAGATGTTGGGACAGTGGAATCCTTATGGCAAGCTAATATGGAATTTATTGATCCAGAAAATGAGTTAAACATGCGAGAAAGAGATTGGAAAATAACGACTAAACATCAAGTCTCATCTCCTCATTTTGTTGCAGAAAACGCAACAGTCAATGATGCGTTAATAGCAAATGGATGTCACGTATCAGGAGAAGTGAATAACAGTATCATCTCTACTGATTCAGAAATTGGCGAAGGTGCTCAAATTATTGATAGCGTTATTATGTCGGGAGCAAAAATTGGAAAAAATGCTGTGATTTCAAAAGCCATTGTTGGAGAAAATGCCCATATTGGTGAGAGCCAAATTATTAAAGGAAATGAAAAAATAGCCGTAGTTGGTAATTCAGAAATGGTAGGAGTGTGTCTAGATGAAGCCCAATAAAACTTGTGCCATTATGGCCGATATAAAAAAACGAGATGGTTTATTGCCTTTAACATCAAGACGACCTGTTTCGCTATTGCCGTTTAACGGGATGTATCGAATGATTGACTTCCCGCTTTCAAATATAAAAGATGCTAAAATCAACTCCTTGTTTCTTATTTTTAATCAAGGGATGACTCAGTCTGTTATTGATCATATTGGTGGAGGCAAAGAATGGGATTTAAACTCTCTACCGAATCGTTTCTTTATGCATTTTTATCAAGAAGCTAATGATTTAGTAGACGATGACATTCATTACTACGATTCAATTATTGAATACATTGAGAAATCAAATTCTGAATTCACTTTATTTATTGGAAATAAAATGTTATTTAACATGGGTTTTGATGAATTGATTTCCTATCACAAAACACATAGGAAAGACATCACTGTTGCTTATAAAAAAATGCCAACAAGTGAGATGACCTTAGACGATTTAGCAATAGATCAGGATAACAATCACCTTGTTACAAACGCATCTATTTGTCATTTAGAACCATACAACAATGAGATAAAAGATCTATACATGAATGTGGCTGTTGTGAATTCAGAGTGGTTACTTGCTGAATTAAAGAAACGTAAAACAAATGATGGGCTTGTAAGAGTGGAAGATATTATCAGAGAGGCTATGACTAAAGTAAGGACATGGGGGTATGAATACACAGGATTTTTAGGGAATATTCATGACATTAATTCGTATTACCAAGCTAATATGGACATGCTTGAAGTTGCTAATTATTCTTCTTTATTTGATGAAGATAAAACGGTTTACATGAAGAATATTGACGAGGTACCAACTTTTCATGCTTCCTCAAGTGATGTGACTCACAGTCAAGTCGCTTCTGGTTGTTTGATTTACGGAAAAGTTCATCATTCAATCTTATCGACAAAAACAAAAATTTGTGAGGACGCCAAAGTGAGTCATTCCATTTTAATGTCCAAAACAATTGTTAATCAAGGCGCTACCGTTGAGTATGCGATTCTTGATAAAAATGTGGTTGTTGATGCAGGAATTCGTATTATAGGAACACCTGATAATCCGATTGTTATTAAGAAAAATACTCACGTTACTAAAGACGTGGTTCGAAGAGAGGAAACAATAGATGAACGTATTATTTTGTGCAGCTGAATGTAGTCCTTTCTTTAAGACTGGTGGCCTAGGAGATGTTGCGGGAGCTTTACCAAAGGAGCTTAAGAAAAAAGGGATAGATGTTCGCGTGGTGTTACCTTATTCAGCTAAAATAGCGCCTGAATTTAAAACGATGTGTAGTGATGTCACACATTTTACAGTGAATGTTGGTTGGAGACAGCAGTATTGCGGGATTAAGCATTTGTTACATGAGTCGATTGATTATTACTTCATCGACAATGAATATTATTTTAATCGACCTAACATTTACGGTGATTATGATGACGGTGAGAAATTTGCTTTTTTCCAGTTAGCTATTATTGAAATGATGGAAAAAATTGATTTTATTCCTGATATCCTTCATTTAAATGATCATCATACAGCAATGATTCCTTTTCTGCTAAGAGAAAAGTACGGATGGATTAATCGTTATCACGGGATTAAAACCTTGTTGACGATTCATAATTTAGAATTTCAAGGGCAATACAGTCCTGATATGTTATCAGAGTTATTTGGTATGGGACGAGAGAAATACGATGATGGAACAATTCGCTACAATGATGCTCTAAATTTCATGAAAGCAGGTCTTATTTATTCAGATAAAATCAATACCGTAAGTCCAAGCTATGCAGGGGAAATTCAAACACCAGAATTTGGTTTTGGTTTGGACCCAATTCTACGCATGGAGTCACATAAATTATGTGGTATTTTAAACGGTATTGATTACGATGTGTTTAATCCGAAAACAGATAAACATCTTGTCTCTCATTACGACAGTAACTCACTGGATAAGAAAAAGGTGAATAAAAAAGCATTACAACAACGTTTAAATTTGCCTGTTAGAGAAGATGTGCCTGTGATTGGATTAGTCAGTCGATTGACACATCAAAAGGGGTGTCACTTACTTTTAGCTGAAATGGAACACTTAATGGCATTTGATGTTCAAGTTGTTCTCCTAGGAACAGGGGATCCAAGTTTTGAACGTCAATTTAGCTACTTTGGTTATCACTATCAAGAAAAGGCGAGTATTAATATTTCTTTTGATGAAGGACTAGCGCAGCAGATTTATGCGGGGGCCGATCTATTTTTAATGCCATCAGGAACAGAACCTTGTGGCTTATCACAAATGATGGCTATGAGATACGGGACTTTGCCGATTGTTCATGAAATAGGAGGATTAAGAGATAGTGTAATTCCTTT
This sequence comes from Candidatus Vagococcus giribetii, assembly GCF_017316185.1. Taxonomy (GTDB): domain Bacteria; phylum Bacillota; class Bacilli; order Lactobacillales; family Vagococcaceae; genus Vagococcus; species Vagococcus giribetii. The sequence goes on along the minus strand of NZ_JAFLVX010000018.1, from coordinate 200,185 downwards.
TAACCCTGTTACAGGACAAGGAACAGGATTTGGTTTTAATGACTTTAATTCCTACCAATTAATGGAAACAATAAATAAAGCTCTTAATCTATACACGGATTATCCAGAAACATTTGAAGAAGTGATGGAACAAAGTATGGAGAAAGATTTTAGTTGGCATCAATCATCACAACAATATATATCGCTTTACAATAATTTAAGAGGGTATTAATGAAAGGTGGAGAATGAATGACATATACAAAAAAAGAGTTTAAGAGAGAATTCAAAAAGAGATTACAAGAGAGGTTTCAATTATCTGTAGAAGATGCCTCAGACCAAGAACTATATGAAACACTGGGACGTTTAGTGACGTCACACTATAGTAAAAATTGGAAAGATACTTGGGAAGAGAGAACAGAATTTAAACAAAAACAAATGTATTATTTCTCTATTGAGTTTTTACCTGGGAAAATGCTAAAAAATAATCTACTTAATTTAGGCATGTTAGATACAGTTGAAGCCGGACTTAAAGAGTTAGGGATTGAGTTAGAAGATTTAGTGGAAGAAGAACCAGATATGGCTTTAGGAAATGGTGGCTTAGGTCGTTTAGCGTCATGCTTTATGGATTCTTTAGCATCTATAGAAATGCCTGGTAATGGGAATGGTATCCGCTATGAATGCGGGTTATTCAAACAAAAATTTGTTGATGGCCATCAAGTTGAGTTACCTGATGAATGGTTGAATAGTGATAATATTTGGGAAGTTAGAAGAGAAAGTCACGCGGTGAATGTCCACTTTGGTGGTGACGTTGAGCTGATGGAGTCTCAAAGCGGTCAATTAAAACCAGTCTATTCAGGCGGTTATACCATTAGAGCAGTCCCTTATGATACAGCCATGACAGGTTTTGAAAACAAAACAGTCAATGACATGCGTTTATGGAGTGCTGATATTACTGAAGCCGAAAGAATGAAGTTCCAAAACTTTAAAGACCGTAAAGAGCTAGATTATTTAACGTCTGTTCTTTATCCAGATGATTCAGATGATAGTGGTCGTCGTTTTAGATTATCTCAGGAATATTTCTTTGTTTCAGCCGGTATTCAAAGCATTATTAATCAATTTAAAGCTTTAGATGTTCCGGTGACTGAGATTAACCAATATATCTCAATTCATATCAATGACACTCATCCAGCTCTTTGTATTCCTGAATTCATGCGTATTTTAATGGACGAAGAAAATATACCATGGGAAAAAGCTTGGGATATTACAGTGAAAGTAATGAGTTATACGAATCATACAATTATGTCAGAAGCCTTTGAAAAATGGCACATCTCTTTAATTAAGGAAGTTTGTCCACGTGTGTTCCAAATTATTGAAGAAATTGACCGACGATTTGTTGAAAATGCGCAAGGAATTTATGATCAAGAGTTAATTGAAAGAACAAGAATTATTACGAATGAGCAAGTTCATATGGTTCATTTATCTATTATTGGTTCTCATTCTGTTAATGGTGTTGCTAAACTTCACTCTGAATTATTAAAAACTGTCGTCTTAAAGGATTTTTACGGCATGTATCCCGAAAGATTTAACAATAAAACAAACGGCATTGCCCCAAGAAGATGGTTGCAATTAGCTAATCCACTTCTATCAGAAACCTTAGACACTCACATTGGTACAAGCTGGAGAAGTGACATTAATGATTTAAATCTGTTGTTGAACCACACTGATAACAAACAAGTGTTAAAGGAATTAGCTGAAGTAAAATATCAGAATAAACAGCGTTTAGCAGATTACATTGAAACACACAATCAAGTAGTTGTTTCACCTGATGCTATTTTTGATGTGCAAATTAAACGTCTGCATGCTTATAAACGTCAGTTAATGAATTTAATGCATATTTTAAAACTCTACTTTGATTTGAAAGAGAATCCTGATTTAGAGATGACGCCAAGAGTCTTTATCTTTGGAGCTAAAGCTGCTCCTAGTTATCGTTTTGCTAAATCGGTTATAAAACTAATTAATGAAACAGCTGACTTAGTGAATAATGATCCTGATATTCAAGATAAACTAAAAGTGGTCTTTTTAGAAAACTATAATGTGAGTTTAGCAGAAATTATTATACCGGCAGCTGATGTGAGTCAACAGATTTCACTTGCTTCAAAAGAAGCGTCAGGAACTTCTAATATGAAATTCATGATGAATGGGGCCATTACTTTAGCCACACTTGATGGAGCGAACATTGAAATCAAAGATGCTGTTGGAGATGAGAATATTGCTATTTTTGGATTAACAGAGGAAGAAGTTTATCGTTATTACGAAGAAAGAAATTACGACTCAAAAGACATTTATCATAATAACTTAGTCATTAAACGTGTAGTAGATGCCTTTATTGATGGAACGATTCCTAATTCAGCTGTTGAAGGACAAGAAATCTATGATTCTTTAATTACTTATAATGACGAATTCTTCTTATTAAGAGACTTCATGTCTTACTGTGAGGCTCAAGAGTGGGTTGATAAGAGTTATCAAGACAAAGAAAAATGGCAAAAGATGAGTCTAATCAATATTGCTAATGGCGGACATTTCTCAGCGGATGACACAGTTAGAAAATATTCTGAAGATATTTGGCAAATTGAGCCGCTAAGAAAACATTAAAAAAGAGGTGTACAGAATTTGGATATTCAGTTTAATGCCTGGTTAAAAAAGTATAAACATCCCTTTGGCGCTATTAGTCAAGACGATTCTGTCAAGATGATGCTTGAAATAGAATCTGTTGAAGTCATTAATCATGTGAGTTTATTAGTCAAAAAAGACAATCAGGTAACAGAATATAAGATGGAAAAAGAAAGTAAGACAGAATACAGATACCACTACTATCCAAGAGATGGTAGTGGTCTGTATTATTATTGTTTTAAGGTGAGTGCACAAAATAGCGTAGGAGAACATTTCGAACTCTATTATGGTAAGAGTCTATCCTCAGGTTTAGGTTGGCAATACGTTAGTTATGAGAGGATTAACTGGTATCAATTGACCTGTTATGAAAAAGAAGATCAAGCACCAACTTGGTTTAAAGAGGGAATTTGCTATCAGATTTTTCCAGATCGTTTTTATAATGGAAATCTTGATAAGAAGATAAATGCACCTAAGAAAAACAGTTTTTTGTATGGCTCTCTTGAAGACACACCAATATACATTAGAAAGGCAGATCAAAGCATTGATCGGTGGGATTTTTATGGTGGTAATTTAAAGGGGATTATAGCAAAAATACCTTACTTAAAAGAGTTAGGGGTTACTATGATTTACCTGAATCCGATATTTGAAGCGACTAGTAATCATCGTTATGACACCAATGATTATTTCAAGATTGATCCTATGCTAGGAAGCAATGAGGATTTTAAAGATTTGGTAGACTCGCTTCATCAAAATGACATGAAAATAATCTTAGATGGGGTATTTTCTCATGTTGGAAAAGATAGTCGCTATTTTAATTACTCAGGCATCTATGGAGAAAATTGTGGCGCTTATCGGACGAGAGAGTCTCTTTATTTTGATTGGTTTAAATTTATAAAATATCCGATGTCTTATCAATCTTGGTGGGGCATAAGCGATTTACCTGAAATTGATAAAAATCAAGAAAGTTTTCAAGATTTTATTTATGGCGATGAAGGAGTCTTAGTTTTTTGGGATATGTTTAAGGTAGATGGCTGGCGATTGGACGTGGCTGATGAATTACCTAATCTTTTTATTCAAAGCGTGCGAGAGCGTCTAAATAAGAGCTATGAGAAGGTTCTGATAGGTGAAGTATGGGAAGATGCTAGTAATAAAGTGGCTTACGGAGAAGAAAAAGAATACGTGTCAAAACCAATTCTTCATAGTGTAATGAATTATCCCTTAAGAGAGATTATTTTAGACTTAGTGAATCAAAACATATCAGTTGAAGTAGCTGTTCAAGAGTTGATGCAGCTCAAAGAGAATTATCCGAAACACTTTTTTGACCAGCTTTTAAATAATATAGGTACTCATGACACAGAGAGATTGATGACAGTGTGTGGGAATTCAATTGAGAAAGTAAGGCTTGCCTATAGTTTATTGTTTTCGTTACCTGGTGTCCCTTGTATTTATTACGGAGATGAAATCGGTATGACAGGTGGCAAAGATCCTGAAAATAGAGGTTTTTTTCCTTGGAATCAGCTAGATCATGAGTTAAAAGAACTTTGCCAAAGCTGGATGACAAGAAGACACACACAAGAAGCTCTAAAGACAGGTTTGTTTTTGCTGCTTTACGATCAGGAGAAAGGGCTGTTAGGTGTTTATCGCTATACAGAGATGAGTTACTGCCTGACTCTTGTAAATTTATCCAACAAGAGGCATCTGATTAGTCAAGTCAATTGGAGATGTGCTGAATTAACCGATGGAGAGATCAAAGAGATACTTGAATCAATTGAGCTACGTGAGACTATAAAGGGGCAAGAAGTTGTGTACTTAGAACAAAAGTCATGAAGATATTCATGGCTTTTTTATGTGAAAAAAATTGACATAAAAAATGTGAATCGCTATGATTAACTTACATTTTTTTATGAAAGAAGGGGCGTTATGTTTGAAACTTGCAAGAATTGGCTTTATAAAATAGTTAACTTCTTTTTATTTATTCTGGCTATACTTATTTTGATTTACATGGCAAGAGATCTATTAGAGGTTTTTCAATTAATCATCGGATCAGAGTTAAAAGGCTCGATGGCTGAAATATCTGACTTTATCCTCGGTTTCTTTATGCTGTTTGAGTTTATTGTAATGATTATTAAATACATTGAGGATACTCATAATATTCCAATCAAGTACTTAGTCATCATTAGTATCACGGCGATTTTAAGACAACTTTTAGTTATCCATAACAATGGGCTACAAACACTCTTTTTAACAATAGCTATACTTGTTTTAGTTGTTGTGTTGTTTGTTATTGAATTAATTAAAGAAAAAGAACTTAAACGTGGAAAACAAGTTAAATAGTTGACACCCTTAACCTAGATGAGTATGATTGTAAAAAGTCTAGGGGTGATTATATGGGATTAAATGAATTTATTTTAGGATTGAATAATTTAGAAAAAATTACACGAGCACCTGGTTTCTTTAAGTACACAGAACACACAGTGGCAGCCCATTCTTATCGTGTGGCTTCTATCGCTCAAGTATTAGGGGATATTGAGGAGCTGAGTGGTACAGAGATTGATTGGAAGTCTTTGTATGAAAAAGCTCTAAATCATGACTATACGGAACGGTTCATCGGCGATATCAAGACCCCTGTAAAATATGCAAGTAAAGAATTAAGAGGCATGTTGCAGACTGTTGAAGAAAAAATGACAGAAGAGTTTATCACGCAAGAGATTCCGGCAGACTTTCAAGAGATTTATCGCAGACGTCTGTTTGAAGGTAAAGATCATACAGTCGAAGGGGAATTATTAGCGATTGCAGACAAAGTAGACCTACTATATGAATCATTTGAAGAAATTGTTAAAAGTAATCCAGAGGAAGTCTATATGGCAATGTTCATTGAATCTGTTAAAACCATACAGACCTTCTCACATCGTCCATCAGTTACTTACTTTTTTGAAGACATTTTCCCAGAATTATTAAGGCAAGATTTTTACGGAAAAGAGCAGTTTATTAAAAAAATAAATAACATCATGATGTAAACTCAAAATTATATTAAATATATGTTATAAAAGGATTGTAGTCCCTTGCTAGGTATGTTAAAATAGTTTTTGTAGTAATTGGATTCGAAATTAGGGAAATATCTATTTATATATATAGTTCTCCTATTAAGCATCACATTTATTGCAATAATACGCGTACATAGATGCGCAATAGGAGGAAAAGCACATGGCTAACGGTACAGTAAAATGGTTTAACGCAGAAAAAGGATTTGGATTTATCACTCAAGAAGACGGTACAGACGTATTCGCACACTTCTCAGCTATCCAAGGTGAAGGATTCAAAACTTTAGAAGAAGGACAAGCTGTTACTTTCGACGTAGAAGAAGGACAACGTGGACTTCAAGCAACAAACATTGAAAAAGCTTAATTTTATTTAAGTTTTCAAAAGCTAGAGATTAGTCTCTAGCTTTTTTTGTGCTCTCAAATAGGGAATATGTAAAAAAAACAGGTTATCTTTCATTAGATAACCTGTTATAAATTAAGCTTTTTTTTGCGCTCTTCTTGCAAAGTAAGGGAAAATAGCTCCTAAACTAATTAAGACGATTGGCGTAATAATATTCATTGCTAATTGGAAAATAAATGCTTTTGGATTTTCTGCGTAAGGTACTTTAGGAACTGCACCTAAAATACAAGCAAAAGCAGTAAATAAGAAACACCATAAACCAACAATGTATCCAATTTTTGGATTTTTGATGAATTTGTAATCTGAATGGAACTCTTTATGCATTTTGTTAACCATCATGTAAGCAAAGAATACCCATAGATAACGCAAAGGCATAACGATTGAGTTTAGGTTAAGTAACCATTTGTAGTTCTCGTTCATGTTTTCGATTCCTAATGCAGGAACGATGATTAAGACACTTACTAAGATACCTGTTAAAATATAACCTTTAACGGGTGTTCCTTTGTCGTTAGCTTTAGAGAAGCTTTCTGGAATAAATTCTTTGTCAGAGTCAGCCAATAATATTTTTAATGGCGCATCAATTGAGAAGGCCAAAGCTGAAATTTGAGCAAGCATTTGAGCAATTGCATAAATAATAACAAATAAGTTACCAACGTTGTAATAAGCACCTAATTTACCAAATGCTTCATAAGCACCATTGGCCATTAAATCGTTTGGAATATTGTTGCTATCGAATAGCATTCCCATAGAGAATGAACCTAAAATCGCACAAACAGCGATCATAATAGCTAAAACTAACATACCTTTAGGGAATTCCTTAGAGGCATTTTTTGTTTCGTTAACATAAGGTGAAATTTTTTCAGCTCCACCAACAGCGAACACTAACATAGAAATCGTTGTGAAATAGGCAAAGTCAAACTTCGGTAGATATGATTTGATGTTTCCCATATCTGGTGTAGCAAATGTAGCGCCTGTAATAGCGGGAGCAGATACAGCTAGTAAAATGAATAATAATGACATAATAAACATGGCTGTTCCGGCTATTCCACCGATACGTTTAAGAGTTGTTAACCCTTTTGAAGAAATCCATAAGAAGAATAAGAAGATAACTAAACAAATCATGGCAATAGTAGTTGCACTTACTGTATTGATGAAATCACCATTTTGTTTAAAAATCCAGCTTATAGAAATCAAGATTCCTTGTGGTTTTTGCGCTAGGTAAGGGATATGTACTACCCAATAAGTCCATGCCGCAAAGTAACCAATTCTTTTAGTAGTCGTATTTTTTACCCAACTACTAACCCCACCAGTACTGTCCTTAAACGTTGAACCTAATTGACCAACGATTAACGCATAGGGAACAAAGTAAAAAATCATAATTAATACCCATGACACAATTACGGATAAACCTTGTGTTGCATAGTTATTAACAACGTTTCCTAGTCCCCAAACTGATACAAAGGCAATGATGGCCACGTTGTACCATCTAAGTTGCTTTGAATCACTCATTTTATCACTCCTTAAATTTTCAATACCTTTCTATGATAAAGATTTTCAATGACTGTGACAATTAAAAAAAAAGAAAATAAGTCTCAAATGAGCGTTAGATTAAAACAACATAAGTATTTGATATGACACATTAAATATTTGTGAAAGAACCATAAAAAAAGCGACTAAAAAATCTTATTTTTAGTCGCTTTTTATTCATTAATGTAAATCTGACGTATCAGAATAATTTAATCCTTTTAGATTAAAGATATCTTTTCCATATGCTAGTCCGATACCTCTTGTATCATCAAAGCCAATACCACTATAAAAGACATAATACTTACCGTTTTCTTTCATTAAAGCACTTTTATAAAGTCCTTTACCATCAAATTGATTTTTCTCTTTTGAAGGGAAGATAATCGGTGTTAGTTCATCCCAGTTTGTTCCATCGCTTGATTTTGAGTAGTAAAGATTCATCACGTGTCTTTGTGACAATTGAATTTTACCTTTAGATTCAAATCCTGATACGACTGTTTCATAGCCTAAATCTGTTTTTTGCACATCTAAATGCCAGTGATGCATGCTGTCAGAATTTGAATACTTCATTTTAACTTCAGTTGGTTTACTCCATTTTAGACCATCTTTACTAGTTCGGTGCCAAATTCTAAAACCATTAGCAACGTACCATACTTGGTAGCCATTTTCATCTTTAATGAAAGCAGGGGAAATCCAGTCGCCTTTTTGTCTGTTTGCTTGATGAATGACTGTTTTATCTGACCAAGTTTTACCGTCTTTTGAATCAATACGGTAAATAGTAACGCCACCAGAAATATCATCTACATAACGCCAGTATAGCTCTAAGCGGTCTTCCTCTTCGTTATAAATGATATTGGTATCTGAATCATATTGTAAAGGTGTTTTACCGTTGTATTTAGCTGATTTTGGCTCATCTAAAGGATTATGCTCATCAGGTATCCAAGTAATTAAATCATTTGATTTAAACACATGTGGATTTTCATAAGTGGCGTCTCCCTTAGGATAAGCTGTGATTCCCATCCAATATTTATATCCATTCCATTCTTTAGGGAAATGAACAATAGAAGGGTGGGTATTTTCGATTGTGTCATAAGCAGTTGGTAATAATAAACGATCTCTCGAGTTGGCATAACTAACGACTTTTTTAGCACTGACGTACTGAATGTTTGCATGGTTAACAATGCCTTTTTTTTCTTTAACAAAGGTAATTGTTTGAGGTAAAAACATGGTTAAACCAATAAGTGACACAACTATCATGGAAACATTGATTTTCCAGTTTTTCAAATCTTTCTTAAAAATCCAACGGTAGATAAAATAACTAATACCAAATGCTAACAGACTAATTCCTAAAAATATGAGTAATGCTTCTCTAAATCTCATAATTGACCTCCATTTAATAATGCATTTTCGATTATCTCTTTTTCAGGTGTCACAAAAAGAGTTTGTTGATTTTCATAAATAACATAACCGGGTTTTGAGCCGTTTGGTTTTTTGACATGTTTCACATGCACGTAATCTACAGGTACTTGAGAAGACAGTCGGTACTTAGAATAGTAAGCTGCAAGTTGAGCTGCTTCTAGTAACGTGTCATTGTCAGGATTAGACTCTTTAATAATCACATGTGAGCCAGGGATATCTTTAGCATGTAACCAAATATCAGTTTTACTAGCTGTTTTAAGTGTTAACTGATCATTTTGTAAATTATTTTTACCAACTAAAATGGTGACGCCTTTAGAAGAATAAAAAGTTTCAGGCTTACTTTTAACAGGTTTAGACTTTTTGCTTTTCTGTTTATCTTTAACATATTTTTCGGCAAGTAATTCCTCACGAATGACATCAATATCTTTAGGTGAAGCTAGAGTGAGTTGATCTTCTACAGATTGTAAGTAGAGTAATTCGTATTTTGCTTTTTCTAATTGCTCCTTCACAATTTTGACACTGTTTTTGAGCTTTTGATAACGTTGAAAGTATTTCTGAGCATTTTGGTTAGGTGAGAGGGCTTCGTTTAGGGAAATCACAATATCTTGATTCTCCTCATAGTAATTAGCCAAAGTCACTTCTTTAGCCCCGCGTGGAACTTCATGTAAGAAAGTTGTTAAGAGCTCACCCTTAATGCGAAAAATTTCTGCATGATCAGCATCTACTAAAGATTTTTCTAACTTTTTGATTTTGTTGCTTATTTTTATTTGATCGTTCTTAACTTTTCTAATGAGTTCACCTGCTTGTTGCTTCACGCGATCACGTTCTGCTTTCCCTTCGTAAAAAGCATCAAGAAGATGACTTAAATTGTCAAAATGAACGTGTTCCTCACCCAAACTATCAAAAGGAATAGGTGTGAAGAAAGACTTATTGTCATAAGTACTCAAGGTTGGTCGAGTATTTGTGGTTAAGCAAGTGAAAAAAGCTAACCAAGTGTTTATTTTTTCTTTTGGATGTTTATCTAATTGGAAAGCCAACTCTCTAGCCGTATCTTTACCAAATCCTTGAAAATGAGATTGGATAAAAGAGGCATCAAAGGTCTCAGCTGTTTTTACTAATTCGAATAGTTTTTCTACCTTAACATCAAAAGGATTCAACGTGTTTTGTTGGGGTGGGGCAATGTAAGTAGCTCCAGGTAAAATGGTACGATAGGAGTTAACACTAATGCCAACATGTTTAATCGCATCAATAATTTTGTTTGTCGCTTCGTTATATAGAATAACATTACTGTGTCTCCCCATAAGCTCAACGGATAAAACAATGTTTTCTAAATCACCTAATTCATTACGACTAGTGAAAAAGAAATTCATGACACGGTCATTTGTTAGTTGCTCCACACGCTCTAGAATACTGCCATCTAAATGCTTTCTCATGACCATACAAAAGTTAGGTGGTGTTTGTGGGTTTTTGTACTGAATATCAGTAATTTGAACACGAGCATAAGTTGGGTGAGCAGAAAGTAAAAGTGTGTGGTTCTTTCCGCTACTTCTAATAACAAGCATTAACTCATTTTCGTAGGGTTGATGAATTTTGGAAATACGTCCACCAGATAAGGTAGCGTTAAGTTCCTTAGTCATCAAGTGAGTAAATATACCATCAAAAGACATAAAATAGCCTCCTTTTATTTAATCAATTCAAACAAAAAGACCAACCGCAAAGGGGTTGGTCTCTGCAAGATTTTAGTTAGGGCCATTTCCTTTAAACCAACCAGTTTTTACATTGATTGTGACAACATAAAGAGGAAACTCCTCAGGTTTACTTTTTGGGAAGATTTTTGAATTGGTTGTTGCATATAAATCATAGTAACCTTCACCATTTTCAATATATTTAGGAACTAAAGTATAGCCACCTTCAACAACATAGCCACGGTTAATAACTTCAGTCATAACTTTTTCTTGAATACCTGGGTTCCAAGCCCATGCTGGATCGTTGTAATCAATCACAGCATCTTGACGATTTCCCCAACGGTTATTAGTGCCTGGGTTGTTGTATTGTGTATTACCTTGAGTGTTCGTATTGTTTTGAGTAGCAGGAGGTGTCGCATTTTGTTGTGCTTCTAGCGCAAGAGCCTCAGCTTCTTTTTTACTTTTCTCAGATTCAGCTATAAAAGTATCAACTTTTTTCAACTCAGCTAAAAATTCTTTTTGGACCTCTTCATCAGGTATCTCTTTAACAAGAGCTTGTGCTTCGTCTAACTGTTCACGAGTAGCTGATTTAACAACAGAATCATCTTTATAGACGACAACTATTTTATCTTCTACTTTTTTCAAAGCATCTTTCTGTTTTTTTGCTTCATCAAAAGCTTTGTTAAACAGGATATCGAAACCATCTTTTTCTTCTTCAATTCGTGTTAATGATATATTATCGCTATTTTTAACATAAACATCAGATTCAAGAGTTTTCCCCTTTATAATAGGAGATTTAAATAAGTCGTTTAACCCTTGTTGCTTATTAAACTTAGCTTCTGCTTCGTCATAGCTTTCTTTAAGTTGGTCATATCCTTCTTTTCCTTTTAACTTTTCTAAATCTTTACTAGCTAAGTCAAAATCAGCTTTAGATAAATCATCTTTTAAAAAGACTTGATCTTTAGAAGAGAAGAGGGAATCAATTGCATTTTTTGTTGTATCAACTAATGCGACTCGATCTTTTTCAACAGCCTTTTTTTGCTGAGACGAGTAAACAGTAAAGCCGCCAATAGCTAGAAGTGCAGCAGCAGATAAGCCAATAACAGCATTTCGTGTTGTTTTCTTTTTAGGCTCATTTGTAGTTTGACGAGAAGAAATACTTGTTTCTAATGGTTTAGAGACACTTCCTTCAATGTCGTCTTCCTTAGGTGTTGTAGGCTCAATTGTTTGAGTAGAAGGTATCGGCTCATTAGCTAAGTCTTCTTCATCAAAATCTAAAGGTACAGTAGCATCTAAATCAATTGTTTCCTCAGATTCAACTGATAGCTCTTTGTCCTCTACCATTTCTGTGTCAGGTGTTTTTTCAGAAGTAGTGATATCTTCTTTTTCAGAAGGTGTTTCAACGACTGGTTCACTAGGAACTTCTTCAATAGTCGTCTCAGGTTGACTAACTGGCTTTTCCTCAGACTCATCGATGCTATCAGCTTTGATATTACGATGCTTGAATAAAGATTCAGTCGGTTGCTCTGTTTCGTTTTTTGTGGTTTCTATTTCTTTAAATGTCTTAAATTGTTTAGTTTGGTTTGGATCGAAAGTGTTATCAGCATCTGTTTGATCACTAACTGGAATAAACAGATCACAATTAGGGCAATATTCTTCCCCATCTTTAAATTGATGACCACAATTAGGACATTTGTTAAGTTCTTTTGTCAAAATAAGTACACTCCTAATCATTTTTTGATTGCTTTACAATTATAACATTATATACTAATTAGCCTTAAAAATATAGAGGAAAAGGTCTGAAGACTGTTGATTTAAGAATATCCTAGACTTTCTATTCTCAATTAATTGCTTTTAGGTTATAATTGGTCCATTAAGAAGTTAAGGTGGTTTTGAAATGAGTAACCTATTAGATGAACTTTTAGTCCTTCTAAAAAATAAAAAAGTAATCGGATGTTTGATTGCCATACTGATAGCAATCATTACAATGAATCTGTTTATTGCGGTGTACCGAGGCACGATTAGAGAACAACAAATTGAATCAGTTGCTAAAACAACATATAAAAATAAGCAATTTAAGAGTATTCAGGAAGATGAGCTAACCAAATTAATGACAAGTAAAGAGCAAGTCATTATCGGAATTGTCGATCCAGTAGATAATAAAGGATTTAATGATATTAAAAAGATGTTTAACGAGAAATCAACTATTGAAGGCTTGCCAAAAACAGTCTATATTTACCAACCAATTTACGACAGCTCAAAAGTGATTAAAAATCTAGGTATCAAGGATAAAAACACCTTTATAGTTGTTGAGAATGGTAAAGAATTAGGTCGTTATAGCTTTAATCAATTAGAAGGTGGTTATGAGGAAGTTATTAATGAAGTGAACCAAATCATTCATCCGAAAATTGAGCGTAAAAAACCAATTCGAAAACAAGAAGAAGCGCCTAAAACAGATAATCAAGAAGGTGTACCTAGTGAAGATGGTACGACTAGTTCAGGAGATGTGACTCACACATCAGAAGTATTTTTTGAATAACATAGTTGACAGGCAAAACATATAGGTGTAGGATAAATACAATTACAAACGAGAAAGAGGGATTGTCATGAAAGAACAACTGCAATATAAATCACACAAACAAATTAATACATTTTCATGGCAAACTTGGCGTAGGTAGTTGTATTTAGGCTAACTTTTTGGCGTGGATACGACTTTTTAGAAATTTTCTAAAAGAATGTATCTATGTCAGGTAAGAAATGAATTCCACCGCATAGATAATGCGGTTTTTGTTTTTCTAGACATAGAATAAGCACAAACCATTGTATTTTGGTTTGTGCTTATTTTTTTATTTATTAGGAGGAAATGAAAATGAAAAATAAACGATTAATGGCTGCTATTGCAGTAATAGGAATGGTCATAGGTGTTAGTTTTATAAAAGATATCTCTAGTCAAAGCCAGAGTGACAAGAAACAAGAAATACCCACAGTAGGAATTTTACAATATGTGAGTCACCCTGCTCTTGATGACATTTATAAGGGAATGGTTGATGCTTTAGCCAAAGAAGGATTTAAAGATGGAGAAACTGTTCGTCTAGTCTTCCAAAACGGACAAGCTGATCAAAGTAAACTAACTAGTATGAGCCAGCACTTGATAAACGAAAAATCAGATGTATTAGTCGGGATTGCGACACCTGCTGCTCAAGCCTTAGCCAATCAAACTCAAACAACGCCGATTATTTTAGGAGCTATAAGTGACCCTCAAAGTGCGGGATTAGTCACTAGTAATGAGCGTCCAGGTGGGAACGTCACTGGTGTAAGTGATCAAGCACCTGTTAAAGCACAGATGGAACTTGTTAAACAATTACTACCTGAAAAGAAAATGATGGGGATTTTATACTCTTCAGCTGAAGATAACTCCGCCTACCAAGTAAAAAAGATTTCAGAAGAGGCTAGTCGCTCAGGATATGAAGTAAGAAAATATCCTGTTCCATCGACAAATGAAATTTCTCAGATGATGCAAGTAATGGCTAGAGAAGTAGATTTTGTGTATGTTCCAACAGATAACACAATGGCTAATGCGATGCAAACGATTGTAGATGTAGCGAATCAACACCACATTCCAGTGATTCCGTCAGTTGATACAATGGTTGAACAAGGAGGCCTAGCAACTGTAGGAATTAATCAATATGAGCTAGGTGTTCAAACCGGAAAAATGGTAGCAGATGTGTTAACAGGAAAGAGTCAACCAGCAACAACTCCTATCTATACATTTGAAACAGGTGATATCATTATCAATAAAAAACAAGCAGACAATTTTGGTATTACATTAACAAGTGACTTAGTGAAACAAGCCAAAATAGTAGGAGGAGAAAGTAAATGATTATTTCAACCATTGCACAAGGGTTTTTATGGGCAGTACTGGGCTTAGGGATTTTCCTAACCTTTAGAATATTAGATTTTCCAGATTTAACAACAGAAGGTAGTTTTCCATTAGGAGGAGCTGTCTGTGTGACGGCTATTACTCACGGTATGTCACCTATTCTGGCAACACTTTTAGGTGTATTAGCTGGTATGGCAGCAGGTCTTGTGACAGGTTTACTTTTCACAAAAGGAAAAATACCTATTATCTTGTCAGGGATTCTTGTGATGAGTGGACTTAACTCCGTTATGCTTTTTGTTATGAAGTCACCTAACTTATCTCTGCTAAATCAAAAGAAGCTCTTTGACGTGTTAAACTTTTTAAATCTACCACCTAACTACGATAAAATTATTATCTCATTTCTTATTTTAGTCATAGTGATTGGAGGTATCATTCTCTTTTTAAACACAGATTTAGGTCAAGCTTATATTGCTACAGGAGATAATGAAAGTATGGCTAAATCATTCGGTATTCATACAGACCGTATGAAAATACTTGGATTAACTATTTCAAATGGGATTATTGCTTTATCTGGCGCTTTAATTTCTCAAAGTGAAGGTTATGCAGATGTGAACAAAGGAATAGGCGTAATTGTTATCGGTCTTGCCTCTATTATCTTAGGTGAACTACTCTTTGGTGAATTAACGCTCTTTGAACGCTTAATTGCAATTGTGGTCGGAAGTGTGTTGTATCAGTTGTTAATCTTATTAGTCATTCAATTAAAGCTAGATACCACTTATTTAAAAATCTACTCATCAGTGATTTTAGGAATTTGTTTAATGATTCCGCAGTTCAAGAACAAGTTATTACCAGCACGTAAGGGGGAAATAAAATGAGTGAAGGCATTATAAGTATTCAAAATGGTATCAAAAAGACTGACTCAGAGCGTCTGATTATGAATAACCTGAATTTAACGATTAATAAAGGCGATTTTATTACGATACTTGGTGGTAATGGTGCAGGGAAATCTACTTTGTTTAATGTGATTAGTGGGAATATGAAGTTAACGTCAGGGAATGTGTTACTTGATGATAAATCTATTAATCACTTATCTGAAGAAAAACGTGCCAACTTTATTGGTCGCGTGTTTCAGGATCCAAAATTAGGGACAGCTCCAAGAATGACTGTTGCTGAAAACTTACTTTTAGCTAGTAAAAGAGGACAAAAAAGAGGGCTGGCTTTTAGAAAATTAAAAGAGCAAAAAGAGTCATTTTATCAATTATGCCAAACCATTGGCAACGGACTAGAAAACCATCTTGATACACCAACAGGTAGTTTATCAGGAGGCCAACGTCAGGCATTAAGTCTACTAATGTCCACTATCCAAAAGCCGGATTTACTTTTACTTGATGAGCATACAGCTGCTCTTGATCCTAAAACAGCCCAACAAATAATGACACTAACCCAAAAAATCGTTAGTGAAAATCAGCTGAGTTGCTTAATGATTACTCACCGTATGGAAGACGCCTTGACTTATGGTAATCGTTTGATTGTTCTTGAAGCAGGTCAAATCGTTTATGATATTCCAAAGGATCAAAAGAAAGAGTTAACTATGCAGGATGTGTTAAATTTCTTTAATTAATAGAAACAAGCTCTAGCAGATTTTATAGATATCTAATATAATTAGAGTAAATAAAAGCAAGGGAGCCTTAATGATAATGGTGAAAAGATTACTAAGTTGTACAGCAAGTGAAATTAAAAAGATGACTCCTATGGATTTAAAACAAGCCATTAAAGCATCAGAAGGTAGAATCATCTGTTCAGAGAATGTGGCTATTTCTCAATCAGTCGCTGGGGATATTACAAATGCAGAATTAGCAAGTGCTTACGGAGCTGATTTGATTCTATTAAATGGCTTTGATGTGTTTAATCCTGTTGTTATGGGATTACCAGGAAGTGCGAATTTACAAGAAATTCTAGAAGATGTTAATAATCCCACTGGTTTAAGGAAGAACCCAATTGATCAACTAAAACATTTAACAGGACGTCCTATTGGGATTAATTTAGAACCCGTGGATAGCGAGTCTTTAATGAATCAACCCCTTACTAACATTTCAGAAGGTCGGAAATGTAGTAAAGAAACCCTACAAGAAGCACAAAAATTAGGTGTTGATTTTATCTGTTTAACAGGAAACCCTGGGACTGGAGTTAGTAATAAAAAAATAGCTGATGCCATCAAATTAGCTAAGCAACACTTTTTTGGACTGATTATTGCAGGAAAAATGCACGGAGCCGGAGTTGACGAAGAGGTTGTTAATATGACAGCTATCGAGTCTTTTGTTGAAGCAGGTGCTGACATTGTATTACTTCCAGCAGTTGGGACTATTCCAGGTGTAACGGATGAAGATGTTAGAGATGCAGTGAAGTATATTAGGAAAAACGGGGCGCTATCTATGTCGGCAATTGGAACAAGCCAAGAAAGTGCCGATGAAGAAACAGTGAAACAATTAGCTATTAGAAATAAAATTTGTGGTGTGGACATTCAACATATTGGTGATGCAGGCTATAGTGGTTTAGCCCCAGTTGAAAATATCTACGCTATCTCAATTGCTATTAGAGGATTAAGACATACTATGAACAGAGTAGGTACTTCTGTAAATAGGTAGATATAATTTTATTATGTAAACCTAAACACAACCAAAGCCCTATTTATTTTGAGGCACCTCCTTAGATATAATGTATCTAAGGAGGTGTTTTTATGATAAGTGTCATAATAGCTTTTATGGTGTTAACCTATTATTATTACAGACAACAGCAATTATTTGAGAAAGTTATGAAATACAAAGAAAAGACTCATTATGTGATAGGTTACTTGTTTACTATCTATTTATTTATTATGTTTAAAGAGGTTGTTGGTTTTCCTAGTCTATCAAATTGGCAAAGGGTTCTAAACGTTCAGGGGACTATATTCGATCCAAATATTAACTTGATTCCTTTTATTGGTGGTGTGGGGATATCGGATTACTTGAACATAGTGATGTTTATCCCACTAGGAATCATCTTACCTTTAATGTGGACGAAATATGATGACTTTAAACAAACAGTCCGCTACGGCTTTTATGTGTCGCTACTGATTGAAATAAGTCAATTATTTGTTAGAAGTAGAGCAACAGATGTGAATGACTTAATCATGAATACTCTAGGAGCAGTGATAGGTTGGCTTATATATAAACTATTTTCAAGATTAATCTTGAAACAAATAACACCGATTAATCTGTTTCAATCAAGCCGTTTCTTATCTTTTGAACCTAAGATGTATATTGTTTTAGTAGTAGTTGCTAGTTTTATAAGTTAGAGAGGGGAGAGATCACAATAGAGATCGAATTAGTCCTAGTAGATGAGGTACCAGAGAAAGAAATAGCTCTATTTAAAAGAGAATTCTTAAAAAATAAAGAAATTATTCATGGAAGTAACGGCTTAACAAGTGCGATGACTATTAGAGATTGGAAAAGGAAAGTTATAGCTCTTTTTAATAAACCGAATAAAAATCAAGTAAAAACAAAACAGTGGTTTATTGTTAATAAGGACCATCATTTAGTCGGATGCATTGATTGTCGCTATAGGTTATTGCCTTATCATGAATTAGAGGGTGGACATATCGGCTATTCTATCAGGCCGAGTGATAGAGGTAAAGGGTATGCTAATCAAGGGTTAAAACTAGCTTTAACATACGCCAAAAATGAAGTAGGCTTATCTCACTGCTTGTTGACATGTGATGAAACAAATACAGTCTCAAGACACATTATTCGTCAAAATAAGGGCGAGTTAAAACAAGTCATTACTTTAAATAAAAGAAAAATAGAGCACTATGAGATTTTTTTACATTAGTAAATCTCATAGTTTTTTTGATGTTTTAACCTATCGTTTTAATTGTTAGAGGTTAGTTCATTGAAAACTAACCTCTATTTAGTTCTTATTAGGGTTAAAATTATGCTATAATAGAGAAAACTTTTGTATATTAAAGGAGACGAACTGGATGAATGAATTACCTAATATCACAAATAATATTGCGTTGAATTTTATTAATTCTCAACTATTTCGAAATGGAAAACTCATTGAACTGATCGATTCTCTCAGTAGTTTAGAAAATTGGACCGAGCAACCGTTAATGGACGACTTAGAATATAACACACAGCTTTCTATCTTTAATACTTGTTTAGAATGTACAGATAGTCTTGATGATATTATTGAGTTAAGAGATAAGCTATATTTACTTTTAACAGCTATTTCTCGACAAGAGGAAGAGATTTCGACGTTACAAAAAGTAATTGAAGATAGTTTGTTAGCCCATCCAATTAGATTAGTGTTTGTAGATACAATTCCATTGTACGTTCCAGTAGATAGTGGCGTTGCTGGTATTAAGTGTCTGATCCATTTCTCTTTAGCTAAATTAGTGGAGTCTGGAGACATCAACAAGTTAAGTTCTTGTGCTAATAAGGACTGTCCATTACTTTTTATTAACCAAACAGGTCGAAGAAAGTGGTGTTCTATGAAAATTTGTGGGAACCGCCATAAAGTAGAGCGATTCGAAAATAAGCATAAAAAACACATCAACTGGATTAAACAGGAGCAAGAGTAATCCTTCAAGCAGCCATTTTAGCAGAAGGAGAAGCAGCTAATCGAAGCGACTTGATTTTTTTAGAAAAGCTTCCTTTATTTGTTAAAGAATCATAAAAGTGTACGAATCCTTAAAAGATGCTTATAATTGATATTAGATTCTCTTTAGGAGTGATTTTATGTGTTGGAACAACAATAAACAAAGCAAAATAGCAACTGTTATGATTATTAGTTCATTGATGTTATTTACTTTGTTTGATCAAACGGCATATTCATCAATAGTATTTAATATTGCAGGTATTCTTCAAGTTACCGGGATTTTGTTGATGCTACATAATATGTTTATTCGCAAATCTTGCTCAGTTCAACCCAAAAAGACTAAACAACGATAAGGTAGTTGTTTAGTCTTTTTTCTTTTTATGTAGTACTTACACTAGAGGGGATAATAAAATTTATCGTTGGTTTACATAATATATATTAAACCAAGTTGATTAAAGAGAGGTTCAAACACATAAATAATACTATGTATCTAATGATTATATGAATACATCAGATTGATCCGTTTATTCTTTTAGTTTAAAGATGTGTTAGCAACTTAATTCAGTACAAAGTTTTTATTAGTGTGCACAGTTTAAACTATGATTCGGATACATCAATTAGTTTTTATCTAAGTCATTAGTCATTGATTTGCGAGTTACTTATACAGTTAACTAAGTTAATTAGATGAATCAGTCAATTTAAGTAACCAATAAAAACTAAATTCAAATGAGCTTTTTAATATGCATGTAAACTCTAAATACGTGTAAAACCAGTCGAATTCAGTGATTTAGATGTTTAGATGATAATCATACAATAAACTGATTGATGTAGATTGCTGTTACTAATAGGATTATTAATAATAAAGTTTGAAAAGTCACTACAAGTGATCTGTGTGCATCTGTTACATCATCAATAAAATGATAAATCTACCTTTCTTGAAAGTTTCATCTTTCCGTAATGGTAGACATAATATAATTACAGTTAACTTTGACTTACCTCTTTGTTTTTACTATAATAAACATATGAACGTATGTTCTCTTTTGAAAGAAAGGACCTCTAACATGAGACATGAAAAAATAAATAATCTACTAGAATTAGAACAAGCTACTCTGCCCTGGTTTGTTAACGAATATATTCACTCAAAAAGTTTAGTTCCCTACTCAACGGTTACCTTATATGAATATGCTAAGGAATACCGACGTTTTTTTGAGTGGCTTCAAGAAGAATCTATCACCTCCTCTGTTCAATCTGTTACCTTAGAGGATTTAGATAGACTTCGTAAAGAAGATTTAGAGCTTTACAAATCTCACTTGATGCATGGCCCTAAGAATGGGACCTCAACAGACAATCGAAGTCGTTCTTTTGTGACTGTTCAACGAACATTAACTGCCCTACGTTCTCTGTTTAATTATTTAAGCACTCAAACCGAAGATGAGAATAATCAGACATATTTGAAGCAAAATGTAATGCTAAAAATTGAAAATGTTAGAGCAACAACTACCCTTCAAGAGCGTTCACGAGCCATAGAAAAGAAGCTGTTACTTGATGATGAAGCTATTTTATTTCTATACTATATTGATCAAGATTATGAAGGAACATTAAAAAGTCATCAAGCTATTGCAGCATTTAGACGAAATAAAATCAGAGACCTTGCTATTATTGCTCTGTTTCTAGGTACTGGTATGCGTTTATCAGAATTAGTTAACATGCAAGTTAGTGACTTAGATACAGTCAATTTAGAAGCAACCGTAATTCGGAAAGGTGGATTTAAAGATACGGCCCTTATCTCTTCATTATTTATAGACTATATTATCGACTACCAAGAAAGCAGAGTCACTTTGTATCAACCTGAAGCAAGTCAAAAAGCCTTATTTTTAACAACTTTTAAGGGTAAAGCAAAACAAATTGAGCCTTCTACAGTGGAAAAATTGGTTGCTAAGTATTCTACTGCCTTTAAAGTACGAATAACACCACATAAATTGCGTCACACAGTCGGTACACAACTTTATAAAAAAACGAATAGCCTGCTAACAGTTTCTCATCAATTAGGCCAAACAGGAACTAGTGCTACCTCAATTTATACTCACATCGTTGATAAGGAACAAAGAAATGCCATGAATGATCTATGGAGTGAGTAAAAGGATATGACGATCATTGTCATATCCTTTTTAATTTATAGAGGTTTACATAATATTATTATCTTCAATTGATAGTTGAGGCCATCGCAAGTGCCATTTTTTATGAGTTACTCGTTTGATGAATAGAGCCATTCGTTCGGAATCGTTCTTAAAAAAAGGAGTTGGTTTTACACCAAAATTGACAAGGTCTTCTATGCCATGAGGTGCTATTAATTCAATATTCCCCTTATTTATACGGGCTCCTATAGCAGTACATGTTTCAGGAAATTTGGAAATAGCATCATATGAGGACGTATAAACTGCTGTGTTGGGGTTATGGATATGCATGTAGACTTGATTTTTTAATTCCCAATTGTAATTTGGATACCTTTGAATTAAGTCTTGTTCCAATTCTAAGGTTTCTTCATAAGTGATATTTGGATCATAAAAAATCACATCGATGTCTGAATAACAGGTTAATTCCTTCTTGTTTGAAAGAATGTCCCAAATATAATTCCTTATCGTTCCAGCACATAACCATGAATCTGCTAAATGGAGTGACTCAACAATTTTTAGTATACCTATAAGTTCATGATTCCCTTCAAGTATTGTTTTAATGTTGTTTATATCAGTCATCTAACTACTCCCTTTTTAATGATGTCTTAAGTATAAACAAAAGCCTACCACATGTCGAACGCTAGTTCTTTTATGGTAGGCTTGATTATTTTTAATCCGCTCTTAAAGCAATGGCAGCGTCTTTTTTCGCTGCTATTTTGGCTGGAATGTGTCCACCAATCATTGTTAAGACAGTTGACACGACAATAAGAATGATTCCGTGAACTGGATTTAACTGAGCGACATTTTTTAAGTCTGTTAGATTATAGAGTAAGCTATTAATCGGGAATGTGGCTAAGTACGCAATAGTCACTCCTAAGGTACCAGAGGCAATTCCTAAAATACATGTTTCAGCATCAAAGACACGAGTAATATCTTTCTTTCTAGCCCCTAGTGCTTTAAGAACGCCTATTTCCTTTGTTCTTTCTAGGACTGATGTATACGTAATAATACCAATCATAATCATACTAGTTACAAGAGAGATACCTGCAAAAGCAACTAAAACATAAGTCACAGCGTCCATTAGACCACCCGTTAAATCAGTCATGGTTCCAGCTAAGTCAGAGTATAAAATCTTGTCTTCTTTGTCTTTTTCTTTGTTGTATTTATCGAGATAAGCTAAGACATCATCTTTGTTGCCATAGTTATTTGGATAAATCATGATACTTGCTGGAATACTACTTCCGCCTAGATAGGCTAAAAAGTTTTCTTTACCAGATTCGTCAAGAGCTTCATTGCTCATGACATTAACATCACTGTCTTTTTGTGCTTTGACAATGTCTGAATTTTCATTATCTGTGACGATTTTTGACGTTAATTCATTGCTGTAAGCAAATCCTGGTGCTAAAAGGTTCATTGTTGAAGATGACTTCACTCGAAGAATTCCGCTAACTTTTAACGTATCATTGTTTTTACTATTGTAGAGAGCTTCATAATCGGTATTTGGTATAAAATTATCTGTTGGAAGCTTTGCGTAAAAATCATTGTTATGAACGAGTTTGACTTCTGTTCCGATAATGTCATTAAAAGGTAATTCAGTGTCTTCTTTCACATCAAAACCGATGTTTTTTAAGCTATTGATGTTAGTACTGTTGTTTCTATCGACAATTAAGACAATGTCAGTTGCTTCTTTTGGATAGTCCCCAGCTAAAAGAGTATAGTTTTCTGTTAAAAACTCATTGTCTTTTCCATTCATATTGGTTGGAAATGAAGATACGCCAATCCCAGTCATGTTGCTCATGGTACTAGACATCGAAACGCCAGATGAATCTTTCGCATTTGAAAAGGATACTGGTTTCACTTGATCGTCGACTTTCCTTAAAAGGTTCATGTTAACTGCTCTTGTGTAGCCGATACTACTATTTAATTCAGGGTCCATCTTTTTCAAATAATCGATGTAATCTTGATCTATTTTGTTGATGTGTTGCATTTTATCTTCTTCGCTTGTTTTAGCAGTTACCTCTTTTTTAGTTGCAAATTTGCCTTTCTCGCTACCTAAAGAATGTTGCGGATTCGTTGTTTGATCAGTAGTTATTTTTGAGATTGTAATCGGAAACTTGGCCAAGGTTTCTGATTGTGTTTGGTCAATCTGTTTTTGGAATCCCGTTGAAAGGGCTAGAACAATCCCTATACTAATGATTCCGATACTAGAAGCAAAAGCTGTTAAAAAGGTTCTTCCTTTTTTTGTTTTTAAGTTATTGAAAGACAAATTAAGAGCAGTGAAAAAACTCATTTTTGTTCGGACAAGTTTAAATTGATCTTGTTTTTTACTCTCTAGATGAGGTTTGGAATCTTTTCTAATTTTTCCATCAGAAAATTCAATGATGCGATCAGCGTAATCATAAGCCAGTTCAGGGTTATGAGTTACCATAATGACCAATTTTTCTTTTGATAATTCTTTGATTAAATTCATTATTTGAACGCTTGTTTCAGTATCTAATGCTCCTGTTGGCTCGTCACAGAGCAGGATATCTGGATCGTTCGCTAAGGCACGAGCAATGGCCACGCGCTGCATTTGACCACCGGATAGCTGATTAGGCTTTTTATTCATGTGATCTTCTAGCCCCACTCTTTTTAGGGCTTCAGTAGCGTGTTCTCGTTTGGTTTTCTTGTCAACTCCACTAAGTGTCATCCCTAGCTCTACATTTTCAATAATACCTAGGTGACTGATTAAGTTGTAACTTTGGAAAACAAATCCAATAGAATTATTTCGGTAAGCATCCCAATCGCTATCTTTAAAGGTTTTTGTGGATTTACCATCAATGATCATGTCACCCGAATCATAATTATCTAGACCACCTGTAACGTTTAGCATTGTGGTTTTTCCAGACCCACTAGCTCCTAAGATAGCAACGAATTCTTGTCTTCTAAATGAAACAGAGACACCATCTAGAGCTTTAGTTACCGTATCACCAACATGGTAGTATTTTTTTATGTCTTTTAATTCTAACATCTCATCATCTCTCTTCTTTTATCATTTTTCTATTGTATCAATAACTTATGACTAGCTTATGAACTACTCTGAGGAATCTAAATAAAGTTGAAGTTTTTCTAAATTTACTTGAAAAGCAGTCCCTTTTTTTTGAAGTATTTCTAGATCTTTAAAATATTTAAATGTATGCATGTAGTGCCTATAGCTTACACCTAGATACTCGGCAATTTCTGTATGTTTCTCCTGATACATATTGTCAGAAGAAATAGTCATAAGTAACTTAGCTAAGCGAATTTTTACCTCTTGGGTTTGTTGTTCTCTAAAATGATTCATACGAGCCAAGAGTTTTTTACCAATCGTTTGAGAGAGAAAGAGTAAAAAAGAGTTATCTTGTAGTAATGCCTCATTAACGACTGTCAGAGGGATTCCTAGACAAATAGTCTCACCTGTAGAAACAACGTCTTTTGTTTCATCTTCAATGTCAATAATAGATAAGTCTCCGATTAAATCAGCCTCTTTTAGAAACTGTAAAATAATGCGTTTGCCATTCTCTTGATTAGCAATCACTTTAGCTCTTCCCTTTATGATAATAAATAAGTAGTTGAGTTCAGTCATCTCTTTTGTAATAAACTCTCTATTTTTGAAATAAAAAAGGGACGATTCCGTGAGGACAGCCTGATTAACTCCTGGGATATGAAAAGGAAATGAATCAGTTGAGGGATTAAATATTCTTTTCTCCATAAAAACTCCTTTCAAAAATAGGCTATATATCATACTACCATTTTTTTAAACCATGTACTATTAGTTTTGAAAGGAGAATTGAATTGAAAAAAATAATGATGTCACTTTTATTTTACTTAATAAGTGCTTTTGGGATTTCTATGACTATTAAAGCAGGGATTGGCGTTAGCTCGTTTAATTCCCTAAATGTTTCTTTATCTAACTTAACAGAGATTCCTATCGGCACCGTTACGTCCCTTATTAATTTACTGTTTCTTGTAGCATGCTTTGTGGTCGACAATGAGAAAAAACTAGTTAAATATATCTTAATGTTACTGGCTACATTGAGTTTTGGTCTTGTCATTAACGTCGTGTATTACAGTCTCTTCAAGAGTTTAGTCATGACTAATTATCTTAGTAAGCTGCTTCTTTTTATTGCAGGAGTTTGCATTGCTGGTTTTGGTACAGGACAAGTAGTGAGGCTAGCTACCATTACCTTCCCGATTGAGTTTTTTTGTCAATTGGTCGCTGAAAGAACTCACTTATCTTTTTCGCAATTAAGATACGGCGTAGATATTAGTTGTGTTGTTTTATCACTCAGCATCTCTTTAGTGTTCACACTGCCAATTGTTATCCGTGAAGGAACTATCATGAGCTTATTGTTACTTTCAGGCGTCATTAATTGGTCAAAAAACAAGGGAATTTTATAACAGGTTTATTGACTTACTTTCTTGTTAGTTTTCAGTCAATATGAGATTATATTAATTGAAATAATATAAAGAAAGGAGTTGTATATGAGTGACAAAATTTCAAGTGACTTTACCTGAAGAAGTTGAAGAATATTTTTCTTTGTCAGGTGAAGAGACTTTATTATTAAAGCGAGAGCATCAAAAATTAGTCATCGAAAAAAAGAAAAGCCCTTTTGAAACACAAAAGATTTCACTTCGTTGGTTTTTATTGCCATCAGCTATTAGTAGTGTAGTTATTTTTGCTTTGTTTTATTTTTTAGGCGATAGCCAAATTTTAATGACTGGAGATAATTCCATCTCTTCGGCTGTCTTACTTTTTGGGTTGTTTGGAGGAAGTGTTTCTTTTATATCCTTTTTTATTAAAGAGAAAAAAAATCCAGAGAATTATCGTTTAGCCGATATTCAGTGGCGAAATGTACCAACAATCATTGTTTCTTTTATGGTGATGCTATTATTAGGAATCTTAGCCTTTTTCTGGATTATCGGTATGGCTTTTGAAGGTGCTAGTTTTGATATTTATACAGCCACGGCTATATTCTTTGTTTTTACAGCCATTATTAATTACATCATGATCTATGCGGCTTTGACCTTTGATTCTTCAATGCTTGTTTCGGTTTTAATCGTTGTAATCATTGGTGGTGTATTCTTTTCTATGTTAACAAATAGTGAGAGCCACTGGTGGCAATACAATTTTAGTTTTTTAGGAACGAATGAAGCAACTAGTAGTTGGCAGTTTAATTTAACGATATTGTTATCTGCCTTTTTGATGGTAGCTTTAATCGACTATTTATTCGTAAACTTGAAGAAAAATGATTACACGGGTTTTAAAGTCAATTTATTAAGAATCTTATTAACACTTGTTGCGATTTCTCTAGGAGGCGTTGGTTTCTTTCCTAATAATGGGACTGGCCAATTACATGCTCTGCATACAAAAGCAGCTGAGATGCTTGTTTATCTAATCATTATTCTAATTGTAAGTATACGCTGGATTTTGCCTAAAGTGACTAGAGAGTTTTTAGTGGTATCTTATGGGATTGCTGCTACTCTACTGGTTTGTAATTTCCTTTTTCAAAATGTGGGTTACTTATCTCTAACCGTTTTTGAATTATTAGCATTTGGTCTAGCTTTTAGTTGGATTTTACTATTATTACAGCACATTCAACAATTAGCTCATCTGAACAATGCGGTTTATGAAATAATCATTGAACCTATAAACGATATCAAAAAAAATCAGTCAGAAGAATAATCTTCCGGCTGATTTTTTTAATGCGCTATTAAAAAGGCATGTATCTTATTAGCTACTTCTTCAGGAGATAGCTGAGTATTATCAATAAGTAGAGACTGGACATCAGGAAACAACTGTTTTAGCTCTTCTTGAGACGTGTTTAAGCGATGCTTTGTCACGCTTGTTATCAACTCGTTCTTTGAAAAGTCTAAATCTCGTTTTGAGGGTTTAGCTAGGAGCCGTTCCTCGTGTTCATTTCGCTCTAATCGTACAGCTAAATCTGCTGATAACGCAATGAAATAGGCAGGTTCTCCCGCGTTTTGAAAAATATCAGTCATACTTTGTAGAAAGTCAATGTCTGACTGACTATCAAAATCAACTAATACAGTAAAAATAATATCTTTAACCTTATTAGTTTCTTTACCCTTAACAAAACTTTTAAATAACTCTAGCCGAGTCTCATCTGATAAACGAAACGCTTCAGGTGTGTACCCTAAAAAATTAGCAAATAAATCAATTGTCTGATGGTTGAATAGTAGCTTACCATCTATCTTTTTTTCAAGAGCACGTCCCACAGTCATTTTACCAACTGCTTGTGGTCCCATTAGTACAATAAGACTCATAGTCTTTTCTCCTTGTTGATTTAATGAAGTGATTGAATAAACTCTTTGTTTTGAGAAACTGCTGATGTATCTTTAGCATTCTCTAACATGCTAACAACTAGATAGTTTCCTTCTACACTGTCATAAGCTAAAATGAAACTATTTTCTTGTCCTTTGGTATCTTGTTTTTCTTTGATTTCTGCAGTCCCTGTTTTTGCTGCAATGTTATTACTCCCTGTTGCTAATATGTGAGCTGTTCCATTAGGATTTTCAACTGTTTGAATTAGTGCTTGTGTGACTAATTGAGCAGCATGATTGGACACAACGTCTTTCATAACTTTGGCTTTGTCATCTTTCTTAATAACAGGCATGACGACTGACCCTTGATTAGGGAATGCTGAGTACATCACTGCTTGTTGGATTGGATTAATGAGTAGTTGTCCCTGTCCATAAGACGTATCTGCTAGTAAGATATCAGAGTCAATCTTGTTATCATCATTACTGATCTGAGCAGGAGTCATTGGAATGCCGACATTCATTTTTTCACCAAAAGGAAATTTTTTCAAACCAGTTAAATAATTTTTAGCACCCATTTCTAAAGCTTCCATAGAGAAATAGATATTATCCGAGTACACTAAAGCATCTTCCATTGTTACAGGAGACACATCAGAAACACGTGTAACGAAATAATCACCCCAACTAGTATCTTTTTGCCATTTTAGACCGTCGATTGTATGTTGTTTATCAGGTGTAGTCACTTTTTCATCAATACCAATAGCTGCGGTAATTGTTTTAAAGGTTGAACCAGGTGCATAGCCAACTGAATAGCGTGCTAAAAGTGGATTGCTTGGATCTTTTGAGATGGCATCGTATTCTTTTCCAGACATACCTAAAACAAAGGCATTTGGATCATATGAAGGCGAGCTGACAACTGCTTTTAGGGCTCCTTTTTTAGGCTCAGTGACAACAGTTGAACCGGGTAAATTATTAAGGGCTTTAAAGGCCTCTGTTTGTACATTACCGTCAATGGTTAGGTAAACGTCCTCGCCGTCTTTAACTTTACTTTGAATCAAGGTTTTCTTGTGAGCCCCTTCTTTATCAACGATTTCTATTTTTCCACCAAGGCTACCACGTAATTCTTTATCTAGTTGCGCTTCCAAGCCTGTTTTTCCAACAGAATCAAAGCCACTTAAGGAACTGTCTTTTTCAATTTCTTCAGCCGTCACACTACCTGTATAGCCAATCAAATGGGCAGCAGCTTCTTTTAGTGGGTAATATCTCTTATTAATGCCTTGAACTTGTAAACCGTTAATGGTGGTTTCAGCTGTACTCTTCTCACCAGACAATACTTTTAATGGCACAAAAGAATCCTCTTTCACCCAACCTTGACTCAGTGATTGATTAATGTCATCTACAGATATATCTAGTTCGTCACTGATTTTTTTTAGGTTCTCTGTCTTTGTATCCCCTTCTCCTAACTCTTTAGGAACGATACCGTATTGTGGGTATTGTGTTTCCGTTGCTAAGGGATTGTTGTTAATGTCATAGATAGTTCCCCTTTTAGGCATCTCATGGCTCATAAACACCTTGTCCCCCTCTTCCATATCAGGGAAAATAAAAGAATAATTCCAAGAGAGTTTGTAGTCACTTCCCTCTTTAACAAATTCTCCCTTATAATGAAGGTCTTTTAAGGAACCAAAAGGCGTATCCATTTTAACATTGACGGAAAAATCATCCTTATTAAGTGGTGAATCAATCGTTCCATCTATTTTAGATAATCCAATGCTATTAAAAATCGCGCTGTATTTATCGATTACCTCTTCTTTGGTCATCCCCACTTGCTTAAAACTATCATTAGAAAAAGCTGTCACTAATTTGTTAAATTCTCTTTTTTCAAGATTATCAACAAATAAGTTAAGTGCCTCTTCTTTCTTTTTCTTTTGAACGTGTTGATAGCCAAAGTAACTGCCTCCAGCAATAACACCCACGCCTAAGATACCAACTACGGTAAAGACTATTTTTTTATTCTTTTTTTGTTGTTTTCGTGCCCTTTTTCTCTCCATTATTAAACACACTCTCTTTTTTCTTTTTTTTATATTATAACACATGTATTAGTTGGGTATAAAAATAGAAGGCCATAATAGACCTTCTATTTAATCTTGTTTAACTAAGTGTAGAATAGGATAGTTTTTTCCAAATCCATCTGTGTCGCTTCTAGAAGCAACAACAAAGCCATGTTGAAGATAAAACTCTTTTGCTTTTTCATTTTGCTCGTTAACATCTAGTCGTGTCACACCTTTATTAGCTACTAACCAATTAAGAATATGACTCCCGTATTGTTTACCGATAAAATTAGGATCTAAAAAAAGCATATCCAAATTGTCATTTGTGACCCCGCTGAATCCGATAATATCTTTGCCGTCTTTCCAAAGTAAGACTTCTACTTGATTCAAGTAGTTCGGTAAATGTTCTTTAAAAAAAGCTTGATCCTCTTGTGTTAAAAAGGAATGTGTTTGGCTAACAGAACGTTCCCATAAATCAATGATTAGTGGATGTTCTACTTCATTAGCCACACGGTTTTGTAACATCATTTTTTATTCTCCTTTATTCTTAGTGACTCTCAATCCACTCTTTAGCAATCTCAAAATCACCTTGGTATGGTGTATCAACACCCTCTATTTTTTGGTATTTATCTTGACCTTTTCCTGCCAGAACAACCGAATCATTAGCAGTGGCTAGACTTAAGGCCTGTTGAATCGCTTCTTGTCGGTCAATGATGATAAGTTGCTCTACTTCATCCTTTGTTATAGCCTGACTAATTTCTTCAGCTATTTTACGAGGATCCTCAGAAGCAGGGTCGTCAGCAGTTAAAATAGCAATGTCAGTTAATTCAGTTAAGACTTTACCAAAATCTGCTCGTCTAGAAATCGCTTTGTCACCAGTACTACCAATTACAGTAATGATTTTTCCGTTTGGATGAGTTTCTTTAGCAAAACTCAATAAGTTTTTTAAACTCAAATAATTATGAGCGTAATCAATAAAGACATTAGCTCCTGTTGGATGAGTTAAATGCTCCATTCTTCCGGGGACTAAAGTTTCGGCTAAACCTTCTTTACAGTCTTCTTGACTTGCTCCAGCAACAGTTGCAGTCATCATACTAGCTAGCGCATTATCTTTATTAAAGTCACCCATTAACTGAATCGTGTAAGTATCTTTAATATTTAAAGGATCTTTGTTAGATTCAACAGTAAAAGTGAGTAACTCATCATGTTGTTTACTCCATGTATAGTCGGAGTCTTCTCTGTTACTACTATATGAAAGATATGGCACTTCAAGACTTTCCGTCATCTCTTTTAATAAAGGATAGTCAGTCGTATCTCCATTTAAAATCATGTAACGAGAATTTTCGATCAATTGACGTTTACAGTAATAATAGTCATCAAAAGTAGGATGCTCTATAGGACTAATATGATCTGGCGAAATATTTAAGAAAATCCCTACATCAAAAGTTAGGCCATACACTCGTTGAAGTTTATAGGCTTGTGATGAAACTTCCATAATTAGATGAGTCATGCCGTTACTAACTGCCTTAGCCATCATGCGATATAGATCTAGTGATTCTGGCGTGGTTAAAGCAGATTTGAAATAAGTTTCTCCATCTAATGTAGTATTCATAGTCGAAAACATAGCTGTCTTATGATTGGTATGTTTATCTAAGATAAACTTAGTAAAGTAAGCTGCTGTTGTTTTTCCTTTTGTTCCTGTAAAACCAATTAAAGTTAAATTGGTTTGCGGTAAATCATAAAAATGCATGCTAATCAAAGCCATGGCTTTTCTAATGTCAGTCACAATAATCCCTAATTGGCACTCCACTTCGTAAGGCGTCTCTGACACGTAAAAATCTAAACCTAATTCAATTGCTGAGGCTAGGTACTCTTCTTTAAAGGTCAATCCTTTACAAAAGAATAATGTCTCTGAGTTTACCTGTCTTGAATCATAGGAAATATGAGTTAATTCTTTATCTGAAACGGGTAGGTTATAAAACCAACCGTTACTAGTAACAAATTCTTTTAATAAGTTTTCTTTTTTTAATAAAGCTTCTATTTCTTTTAATTTTATTGTCATGGTCAACACCTTAATCTTTATCTTTTTAATGATTAAAGCTATTTTACCATAAATCATTTGAATACTTGCGATTAAACTCACGGGATTTAATTAAAAAAACGAATAAGTATATACATAACGTTAGTTTTGTATACTAATATACATTGTTGAGAAGCAACTAAATGTTGTTAATCAAACAATCAAGCCAATTAGTATCATAGAAATTTACTATATATCTTGTTCAATCTGTAAAAACAAAATTGTCTTGACTAGAAAAAAAGATGGTTCAAGTAGTGATAAAACAATTGGGACCATGACAGTTGAATTAGAGAAGGAATAACAAAAAGAGATGCTTTTAAGGACATCTCTTTTAATTTAGGCTGATTAGTCCTAATTTATGTTTCCATGTGAGGATTCTTAAGACAGACTCGTCTAGTTGTGCTTCAGGGTAATCACCTGATTGAACGGCAGACTTTATCACAGGAATTTGTTTTTGATACGATGAGGAAAGAATCATGTCATTTCCTGCTTTTAGTGCAGATAATGCCGCTTGTTCTTGAGAAATAAAATCGGATAGACCGTTCATATCCATGTCATCTGTCATGGTCACACCATTAAATTTTAACTCATCACGAAGTATCTCGTGAATTTTTGGTGAAATTGACGCCGGTACATGTTTATCTATAGCTTCTACAATATTATGAGACACTAAGACACTGTCAGCACCTGCTTCAATACCTGCTTGAAATGGTGGAATCGAATTCTTCTTGAGTTCTTCTAATGAGCGAGTATCTCGAACGATTTCAGTATGAGTGTCTTGAGTTTCTCCAGAACCAGGAAAATGCTTTAGAGTGGAGCCAATGTGATTTTTGTTGAGCTCTTTTACAACTTCAACCACGTATTGACTTGTCCCCTCTACGTCTAAGCCAATGGTTCGATTGTATATAAAACTGTTGGTATCAGTTGAAATATCAGCAACTGGAAACAAGCCAATATGAATCCCTAATTGTTTAAATAAAGTAGCTTTTTGGTCAATATCTGTTTTAATCCCTTCTAGACCATCAGCTTGATAAATAGCTTGAGGCGATTTAAAGGGTTCTTTTAGGATGTTTTCGTTTTGACTAAGTCTTGATACTGTCCCGCCCTCTTCATCCATGCCGATTAAAAGTGGGAAATCTGCGGCCTCTTGATAAGAAGCTATTTTTTTTGTTAGACTTTCAGTCG
This sequence comes from Candidatus Vagococcus giribetii, assembly GCF_017316185.1. GTDB lineage: Bacteria > Bacillota > Bacilli > Lactobacillales > Vagococcaceae > Vagococcus > Vagococcus giribetii. Next base: position 167,165 of record NZ_JAFLVX010000018.1, on the reverse strand, counting down.
TTTCATTCTGAACATCTCGTCCAAAAAGTAAGTAACCACCTAAATGGTAGGTTTTAATATCTTCGATTTGATTGGTTTCAGGAACCCTAGCTAGAAAGAGTTGGCCAATTTTTTGGTCCAAAGTCATGTCTGAGATGATGGTTTTTAATTGCTCTTCAACAGTTGGTTTAGCTGGCTTACTTTCTTCTATCATTGCAGTTTCCTTAGAAGATGTACTACTTGTTGTATTTTTTGTAGTCGGTATTTCCCAAAAGTACAAACCGATTGCCGCAGCTACTGCGAGTAGTAACAGAATACTAGCGAGAATTGCTTTTTTGGTTGTAAAAAACATGAGATACTAGTACCTCCTTTTGTTTATTGAAGTCTTTAAGACGAGTTTTATAGTAACATAATTAATAGTTGGAATAAATAAAGGTTAGAAATTCATTAGTTATTAAAAGACAAAGTGAGAAAAAAGAGGTGTGTTGTTGAAATAACAATCGTTTTCATCTTATAATATAATAAGTGTGTAAAAAAAGTAGAAAGTTGTGAGTTGGATTTGATGAAAAAGAAAGTTAGTGTGTTATTAGGATTGGTTGTTTTATTAATGTTAGTTTCGGTGATTTCTATTAAAAAAGTAAAAAGTAGTGCGAAAATGCGACATGCGACTCAAGTGGCTGCTGTTGAAAAGACAGCTACTTCTCAATCAGAGAAAGAAACTGAAGAAAAATCAATCTTTGATGAAGAGCAAGTCGTAACAAAAGATATCTACCCTAAAAAAACGATGACTGGTGAAGAAATTAGTGAAGACGTCTTACCTAAAGGAACAGTTGTTACTGTCAAACCTGTTCCAAATAAAGAAGATTGGGTTGAAATTGATAGCGATCCTGCAAAAGGATTTATAGAAGTAAGCTATTTAGAGTCTAGACAGCTACATATTGATGAAAGAAACGCTAAAAGAAAAAATAAGCTATCAGCAGACGAATTAACGAAGACCCTTGATAGTGAGATTAAAAAGTTTATCGCAGAGCATGGCGGTGATTTAAGTATCTATCTTGAGACCGTTGATAGTAAGTACTCGTATAGTTTTTACGGAGATGAAGTAAAGAGAACAGCAAGTAGCATTAAGTTGCCCTTCATTACTTATGTTATGACATTAGCAGATCAACAAAAAATTGATTTAAATACTAAATTGACCTATACAGCGGGCTTTAAAATTGATGGTACAGGGATTATTCAATTTGAACCAATTGGAACTCAATATACCATTGAAGAATTAGCTGAACTCGTTATTAGATATAGCGACAACGTGGCTTATCTAATGCTGTTAAATTATGTTGGTGAACCGGCCTTTGTCCAGTATTTACATGAACTAGACCCTACTTCGCCTAATAATCGAGTATTCTCAACTGCTAAGATTTTGACAAAAGCAATGAAACTCGTTAATGAGAACAAAGACTCTAGTGAAAATATTAATAAGCTATATAATTGGATGCAAGATAGTACCTTTGATGACGGCGTTGATGTGGGACTTCCTGGTGTCGATGTGGTTCATAAAACCGGTTGGATGCCGATGTACACAGTGAGTAATGATATCTCCCTTGTTAAAGATGAGCATACCCCCTACTATCTGACGATTATGACGGTTGGCTATGACGAGAGTTATAGTGAAAAATCAATTTCAGACTTAGCATGGCTTATTGATGAAGTGATGTTAGAGATGGATCAACGTTAATAAAAAAAGGAGTTGTATCTTGATGAAGAAAAATAAAGTAACTGTTTACGTAGGCTCATTAGCTGTAGGAGTTGTCCTGGGGCTTTTAATGAAGAATCTGGCAATTGGTTTATCCTTAGGTGTTGTCCTAGGTATCGCTTATGCTAGTAGACTAGATAAATAAACATAAGTAATATGGCTGGTTTCGAGAATCTATAACTTGAAACCAGTTTTTTATACCTATCCCCTCTATTCTACGAGTGTGAATAGTGTTTCACTTGCTCACTAATAGACAAATCTATCTTTTGAGAGTTATTTGGATTCGTGTTAAACTAACTGTGTAGTAAAAAATTATTAGGAGGTTTTTCTATGACAGACAAAGGATTTACGGATTCAGTTAAAGGGAAAGTTAAGGAAGTCACCGGTGATATTACTAATAATCAAGAACTTAAAGCAGAAGGTTTGGTTGATCAAGGCAAAGGGAAATTAAAAAAAGCTGCTGGAGACATTAAAGATGCTGCCGAAGAAATTAAAGACAAAGTAAAAGAACAATTAGATAATGATAAATAGAATGAAAGCAAAAAGAAGAACTTCCTAGTTTAAGGAGTTCTTCTTTTTGCCTATTTAAATGGCAATACCATCTATACCGATAAACGTGATTAATTAAAGTATTTTTCGCTATTTTACTTTATTCAATACATATTGTATGATTTTTAAAATAGAATTATTAAGTTTACTTAATAAATACAAATGAGAGGATGTTAAAAATGGACTTCAATATACGAGCAAATTGCGAGCAATGTTCTCAAGGTACTTTTATGTCGGCTCAAGGTTTTCTAGATAATAGTGATACCATAAATCTGAAATGTCCCAATGGTCATGAAACGACTGCTTTTAATGCGGCACCTAGATATGCACTTTACTTCGATAAAGGAATATCATCATTTATTGATGAAAATTATTATGAAGCTTTTGGATGGATTTATACTTCACTAGAAATTTTTAGAAAAGAATTTGTGAAAACAGTGTTAAATATAAACCATGACATTAAACCATCAATTCTTGATAATACTTATGATAAAGTTTTTAAAAGTTCGGAAAGAATTTATGGAGCCTACTCTGCAGCTTTTTTAATGATTTTTGGAAAAAATCCTGAAGATAAAACTTTTCCTTATCCACTACCACAAGAAGTCGCATCTCATAGGAATAAGCTATTTCATGCCGGTGAGCTCCAAGAAGTAGAATCCATAAAAATAGATTGTTATAAAATATACAGTCACATGAGATATGTTTATGGTAAATTCTCAAAATCTGGAATATCTCACATGCAGATGTATACTTCAGAAGGTTATTCACAATGGTGTGCAGATAATCACTTTACTGATGAGGATGTTATGAGCAGGAAAGTAACAATATACAACCATTCATTAAGTAGTTTTCAACCTAATGTTGGTATAGATGTAGACTCAACTGATGGATTACCTAGTTTTGAAGAATTGATAGAAAAAGAACTTTCGTTAAGATTACATAAGCATTTATTTAACCAATAGAACTAACTAATAAGCCTGTCTCAATCAAGAGATGGCTTTTAATTTTGTTAATATTTACACATCGTATTCGATTATTATTTTATACTCGGGATAATGTGTCAATAAAAACTATATACGTTATTGTTACTTTATTAGAAATTGGAGATCGTCTAACTGAACTATATAAACAATGAAAAAAGTTTGTCACTCAGAAAAAAACTTCCGACATTTTCCCAGCTTTTTAGCTTGTGGGGGAAAAATGTCGGAAGTTTCGTTTTATTTACATTTTGAAAATCAATGAAAGCTTACTACTTCTTAGGTTCGTCCTCGTCCATCTTAAGAACCGCCATGAATGCCTCCTGAGGTACTTCAACTGAACCAATCTGCTTCATACGTTTTTTACCATCTTTTTGTTTTTCAAGTAATTTACGTTTACGAGACACATCTCCTCCGTAACATTTAGCTAATACGTTTTTACGTAAAGCTTTTATGTCAGCACGAGACACGATTTTAGTACCAATTGCTGCTTGGACAGGTACTTCAAATTGTTGTCTTGGAATCAGTTTTCTTAGTTTATCAACGATTGCTTTACCACGTTCATATGAGAAATCTTTATGGACGATAAAGCTTAAAGCATCTACTGTTTCACCGTTAAGTAGGATATCCATCTTAACCAAGTTACTTGGTCGGTAGCCAATTAAGTCGTAATCAAGTGACGCATAGCCTTTAGTTCCTGATTTTAACTTATCAAAGAAGTCAAAAACGATTTCTGATAAAGGCATGTTGTAGACAACGTTCACTCGGTAAGCGTCTAAGTAGTCCATTGTAACAAATTCCCCACGTTTACGTTGAGCAATTTCCATAACAGCACCAACGTACTCGTTTGGTACCATAATCTGAGCTTTTACAAAAGGCTCTTCTACAGTGTCAATCGTACTTGGATCTGGAAACTCAGCAGGGTTATCTACTACAGCTGTTGTACCATCTGTTTTTTTAACGTTGTAAATAACGGATGGAGCCGTTGTAATTAGGTCTAAATTAAACTCACGTTCTAAACGCTCTTGGATAACGTCCATGTGTAAGAGTCCTAAGAACCCACAACGGAATCCAAATCCTAAGGCTTGAGATGATTCTGGTTCAAACTCTAAGGCTGAGTCATTTAATTGTAATTTTTCTAATGATTCACGTAAATCGTTGTATTTTGAGTTATCAATTGGATATAACCCACAATAAACCATTGGATTCATTTTACGGTAGCCTTTTAATGGCTCAGTAGCTGGGTTACTTGCTAAAGTAACAGTATCCCCTACTTGTGTATCTGCAATATTTTTGATACTTGCAGTGATGTAACCAACATCTCCTACCATTAAGCAGTCACGAGAGACAGCTTTTGGAGAGAAAATACCTACATCAGTTACTTCGTATTCTTTTTCTGTTTGCATTAATTTGATGACGTCTCCTGGTTTAACGACACCATCAACAACACGAATGTTTAACACAACCCCGCGATAAGCATCATAAACTGAGTCAAATATCAATGCTTTTAGCGGTGCTTCAACGTCTCCAGTTGGTGCTGGGACGTACTCAACGATTTGTTCTAAAATGTCTTCAATACCAATACCAGCTTTGGCACTTGCTAAAACGGCTTCACTGGCATCAATACCAATTACTTCTTCAATTTCACCACGCACGCGTTCAGGGTCTGCGGCTGGTAAGTCAATTTTATTAATAACTGGGATAATCTCTAAATCATTGTCCACTGCTAAATAAACGTTAGCTAGTGTTTGTGCTTCAATCCCTTGAGCAGCATCAACTACTAGAATGGCCCCTTCACAAGCGGCTAGACTTCGTGATACCTCATAAGTGAAGTCTACGTGACCTGGCGTATCAATTAGGTGAAAAATATATTCATTTCCATCTTTTGCGTCATACGTTAGCTCGACTGCATTCAATTTAATTGTAATGCCTCGTTCTCTTTCTAAATCCATTGAATCTAATAACTGTGCCTGCATCTCACGGTCTGAAACTGTTTCAGTTTGTTGTAAGATACGGTCAGCTAATGTGGACTTTCCGTGATCAATATGTGCTATGATGGAGAAATTACGAATGGATTCTTGTCTTTTTTTCATTTCCTCAAAATTCATATAACTCTCCTACTTTCTTTTCAATCAGCATTTTTAATTATACCAAGCTTTAGCTAGATTTTAAAGTATTTTCATAAGTACTTTGATATAATAAGGGAGAAACTAATGTGAGGAGTTAAAAAATGGATATAAAACAGATAAAACAATCACTTGTCTTAAAAAAAGTAGAGTTAAAACATTTAAAACAATTCAATGAATTATTGCGTTATGTGTTCCAAGTAACTGATTCAGATATTGAAGAAGGCGGCTATGAGGATGAGTCAGAAATCATTCGTGCCAAGCGCCCTGTTTTAAGAGAAGCAGATGTCTATGGTTGGTTCACTCAAGACGACCGACTTATTTCTCAATTAGCCATTTATCCTTGTGAGGTTAATATACATGATAAGGTCTATAAAATGGCTGGAGTAACAGGTGTTGGGACTTACCCTGAATACACTGATTTAGGCCTTATGAGCGAGTTAATTCGTCAAGGTCTAGAGAATATGCGTGAAAGAGAACAATGGATATCCTATCTTTATCCATATAGTATCCCCTACTACCGAAATAAGGGGTGGGAAATCATGTCAGATAAACTATCGTTTAGCATTAAAGATACCCAATTACCAAAACGAGTTGATGTACCAGGTTATGTTAATCGTGAAGATATTCAACATGAAGATGTTTATAAGGTGTATGATCAATTTGCTTTAGTGAATCACGGAGCGATGATTCGACAAGATTTGAACTGGGAAGAATATTGGCGTTGGGAAAACGAAGAAGAAAGAACTGCTGCTATCTACTACAACCGTGAAGGAGAAGCTCAAGGCGTATGTTTCTACTGGATTGCTGAGGAAGTTTTCCATATCAAGGAAATGTTTTACTTAAACCAGGAGGCACGCCAAGGCTTATGGAATTTTGTCTCTGCTCACTTTTCAATGGTTGATTTAGTTCAAGGTGAAACATTTAATAGTGAACCAATAGCTTTTTTATTTGATGACAGTGAAATAAAAGAAACCATCGAACCTTACTTTATGGCAAGGATTGTTGATGTGGAAAAATTTATTGCCGAGTATCCTTTTATTACAACAGGCAAACCATTCCACTTTGTGGTAGAAGATACAATTGCTGAGTGGAATAATCGAATTTTTGGATTGATTTGGGATGAGAATGATGATTTGACGATAACCAAAGAACCTATTGGAAATCCTGTGTACATCAATATCCAAACCTTGTCAGCTCTTTTCATGAGTTACAAACGTCCTTCATACCTTTACCGTATTGAACGACTAAAAACAGATAAAGAAACATTAAGAACTTTAGAGAGAATTATTCCGGATCAAGAAGCTTATTTCAGTGATTATTTCTAAAACAAAAAAGAGAAGCCATCACTAGGCTTCTCTTTTTTAGGCTTCCATTGGGCGTTTTGCAAATACTAAGTGATCATTGTCAAGAATGATTGATACTTCTGTCTTAGGTGGTACTTGTCCGCCTACAATTTCTTTAGCAAGAGGTGTTTCAACTTCTTTTGTTAGGAATCTTTTGATTGGTCTTGCCCCGTAAATTGGGTCATAGGCTTGTTCGGCAATCCAAGATTTTGCTTCGTCAGAAATGGTTAGATAGATTTCTTGATGTTCTAAACGTTTAGTTAGTTGTTCAGTCATTTTAACAATAATAGACTTAACATTTTCTAGGCTTAATGGTGTAAATAGAATAGTGTCATCAATTCGGTTTAAGAATTCAGGTTTAAAGTGAGCTTTCAACATGGCCATAACGGCTTCAGACGTTTCTGGCAAAATATGTCCATCTTCTGATACGCCTTCTAAAAGCAGTTGAGAACCAATGTTACTTGTCATGATTAAGACTGTATTTTTAAAGTCTACAACACGTCCTTTAGAATCTGTTAGACGTCCATCATCTAATACTTGAAGTAAGATATTGAAAACATCTGGATGGGCTTTTTCGATTTCGTCTAAAAGGACAATTGTATAAGGACTTCTTCTCACAGCTTCAGTTAATTGTCCACCTTCTTCGTAGCCAACATAGCCAGGAGGAGCTCCTACTAGACGAGATACACTATGTTTTTCCATGTATTCACTCATGTCTATTCGAACCATGTGTTCTTCAGAATCAAATAAGTTCTCTGCTAAGGATTTAGCTAATTCTGTTTTACCAACGCCTGTAGGCCCTAAGAATAGGAATGAACCTAACGGACGATTTGGGTCTTGAAGACCGGCACGAGAGCGAATAACTGCGTCAGAGACAGCGTCAACAGCTTCATCTTGTCCAATGACACGACGATGAAGAGTTTCGTTAAGACGGAGAATCTTTTCTCTTTCCCCTTCTTCTAGTTTTGAAACAGGAATGCCTGTTAAACGACCAACAACAGTGGCAATTTCTTTTTCAGTAACTACTTCTTGAACCATTTTAGTATCAGAACTTTCTTTTGCTTCAAGTTCTGATAGTTCTTGTTGTAGTTTAGGAATGGTACCATGACGTAAAACGGCTGCTTCTTCTAAGTCGTAGTTATTTTCAGCATTTTCAAGTTGTGTCTTAGCTGAGTCAATTTCAGCGCGTTTTTTATTAACTTTTTCAACTTCTTCTTTTTCAGTTTCCCACTGCATTTTTAAAGTGTTTGCTTCTTCTCGTAATTCAGATAATTCTTCTTGAAGTAAGTTGAGACGTTTTTTACTTGCGTCGTCTTCTTCTTTCTTTAAAGCAGCCTCTTCAATTTCTAATTGCATTAATCGTCTTGTAACTTGGTCAAGTTCTGTTGGCATTGAGTTCATTTCAACACGAATTGTCGCACAAGCTTCATCGACTAAATCAATAGCTTTATCTGGTAAGAAACGATCTGTAATGTAGCGATTTGAAAGAGTTGTTGCGGCTACTAAAGCATTGTCATGGATATTAACCCCATGATGGATTTCAAAACGTTCTTTAAGCCCTCTTAAAATACTGATTGTGTCTTCCACAGTTGGTTCTTTAACAAGTACTTTTTGGAAACGACGTTCTAAAGCTTTGTCTTTTTCCATGTATTCACGGTATTCATCAAGTGTAGTTGCCCCAATACAATGTAATTCGCCACGAGCAAGCATTGGTTTAAGTAAATTACCCGCGTCCATACTGCCTTCTGTTTTACCAGCACCTACAATGGTATGGATTTCATCAATGAATAAGATGATATCCCCTTCGCTTTTCTTCACTTCTTTTAACACAGCTTTAAGACGTTCTTCAAATTCTCCACGGAATTTTGCTCCAGCAATTAAGGCTCCCATATCAAGTGAGTAGATGACTTTATTTTTTAAGTTTTCAGGCACGTCTTTTTTTACAATTCGTTGAGCTAAACCTTCGATGATGGCAGTTTTACCAACACCAGGTTCACCAATTAAGACTGGGTTATTTTTAGTTTTTCTTGAAAGAATTCGAATCACATCTCGTATTTCTTCATCTCGACCAATGATAGGGTCTTGTTTGCCACTTTTAACGGCTTCTATCATGTTCACTGCATATTTTTCTAATGATTCGTATTGTTCTTCTTGGTTTTGTGAAGTCACACGATCTCCTCCTCTCATTTCGAGTATTTTTTCTTTAATAATTTTTTCAGTGACTTGTTGTTCTTTTAAAAACACTGTTAAGGGATGATTTTTTAATTTCATTAAGGCCAAAACAATGATTTCTGTTGAAAGATAGTCGTCTTGGAATTCTTCTCTTAATTTATCTGCTTCTTGTAGCAAGTTAAATAAATTTTGACTTAAATTTTGTCCGTATTGTACATTTCCACCACTAACTTGTGGTAGTTTATCTATTTCTTTTGTGACTTCAATGTCAAATAAATCAATGTTGACCCCTAAGCTACTATAAAAATTTCTAGCAAAGTGGTTTGGTTGTAAGAAAATCTTCCAAAGATGAACAATATCAATGTTTTGTTGTTGTCTTGTTATCGCAATTTGTTGTGCTTCTGCAATTGCTTGTTGTAAGGTTGTTGTCATTTTTTCGATGTTCATGGTCATTCCTCCTTTAACCTTATGACATTATTTTACTCCTTTGGTCAAATTAGGTCAAATAATAAGTCAAAAAAATAGACCTTTTTTTCGTAAAAAAAGTCTATTAATCGTTTCTATTCAAACTAAGGTAAATGATATGTCTCTTTTCCAGTTGTTCTATTCTTGATTAAAAGAATCACTTTTATCTTTTAAGATATAGATTGGTCGGCGTTTTGTTTCTAAAAACGTCTTACCTAAGTATTGACCGACGATTCCTAAACAAAACAGCTGTAGTCCGCCAAGAGCTAAAATAATACAGACAAGAGATGGCCAACCTGTTGTAGGGTCCCCAAATATTGCTGCTCTTACAAAAAAGAAAAGTAAGGCAATAATTGAGACTACAAAGGAAATAATGCCAATAAAGGCAGAGATGACTAGTGGAAACTCTGAAAAAGCGATGATGCCATCAAGGGAATAGACAAATAATTGCCAAAATGACCAAGATGATTGCCCACTTTTTCTTTCTATATTTTCGTATTCTAGGTAATAAGTTTCAAAACCGACCCAACTAAATAGGCCTTTTGAAAAACGATTATATTCTTTTAACTCTAATATAGCATCCACCATTTGCCGAGTCATGAGTCTAAAGTCCCGTGCGCCATCAACAATATTAACATCAGATATTTTATTAATGATTTTATAAAACTTTTTAGCAAAGAAAGACCTAATTTTCGGTTCGCCTTCACGAGAAATACGTCTTGTTCCGATGCAATCATAAGTCCCTTCTTGAATTAAGCTAAACATTTCAGGTAATAAACTTGGCGGGTCTTGAAGATCAGCATCCATAACTGTGATGTAGTCACCTTTAGCATAGTTTAAACCTGCATAAAGGGCAGCCTCTTTCCCGAAGTTTCTTGAAAAAGATAAGAATTTTACTTGTTTTGGGTCTTTTAGTTCTAAGGCTTTTAATTTCTTTAAGGTGTTGTCTGTGGAGCCATCGTTGATAAAAATAAACTCAAATTCAACAAGATCAAGCTGTTTTTTTACTTTCATGACTTCTGAGTAAAAGGTTTCAACTGTTTTTTCTTCGTTGTAACAAGGGACAACGATTGATAATAAGTGAGCCACAAAAAAGACCCCTTTCTATAAGTATCCTAAAATGTATGATACAGGAAAAAAACCATAAAATAAAGGGCGCTTCTCCTTTATTTTATGGTTGATGAGACTCTCTATGCTTCTTCTTTACTGTAGATATTTCTCACAACATCTTGAACGCTAGTTCTTTTGATTCCCATGTTGTTGATAGTAAATTCTTTATAAAGCTCACTCAGAATTTCTTTCTCATCGTGTTTAGAGGGATCGATGGCAATGGTTAGATGATTATCACTAATCTCATAAGTCACGTTTTTAGTGGTGAAAAAAGCTATAATGGCTTCAATCTCTTCTAACTCAACATCAAATTGAATACTAGCACTGGTAGCGAATTTGGTTAGCATATTCTCTTTACTGTCATCGTAAATGATTTGACCTTCTTCAATAATAATAATTCGGTCACATAGCATTTCAATCTCACTAAGGTCATGAGTCGTTAAGATAATTGTCACGTTCTCTTGTTGGTTAATGAGTTTCAATGTTTTTAGGATCTTATCTTTAATCATAATATCTAGTCCAATAGTCGGCTCGTCTAGAAAAATTACTTTAGGTGAATGAATTAAAGCTACAGCAATATCAATTAACACCCGTTGACCTAGAGAAAGAGAACGAACTTGTTGATGCCATAATTTTTTAATGGTCATGTGTTTTTCTAACAAATCTAGTTGTTTGTTGAAGTCTTCGTCTGATACATCATAGATTTCTTTTAGCAAAATGAAATTATCCTCAACGGTTAAATCCCAATTCATTTGAGTTCGTTGCCCAAAAACAACACTGATGTTTTTAGCATTTTCAATACGTGATTCATAAGGAATGATGTCAGAGACCGTGCAGTGACCTTCTGATGGCGTTAAAATACCCGTCATCATTTTAATTGTTGTTGATTTTCCAGCACCATTTGTTCCAATAAAACCGACAATCTCTCCTGGATAAATATCAAAATTAGCTTGTTTGACAGCTTGCTTAGGTATTTTCTCCGTTTTGAAAAAACCAATTTTTTTCCTTAAATAAAAGGTTTTTGATATATTTTCTACGTGAATAACAGGTTTAGTTGCCTGCACTTTCATAACTCTTCACTCCTTTTTTCCAAATAATTGAAGCTAATAACGTAAACAAGCAGGCCATTCCAATAATTGTTAGTGATATTGGACTAATCAGGGTTGAGGTGAAAATCAACTCTGAAGGTAAAAAGGCCACAACGCCAAAAGGAATGATGTAAGTTAAAAAACTTCTAACTACGGGTGGATAAATCGACATGGGATACTTTGTTAAGTCACTTAGCCCGTAGATTGATTGTAAGATATAAATACTCTTTTTAAGCCAAAAGGCAAGAGACGCGCAAATTGTTTTGATTGATGTATAAATCATACAACCAGTGATTAAATAGATAAATCCTAGAAATAGTGATATGCCAGGATTAGGGAACGTAATTCCTGTTATGGCATATAAGGTGATGACTACTCCGACCACAATTTCACCTAAGGCATCAAATTGTACCCTTTCGCAGATAACTTGGAAGTATGGACTAACAGGACGAACGAGGTATCGGTCCATCTCCCCTTTTACTACACTCCTCATGGAAAAAATCCACAAGTAATCACTATATAAATGATCAAGCCCACGAGGAATTTGAGAGAAGCCATAGATAAAAAGAACTTGGTAAAAACTGTAACCATTCACTGATGGAATGCGTCCAAAAGTGACTTGTAAAAATAGTAAGGATGAGATTTGTATTGCTAAAAATGCAATAAAGCCAATCACAAAGTTAGCAGTAGACATTCTCAAAATTTTAAATGAGTTGTTTAAATAAACACGATAAAGTCTCATATAACGTTTCATTTGATTACCCTCCATTGATGGTAATGTTTTTAATCGCATGTCGCCAGAAGGCCAGACATAGCAAAATAAAAACAATTAACCAACTAATTTCCATGACTAAATTTGTCATGATTTCTTGAGTGGAGAGTTTACCAAGGAAAACCATGGTTGGAAAGTAAGTCATATACTGAAAAGGTGTTTTTAAGAAAATTTCTCTAAGAGGACTTGGTAGCATAGCTAAAGGAAACAACGCTCCTGAAAGCAACTGAATAAAGGTTCCTTTAAACAATAAAAATCCCCACGAGTAATTAAGATAAAAGGCTGAATAACCAAACAATAAATTCACGCAAAACATTAACCCGACACTAAAAGAAATGATGACAATAAATAATAAACATCTACTGAGAGCTACTCCAAAACTCTCATGGATACTAATGTAAGCTACTACGCCGATAATAGCTGGTATTCCCACTAGTAAAATACTAGTAGTTGATCTTGCCAATCCTTGAAAGAACAATTTTGTTATGTAGGAAACAGGTCTTACTAATTCGTAGGATAAATTTCCCTCTTGAATGTCTCCTGCTACCTGAAAATCATTATCCAGTAACATAAATTGAGTAGCTATTGTTGAAATAATTGTATAAAGAATAATTTCTTCGTAATTAAGCCCTTCAATGACACCGCTTGCAGAATTAGCATAAACTAACTTCCAGATAAATAAAATCGCCATTAATTGGATAAAACCAGATAACAGATAGGAGATGAAATTAATCCGATACTTGGCCTCTCCTTTCAAGAAAAAGCGATAATAAGCGATTCCTTTACTCATCAAATCCCCTCCTTTTTGTTGATAGTAATTGATAGCGTTTTAATTATAGAGAAAAAGAGGGTTCCTTGCTACATGTTACCGATAACAGGTTAAAAGAAAAAACCACATCTTATAAAAGACGTGGTTTAAAAAAATAAGTTAGTTATTTTGTTTCATTTAAACGAGCAATTTCAATAATTAATGATGTTGCTTTTTCCATTGATTCAACGGCTACAAATTCGAAGCGGCCGTGCATGTTTTCCCCACCAGCAAAGATATTAGGTGTTGGAATACCTAAGTAAGAAATCTTAGAACCATCAGTTCCTCCACGTACTGGTTCGATAACTGGAGTAATATCAATGTTCTTCATCGCTTCTTCAACAAGAGTAATGATACTCATGTCTTTACGGATGATTTCACCCATATTGTAGTATGAATCTTCCATTGTAAGAGTGATTCGGTCTTGTCCAAAGTCAGCATTCATTTTATCAACGATGGCTTGTAATTGAGCTTTACGTGCTTTGAATTTATCCATATCATGGTCACGGATAATATATTCCATTTTAGCTTCTTCAGGGATACCACTTAAATCTAATAAATGGAAGAATCCTTGCGTACCATCTGTTTTTTCAGGTACTTCATCTTGAGGAAGAGCATTTTGAAGATCAATCGCAACTTGAATCGCATTGATCATTGTATTTTTAGCAGTCCCAGGATGGACATTTTTTCCTTCAATGTTGATAACAGCACCAGCTGCGTTAAAGGTTTCAAATTGAAGCTCTCCAACAGGTCCGCCGTCCATTGTATAAGCGAAATCAATGTCAAATTCATCTACGTTGAATTTATCTGCTCCAACGCCAATTTCTTCGTCTGGTCCAAAAGCAACCATAATTTTTCCATGTTTAATTTCTGGATGAGCAATTAAATATTCCATTGCTGTTACAATTTCAGCGATACCTGATTTGTCGTCAGCTCCTAAAAGTGTACTTCCATCAGTTGTAATCAATGTTTGACCTTTGTAGTTTTTTAAGTTAGGAAAATCAGTTGTGGTTAATTTAAATTTACCTTCTTTATCTAAGGGAATATCTGACATACCATCGTAGTTTTCAACAAATTGAGGGTTAACATTTGTTGCGTTAAAATCAGCTGTGTCAAGGTGAGAAATGAATCCCATGCTTCTGACTTCTTTATCTGTGTTACTTGGTAACGTCCCGATTAAGAAACCATTTTCAGTGTTATAAAAGACATCAGATAATCCAATTGATTCTAATTCTTTTTTCAAAGTTAACGCAAATTCTACTTGTGTTTGAGTAGAAGGTGTCGTTGTACTAGTTTCATCTGAACGTGTTTCTGTTTTAACATACTCGATAAATCGAGGGACTAAATTTTTATACATAATGATTCTCTCCTTTTAAATAAATTCAAATGGGTTTGTATTTGTTTCGCTCACAATAAAGGAAACATCCCAATTATTCTCTTTTTTCCATTGGTTGAACAGGTCCACAAATTTTTCTTTGCACAACTCTTCAATATAGTGCCCAGGGTCAATGACAGATAACTCTTCTTCAATCATGTCATGAGCCGTGTGATAGTAAACGTCACCGGTAATGTAGACATCTGCTTTCTTTTTCAAGGCATCTTTATAAAATTTTTCACCACTGCCACCGCAAATAGCGATTGTTTGAACTTCTTTATCCTTTGTATCAGTGATGAGTCTTAAGCCATCAAGTTTAAAGGTTTCTTTGACCTTGTTGGTGAAAGCCATTAGAGACATAGGTTCTTTTAGAGTCCCGATGCGTCCTAAACCATAATCATCTGTTAAATGATCCACTGTAAAAATATCAAAAGCTGGCTCCTCATAAGGATGACTTTTAATCACTGCTTCAACGACCTCAGATTGGATAATTGAAGAAAATAGAAACTCTACTCGGTCTTCTTCAACAGCCTCAACGTCATTTAAAGTCCCAATATAGGGAGTTGCTTCATTGATAGGTTTGAAACGACCAACCCCAGTACTTGTAAAACTGCAGTCGCTGTAATTAGCACCTATCTGACCTACACCAAGTTTACTTAGGTTGGAACGTAATATACCTGCATGGCTTCGGGGAATAAATACCACTAATTTTTTGTACTCAAAAGAATGTGTTTTGGTTAAAAAATCAGTTATCTCGACTTCAAGAGATTCTAAAAACCAATCATTAAGACCAGGAGATACAATATCCATGTTGGTATGAGCGGCATAAACAGCGATATCATGTTTCAGTAAGTCCGCATACATCTTTGTCTGAAAGTCATCTGTCGTTAAGCGTTTAAGGGCTCTAAAAATCGGTGGATGTTTTGCTACAATCAAATCAACCTTTTTTTCAATAGCTTCTTGAACTACCTCAGGACGAACGTCTAAAGTCATCATAACTTTCTCAATAGGCTTGTTTAGTGTACCAATATGAAGACCAACTGGGTCCCCTTTTTCAGCTAACTCTAAAGGACAATAGCTTTCCAAACGTTTGATAAACTCATAACCCATTAAACTCATGCAAGCACCTCTTTCACTAACTGAATTTTTGTCTGAACTTCAGCTATTTTTTTGGCAACATCTTTGTTAGATTTCTCTAATTGTTTTAGAATGTTCTCAAATTGATGGCATTCATGCTCCCATTTATTAAGGAATACACTTCCTTGTTGTTCTAATAGTTTAGGACCAAAAAGAAGCTCCTTCTCTGATAATGGCACAATCTGCTCTCTTTTTTCAGCAACTATAATTTCATAAGTTTTTTCATTTTCGCGAATGATGTCTTCTTTAACAATCTCGTAAGCATGATTAACTAACCATGTACGAAGAGTTGGTTCCCCGATATTTGGTTGTAGAATAAGCGTTTCTTTTCCAGTTAAATTACCTCCATGAAACCCTCTATCTAAAATATCTCTGATTAAAGCTCCACCCATACCACAAATCGAAATAGCAGTCACCGCATCAAGAGGTGTTAAGACGGCTAAGCCATCTCCTTTTCTAACATCAATCATAGAGCTTAAGTTAAGTTCTGCTACTAGATTTTTTGCAGACAGATAAGGTCCATCTACAACTTCACCTGCAATCGCAGAAGAAATCTGTTTATTCATTACTAAATAGGCTGGTAAGTAAGCGTGGTCACTACCAATATCTGCAAGGATAGCGCCTTTCGGGACAAACTCTCCTGCTCGGTGTAATCTTTTTGATAAGTTTTTGTAATCCATGTATCTACCATCCTCATTTTAATCTCATAAAATGATTATAACACTAATCAGTGAATTTTAAATAACTAAAGGTAATAAAAAAAGAGCTATCCTTTTAGATAACTCTTTATACTTATTATTCTAAGAAATCTTTTAATTGTTTAGAACGAGAAGGATGTCTTAATTTTCTTAAAGCTTTTGCTTCAATCTGACGAATACGCTCACGCGTAACACCAAAGACTTTACCTACTTCTTCTAATGTTCTTGTACGTCCATCATCTAAACCAAAACGTAAACGTAGTACGTTTTCTTCGCGGTCAGTTAATGTATCTAGTACACTTTCAAGTTGCTCTTTTAATAACTCGTAAGCCGCGTGTTCAGCAGGACTTGTTGCGTCTTGATCTTCAATAAAATCACCTAAGTGTGAATCATCTTCCTCACCAATTGGTGTTTCAAGTGATACTGGCTCCTGAGCGATTTTTAGAATCTCACGTACTTTTTCTGCAGGTAATTCCATTTCCGCACCGATTTCTTCTGGTGTCGGTTCGCGTCCTAAATCTTGAAGTAATTGACGTTGAATACGGATTAATTTATTAATTGTTTCCACCATATGAACTGGAATACGAATCGTTCTTGCTTGGTCAGCAATAGCACGTGTAATTGCTTGACGAATCCACCATGTAGCATAAGTAGAGAATTTGAATCCTTTTTCATGGTCAAATTTTTCTACGGCTTTCATTAAGCCCATGTTACCTTCTTGGATTAAGTCTAAGAACTGCATACCACGTCCCACATAACGTTTTGCAATACTTACAACTAATCTAAGGTTTGCTTCAGCTAATTCTTGTTTAGCTTCAGGGTCGCCTTCTTTAATTCTTAAGGCAAGAGCTACTTCTTCATCAGCAGTTAATAAGGAAACACGTCCGATTTCTTTTAAGTACATACGAACAGGGTCATTAATTTTAACACCAGCTGGTGCGATTAAGTCTTCCTCTTCTTCTTTTACTTCTTTTTTAGTCGTTACTTTTAGACTGCGTTCACTTGGTTCGCCGTTTTCATCAACAACACTGATTCCAGCATCTTCAATTTTTTGAATTAAGGTATCCATTTCGTCTGAGTTCAGTTCAAAAGGTGTTGCCAATTTGTCTGTTAATACGTCGAAAACAACTTGTCCTTTTACCTTATTTTCTTTGATAAACTTATCTACTTCTTTTTTATATGCTGCTTGATTATTTTCTAGCATAAAAAAAATCCCCCTTTAGATTAAATCGATTTAAGTTGTTTTTGTAGCGTAATTATATTAAGAGTTGTTTCAGCTTCTAAGTCGTTGTTACCAACTCGTTTTGCTTCTTGTTGTGCTTGTAGTAACTCTTCAATTTGTCTTTTGACACCGGCTCGTTGTAATACGAGGAGACAATCATCTAACTCTTGTTTTGTACTTTCTTCACTTAGGTTTTGCATAGTGACATTGATTAAAGTTGTTTTTAAGTAATCTTCTTTGAGATAGTCAAGAAAATCAGCAATGACAACTTCCCCATTTAAACTAAGGTAATTCACTAAGTGTAAATACAGCTCTTGATAGTGATCGTGGTAAAAGGCAATTGATTCTTTGGTAGATAAAAACTGATAAGCACTTCGCTCATTAAGCAACCGGTAAATCAAGGTCATTTCGGCTTTTTCAATTTGATCTACTTTTCTTGTTTCAAAATGCTTGGGAATAACAAGTTCTTTTTTTGATTGAACAGGTGAAAAATCAGAAAAAGAATCTTGCTTGTATGAACGTTTTTTATCCCGTAGTTCATTTTGTAAGGTATTCTTTGAGACGGAAAACTCACTACTTAGACCTGTTAAAGCCATATCGACTTCAACAATTGAATTGACTTTGACGAGTTCAGTTAAAATCTCGTCGATGTAAAGTAACTTGTCAGCTTCAATAGCTAAGTTTTTCTGTCGTTTTAAGTACTCTTTCTTAAACTGAAAAATAGTGGATCGATTGTTCTTTAACAATTGATGCAGTCCATCAGTACCGAATTTTTTACGGTAATCATCGGGGTCCATTTTATCAGGGATATCAATAATTTGAATCGTCATGGAGCTTTGATTGTTTAATAAATCTATGGCTCTATTGGTGGCTTCTATTCCTGCGTTATCTCCATCATATGCCAGTAGAACATCTTCACTCACCTTTTCAAGGGTTGCAATTTGCTCCACAGTTAAACTTGTTCCCATTGAGGCAACACCGTTTTTTGTACCAGACATCCAAGCTGAAATAACATCCATAAAACCTTCAAACAAAATGACTTCATTTTTCTTTCTGATTTCAGACCGTGCTTGATGGAAATTATAAAGAATGAACCGCTTATTGAAGAGTTCTGTTTCAGGACTGTTCAAATACTTTGGTTGGTCGGTGGCATCAAAGGACTCATCTAGAAGCAAACGTCCTGAAAAACCTATCACCTTCCCTTGGAAATTTGTAATGGGAAACATGATACGTTGGTAAAAACGATCTAACCAATCACCATTATCTAGCTGAAATAATAACCCTGTTTTTCGTAAGATATCTTCAGAATAGTGATCTTTTTCTAGTATTTTAAACAATAGTCTTCGATCACGAGGTGCAAAACCGATTTTAAACGTTTTGATGACTTCTTCTGTCAAACCTCGCTCTTTTAAATAAGCTAGTGCTTGTTCACCGACTTGCGTGTTGAGTAAAATGTGATGATATAAATCAGCAGTTTTTTCATGAATGTCTATCAACTGAGATTCTTCAAGCGCTTTTGGTGATAATGTTTGAGGTGTATGAGTCGCATTAATAGTCACATTAATACTAGCTAAATCAGCGACTTTCTCAACAGATTCAGGAAACGTAAGACCTTCGATTTCTTGAATAAAGGAGAAGACATTTCCTCCTTTACCACAACCAAAGCAATGATAAATTTGCTTGTCTTCAGCTACTGAGAATGAAGGCGACTTTTCATTATGAAATGGACAAAGACCTAAATAGTTCTTTCCAGACTTTTTCAATTGAACATATTGTCCAACGATATCAACAATATTCGTCTGTTGTCTGACCATTTCAATCGTTTCTTGAGGGATTAATTGCACCATTTTAATTAGCCTCCCCTCATCATTTTAAAAGTGACAAAAGTCGCACTGAATTCAGTGCGACTATATGACACAAATCTACAACATAAAGTATAACATATCCTATAAAATATGCCAATTTTTCTTCTTGTTTTCAAGAAAATTTTCTTACTTATCTAAGCAAAGCGTTTTTCTTTAACAATTACACGGTCTAAAACTAGTTTTAAGACAATTGAGATAAGCACTAAAACAACGAAAACTGGTAATGTTTCTTTTGTTAACACTGAGATTTCAAGTAAGTTTTTAAATAGCATAGCAGCTACGTATGTTCCTATGGTTGTTGTGACTGCTAAAAAGGCACGTAGTAAGTTAAATGGTAAACATGCTTTGATAACTGCCATTGAACTAACAGCAATTAACATGTAATACATCAAGGTTGTCATATCGATTGTAGACCAGTTGTTCATCGTACCGAACAGATAAATGAAGACAACATTTAACACAACTAAAATGGCATTGGGTAAAGCACGACGTAAAGCAGTGGGTAAAAATTTAGCCGTTACTTTTCGTTTGTCATTTTCAAATTGTAAGAAGAAAGCTGGGTAACCTTCAATTGCTAAATCAAGTAATGTAATTTGGACTGGGATAAAGGGAAATGTCACAGCACTCAACGCACAAAGAATAGATAAAATTAATGAATAGATTGTTTTAATAAAGAAAATACTAGATACTTTCGTCACATTGTTAACAACACGACGACCTTCAAATAAGACATCAGGTAAGGTAGTGAAATCTGAATTTAGTAAAACTAAGTTAGAGATTTGGCGTGTGGCGTTATCTCCTTCGGCCATAGCGATACTACAATCAGCTTCTTTTAAGGCTAATACGTCATTCACACCATCCCCTGTCATCGCAACAACATGTCCTTGTTCTTTTAACTCTTGAACAAGCATTTTCTTTTGTTGCGGAGACACACGACCAAAAACTCGGTAGTCTTTTACAACGGCTTTTACTTCTTCTTCTGTTTTTAATTCAGATAAGTCAATGAATTTTTCATAACCTTCTAAGCCAGCACGTCTCGCTACGTTTGAAACTGTAACTGGGTTATCACCAGAGATAACTTTAATATCTACCCCTTCTTCTTTAAGATACGCAAGAGTTTCATTTGCATTTTGGCGAATAGGATCATCTATTTTGATAATTGCTAAAGGTGTTAAGTTTGGTAGCTGATTTTCATTAATCATTGTTTCAGAGCTGATACCAAGCATTAACACACGATAACCTTCTTCTTGAGCTTCGTTGATTTGACTGGGTAGTGATTCTTCATCAAATAGTCTTTCTGGTGCTCCTAGACAAATGGTTCCAACAGAATCAAGAACCATGGCTCCCCATTTTCTTTCAGAGGAGAAACTAATGACTTGTTGGGCTTGAAAAATTTCTTCTTCTTTAAAGTAGTCTCTAATAGCTTGCATCGTAATATTGTTATCAGATGATGCGTACATGTAACTGCTCATGATTTGGTTAAAATTATCTTTGTGCTCATCAGCTAAAATAATAGTTTCTAGGACCTTCATTTTACCTTCAGTAATCGTTCCTGTTTTATCTAAACAAATGACATCAACATGAGCTAATGTTTCTACAGAATACATATCTTGGACTAATACTTGTTTCTTAGCTAGTTTGGCTACAGCGGTTGCTAGAGCAATCATAATAAGTAAAACCATTCCCTTAGGTAACATACCTAAAAGGGCTGCTGCGGAAGCAACAACGGAATTTTTAAGACTACCACCACCAAAGAAAAATGCTTCTACAAATAAAATAATGCCTAAAGGAACGATGACATAACTTGTAAATTTAGCTACTTTTCTAATAGAAGAAACTAACTCAGAATTAAATGGTTTATGAATTTTTGCTTCATTCGCAATTTTAGTTGCATAGTTGTCTTTTCCTACATGAGTCACCTTAGCGTAACATTGACCACTAGAAATAAAACTTCCGGATAGTAATTGAGTGTCCAATTCTTTTTTGATTAAATCAGATTCCCCTGTTAATAACGCTTCATTTGCTTCAACAAATCCCTGAACAACAACCATATCAGACGGGACTTGATCTCCAGCGATTAATTTAACGATGTCGTCTAAGACAATATCAGTTGAGCTAATCTCGATTTCTTCGCTATTTCTAACAACAGTAATGCGATCCTCATTGATAATTGATAATTTTGCAATTAAATTTTTTGCTCTAATTTCTTGGATAATACCAATTGTCACGTTCATGATGATAATCACCATGAAAAATAAATTACTAAAAGCTCCAACAAGTGCTAAACATATACCAATTACTAAGTTAAGAAAGTTAAATAAGGTAAATGTATTGTCTTTAATAATATCTTTTGTTGATTTTGATACATCCTCATTGTAATTATTTTGTTGATTCTTTGAAATGCGTAATTGAACTTCCTCAGAAGTTAATCCATTAAGTTTATTAGCCATCTTTAAATTAATCATTCCTTTATTTTTCTTAAAAAGTCTGTATTTACCATTATACCTATTTAGAGTTCTAAAAGAAATCAAAATAAGAAAAATTTACAAATTAAAAAGCAATCCCACTAAAAGGATTGCTTTTTAGATTAATTTGCTAGATCTGTTTCTTTTTTATTAATATCTCCTGAGTCACCTTCAGGCGTTTTTCCAGGTAAATCAGCAAACTTACCATTACTGATACCAAAAGTAATATAAGAGTCAGAAGCAATATACTGATTATAAGCACTCATTTTAACGATTTCGCCTTTTTGAGCATCAGAATCTACGTAGTATGTTCCGTATGTAATGTTAGCTCCTTTAGAGTTAAAATCGTCATACAAGAACTTAGGAATATCCCCTTCTAATTGACCGAAGTATGATTTGATATAAGGTTGTCCGTAAGAATAAATGACTTTTACGGATTTACTATTTTTAGCTGTTAATTTTGTCCCTGCTTCAACAGATTGACTAATCAATTGACCATAAGGGACGGCATCTGAGAAGAGTTGTTGAATGGATAAATCCAATCCTTCAACAGCAGTAAGGCTTGACTCAGCTGAATAGTAACCATAGTTAGGGACAATAATTGCTTTTCCTAAAGAAATTTTGACACTCATTTTATCTTTTTTAGCAATTTTTTTGTTCTTTTCAATACTTTGGGAAATGATTTTACCTTCTTCAATCTTATCAGAATCAACTTCCTCATAAGTCATTGCGATACTATTTTTTTGAGCCCAATCTTCGACATCATTTTTCATTTTGCCAGAAAAATCAGGAACAGGAATATCTTTTTCAAAGACTTCTTTTCCTTTTGAGTAGTAGACATTTAGACTATCTCTTCGACGGTAGTTCTCAGAAGTGACTTCTTTATCACTAAAATCCATACGAATGAATTTTCCTTTTTCTACCTTATCGCTATACTCTGTTAAGATACTCAAATTCTCAGCTTTATTCTTTGTCACAAATTCTGAAGCTTCTTTTTCACCCATTGTTTTAAAGTCAGGTAGTTTGATTATCTCTTCAGGGTCAGGACCTTCACTGACTGTTAATGAAATTGTTGAGCCCTTCTTCACGTTTTTACCAGGAGCGACACCTTGCTTCATGACATCACTAGATTCACTTTTAAGGGAGTAAGCTTCTTTAATGTCTAATTCCATTCGATTTTCGGCAGCCCATTTTCTGGCATCTGTTACAGACTTATCTTGGAAATCTGGCATTTTAATACGAGTCATTTGATAATAAACCACATAACTCAGAACAAGAGCTATGATAATCGAGGCCCCTATTACGATTTTTTTGCGTTTTTGCTTTTTACTATACTCTGGGTCAATTTCAATATCGTGTAGCTCATTTGAATCGTCTGAAACAGACTCAAGTTTTCTTGGCCTTGACTCTTTAACAATTTCTTCGTTGTCTTCAATCAAGTTTGGATTGTCGAATAACTCTCTAGCTTGATCTGACGAAGTATGTTTTCGTCTACGTTTTTTTTTCTTTGGAGTGTCTGTAGTTTCTTTTTCTTTAGGTGCGTCTTTTTTTACAGTGTTTTTCTTCTTTTTAGGGAGATTCTCTTTATAATCATCACCTGAAAAGTTGGATAAAAAATCACTCATATTCTTTTAGAACCCCTTTTTTAAGAACAAAAGCCTTGTCTGATTGCATGGCAATTTCTTGCGAGTGAGTAACAACAATGACGCATTTATTGTGCTCATGGGCAAGTAATTTGAAGATATCAACAATTTCTTGTTCCATCTCTTCATCTAGGTTCCCTGTAGGTTCATCAGCTAAAATAATATCAACATTTGTTGCTAAAGCTCGAGCAATGGCAACACGTTGCTGTTCTCCCCCAGAAAGTTGATTAACAATGCGATTTGCTTTGTCTTTTCCTAAACCAATATAGTCTAATAAGTTATAAGCTACTTTATGTTGGTCTTCTGGCAACTCATTTTCGGTGATTGCCATAGGTACTAAGACGTTTTCAACTCCTGTTAGATAAGGTATTAAATTGTAATGCTGAAAAATAATACTAATATCATTTCTACGATAGTTTTCTAAACCGATTTGTTTGATATTTTTGTTTTTATAGTAAACCGTTCCTTTTTTAGGACTATCAAGACCTGATAGTAAAGAAAGTAATGTTGTTTTTCCTGAACCAGATTGACCAACAATTGTATAGAAAGTCCCCTGTTCAAAATCAACATTAGTGTTTTTTAAGATATAGCGGAGCTTGTCTCCGTCTTGATAGAAATAATCTAATTTTCTTGCTTTTAAAATGGACATACCAACATCCCCCCTACATCATTATTTTTTTCGGATTTAGTCGCATGATATAAATCAACGGAGCAACTGTAGATACTAATACAACACCAATTCCAACTACATAAAACAGAATAATATACGTCGGATTTAATGAGACGTTATAAGCATCAATAACATCATCTTCTGTGACATTATTATTTGATAATCGAGCGTATTCCCAATCATCCATATTGAAAGACCCATAGCCATTATCAACAGTTTCTGTTTTTTGCGTTTGAATCAATGACTTAGAAAAGCCTTTTGCTAGCATATTACCAGTGAATACTGAAATAGTAATCGCTACAAAAGCAACTACTACAACTTCAAAAACAATTTGACCAATTACTTTTGATCGTTTTTCACCAAGAGACAGATAGATACCTAATTCATGTTTTCTATCTCGTAGGAAAAGAATTGTTACCAAAGTAATAATAAGGATAGAAGCTAAAACAGAAATAATTAATACCAGTTTTGAAATTTTAGACATTCCTTTAACAGGACCTGCTACTGAATCAAACTGATCCGAGCTAATTAAAACTTTAGCGTATTTATTTTTGCTGTCTTTAAGAATTTTTTGGGCTTTAATTCTAAAATCTTCAGTCATTTCAGGTGATTTTAGTGTATAAGTCGCTGTCGCAAAATCCATATCCTCTTGTTGTTTTAAAAATTCTTCCTTAGAAATTCCACCATACATATCAGGATTTTTTTCAAATTCTAGTAAACTAGTTTCTTTACCTACTTTTGAAACAAAGCCATTTGGTGCATAGATAGAGTTAACTCGTTCCATGTAATTAGATTCATTTTGCATATCAGAGTTATCATTCTTTTTAGATGATTTTTTTTCACTTTGTAAAACAGAGAAAGTCCCAATTACTTCAACTTGATAATCTTTTTTGACTGGATCGATTTTAGTTTCTGATCCATCTTCTGACATCATCATTCCCATTGCTGTGTGGTAATCGATTACCATTTTATCTCCAACTCTAAGGTTGTTCTCTTTAGCAACATCTTCAGAAATCATTACTACATTTTTATTTTTCTCAATCTCATCTTTTTCAAAGACACGACCATCAGTTACTTTAATAATATTATTTTTAACATCTAAAACTTCATTAAAGTTAACGCCTTTAAGGGTAAAGTTTGAAGTTTCACCATCACCCACAATGAAATCTTGATTTTTTGATTGTGCCATCTTTAATTTCATTGTATTAATGTACGTTGTTAATGAATAATCGTAATAGTTAACTTCATCCAATTTGCCAATTTCTGATAATGTCTCTTGCTTTGGCATCGTGATTTTTTCGTAAACACTATCATCATTTTTTGCATCTTTTTCAATTTGTTCAACGTCTTGGGTAATGGTTGCCACGGCACCAAGCTTTTTCTTGATACTAGACTCAACACTTTTAGTTCCTTGATCAATGGCAATGGCACCAGCCATTACGTTTCCAAGAATCAAAATAACGGCAAATAATATAATTGATTTCCCTTTACGACGTGTAATACTTGCCAATCCACGTTTAATAAAATTCATTTTTCACCACTCCTTTAAAAAATTCCCTAACTATTAACCATATTTTAACATTCTTTTTATTGGAAGGCATTACAAATCGAAAAAAAGGAGGATAATCCAAAATTATCCTCCTTAAGAATGGTTATTTTACAATTAATTTGTCTAAGCTTGCGAATGATAACGCCATTTTAGCAATTTCTGTTAATTGGTTAAGACGGTTGTTACGCACATTTTCATCTTCAACCATAACCATGGTATTTTCAAAGTATGCTTCAATTAATGGATTTAGAGCCTTCAAGGCATTGAAGTTTTCCGTTAAGGTTAACTCATTAGCTGAGGCTTTAATATCATTAAAGGCTTTATGTAGGTTTTTCTCAGCTTCGTTTTCAAATAAATCAGGGTCAACAGCATTAGAACTATTTTCTAATTTTTCAGCTAAGTTAATGACACGAGTTAGTGACTCAACAGTTGGTTTAAACTCAACTGTTGCTGCATTGTCTCTTAAAATAGTTGCAATTTCAAACATTTGATTTAAATCTGATTGATCGCTCTCAACAACTGCTTCAATAATATCGTGACGAATGGCTTTACCGTTAAACCATTGTTTCATTCTACCTTTTAAGAAAGTATCAATTGGTTGCTCAGTACCTTCAAGATGGATACCAAACAATGACTCATTTGTATTAATCATTGCTTCAATTTCATTGTGTAAACGATTAATTGGGAATGCCCAACCTTTATTTTCAATGATACGGATAATACCATATGCTTGACGTCTTAAGGCGTATGGGTCGTTTGATCCTTTTGGCGTTAAACCAACTGAGAAGAAGGTCATTAATGTGTCTAATTTATCAGCAATAGCTAATACAGCACCTATACTACTTTCAGGTAAATCTCCATCACTTGATTTTGGTAAGTAATGTTCTTTGATGGCTTTAGCAACTGCTTCACTTTTTCCTTGTAATAAAGCATATTTTTCACCAATCACACCTTGAAGTTCTGGGAACTCATCAACCATTAAAGTCACTAAGTCAAATTTGTAGATGTGACTTGCTTCTTTTAACTCTTGTTGTTCTTGTTCTGTAAGACCAACTTCTTTAGCGATGATTTGAGCAATAGCAGAAACACGTTGCATTTTCTCATAAATTGAGCCGATTTTTTCATGGAAAGTAACATGTTTTAATTTTTCAACGTAAGTATCGATTGAAACCTTAATATCTTCTTGGTAGAAGAACTCAGCATCTTCTAAACGAGCTTTTAACACTTTAGCATTTCCTTTAGCCACGTTTTCGATATGCTCTTTGTTTCCGTTTCTCACACCGATGAAGTGATTTAACAATTGGTTTTCTTTTGTTAAAACTTCAAAGTAGCGTTGATGCTCTTTCATTGATGTAATTAAAATTTCAGAAGGAACACTCAAGTATTGTTCTTCAAAATCTCCAACAAAAGCAGTTGGGTATTCAACTAAGTTGTTAACTTCTTCAAGTAAGTCTTCATCTACAGGAATAACCCATCCATTAGAAGTTTCGATTTCTTTAATTTGAGACACGATCATTTCTTTTCTTGTATCCGCATTTACAACGACACATTGAGCTGCTAAATCTGTTTCGTAACTTGCTGATGATTGAATATCAGTATCTTCACCTAAGAAACGATGACCACGGCTAACTCGGCCACTAGTTACATCGAATAAAGACATTGGGATGACTTCTTCATCTAATAATGCAACTAACCAATGAACAGGTCGAATAAATTTATATGAGTAGTTCGCCCAATGCATAGACACTGGGAAAGTTAAACTTTTAACCACGTCAGTTAAATCTACTAACACATCTTCAACAGGTTTTCCCTCGATAAATTTGTTGACGTAAACATAGTCTTCACCATTAAACTCTTGGAAGAATAAGTCTTCAACTGATGCTTGTTGCCCACGAGCAAAACCAATAGCCGCTTTACTCCACTCCCCAGCGTCATTTTGAGCGATTCTTTTTGCAGGTCCTTTGGCGATTTCTTCAATGTTTTCTTGTTTTTCAGCTAAATCATTGATACGAATAGCAAAACGGCGTGGTGTTGAAAATGATTCGATTGTTGAGTAACTTAAACGATTATCAGCTAAAAAAGTAGTCACTTTTTCTACGAGCTGCTTCATACTTGGCGTCACAATATGAGCAGGGACTTCTTCTAAACCAATTTCCATTAAAAATTGTTTTGTCATGTTATTTTTCCTCCTCTAATTGTTTTAGTAGAGGGAAACCTAATTTTTCTCTCTCTTCTACAAATGATTTCGCGATTTCACGAGCCATGTTACGGATTCGAGCTAAATAGCCTGCTCTTTCAGTCACGGAAACGGCACCACGAGCATCTAATAAGTTAAATGTATGGCTACATTTTAAAACATAATCATAGGCTGGATGGGCTAATTTTTTCTCAATACAAATTTTAGCTTCTTTTTCATAGGTATTGAATAATTCTAATAGCATCTCTTGGTTACTAACTTCAAAAGAATACACAGAATGTTCATATTCAGGTTGAACGAAGATTTCTCCGTATTTAACACCATTTGTCCATTCTAAATCATAGACACTTTCCACTTCTTGGATATATGAAGCTAAACGCTCAATACCATAAGTGATTTCTGATGTTACTGGTTTACATTCTAAACCACCTACTTGTTGAAAGTAAGTAAATTGAGTAATTTCCATACCATCTAACCAAACTTCCCAACCTAAACCAGCACAACCCATAGAAGGATTTTCCCAGTTATCTTCAACAAAACGAATATCATGTTGTAATGGATCAATTCCTAATAATTTTAAACTATCTAAATATAATTCTTGAATATTTAATGGCGATGGTTTCATCACAACTTGGAATTGATGATGTTGGTATAAACGGTTTGGGTTATCTCCGTAACGACCGTCTGCTGGTCTTCTTGAAGGCTCCACGTAAGCTGCGTTCCATGGTTCTGGTCCAATAGCTCTTAAAAAAGTATAAGGGCTCATTGTACCTGCCCCTTTTTCAGTATCGTATGATTGCATTAACATACAACCTTGGTCAGACCAATATTTTTGTAATGTTGAAATCATTTCTTGTACAGTTAACTTATGACTCATCTTGTCATCCTCCTTATTTGTATACAAAAAGTCCCTATGCTTGATGTGACTCAAACATAGGGACGAATAATTATCGCGGTTCCACCCTACTTCCAGTAAAAAGAACTGGCAGCTTCATTTCAATACTCAGGAACGCCTTTGAAAAACAGATTATTTCTGGCTCTCACCTTTCCAGAATCGCTTAACTAATCTCACTTATTTTTCTTTTTTTCCGTCAACGTATGTATCTAATTGTTAGGTTAATCTTAATCTTTGTTCCTTGATTTGTCAATATTTAAACGTCATTTATTCTTTTTTCAGTAAATCTTCCCATGATTTCATTTCATCAATAAATTTTTTACTTTTTAGAAAAATTCCGACGTACTCATTATAAATCTCATCAAGAATAAAACGAATGTTGGCTTTGGTTTCTTTTTTCAAGGTAATCTCATTAATTTGCTTATAGGAAATATGAGAGAACAATCTCACAAAATGAAGCCCAACTGGATCAAAGTGGGAACGATGTTCATCTACATGCCAATGGTTTTGGCACAACACGCCGTGATTGGCAAAAGAATAATCAAATTTGCCTTGCTGGTTGCCACAAATAACACAACGATTCCAATTAATACTAATACCAAAGCGTTCGAGAAGTTGCACTTCAAAAATATTCGTAATAATCTCAGGATCATATCCTTTATTCAGTAAA
The DNA here is from genome assembly GCF_017316185.1 of Candidatus Vagococcus giribetii. Lineage (GTDB taxonomy): Bacteria > Bacillota > Bacilli > Lactobacillales > Vagococcaceae > Vagococcus > Vagococcus giribetii. Next base: position 137,634 of record NZ_JAFLVX010000018.1, on the reverse strand, counting down.
GTTAGTGCCTCTAAAGTAAAACCAAATAGAGCTGGGTCATACAGATGATCTTCAATAGCAACATCAACTAAGTTCAACAAATAAGTGGCATAAGCTGAAATAAAAATATCTGTTTGAATTCCTTCAAAAGGTTTAATTTCTTTCACACCATTTAAAAAGGACAGTCCTTCTTCTTTGATATCTGCAATATAAAGAGCATTTGTAAAGGGTTGTAGAGCAGCTGTTAAGGGATTGTTTTTTCGGTTAGCACCTTTGACAAAAAACATTTTCTTCCCGTAAGATTCTGTAAAAATTTTGACAAGTTTGTCTTTTTCCCGATAATTTCTAGCAAATAAGACTAAACCTCTTACTTCTTCTTGATGTCTCACATCTCTCTCCCCCAATCAGCATCAAAGAAAAAAGGCAGACCATTAAGGGATTAGCTTAATCGTCATACCTTGTATACTAATAATCCATTTCTTTATAGCCAAAGTTTTGTAAATCTTTTTGTTTATCGCGCCAGTTCTTTTGAACTTTCACCCATAACTCTAAATAAACTTTATTTCCTAATAGGTTCTCAATGTCTTTACGGCTCTTGATACCGATATTTTTAAGCATTTTACCGCCTTTTCCAATGATAATCCCTTTTTGGCTATCTCTTTCAACAATAATCGTCGCCTGAATATGAACTTTATCAAATTCATCACGTTTCATACTCTCAGTAATAACCGCGATTGAGTGTGGCACTTCTTGTTCAGTTAAGTGAAGGGCTTTTTCACGAATCAATTCAGATACGATAAAATACTCAGGATGGTCTGTTACTTGATCCTCAGGATAAAATTGAGGTCCTTCAGGCAAGTCGTTTGTTAATGTTTCAAGTAAACGATCAACGTTATTCCCCTCAGTTGCTGAAATCGGAATAATTTCTTTAAAATCAAGTTGTTGACGATAATCTTCGATGATTGGTAATAATGCATCTGGATGAATCGTATCAATTTTATTAATAATCAAGTAAATAGGTGCATCTGAATTTTTTAAACGTTCAATGATGAAATCATCTCCACGTCCACGAGGCATATCAGCACTTACCATAAATAAAATAGCATCTACTTCACGTAAAGCACTGTAGGCCGTTTCAACCATGAAGTCCCCTAATTTTGTTTTTGGTTTATGAATACCTGGTGTATCGATAAAAATAATTTGCTCGTTTTCTGTTGTATGAACACCTTGAATTTTATTTCGAGTTGTTTGAGCTTTATCACTCATAATGGCAATTTTTTGAGCCACTACTCGGTTAAGTAACGTCGATTTCCCTACGTTCGGGCGACCGATAATCGCAACAAAACCAGATTTGAATCCTTCTTTAAACATATAGTTAGTCCTTTCTTAGACAAATAAATCCCATAGTTTGGGTAAAAATATAAGACAACCAATAATAGCAGCAAAGATTGCTGAAACTAAAACAGCGCCTGCTGCCATATCCTTGACCTTTTTAGCTATTTCATGGTACTGGTGATTAGTGATTAAGTCAATCACATTTTCAAATGAAGTATTAATGATCTCAGTAACAAGAACAGATGACATCGCAAAGAGTAAAAATAACCATTCAATCACGCTGATTTTTAATAAAAAACCTAATAGAACAACCATTAGACCAAAAGAAACATGATAAGTCATGTTTCTTTCTTCTTTCATCACTGTCCGAATTCCTTCAGAAGCGTGTTTGAAGGATTCAAAAAAATTTTTATTTTTTCTTGTCTTCATGTTATCTTTTTAGACCATAGTCATCTAAGATTTTACGTTGAAGATCAAACATTTCTTTTTCATCTAAGTCATTCATGTGATCATAGCCATTTAAATGCAAAAAGCCATGGACAACAAGAAAACCAAGTTCTCTTTCAAAAGAATGATTAAACTCTTTTGCTTGTTCTTCAATTTTTTCAACTGAAACGATAATGTCACCAAGGTTTCTTGGAATGTCAAAACCTTCCATAATGATAGGCGTTTCGTCCATACCCTCATCCTCTAATGCGAAACTAATCACATCTGTTGGTGCATTTTTATCGCGATACTCACGATTGATTTCATGAATTTCTTCGTTGTTGACAAAAGTGACTGACATTTCTGTGTCATCTGGTAGTTCTAAGTGAGAATCTTTAGAAGCAAATTCAATGATGTCTGTTGCTAGTGTTAATTGCTCTGGTGTTAAGAGCTTTGTTTTATCTAAAAGAGTGATATCCATCTTTAAATTTCCTTTCCTTCTTGTTCTTGTTTCATTTTTTCGGCTTCTGATTTCATTTTCGGATATTTGATCCTTGAATGGAATGTGCTACATAAACCGTCTACAATTGATTTTTCAATAATTGAGATTTCTTTTAAGGTTAATCCAGTATCTACTAATTGTCCATCTTCAAGCCTTGAACGGATTAAGTTATGAACAAATTCAGCGATTTTTTCATTTGTCGGATGTCCCATGGCACGAACAGCTGCTTCACAGCTATCGGCAATATTAATGACTCCAGCTTCTTTACTTTGAGGTTTTGGTCCTGGATATCTAAAGGTTTCTTCAGTTGTATCCCCATTACGTTCCTGTTCTTTAACATAGAAATATCTCATTAATGTCGTTCCATGATGTTGTTGACATACATCAATAACAAATTGAGGCATACCTGCTTCTTCTAAAATTTTAACGCCTTCTGTTACGTGGCTAAAGATAATTTCTTTACTGTCAGAAGGAAGTAAAAAGTTATGCGGGTTTTCTGCCCCATCAGGTAAGTTTTCAACGAAAAAGTTTGCATGTTTTATTTTTCCAATGTCATGGTAGTAACAAGCTACACGAGTCAGTAATGAACGACCTCCAATAGCAGCAACGGCATTGGCACTCAAACTAGCAACCATCATACTATGGTGATAAGTACCTGGTGCTTCTTCTAGCAATCGTTTTAAGAGTGGTTGATTAGGATTACTTAAATCATTCAAGACAATAACACTATCATCATTAACCATCAACTCAATATAAGGATATAAGCCGATTGATAGGATAAACGAGAAAATACCACTTGCTGAAGCGACAAACAGACTTGTTAATGTTTTACTATCCCCAAAGTCTAAACCTTGATAGGCCGTTAAAATAGAGATAAATAGGATAGGTACAATAATCAGTAATAAAAAGGCTGATTTCAATTGAGATTCCAGCCGCTTCTTAACCAAGAATGTAGCGATACAACCACTAAAAGCATAAAATAGAGTTATAACAAGTAAACTGGTTGTTCCTGCCAAGTTATAAAAAATGAAAATAGAGAAGATCGCTTGGAACATAGCTGAAAGCAGTCCCCACTTACGACTCATAAACATGGTTAGGACAACAGGTATAAAAGCTGCTGGGAATAAAAGTGCCACATTACCCAAGGTATCTTTTTGGAACAGATAGAGTAGCTTCATGAATACCACACTTGTCATCATAGTTAATGCATAAAAAGTGATACTTTTTACAGCGCTAAATTCTTTTCCTTGTGTTTTAGTAATATAAACCACTAAAAGAAGTTGAAGTAGTATAGTAACAATTAATGCTAAGATTGGAAAGACTGAGGTAGCCTGATTAGTTAATCCTAGTATTTGGATTTTATCAAGAGCTTTTTTTTCAATCTGCTCTCCCTCACGTACAATAATCTCACCTTGGTAGATCATCACAGGTTGCACATTCTGTTTGGCGTTTTGTTTCAATTGCTCAGTTGCTTTTTCGTTTAATACTTCATTGACGATAACTGTTTTATCAATAATCGTATTAACTGTACTTCTCATACCAGTTGTAATATTGACATATTGCAACTCTTCCTTAGCAGCTTGTTTTTCCATTTGGAGATTCGAGTTTCTTATTTTTTTACTCATAATGGTTTCAACAACTGAGATACTTTGTTCTTTCACATTTGCTAATTCTTCTGCGCTATAGTTAAAAAGTGATTCGTAAAAAGAATCAGGATAAGACTGGAAATAAGCTAAACTATTTTGATTTAACTTTTCAAATTGAGATTTTAACATAGGTAAACGTTCTTCTGCAGTGACTGGCGAGATTGTTTTTTTATCCTTTGCTAAATTTAATTTTTCGTTGTAAATCCGGTCAGCATCTTTATTAACTTTATCAACCATATCAAAAAGAGATTTAACTAATTGAACTTGTGTATCTGCTTTTGTTGCGTCATAACTATACTCTGGTGTGACGCTTTCCATTGCTAAACGTTGTTTTTCTTCGGTTTCCGTTTTATTTTCAATGGTTTTATTGGCCCTGACTGTTTCTTCAGCTAATTGGCCTTCTTTATAAACTTTTTGCTTTTGAGCCACACTTGTTCGCATGACTAAAAAAAGTAAAAGCGACATTAGGATCAAGAGTATAGGAATGTACTTTTTTCCTAAACGATCAGGTAATTCTTTTATATTAAATTTAAATTTCATGTTCATCCTCCTTTACAATAAGGAATGATACGTTAGTTATTGGCATACGCTTTAATGATGTCAGCAACTACAGGATGTCTCACAACATCGCTAACAGAGAACTCGACAAATTTGATTTTTTGAATGTCCTTTAAAATGTTTTCTGCGTGAACTAAACCTGATTCCACACCTTTTGGTAAATCAATTTGACTTCTATCACCATTGATAACCATTTTTGAGCGGTTACCTAGACGAGTTAGAAACATTTTCATTTGAGATTTAGTCGTATTTTGAGCCTCATCTAAAATAACAAAAGCTTCTTCTAATGTACGACCACGCATATAAGCTAGAGGAGCAATTTCTATAACGCCTCTTTCCATCAGACGATTGGTATGATCCATACCTAAGATAGTGTACAGCGCGTCATAAATAGGTCTTAAATAAGGGTTAACTTTTTCTTGAAGATCTCCTGGTAAAAAGCCTAGGCTTTCCCCAGCTTCAACAGCAGGTCTTGTTAAAATAATTTTTTCAACTTCCCCATTTTTTAAAGCAGCGACTGCTAGACAGACTGCTAAGAAAGTTTTTCCTGTTCCTGCAGGTCCGATTCCAAAAACCACATCATTTTTTTTAATGGCTTCTACATATGTTTTTTGTCCAGTGTTTTTAACACGAATCGGATTCCCTTTTGCGTCTTTAATAATTGTTTTCTCATATAAAGCTAAAAAAGAGTCTAATTCATTTTTTTTGGCCATTTGAATCGCAGTAACGATATCAGTTGAACTAATCTTATGACCTCTTTGAGTTAATTTTTGAATGTGTTTCAAAATTTCTTTTGCATAAGTCACATATTCTTCTTCACCGTTAATTCGAATGAATTCGCCACGACTTGTTATGTTGACGTTTAAATAGTCTTCTAATAGCTTTAGATGCTTGTCATGAGCGCCAAATATTTCATTTATATCAACTTGCTCATCTAATCTAATATCAATTGAATAATCATTTACAGTTGCCAAATAAACTACAGCTCCTTTTATTATCTATCACCCATAAATAATACCATAAATATTGAATATGAAAAAGAAAAGTAAAAAAATAAGCAATGAGTTCTCACTCATTGCTTATTTCATGTAATTAGAATTTTTTACGCTTTCTTGCAGCTTCAGACTTTTTCTTACGTTTCACACTTGGTTTTTCGTAATACTCACGTTTACGGTACTCTTGTAAAGTACCAGTTTTTGAAACGGAACGTTTAAAGCGACGAAGAGCGTCATCTAATGATTCGTTTTTACGAACAACAGTTTTTGACATATAATTCCCTCCCTCCAAACTTTTGGTAACCGTTTTTCATATATAGGAATAAACAAAAAACCGTTCGTTCTATATTATAACCAAACACTTTTTTTCAGTCAACTATGACTTTCATTTTTTTTGAACATTTATTGCATTTCCCTAAAATTTCGAAGCGATGACTCTCAATTTCAAAATCAGGCAACTGTTCTTTAAAAAAGTCCATTGGGCACATTTTAATCTCTCGTGTAGCCCCGCATTCTGTACAAATAAAGTGATGGTGATGATGGTGGTGACATTCATTTACGTCACAATGGAATCTAAATTTTTTCTCACCCATCAATTCAGTTTCTTCAAGTAAGCCCATTGATGTGAAATCTCTTAAATTTCGATAAATCGTGTCATAACTGATTCCTTGATACTTTTCATTCATAAAATCGAAGACTTCAATAGCACCAATGTATCTATTTTCTTCGATTAAAAAAGTTAGAATTTCTTCCCTCTTTTTTGTGTTTTTATAACCATTTTCTTTGATGATGGCTATAGCACTTTGTAATTGTTTTTTCACAGACTTCACCTCACTTACTGATTCCACTAACCTTATTATATGATATAATAGCCTATAAGTAAAAAGATATAGAAAGGAAGCTGTTAATGCGACAAAAAATTTATATGTATATTCTTTCTGATTCCGCTGGTGAAACCGCTTCAAAGATTGCCCAAGCAACAATGGCGCAATATGACCAATCGAATTTAGAGATCCAATTAATAAAAAGAACATTTATTTATGAAAAAGAAGATTTAATGGATGCCTTAGAAGAGGCAAAATCTCTTGGAGCAATTGTTCTCCAAACCTTAATTTCAGTTGAGCTGGTTCAGATATCCAATGAGTTTTGTCAAAAACATCAATTATTTACTATTGACGCCCTCTCTCCTCTTGTTAATGAAGTCAATAGACGAACTGATATTGAGCCTTCACGTGTACCAGGTGCTTTACACTTTTTAAATGAAAATTATTTCGAGCGAATCAATGCAATGGAATTTGCCGTAAAATATGACGATGGTAAAGATCCAAGAGGCTTTTTGGAAGCAGATATCCTTCTTTTAGGTGTTTCACGTACCTCAAAAACACCTCTGAGTTTGTTCTTGGCTAATAAAAACTTAAAAGTAGCCAACTTACCTTTGATTCCTGAGGCTCATATTCCTCCTCAAATATGGGAAGTTGATCCTAAGAAAATTGTTGGCTTAACTAATGATCCTAAAATTTTAAATGCCATCAGAGAAGAAAGAATGCGTTCATACGGCTTACGACCAAACACTGCCTATTCAGATATTGACAAAATTAAGGAAGAGCTTAAATTTGCTGATGATTTGTATAAAAAAATTGGCTGCTTGATTATTAATGTCGCTCAAAAATCGATTGAAGAAACAGCGTCAATCATTCTGAGTGAGTTAGGTTTAGAAGATCATAGTTATTTCAGGTAAAAAGAAGAGTTGACTGTTTAGGTCAACTCTTCTTTTAATTTATCTTAATCGTATAGGATTGTCTAAAGACCTCACCAGGTGTAATACGATTAATGCCTAGCTTATCTTCGATATTTCCAGAGGCTTCCGTTGTATCAGCGATACCTAACCAAGGTTCAATACAGATAAAAGGAGCCTCATCTGGGTATTTTGTCCAAATGCCTACGTAAGGGAAATCATTATAAGACAAGGAAACACTATGTTCTGTTTTATCACATAAAATAGAAAAGCTGTTTTCTCCAATGGTTTCTAAAATCATGGCATCTTTTTCAAATAAATGACGATTCAATTGAATCGATGTATTGGTTTGAGCCAATGTTTTTTCTTTTAAATCAACGTAAGCTCCCTTTAGAGGAAGTAAGAAACGTGATTTAGAAGGAGCAAAATGAATGTAGTAATCTTCAAAAGAAGTCTCTTTTGTCAGAGGGACATTAAATGCTGGATGACCACCAATACTGAAATACATCTCCTCAGAATCTGTGCGTACGTCATAACCTACAGTCAATTCTTGACCGATTAAACGGTAATTAAGTCGTAATTCAAAATCAAAAGGATAGACTTGATTTGTTTCTTCGTTACTTGCTAATAAAAATACAGCTGATTCTTTGTCATAAGACTCTAAGGTAAACTCTTTGTCTCGAGCAAAGCCATGCTGAGACATTGGATAGCTTTGTCCTTGATAGCTATAGGTATCGTCTTTTAATCTACCAACAAAAGGAAATAACACAGGAGCGTGTCGTCCCCAAAAAGTCGAGTCCCCTTGCCAAATATACTCTAACTTTTCTTGTTTTAGGATAAAGCTAGAAATTTCTGCTCCAAAGTGATTAATGCTCACTTGGCACAACTCATTCTCCAAAATCGTTTTCATCTTAAAAAGTCCTCCTTTTAAATCAATGTCTCTTTTTTCAAGCCGTCTTTAAACAAGGGATTGATGATTTTAATATAGGTTCCCTTCATGCCTAAAGAGCGAGTTTCAATAATTCCTGCTGATTCTAGTTTACGAAGGGCATTAACAATTACAGAACGTGTAATCCCAATTTTATCAGCAATAGTTGATGCTGTTAAGCGTCCTTCATCTGCCCCTAGTTCATCAAAAATAGCTTTAACAGCTTTTAACTCACTATAAGATAAACTACCAATAGCCATTTTTACATTTGATTTGTTTCGTATGTTTTTTTCGATTTCACGTGATTGTTGGTAAAGTACCTGCATACCAACAACAGTCGCACTATATTCTGCTAAAATAAGATCCTCTGTAGCAAACGCTGGTTCGATACGACCAAGGACAATAGTCCCTAGTCGCTCACCTGCGCCAAATATGGGCACAATGGTAGTGAAGGTTGCTAGTTCTTCCATTTGATCTCTCAACTCAACAGGGAAAATAGTTAATTCTTCGTTCATACCAATATTTTCATAAGTTTTATCTACTAAAGACAAGCGTCTAATATAGTTTTTGGGAAATTTTTGATTAGCTAACATATTTTTAACGCGTTCATTATTAAGATCATGATTAACAGCGTAACCCAAAACAACACCTTCTTTGTTTAGGATATACGCATTGCAATTTAAAATATCCCCTAAAATATCAGCCATTTGCGTATAAGGTAATTCAGACGCTAGACTAAGGGTATTTTCTCTTTGTAACAATTCATTAATCATTCTTGTTTTTCGAAGCAACGTATCCACGACAAACTCCTCCTTGAGTTAACAGCTAATTATAGAATGTAGCGACTTAAATCTTCATCTTTAGCAATGTGACCTAACTTATCATTCACATAGCTCTCAGTAATAGTAATCTCACCCATTTGCATATCAGGAGATTCATAAAGTAAATCTTCTAATAATTTTTCTAATATTGTATGTAAACGTCGTGCCCCAATGTTGTCTGTTTCACTATTAACGTCAAAGGCAATTTGAGCGATGCGTTCAACTGCTTCTTTTGTGAAAATCACAGAAATATTTTCAGTTCCTAAAAGAGCGATGTATTGTTTAATTAAGGCATTATCTGGTTCAGTTAAAATACGTACAAAGTCTTCTGCCGTTAAATCATCTAGTTCTACTCTAATTGGGAAACGTCCTTGTAATTCAGGAATTAAGTCACTTGGTTTACTTAAATGGAAAGCACCAGAAGCGATGAATAAAATATGATCTGTTGAAACCGTACCGTATTTTGTATTAACTAAAGAACCTTCAACAATTGGTAAAATATCTCGTTGAACACCTTCTCGTGAAACTTGACCTGAGTTTTCAGATTTAGATGTGATTTTATCAAACTCATCGATGAAAATAATGCCGTGATTTTGAGCTAATTTGATAGCTTCACTGTTAATGTCTGCATCATTGACTAATTTTTCAGACTCTTCTTGAATTAAGATTTCTCTTGCTTCAGAAACAGAGACAGTACGTTTGATTCGTTTCTTAGGACTTAATGCGCTTAAGGTATCTGATAAATCAATACCCATTTGCTCTAATCCATTATTCATAGAAGGGGCTGTTTTCTTTTCTTCTACTTCAATTGTAATCTCTCTATTTTCAAGCAAGCCCTTTTCTAATTGAGACTGAACTGTCTCGCGGCTCACACGGATTGAGTCTGTCACTTCTTCTGTTTCTTCTTCTACGCCACTTTGCATGTTGTTCATCATTTGCATCATCATGTCAAATTGGTTATTTTTTTGTTTTTTCTCTTTTTTGATACCAGGAACTAGTAATTTCACTAGACGGTCTTCAGCTTTTTTATGGGCTGTGCTATAAACGCGACTATACTGAGATTTGCGAACAATCGTAATACTTGCTTCTACTAAATCTCTTACCATTGATTCAACGTCACGACCGACATAACCAACTTCTGTAAATTTAGTTGCTTCTACTTTTACAAAAGGAGCATTAACGATTTTTGCTAAACGTCTAGCAATTTCAGTTTTTCCGACACCAGTTGGTCCAATCATCAATAAGTTCTTTGGTGTGATTTCTTGTTGCATCTCTTCATCTAGTTGCATTCTTCTGTAACGATTTCTAAGAGCAACAGAAACTGATTTTTTAGCCGTTTGTTGGCCAATAATATATTTATCTAATTCATTTACAATTTCTCTAGGTGTTTTTTGGTTAGTTGTCATGCTTATCATTCCTTTACAGTTCTTCTACAATAATATTATGGTTAGTGTAAACGCAGATATCTCCTGCTACATGTAAAGCCGCTTCAGCGATTTCACCTGCTGTTAGCTCGTCTTTACCATTTTGTTTTAAAGCTCTAGCTGCAGCTAATGCGTAATTACCACCTGAGCCAATTGCTAAAATACCGTCATCTGGTGCAATCACTTCTCCAGTACCAGATACAACTAGCATTTCTTTATCGTTCATGACAATTAGCATAGCTTCTAATTTTTGCATCATTTTGTCACTGCGCCACTCCATAGCTAACTCAACAGCGGCACGCATTAAGTTACCTTTGTATTCATTTAATTTACCTTCAAATTTTTCTTCTAAATTAAATGCATCGGCTACGCTTCCTGCAAAACCGACTACAACTTCACCGTTATAGATACGGCGTACTTTTCTTGCAGTCCCCTTCATTACGACTGATTCGCCCATGGTTACCTGTCCGTCTCCAGCCATAGCGAACTTACCGTTTTTTTCTACTGCACAAATTGTTGTTGAATGAAATGTTGTATAACCCATTTTTATTTCTTCCTTCCCTAAGCTCTCGGATGAAAATGTCGATAGCTTTTCTGTAATGCGTCTGTAGTGACGTGTGTATAAATTTGAGTTGAGGATAAACTTGAATGCCCAAGAAGTTCTTGGACAGTCCTCAAATCAGCCCCATTGTTTAACAAATGAGTCGCAAATGTATGCCTAAACATATGAGGGTGTATATCAGTTGTTAAACTACTTGATTCGATTAATTTTTTTAATATATATTGAATACCGGCGTCAGTTATAGGAGCTCCGCGATTATTAACGAATAAATAATCATGTGTTTCTTGATTTTTAGCCATTAAGGGCGCTCTTCCTTCTAGAAGATAAGTTTGAATAGCATCTGCTGCAAAAGAGCCAAATGGTACATAACGTTCTTTTCCGCCTTTACCATGGATTAAGCAAACTGAAGAGTCAAAATCAATATCTTGCAAAGTTATGTTAGTACATTCTGTTACCCGAATGCCTGTTCCATAAAGAACTTCTAAAATAGCAACGTTACGATAGTCTAGAGGCTTATCTCCTGAAGCAGAATCAAACAATGTATCCAATTCCTTTTCGTAAAAAAAACGTGGTAATTTAGCTTGTTGTCGTTTCATTTGAACATATGAAAAAGGATTTTCAGATATGATGCCGTTTTTCATCAAGAACTGATAAAAGGATCTGAGACTAGACAGTTTGCGACTAATAGTATTTCGACTATAGTTCTTATCATGTAAAAAAGATAAGTAAATTCGAATATCCTGAATAGTCACATTCAAATAATCGTCGTCCCCTGATTCTTTTAAAAAAGCAAAATAATCTAAAATGTCATCTTCGTAAGCTTGCCTGGTTTTATCCGAATACTGTCTTTCAATAACAATGTACCTTAAAAATTCAGTTAAATGATCCATCTTTTGAAATCCTTTCCAGTAAATTACAAGAACAATGTAACACAATCATAAAGGTAAAACAAATCAATTGTCAGAATTTAATGAATTTAACGAAAAAATGACACAATTTGTTCATACTTTTTTTAGGATAAAAAAACTAGAGTAAGACGAAGGTCCACTCTAGCTAAAGATTTATTTTGTTTGTTCAACCACTTCTTTAATATCTGTAAGAGCGCGATCAGCGATTGCTTGATAACGTTCCTTTTTGTCACGAATACGTTCTGGTAGTTCTGGGAAAATACCAAAGTTAACATTCATTGGTTGGAAATGTTTACCAGATGTATGCGTGATATAGTGAGCCATACTTCCCATTGCTGTTGTTTGTGGGAAGATAATTGGTTCTTCTGATTTAGCTAAACGAGCAGCGTTAATTCCAGCTACTAAACCACTTGCGGCACTTTCAATGTAGCCTTCTACCCCAGTCATTTGTCCAGCAAAGAAAAGAGTTGGACGTTTTCTCGATTGGTAAGTTGGGTTAAGTAACTCTGGAGAATTCATAAAGGTATTTCGGTGCATAACACCGTATCTAACGATTTCGGCATTTTCTAAACCAGGAATCATTTGAATAATTCTCTTTTGCTCTCCCCATTTTAAATGTGTTTGGAAACCAACGATATTGTAAAGTGAAGCAGCAGCGTCATCTTGACGCAATTGCACAACTGCATAAGGTCTTTTGCCAGTTTTAGGATCTTCTAATCCAACTGGTTTTAATGGACCAAATGTCATTGTTTTTTCTCCACGGTTAGCCATAACTTCAATCGGCATACACCCTTCGAAGAATTTTTCTTTTTCAAAGGATTTTAAAGGAGCTACTTCAGCTGTTACTAATGCTTCTCTAAAGGCGTAGAACTCATCTTTTGTCATAGGACAGTTAAGATAAGCCGCTTCTCCTTTATCATAACGAGATTTTAAATAGACTTTATCCATATCAATCGTATTTTTATCAATAATTGGAGCTGCAGCATCATAGAAGTATAAACCTTCTGATTCAGTGAACTCTTTGATGCTTTCTGCTAAAGGTTCAGAGGTTAAAGGACCAGTCGCAATGATTGTAATTCCCTCATCAGGAATAGACAAAATCTCTTCATGATGAACAGTAATATTTGGATGATTTGTAACTCTTTCTGTGATATCACTAGAAAAGGTTTCTCTATCCACTGCTAAAGCTCCTCCAGCAGGGACTTGGTTTTTATCAGCAGAGGCAATAATCACTGAGTTTAATGTACGCATTTCTTCTTTAAGAAGTCCTGCAGCATTTGTAATATTGTTAGCTCTTAACGAGTTCGTACAAACTAATTCGGCAAATTTATCTGTGTGGTGAGCAGGTGTTTTTTTGATTGAACGCATTTCATATAAATCAACCTTTACGCCAGCTTCTGCTACTTGAAAAGCAGCTTCACTTCCAGCTAAGCCAGCACCAATCACAGTTACTTTCATATTAGACATGGTTAAACCTTCTTTCTTCAAATAAAAAATAAAGTAAGGGACTTAAAACAATTGTTTTAGTCCCTCGACGCTTGTATTATACACAATTTTTTTAGAAATAGACAACCTTTATTTTTGAATGTCTTCTTTGTAATCACAATCACTACAAATAATTTGTTGCCCACCGCGTACTTTTTTCTGTACTAAGTAATGAGAACATTTTGGACAATCTCTACCAATTGGACGATCCCAAGAAGTAAACTCACATTCAGGGTAACGATCACAACCAAAGAAAATACGATTTTTCTTCGTTTTCTTCTCGATAACATCTCCTTGTTTACAAACAGGACAAGTCACACCGATTTTCTTCACAATCGCTTTTGTATTACGACAATCAGGGAAATTACTACACGCATAGAATTTTCCGTACTTACCAAGTTTGATTAACATTGGGTTACCACACTCTTCGCAATCAAATCCAGCAGGTTCATCTTTAAGTTGTACTTTTTCAATTTCTTTTTCAGCTTTTTCAAGTTCTTTAGCAAATGGTTTGTAGAATTTATCTACTACATCTACCCAATTCTCTTGAGCAATGGCAATTTTATCTAAATCTTTTTCCATTTCAGCTGTAAAGTTCACATCAACAATTGCTGGGAAGAATTCAACCACTAAGGTATTCACGATTTCTCCAAGCTCAGTTGGTTCAAAACGACGGGCATTCAATTTAACGTAGTAACGTCTTTGAATCGTTTCTAGTGTTGGTGCATAAGTAGAAGGACGCCCAACACCATTTTCTTCTAAAGTTTTAATCAAAGTAGCTTCACTGTATCTAGCAGGTGGTTGAGTGAAATGTTGTTTTGGCTCAATATCAGCAGACTTAACAACATCTCCTTCTAACAATTCTGGTAAGATGTTTTCTTTATCTTCTTTGCCATCATCTTTACCTTCCACGTATACTTTCATAAAACCTTGGAATTTGATTTTTGAACCATTAGCCACAAACTTCACGCCATTTTGTTCTAAATCAACTCGCATCGTATCAAGGACAGCTGGCGCCATTTGACTAGCAACCATACGTGACCAGATAAGTGAATAAAGCTTAAATTGATCTTTATCTAAAAATTCTTTAAGTGACTCAGGTGTTCTTAGAACACTTGATGGACGAATCGCCTCATGGGCATCTTGAGCACCTTGAGCGTTCTTTTTATTCTTAGGAGCACCATTTGTATACTCTTTACCATATTTATCTGAGATAAAATTAAAAGCATCTGTTTTTGCTGTATCAGAAAGTCTTGTTGAATCTGTACGCATGTAAGTAATCAAACCGACTGTTCCTTGACCTTTACCTAGTTTGATACCTTCGTAAAGTTGTTGAGCAATCATCATAGTTTTACGCGTTCTAAAGTTCAACTTACGAGCAGCTTCCTGTTGCAAACTACTAGTTGTAAAAGGCGCTGCTGGATTTCTTTTACGTTCTTTCTTGGTTACTTTTGTCACATCATAATCACGACCAGTTAATTTTTCAGTAACTGCTTTGACGTCTTCTTGATTACTTAGTTTTAATTTTTTACCATCAATACCGTAAAAGTTTGCTTTGAATTTAGATTTTCCTTTAACGAAATCTCCAGTAATGCTCCAATATTCTTCAGGTTCAAAACTTCTAATCGCTTCTTCTCTGTCGATAATCATTTTAAGAGCAATAGATTGCACACGACCAGCACTCAATCCTTTTTTAACTTTCTTCCATAATAATGGACTAATTGAGTAACCTACTAAACGGTCTAAAATTCGTCGAGCTTGTTGAGCATCAACTAGGTCAACGTTAATTTTTCTTGGTTCTTTAAAGGCTGCTTTAACAGCTTCTTTGGTAATCTCGTTGAAGACAACGCGGTTATTATCGTCTAAATCCAAATCTAAAATGTGGGCAAGGTGCCAAGCAATGGCTTCTCCCTCCCTGTCCGGATCGGCTGCGAGGTAAACTTTATCCGCCTTTTTCGCGTATTTTTTTAATTCCTTAATAACAGGACCTTTTCCTCTAATATTGATATAACCAGGTTCATAATTATTTTCAATATCAATTCCCATTTTACTTTTAGGCAAGTCACGAATATGTCCCACACTTGCAACTACTTTATAATTTTTTCCAAGATATTTTTCGATTGTCTTGGCTTTTGCAGGGGATTCTACAATTACTAAATATTTATAACTCATATGCTAATCCCTTTCCGTCACTTAATTTATGTTTTATTTTATTTTGTTCAACAATCGTAAACTATCTTAGTCCATTTAGAAGAGGCTTGTCAAGAAAAGCTTTTAAAAAAAATTATTGTGCCTGCCATTCTTCCAGAATATCTTCCGCCTTCCAAATGCATTTTGCACCCGCTTGAATCAAGGATAAACAACCCTCTGATGCGTCTGTGAAAGGATTCCCAGGGACAGCGAAGACATCTCTTCCTTCCTCAAGAGCTAGTTGGGCTGTTATAAAAGTCCCACTTTTTCTTTTAGATTCTATAACACACGTCCCTTTACTTAAACCTGCTATTATTCGATTACGACTTGGAAAATGATGTCTTAAAGGTTTGGTATTTGGAATATATTCTGAAACTAGCAGATGTTCTTTAGCAATAAATTGTTGTAATCTCTGGTTTTCTTTGGGATAAAAAGTATTTAAACCACAACCAATGACAGCAATTGTTTTACCTTGATGACGTATGGCGGATTGATGAGAAAATGTATCATTTCCTTTTGCTAGTCCACTTACAATCGTAACGTCTTGTTGGCAGAATGAAGGCACTAAGGATTCAATCATTTGTTTACCAAAAGGCGTTGATTCTCTAGAGCCTATCATTGCAAGGGAATGGTCATGCTGAAACCATTCTTTATTGCCTAAGTAAAAGAGTGCAATTGGTGGATTGTAGATTTCTCTTAATCGATCGGGGTAATCTTCATCCATAATAGTAAGAAACGAATAAGATTCTAAAAAATAATGAAAATCATTTTCAGTAATTCTTTCTGCTTGTTGAAAAGAAACGGTGAATGTTTCCTGATAATTCTTTTTTATACATCCCAATGATAAACATGTCTCAATACAAAATTCTTCTTCTGGGTGATTTAAAAAATAATGAAAAATCTTCAATAACCCTTTATTTCCAATACCTCTTAAGTGTTTTAATTTAAAAATAAACAAACGCTGATCCATAAAAAAACCTCCTATTTTACCGTACTCAAACATAATGTACGAAAAAATAAGAGGTGATACTTAAATCATATCTTTTACAGGGGCAAATGACTTTCTATGGATTGGTGTAATACCTAATTTATCTAGGCCTTCTAAATGTTCTTTTGTTCCATAGCCGGCATTTTTATCAAATCCATAACCAGGATACAACTCATGATACTTAAGCATCAAATGGTCTCGCGTTACTTTTGCTACAATACTCGCACAAGCAATAGAGATACTTTTAGCGTCCCCTTTAATTATTTTATCTTGAGGAACGTTTAAATCAAGTTGCATAGCGTCGATTAACAAATAGTCACAAGGTGTACTCATTTGTGATACTGCTTCTTTCATGGCTAATTTAGTTGCTTCATAAATATTGACTTGATCAATGGTTGCTTCATCGATAACACCGACTCCAACAGCAACAGCTTGGTCTAAAATTTTTGTATAAAGCTCTTCTCTTTTTTTATGAGATAGTTGCTTAGAATCGTTGACTTCAATTAAATCAAATGATTCAGGTAAAATCACTGCTGCAGCTACAACTGGACCTGCTAACGGACCTCTTCCGACTTCATCAATTCCAGCGATTGCTTGAAAACCTTTGCTTTTGGCTTGGTTCTCATAATACTTCATTTCCTCAAAATGTTGAAGCAAGGCCTGTTGCTTTTCAATTTTTTTTCTAGTACTTACTAATAACTGTTGCACACTTTTTCTTGAATCCTCTTCAAACCTAAGAAATTCCGGTGCATCAAGAGACGTTACTTCTAATAGAAGAGCTTTAATATCTTTAGCAGTTAAGTCGCTCATTTAAAATCTGCCACCTTATCCAAGGTATAACGTCCTAGACGTCCGTCACGTATTTCTTGGACAATCATAATGCTTGCGCGATTATAATCGTCTTTAAAGCCTCTTTTTTCAGTGATTCTTAGTAGAATATCAACTGGAGTTCCTTCCATTTCTTCAAGGGTCAAGTTATATCTTGCTTGTAGTTGCTCTGAGTAATTCTCTTTAAAGTAGCCCAGTCCAAATAAGACTAAGTCGTCCATATGAAGTAAGGTATCTTTAATAGCACCTGTTAAGGCTAATTTTTTACCAATTTCTTGGTCTTCAAATTTTGGCCACAAAATCCCTGGCGTATCTAGTAATTCTAAATCTTTACCTGTTTTTAACCATTGTTGTCCTTTAGTCACGCCAGGCATATTTCCTGTTTTAGCCATGTTTCTTTTTGATAAACGGTTTAAGAGAGTGGATTTACCCACGTTAGGAATACCAATACACATTGCACGAATCGCTCTTGGTTTAATTCCTCGTTCTCTTTGACGGTCCATCTTTTCTTTTAATAACTCATTAGCAGCTGGGACGATTTTTTTGATGCCTTTGCCTTCATTGGCATTGATTGTCAGACAAGCATGTCCTTGGCTTTCAAAAAATTGTTGCCATCTAGCTGTCTCAATTGGGTCAGCTAAATCTGCTTTATTTAATAAAATAATTCTTGGCTTTTGTTGAATCAATTGATCTAACATGGGGTTTCTACTAGACATAGGCAATCTTGCGTCTACGATTTCTAATACCACATCTACTAATTTTAATTTTTCAGCTACTTCTCTTCGGGCTTTTGCCATATGCCCTGGGAACCATTGAATTGTCACTTATACTCACTCCTAATTATTTAACAATCTTACTATGAAAGATAGGATAATAAACGATTTGCGCTTTGCCTTGAATAGCTGTACTTTTAACAGTACCAAAGGAGCGACTATCTTTACTTAATCTGCGATTGTCTCCCAATACAAAATATTGGTCTTTCGGAATTTTTTCCTGTCCGATTAACTCTTTTGTATCTAAATCCGTTGTAAAAACATATTCATTCTTTTTCTTTTTGACATCTTTTAAAAAAGGCTCTTCAACGGGCTTACCGTTAACATAGAGCTGATCTTTCTCATACTCAATACGATCACCAGGTAAACCAATTACCCGCTTGATGTAAGTATTTCCGTCAGGTGCGGTAAAAACAATGATATCAAAACGATCGATTTCACTAAAATTTTCCATAATAACAAAATCATTTTCCTTAAGCGTAGGTGACATGGATTTTCCAGTTACTTCAACGGGAATAAAAATAAATGCTTTTAAAATAACCACAAAAGGGATACAGATGACTAGCATTTTCACCCAGTGCCAAATCATGTCGACAATTTTTTTCTCCACATTATCACCGTCTTTCTTCCACTTTATATCATATAAAAAAAAAACTTAAATTGCTAGTCATAACACCAAACTTTCATCTAAACTATAAAGAAAAACGTCTTGCCTAACTTGAGACAAAACGTTTTTAATTATTATTTTGATAGAACAGTTTTTAGAGCTGTTTCATATTGAATATCATTTTCTTTCCAGTGTTGCGTAATAGCAGTTTCTAAAGCTTCAACTGTTGCTTTATCTGCTTTACCAGTTGCCTCTATACCAGAAGCTGTTTGGAATTCTTTAATCGCTTTTGTTGTATCAGCTGTATAAGTACTGCTGACTTTCCCAACATTATAGCCTAATTCATTTAAGTAGGTATTGATTGTTTCAACGTGATTACTAATCACACCTTCCTCATAAGTCATAGAGCGGTCAATTACTACACGTTTTAAATAGTCAGGATAATCCACTTTAATCGTTGGCTCAACCCCTTTTTCATGAATCCATTTACCGTCAGGAGTTAACCATTTACTAATAGTTAATTTAACCTCACCATGACCTTCGATTGGTACAAGAGTTTGAACTGTTCCTTTACCATATGAAGTTGTCCCGATAACATCAAATCCATGAGCTTTTAAAGCACCAGCCATTATTTCTGAAGCACTTGCACTGTTTTCATCCATTAACAAGACAGTTGGCTCATTGATTTTTTCGCCTTTGTCAAACTTTTTACCGGCTACTTCTTCAAATGTTTCTTTGTTCTTATCTTCAAAGCCAACGATAACATCACCATCATTTAAGAAACGGCTCGTCATCTTTTCAACATTTTGTAACACACCACCAGGATTTCCTCTGACGTCGACAATAAAGCGTTTAGCCCCTTCTTTTCTTAAGCTGCTAACGGCCTCATCAAACTCATCAGATGTGGTTTCATTGAAGCTTGTAATTTGAATGTAACCTACGTCTTTGTTTGTTTTGTCTATATTAGATTTGACAGACTTAACAGGAATGGTATCGCGAATAATATCAACACTAAATGATTCATTTCCACGCATGATTTCTAAGGTAACTTTTGTGCCTTTTTCACCTTTAATTTTTGATACCACTTCGTTTAAAGGTTGTCCTTTAACTTCTTTTCCATCAACTTTAGTGATAATGTCACCTTTTTTTAATTTCGCCTTTTGAGCAGGTGAATCTTCAAATGGAGGCTCTGCAATCACGGGGTATTCATTTTCAAGCATCATAGAAGCACCGATTCCTTCAAAACTACCTGAGACACTATCATCAAAGTCTTTCGCAGCCTCTTCTGGGAAAAAGACACTATGCGGGTCTCCTATGGCTTCAGTCATACCTTTCAAAGCACCATTGACTAAATCAGTTTCACTAACATCTTCAATGTATTGGCTATCAATTAACTCGTATAAATAAGAAATATTTTCAAGATCGTCTTTAACAGCATTACTCATATGTGAGCTTGTTCGGGGGCCATTTAATTCATAAATAAATAGAGTTAGACCTGAGGCTAAAATACCAACGACAACAATCGTAACAACGTATTGAAAAATGGATATTTTTTTTGAATTTTTTTGTGGCATGTACACACATCCTTAATTAATTATTCTCAATATAATGTTCCCATAAGGTATCAAAAATATCCATATTAGGAATATAGTAAGCATTTGTTTCTAAGTAGTGAGAAATTTCATCGTAATCAGTTGATTGTTTAGGGAATTGTAAATCTGAAAAAATGTGTTCCGCTAATAAGGACTCTTCTGTTTGATGAATCTTTCCTCTATATGTTTCAACATAGTGAAAAAAACTTCTTTTCATTTTTTATTCTCCCCATACGTTTTCTAAAAAATCTTTTCGTCGTTGACTAGATTGCTCATAGCGACTTGGATTCTTTAAGTAAAAATCTTGATGATAAGTTTCGGCTTCAAAAAATTCACTAGCCGGTTCAATCTTTGTGACAATTGGATCTGTGTAACGATTTGAATCTATCAGATCCTGTTTGCTTTTTTGAGCTAATTCTTTTTGTTTTTCTGAAGAATAAAAAATAACTGGTCTGTAACTATCTCCTCGGTCTTCAAATTGACCAAATGCATCCGTTGGGTCAGTTTGTTGCCAGTAAATAGTCAGTAAATCTGTGTAGGATAAACTTTCTGGATCAAATTCAATCTTAACAGCTTCTGTATGCCCCGTAATACCTTGGCACACTTCTTCATAGGTTGGATTAAGGGTGTGTCCACCAGTGTAACCTGAAACAATCGATATAACACCTGGGTATTCACGAAAAGGTTTCACCATGCACCAGAAACATCCACCTGCAAATATGGCAGTTTCTTTCATTTGCTCACTCATTTCTTTTTAGGTTTTTCTTTTGGTAAGTATAAGCTAAAACTAATGTCATCATCAATTAAATTGATTTTTTTAGCTTTAATACTCATCCCATTATCTAGTTTAAATTGGTTTAGATGTAAATTAATTAGCTGTTGATCAGCATCTAGTTCAATCCAACTAGGCAAGTCTGTCGTTGATGAAATGTAATTAATCATCGCAGGGATCGGGACATTTAAAGCTCCTACGGACAAACTCTTAGCTTTTAATTGCACATTACCATCATTTAGTACGTAAGGTTCAAAGTAAAGATAAAAATGCGTTTCATGACCTAATAATGAAAAAGTTCCATCAATCATAGCTTCATTTTCTAAAACAAAAGAATAATCCACGCCAGATTCTTTCATAGCATCTTCTAAGAAATAATTAATAGTGGTATTCACTTGGTCTTTTTTCATATTAATGTCAAAAATTGGTTTGTCGCTTGTTTGGTTAACAGGTAGAGACGTGTCATAAGTCATTCTAGGAGTTGTTACACGAAACATAATAAGGCCGATAAAGCCAACAACCACGGCTAGAAGGGTAATAAAAGCTAATCTCCAAGGATTTCTTAGCAAACTTTTTAACCAATTTTTTTGGGGTTTATCCTCTTTTTGTCTTGTTTCTTTGTCAGTAGTTGATTCATTTGATTTATTTTTTAACATATTCTTCACCTTCAATAAAGTTTACTTCAACCATGCATCTTTTGTTGAATCCATTTTTGCTCTAAAAGCATTGGCAATAATTTGATACCCTAAATTATTAGGATGGAAACTATCTTCTTCAGATATTAAATCATTAATTGTTACATCTTTTGAATTGTTTGTAGCATCTGAACTTGATGTTGTAGGAACTTCTGGTAAGCCATTATAGATTTCATCATTGATAGGAACAAAATAAGCATTATCTAATCCATCAATAAATTCTTTACTACCTTCATTCCAATAATCAACAATTTCTTGCATTTCTTTTATTTCTGAAAAACTCTTATAGAAAGGATTATAAATACCTAGTTGATAGATAGGTGCATCTGGATTAAGTTGTCTTATTTCTTGATACATCTTTTCTAATTCTTTTTGATATTTTTCTCTTGGCTTCACAAAAGTTTTTAACGTTAGTTTGTTAAATATTTTTGATTGGATGACTTTCATTAAGTCATTGCCGCCGACTGTTACTAAAATAACATCAGCTTTGCGAATCGAGTTTTGCATCTCTTCATCTTTTTTGATTCGTTTTAATATTTGGTCACTTCTGTCACCTGATTTTCCAAAGTTTTCTGCTTGAACCACATCAATGGGATAGTTTTCACTTAAATCTGTTTGAAGTAAGGGCACGTAACCTCCAGTATGGGTTGTATCTCCAATACCTTCAGTTAAAGAGTCTCCTACTGCACTAACACGTAAAATATCCATTTTAACTTCTTCTTTAGTATCTGTTGTTGTCTTTTTTATTTTTTCTGCTTCTGGAATCAACATGGAACTAATTGCAAATGTCACTAAAGTTAACAAAAAGAACCATCCGATAAAGGGAAGCATTTTTTTTATTGTTTTCATAAAAATCCCTCTATCCAAAAAAGCAGACCACTGTGATCTGCTTTAAGTTTTTTTAATTTGTATAGAACATAACGGCAAAGGCACCTTTACCTGTATGAGTTGCAACTAGTGGTGTTGTATGAATAATTGGAATTGAAATATCAGCTAGCGCTGGAGATAAAATAGATTTTAATTCTTCAGCTAAAGATTTCCCATCTGCTTCCGAAATCCCTAGATAATTTAAAGAGTAGTTAGTTAAATTCTTTTCTAATTCTTTGGCCCACTTAGTAAATGTTTTGTTTCCTCTACCTTTAGAAACAATTTCAAGTTCTCCTTTGTTCAATTGACAAAGGATTTTCATGTTTAAGAAACCTGACACCACACCAACTAATTTACCAATACGTCCGCCTTTAACTAGATTATCCAAAGTAGCCACGCCAATGTAAAGTTGGGTTTTACTTTTAACTTTCTCTACATGAGCAACTACTTGATCAACTGTTGCCCCTTTTTGAGCTAGCTTAGCAGCTTCATAGACTTGGAAACCAAGGGCTTGATCAATATAATCACTATCAATAACTGTTACGTTAGACTGGCTCATTTGAGCTGCTTGTCTAGCCGTATTGACTGTGCCACTTAATTTTTCTGTTAAATGAATGGAAATAATCTCACTTCCATCTTTTCCTAACTCATCATATAAATGAACAAATTCGCCAATTGGAGGTTGACTTGTTTTAGGTAATGCTGGTGATTTTTCCATCATATCCATAAACTCTTTTTTATCAAGTTCATTTTGATCTGCGTAAATAGTTCCATCAATCATGATTGACAAACTAATCGTATGAATATCAATCTCTTTTAGTCTTTCCGGATCAATAATACAAGAAGAATCCGTCACAATTTTTATATTAGTCATACTTAAACCTCTTTCAAAAAATAGCATATTCGTGTAGAATAAAAATAATCTATCTGTAAATAAGTATAACAGATAATAATTTCTTTTTCACTCAAAACATGAAAGGATGTTTTTATGGAACAGGCTAGTTTTTCTAAAAAATATTTAATTGTCAATGAAGTCTTTAATGCCATTACTCATGGAATTGCTACTGGTCTTAGTATTGCTGGACTTGTCTTACTAATCATAAAAGGGGCTCAGATGCACTCCGCCATTCATGTTGTATCCTATACCATATTCGGTGCCTCAATGGTGCTTCTCTTTTTATTTTCAACCCTATTTCACAGTTTGATTTTCACAAAAGCAAGAAAAGTCTTCCAAGTATTTGATCATAGTTCCATTTACTTGTTGATTGCTGGTAGCTATACACCTTTTTGCTTACTAACTATTAAAGGTTGGCTAGGTTGGACTCTCTTTGGAGTAATTTGGACCATCGCCATTGCAGGTGTTGTGTTTAAAGCTATTTGGTTGAACAAACGAGGGAAAACTGATGTAATCTTGTATATCATTATGGGGTGGTTATGTTTAATCGCTATCAAACCTCTTTATGTTGGTTTGGGATCAACAGGCTTTTTACTCTTATTCTTAGGTGGTTTATCTTATACAATTGGTGCTTATTTCTATAGTAAAACCCACATCAAATTCATGCATGTTGTTTGGCATTTGTTTGTCATGTTAGGTGCGCTATTCATATTTTTCTCAGTCTACCTATTTACTTAAACACTAGCTCTTGAGTAGCTAGTGTTTTTTTTACGACTTAAGGACGATGGTTTTCAATCAGGCTTTCGATATAATAAATATGTTGGTAAGAGAATTAAAGAAAAGGAAGTTTGGTATGGAAGTTTTTTTAGTCTACTCAGCAAATAAAAGTTTGTTATCGAAAATGATTCAGTTTTACACAAAAGAAACTTATAATCATGTATCGATTTCTTTAGATAAAGAGTTAGTTAGTACGTATAGCTTTGGCAGAAAGAAAATGAGTAACCCGTTAATTGGTGGTTTTGTCCAAGAAGATTTTTGGGATCCTTTTTTTCTAACAAGTGAATGCGCTATCTATTCTTTAGACATCACTGAAAAAGAATATAACAAATTACTCTCATTAATCGAGTTCTTCGAGAAAAATAAGGCTTTGTTTAAGTATAATTTCATCGGTTTATTAGCGCTATCTTTACAATATAATTTAGAAAGAGAAAACGCTTATTTTTGTTCTGAATTTATTGCTACCCTTCTTTCAGAGAGTGACGTCACCTCGTTTGATAAAGAAAATCAATTTATAACGCCTCAAGATTTGTTAGAACTTCATGGTTTAGAAAAAATTTATGAAGGAGATATGTTTCATTATCTAACAAAAGAAAATATGAGAGAAACCTTGAACGCTTCTGCAATATAATACAAAAAAGAGCAGATTAGCTTTAATCTGCTCTTTTTACTATTTATTTCGTTGATATGTTTCAAAATCATGAGGGTAAATGTTTTTATCATCTACAGTACCTTCACTTGTACTGACGATATTCCATTCTTCCCAATCAAGGTATGGGAAATAAGTATCTCCCTCAAATTTTTCTTTAATCAGTGTTCGATATAAAACATCAATATGTGGCAAGAATGATTTATAAATCTCTCCACCACCAGTAATAAAGGTAATGCCTTCAAAGGTTTCAGAAAAAGCTAAAACCTCATCTACTGAATGCATAACAGTTGCACCTTCAGCAACATAATCTTGATTAGATGTTAATACAATAGTTTGTCTATTTGGTAATAATCTTTTACCCATTCCTTCAAACGTTTTTCTCCCCATAACAATCACATTATTTTCAGTCATGTGTTTAAAGAATTGTAAGTCGTCTGGCAAATGCCAAGGCAACACATCTTCTTTCCCTATCAAACCATTTTCGTCCTGAGCCCATATAGCTGCTATCATTTATTAATATCCTCCCCAAAATACTTCCCTAAAACTTTTTTAAACTGCAATAGGTGCTTTAATTGTTGCATGTGGTTCGTATCCTTTAATTTTAATGTCTTCCATGTCAAAGTCAAAGATAGAACGTTTTTCTTCATTTAATTCTAATGTTGGAAATGATTTAATATCTCTTGAAAGTTGCTCGTTAATCTGATCAAAATGATTGATGTATAGATGAGCATCTCCAAAAGTATGAACAAAATCTCCAACTTCTAAACCAGTTTCATGTGCGATTAGATGCGTTAATAAAGCATAGCTTGCAATATTAAATGGCACACCTAAAAAGATATCTGCACTTCTTTGATACAATTGACAACTTAATTTCCCTTCTGCTACATAGAATTGGAATAGTGTGTGACATGGCGGTAAGGCCATTGAAGGCACATCTTCTGGATTCCAAGCAGAAACAATCAAGCGTCTTGAATCTGGATTCGTTTTTATCATATCAATCACATCTTGCAATTGATCAATCGTATCTCCCTGTGATGTTTTCCATGCACGCCACTGAGAACCATAGATATTACCTAATTCACCGTACTTAGCGGCAAAAGTATCATCAGTTAGTATCTTATCACAAAATTGTGTCATTTCGACTTTATAAAGTTCATTAAAATCAGGATCTGTCACAGCTCGACGACCAAAATCAGTCATATCAGGTCCTGTATAGTCCTCACTTTTAATGTATCTTTCAAATGCCCACTCATCCCAGATATGATTGTTATGCTCTAAAAGGAACTTGATGTTAGTATTTCCTTGTAAAAACCAGAGTAATTCACTTTTGATAAGGGAAAAAGGGACTCTCTTTGTAGTCAATAGTGGAAAACCTTGACTTAAATCAAATCGAATTTGTGCCCCGAAGATACTTTTTGTTCCAGTACCTGTACGGTCGTGCTTTTCAGTTCCTTCTTCAAGGATTTTTTTTGCTAAATCTAAGTAATCTTTTTCCAAGATAAACACCTCTTTATTTTAAATAAATTGACTTAAGTATTCCCATCTTTCCATTTTCTCATCTAGTGCTATTTCAAGATTGGTTAACTCTTTTTGCAAGTCTTGTAATTTTCCTGCATCACTAGCATGTTTTAACATATCTTCTTGAATGGTTTCCATGGTAGTCTCCATTGTATCAATTTCGTCTTCAATGGTATCCCACTCTTTTTGTTCCATGTACGTTAGTTTTTGCTTTTCTTTTTCTTCTTTAACAGGTGTTTCACTCATTACAGCTTTTTCTTTTGACACTTGTTTATCTGCTTTTTGTGTTTGTACTTTTTCTAAGTACTCACTCATTGTTCCAAAAAAGGTTTCGATTTGAGTGTTTCCTTGAAAGACTAGTAATTTATCCATAGTCTTATCTAAGAAGTAGCGATCATGGCTGACTGAAATGACAGCTCCTTGGAAACTTTCAATATAATCTTCTAAAATAGTTAAGGTTTCAATATCTAAATCATTTGTCGGCTCATCTAGTAATAAGACGTTTGGTTGTTTGATTAAAATATTTAATAAGTACAAGCGACGTTTTTCTCCACCAGATAAATTACTTATCAGAGTCCCATGCATGTTTCTTGGGAATAAGAATCTTTCTAATAGTTCTGTAACGGAAATCGTACTACCGTCTTTTTGTTCGACTAATTCAGCTTGTTCTTGTAGATACTGAATCATACGCTTGGATTCATCTAATCCTTCGTTTTCTTGGGTGTAATAACCAATTCTAACTGTCTCACCAATATCAATTTGTCCTGATTGAAGTTCTAATTTGCCAGCAATTAAGTTAAGTAAGGTTGATTTCCCTGCTCCATTTTCACCAGTTATTCCTAATCTTTCACGAGATTGAATCAATAAATCAAACTCATTTAGAATAGGTTTTTCTTTGATACGATAAGAAGCTTGCTTAATTTCTAGTACTTTTTTACCTAAACGCTTGGTATTAACGTTAATTTCCATGGTATCTGTTGAAGAACTTTGACTAACTTCTTCTTTAAGGTCATTAAAGCGGTCAATTCTAGCTTGTTGTCTCGTTCCTCTGGCTTTAATCCCTGCACGCATCCATGCTAATTCTTGTTTAAATAATTGTTTCTTTTTATGAGATTGCTTTATCTCTGTTTCTTCTCTCTCAGCTCTTGTAGATAAATAAGTTTGATAATTTCCAGGGTATTCGTGAAGATTTCCTCTAGAGAGTTCAAAGATACGATTAGTCACTCGGTCTAAAAAGTAGCGATCATGAGTTGTTACAACTAGTGCTCCTTTATAATCTTTTAAATAGTTTTCCAACCAACGAATACTTTGGTAGTCTAAATGGTTAGTTGGCTCATCTAAAAGAAGTAAATCTGGAGCTTCAATCAAGACCTGAGCTAAGCCAAGACGTTTTTTTTGTCCACCAGAAAGCTCGCTCACTTTTTTATCTAGAAATAAAATACCTAGTTTACTTAAAATTGTTTTGGCGTTTGTGTCAGCTAACCAAGCATCTTCTTGATTCATTAACTCTTCAGCTTGTTGATACATTTTTTGAGCTTTAGGGTCATCACCAAAACGCTCCAAATGATTCAATGCTAACTCGTATTGTTTCACAGCTTTGATAATCGGGGTGTCCCCTTGAAAAACAGTATCTAAAACCGTTAACTCTTCATCAAAGTCCACTTGTTGCGACAAATAGCCGATACGGTAATCATGTGGGTAATCTAAACTCCCCTTTTCAGCTGTATCTTTTCCAGCTAATATATTCATCAAGGTTGATTTACCTGTTCCATTAATACCGATTAAACCAATTAAATCTCCCGTCCGGATAAAAAAGGAAACATCATTTAATAAATTTTTTATGCCATAGGATTTTTCTAAATTATCCCCGCGAAGAATTTTCATATTTTTACCTACTCTCAAAATAGTCCAATTTATTCTACCAAATTTAAAGAAGTGAAACAAGTTCTCTGAAAAAGAGGTCAAAAAAAGAGACAAACCCTGTTAGATTTGTCTCTTTAGTAATTAAAATTTGTCAGCGTAAACTTCTTCAACCGTTTTAGCATCATCAATAACAATATATAATTTATTGTCAGCTGAAATTTTACTTGTTTGGTGAATGTTGTCTAATCCTTCTTGACCTGGTGTTGCTTTGTCTTTATATGGGAAGTAGATTAAATCATCTGTTCCATTGTCAAAATGAATTCCCATTTTTTCGATATCTTGATATTTAATAGCACGAGCGAACATGCCTAATTCTAGCCCACCTAAATTGATGTCGTCAGTTTGTACATGATCTGCTTCTTGGAAGATTTCAATTTTTAAGCCTTCACAAGGGCGAATTTTTTGGAAGTCACTTCCGTTGATTCTACCGTAACTTGTTGTTACTTTACTAATCCATAAATCGCCAATAAATTCGCGATCAATTGTCCATGTTTCACCATTTCTAAAATAGAATTTGAAGCTTGTCATTTCTTTTGTCATGTATAATCTCCTCTTTCCTATTAGGTTACAAAACAATTATAGCATGAGTTTATTAAAAAACAAACAACTTTATTAAATTTTTCACAAATAAAAACTATTATTCAATGTGAGACATAAATTTCTTTTTATTGACGATAAAACGAGTATGTTTTCCTTCAGCAACCAAATTTTCTTTGTCATATAATGAGAAGTTAAATTCGATTTTTCTACCCTCTTGACGACTTAATTCAGCCGTTACTAAAATCTTAGCCCCAATACTTGATGCTTTCAGATGGTTAAAATCAATCTGAGTTCCAACGGTTGTTTCTTCCTCACTGATTAAAGTATCACACATCTGCATACATGTGTTTTCTGCCATGGCAACTGCACTTGGTGTAGCTAAAACATCTAAAGTCCCTGAGCCCATTGCCTTAGCTGATTGGGTTTGCTCTACTACAAACTCTTTGGTAAATGTCATGTTAATGGCTCTCCTTCCATTTTTTTCCTTCTATTAATAAAGCTTCTTTTTCATTTGGTAATTGAGCTAATACAACTGACTTTTCTAGGTGTCCTAATAGTTGACCTAACCATGGACCAGGAGACTCCTCTAATACGTTTAAAATATCTTTTCCAGAGACAGCTAACTCTCTAATAGATTTAATTGGAAGTTCTTTATATATATTTAAGGCTTCATCTTTTTGACTAGATAAACCAATTAATTCACGAACAATTTCTACATCTGAAATAACTTCTTCTCCACTTTCATATAAAGATAAAATATCCCATTCTTCAGTATCTCTTCGGATTAACTGAGTAACACTTTTATCTACATGATGAATTAACTTATTAGAGCATTTCCATTGTCTCAAAAATGATGTAACTTCATTAATATGTAACATATAAATAAGTGTAATCCATGCAATTGTATCTGTTTCAAAAATAGCTTCATTAGGAATTGTAAGAAGTTTCTCTAGTCCCTCTTGCTGCCCTTTTAGCCCTGGACAATAGTTGAAGCAACCTGTCTCCACAAAAGAAACTAACCCCTTATTTCTGTATTCAGCGGTTAATAATTTAATAAATTCAATGTAAATGCGCTCAACAGATATTTTTTCAAGTAACGCATGGTGTTCCATAATAGCTTGCTTGGTTTGCTCTTCGATGTCAAAATCAAGCTGACTTGTAAAACGAAGGCCTCTCATCATTCGTAAAGCATCTTCATGAAAACGCTCTGAAGCATTGCCGACTGCGATGATTTGCTTTTGATGAATAGCTTCAATGCCTGAGAATAAATCAATTAGTTCCCCTTCTTTTGTCATGGCTAAAGCATTCATTGTAAAATCACGTCGTTTCAAATCTTCACTAAGTGATCGGACAAAAGTAACCTCATCTGGTCTTCTATAATCTTGATAGGTTGATTCTGTTCTAAAAGTAGTTATTTCATATTCTTCATCTCCATGTAAAACTAAGACGGTGCCATGCTCAATACCTACATCAACAGTTCGTGGAAAAATTTGTTTGATTTCTTCAGGAAAAGCGCTAGTTGCAATGTCTACATCATGAATATGATGATTTAATATAATATCACGGACACTCCCGCCAACGAAATAAGCTTCAAAACCAGCAGCTTCGATTGCTTCCATAATAGGGGTAGCTTTTAAAAATTCTTCAGGTAATTGTTTCATTTTCATAGTAAGTATTCCAATCCATAAATTAATTCTTGTTCATTCATCACTTTAACACAGCCCAGTGCAACACCTGCCATGAAAGAGCTACGGTCATAGCTATCGTGTCGTAAAATAAGACCTTCTCCTTTGGCACCAAACTGAACTTGCTGATGAGCGATTAAACCAGGAAGTCTAACGCTATGTATTTTAATCCCGTCGACATCAGCACCACGAGCACCTGGTAAAAGTTCAACTTCGTCTGGATGACCTTGTTTTTTAGATTCTCTAACAGTAGCTATTTCTTCAGCAGTTCTTAAAGCTGTACCACTTGGAGCGTCAAGTTTTTGATCGTGGTGAAGCTCAATAATTTCAACATCTGGAAAATAGTTAGCTGCTTCTTTTGCAAATCGCATCATCAAAATTGCTCCAACAGAAAAATTAGGCGCGATTAAGCCTCCAAGTTGTTTATCACTAGCTCTTTTTTGTAAGTCACTAAGCTCTTCTTTAGACAATCCTGTTGTTCCTACGACTGGATGAATGTCATGTTCTATTAAAAAAGATAAAGTATCAAAAATAATATCCGGTGAGGTGAAATCAATCCAAATATCGGGTTTTACTGTCTCAACTAATTCTTCTTTTGATGAGAAGACTGGAACATTTTCTCCTTGATATTGACTTAGTTGATTGAGATTAGTGATGTCCTTTTTATAAGAGAGAAGAGCAACTAACTGAAAACGAGCATCTTCTAAAACCATATTAGTGGCACTACTACCCATCTTCCCTCTAAATCCTGCTATTGCAACTTTAATCATTTGTCATCCCATCCTTTCTTTCAAAACGGTATTTGTCTCGTTGTCTAAATTTTATCATATTGGTTTCAATGACTTGAGATAAATCAATATTTAAAGAATTAGCCATGATAATCGCAGCTATGACTAAATCACCAAGTTCCTCTTCAACACTAGCTGAAGCCTCAGTAGATTTCTTTTCTTTTTCACCATAATGATGAGTAACTTCCCTGGCTAGTTCACCTAGCTCTTCAGTGAGTCTTGCCATTTGTGTTAATGGACCAAAATAGCCAACTTTGTATTGATTGATGTAATCATCGATTTCTTGTTGAATACTTGTTAATGTCTTATATTCTGACGTCATAGTGGCTTCTCCCGTTCATGAATTAATTCTGTACTAATCTTATAAAAGATTACGGGATATTTCAACCACAAGTCTTGTTACGGGATATTCTAAGTGATAAAATAACAGGCGAGGTGTTGTACATGAAAAAGACAAAGCAAATGGTTACAGATATTATTTTTATTTTTCTAGGGGCAAGCATTTATAGTTTTGGTTTGGTAACATTTAATATGCCTAACCAACTAGCAGAAGGCGGTATTACAGGGATTACCTTAATTATTTACAACTTATTTGGGTTGAATCCTGCATACACAACCCTACTTCTTAATATTCCCTTAATTTTAATTGGTTTAAGAATTTTTGGATTTAAAGCGTTAATCTATACACTTATAGGGACATTTTCTTTGTCTTTTAACATTTTATTTTGGCAACAAATGAATATTAGTGTCTCTGTGGAGCACGATCTATTAATCGCAGCCCTTTTAGCAGGTTTAATTGGCGGGATTGGTAGTGGCTTAATTTACCGAGTTGGTGGTACAACAGGCGGTACTGACATTATTGCTAGGATTTTAGAGAAAAATTTTGGTTTAACAATTGGTAGATCTCTCTTAATGCTAGATATCGTCGTTCTATTACTTTCGCTTTCTTACTTATCATTAAAACAAATGATGTATACATTAATTGCTGTTTTTGTTTTTAGTATTGTTGTGGATTTTGTCCAAGAAGCAAGTTATAGCGCAAAAGGCATTTTAGTGATATCTGATAAAAATGAGTTGATCGCAGCTTGTATCATGGAGGAACTAGAACGAGGCGTTACTTATTTGAAGTCTGAGGGAGCCTACTCTCATGCAGAACGAAATATTATTTTTTGTGTAGCGACACATCCTGAAATCAACCGAATTAAAGAAATGGCTCATGAGATTGACAAGTCAGCCTTTGTATCAATCTTAACAGTTAATGAGGTTATTGGGGAAGGTTTTTCAAAGGAAACCATCAAACATAATAAAGCCAAAAAGAAAAAAGAACAAGCCTGATTTAGGTTTGTTCTTTTTTTCCATAGACAATAACTTGTTTACCTTCAGGATCAACCATTATGAGACGATGATCGTCTTCAACATAAGTCATGTTCTCTCCTGTTGTAAAATACTGATAGTATAAACCTGACTCTAAAGGATTCTCAATCCCCGCATCTTCCCAAAGCATACTTAGAGATAAACCACTATAATCACTAAGGAAAGAAACAGGAACTTGATTGAAAATCAGCTCTTTTTCAGGTATCTCAATTGTCAGTAAGACTTGTTTAAAATCTCCATATTGTTCAACAATATAGTCGTGAAAACCAAGAATATTCATCATAGGTCAACACACCTCTCTAATGAGCTTTATTACTTAAATTCTTTTGCTTGTTCTTCACCTGAGAGAACTCTTAAAGCTCCATTTCTTAAAGCTTCCATCTCAAATTCACCTGGAACACTTGATACAGGTGCGATAAATTCAACTCTCTCTTTTACCCAGTCGACTAAACGATCTGAGTAAGCAAGTCCACCTGTGATAACAATTTTGTCCACGTTCCCTTTTAAGACTGTCGCAAGCTCACCAATGCCTTTAGCCACTTGGTAGGCCATGGCTTCAAGAATAAGTCGTGCTTCGTCATCTCCTTGAAGAATTCGCTCTTCTACTTCAATACCACTATTTGTTCCAAGATAAGAAATCATTCCACCTTCTTTACGAGTCCAAGCAGTGATTTCTGCTTGAGTCATTTGATAACAGAAAGGAATAAACTCTTTTAGACTTAAGCTTCCCGTTCTCTCAACAGAGAATGGGCCTTCATCATCTAGTGAATAATCAATCATACGTCCCTTTTCATGAGCACTAATTGTTGAGCCACTACCTAAATGAGCAACAATCAAGTTAGACTCTTCGTATGGTTTACCCATATCTTGAGCTGTTTTTAAGGCGATTGCTCTCATGTTTAGAGCGTGTCCAATACTTGTACGTTTAACACCTTTAAGACCTGATACACGAGCTAATTCATGGTATTGATCAACTGTAATTGGGTCATAAATCATAGCGATACATTCTTTAGCGCTTTTTTCTTTAAACCCATTTGCTAACATAGCACCTAAGTTAGAAGCATGATGTGTTTTTGTCCCATTAGTAAGCCAATCAATCATCTCTTCATTGACCATATAGGCACCTGCTTCAACTGGTGGTAGTGCCCCACCACGACCCACTGCTGCATCGATTTGTGTGTAATCAATTCCTTCATCTTCTAAAAATGACTGAATTAAGTTTAAACGGTAATCATATTGATCAGCGATTGTTGCGTAAGTTGCTAATTCACTTGTCTCATGAAAGACATTTTTATTTAATAATTCTTTTTTATCTTCGTAATACGCTACTTTCGTTGAAGTAGAACCTGGGTTAATAACTAATACTTTCTTCAAAGAAGTTCCTCCCTACATCGCACATGCAATCATTAATGAATTCATTTTCTCTTCAGTTGTTGAGCCTCTTGAAGTAATGATAATAGGTACCTTAGCCCCTAATACAAGACCAGCCATTTTACCTTTACCAAAAGTTACCATGCTCTTACCTAAGAGATTACCTGCTACAATATCAGGAACTAATAAAATATCTGCTTCACCTGCAACTGGGCTTTCGTAATCTTTTTCTTTAGCAATTTCTTTACTTAAAGAAAGATCTAAAGAAATAGGCCCTTCAACTGTTACATCACCAAAATCATTGGCTTCAAAACGCTCTTTTAAAATAACTGCGTCTGTTGAAGCTTGTAATTTAGGGTTTACATTCTCGCTTGCATCTAAGACAGCTACATTTGTATGAACATATCCTAGCTTTTTAGTTAGGGATAAAGCATTCAATAAAATATCTTCCTTCGTATCCACATCAGGAGTTAACATCATACCCCCATCTGTTAAAAATAACAGTTTATGGTAATACGGGATTTCGTTAATTGCTACATGAGACAAGGCTTTTGATTCACGAATACCTGTTTCTTTATTAACAACTGCTTTTAATAGGTCTCTTGTTTGAATATGTCCTTTCATTAGAACATCTCCAAGACCTTCTTTAATCACAGAAACTGCTTTTTCAGCAATTTCTGTGTCTCCAGCTACATCGATAATTTGTAATCGTTCAATCATTTTTTCAGGAACTTCCATTTTTCTTAGTAAGGCGATAATCCTTTCTTTTTCTCCAACAAGGATTGGAAAAAGAAGTCCTTCTTCACATAAACTTAGCACAGCACCAAGTGTGTGTTCATCGCTTGCATTAGCAACAACTACTCGCTTAGGTGTACTCTTTGTACTTGAGAGTTGTTTTTTTAATGCATCAAATGATTCTAACACCATAAGTACACCTCCATTAATTAGTTTTTAAGTAACATTAAGTTTGGATCTGCTAAAGCTTTTTTGAATTCAGCTAAAGCACTTTGAGCTTCCACACCGTCAACTAAACGGTGGTCAAAAGCAAATGATAAACGCATGATTGAAGCAACTTCCATTTCACGATCGGCATTAACCACAACTTCATCAGCAATACGAGAAATTCCCATAATCATTGATTCTGGATAGTTAATGATTGGCGTTGACCAAACACCGCCAGCTTCAGGCATTCCACCAATATTAGTGATAGTTGCTGATGAGCCACTCATATCTTCTCTTGTCAATTCATTAGCTAACGCTTTTTTAGCTAAACGATCAATGTCCTCAGCAATTTCAAAGACACTCTTACGATCTGCGTTTTTAATAACTGGAACAAATAAACCATGATCTGTGTTTGTAGCAATACCAATATTGATGTTGCCACGGTGAATGATTTCAGATTTTTCCATATTAACTGACGCATTTAATGATGGATAAGCTTTAAGCATTGCTACCATTGCTTTAACCACATAAGGTAAGTATGTTAATCTCACGTTATCTTCTTTAGCAATATCTTTATAAGTATTGCGGTGTTCAATTAATTTTTCTGCACGTAATTTGTCAAAGACAGTTACATGAGGAATTTCAGTGCGGCTAGTTACCATAGCTTTAGCAATAGCACGACGAGTTGGTGTCATTTTTTCAACCCAATCTTCATTTGCTGCTAAAACTGGAGTTGGTTTAGTAGCTGCTTTTGGTGCAGGTGCTGCTACTGTTTCGACAGCTGTTTCAACGATTGGCGTTTCTGTTACTGCTACTACTTCGCCTCCGCCAGATAGGAATGCATCTACGTCAACTTTTAAAATCTTGCCATTAGGGCCAGTTGGTGTTACTTGAGACAAGTCAACTTGTTGTTGTCTTGCGTAACGTCTAACTGATGGTAAGGCACGAACTTTTGTAGATGGTTTACCTGTTGCTACGCCAGGAGTTGCTGCTTTTACTTCAACTGCTGGTGACTCTTCTACTTTAGCTACTTGATTACTTGGACCATCAACACCTGTATCAATTTCAATAATACCTTCATCAACTTTAGCCATACCTTGAGGAACTAAGATTTTAACCACTGTTCCTGAAACAGGAGATGGGATTTCCATTGATGATTTATCATTTTGAATTTCAACTAAAGCGTCATCTGCCTTAATCACGTCGCCTTCTTTTACTAACCACTGAA
Source organism: Candidatus Vagococcus giribetii (assembly GCF_017316185.1). Lineage (GTDB taxonomy): Bacteria > Bacillota > Bacilli > Lactobacillales > Vagococcaceae > Vagococcus > Vagococcus giribetii. Next base: position 101,325 of record NZ_JAFLVX010000018.1, on the reverse strand, counting down.
TAATTTCAGCTTCAACTAGTCCTTCTCCCACATCAGGTAATTCAAAGACATAGTTGCCAGTAGTTGTTGAGCTTTCAGCAACTACTGCTTCTTCTTTAACAGGAGCAGGTTCTGATACTACTTCTTCACCTGTATTGATTTCAATAATACCTTCGTCAACTTTTGCGACACCACTAGGTACTAAAATTTTTGTAACAACTCCTGAAACAGGAGATGGGATTTCCATTGATGATTTATCATTTTGAATTTCAACTAAAGCGTCATCTGCTTTAATTACGTCGCCTTCTTTTACTAACCATTGGATAATGTCAGCTTCGACTAATCCTTCACCTACATCAGGTAATTTAAAAATATAAGCCATGAGTACTCCTCCTTGTTTATTATTCAGCTAATGTTTTTCTTACTTGTTCTTCAATGATTGAAGCGTTTGGTAACCAGATTGATTCTGCTTGACCAAATGGGAAGTGACTGTCTGGTGCTGCCACACGTCCAACTGCTGCTTCAAGGTCATACATAGCACCTTCTGCGATTTCAGCCATAATGTGGTTACCAATACCAGTTAAACGTTGCGCTTCTTGAACCACAACAACACGTCCAGTTTTCTTAACTGAGTCTAAAATAGTATCAATATCAAATGGTGCAACTGTTCTAAGATCGATTAACTCAACTGAGACACCGTCTTTTTTAAGTGCTTCAATGGCTTTTTTAGATTCATGAACCATAGCGCCGTAAGTAACGATAGTAATATCAGATCCTTCTTGAATCACGTGTGCTTTATCTAAAGGAATTTCATAAGACTCTTCTGGCACTTCTTCTGTAATTGAGCGATATAGTTTTAAATGCTCTAAGAAATAAACTGGGTCATTATTTCTGATAGATGCTGTTAATAAACCTTTTGCATCATACGGGCCGCTTGGAATAACAATACGTAACCCTGGTGATTGAGCAAATAAACCTTCTAAGTTATCTGAGTGAAGTTCTGGTGTTCCAACTCCTCCACCAAAAGTTGAACGAACAGTCACTGGAACACCTTCTCGTCCTGCCATACGGTAGCGGTGACGAGATAATTGTCCTAAAAGACCATCAATCGCTTCCATAGTAAATCCAGAGAATTGGATTTCTGGTACTGGACGGAATCCGCCCATCGCCATACCCATTGCCATACCCATGATGCCTGATTCTGCTAAAGGTGTATCAAAAACACGGTCTTCGCCTAATTCAGCGCGCATACCATCAGTTACACGGAAAACGCCTCCGTTAGTTCCTACGTCTTCTCCAAAAACTAAGATTCTTTCATCACGTTTCATTTCTTGTGTTAAGGCTTCATTAATCGCCTGTACCATATTTTTAACTGCCATCTTTAGTTTTCCTCCTTCGCTTCATACATCGCAATTTCTTTTTCAATACGAGGTGTTGGCACTTCGTACACATTTTTCAGTAATTGAGATACTTTCATTTTTGGTTCTTTATCTGCTAAATCAAGTGCTTCGTTTACTTCTTGAGTTGTTGCATCAATCACTTCTTGTTCCATATCTTCATTCCAAAGACCTTTTTCACCTAAGTATGAACGCATACGGATTAAGAAGTCTTTAGCTAACCATGCATCTACTTCTTCTTGAGAACGGTATCTTGTTGGATCATCTGATAAGGTATGAGCTCCAAAACGGTATGTTAATGTTTCAATAACAACAGGTCCATTTCCAGCCATTGTGTATTCACGAGCCATTTTAGTTGCTTCATATAATGCAAGTGGATCCATTCCGTCTACTTGAATACCAGGGATACCAGCTGCTGCTGCTTTTTGAGCTAGTGTGCCAGCTTTACTTTGTAATTCACGAGGAACTGAGATACCATATTTATTATTTTGAACGATAAAGACAGTTTGAGAGTTAAAGACACCTGCAAAGTTAATACCTTCATAGAAGTCTCCTTGAGATGATCCGCCATCACCAATGTAAGTGAATGATACTTGATCTTTTTCGTCACGTTTATACGCATATCCAAGGCCAGCTGCTTGAATAATTTGAGAACCAATAATTGTTTGAGGAGGTAAGCCGTGAACACCTTCAGGGTAAATGTTTGCTGCCATATGACCTCTGTACCAAAGAACTGCATTCTTCATTGGCATACCATGATTAACTAAAGGAATCATGTCACGGTAAGTTGGTAACACAAAGTCTGTTTTGTTCATGGCAAAAAGTGTAGCTAATTGTGATGCTTCTTGTCCTTCAGATGGAGGTAAGTTACCAATACGCCCTTGACGACCAGCTAAGATCAGACGTTCATTTGTTGTTCTACCCCAAACTAAAGTTTTCATTAACTCAACTAATTGTTCGTCTGTTAAAGAACTCTTCATTCCTTTGTTAACGATTTTTCCTTCTTCATCTAAAATTTGAACATATGGAATTGCTTCTTGGCTTTTCTTAACCATATCTGTAAATAATTTAAATTCGTGCTTACTCATATTCTGTCGCTCCCTTTCTTTAGTTGAAATCTAATTTATAATCATCTGAACTTGCAATACCTAGTTTTGTATTGAATAAATAATTAAAAGCAAAGCCTAAACAAATTGGTACTACTAAGAAGGCAATGAAAGTAGTGATAATATTGCCTGCAGTCCATCCTTCAGGTTTTAATGCTAAAGCGTTGATTGGTCCAATTAATCCACTGAAACCAAAACCTGCACTAAATGGCGTTCCTTGTAAGTCTAAGAAAGCTGCAAGAGAACCTGTAATAGCTGCGCTACACACCATTGGCAACATGATTTTCGGCTTTTTAACAACGTTTGCCATTTGCATTTTTGGTGACCCAATGAAATGAGCAAGTGACGTTGGAATTGCATTTGATTTCCAACCAGCAATACATAGTCCGAATCCAGCAGCACAAATACCTAAGTTAGCTGCTCCAGAAGCGATACCAGATAGAGAAATAGCTGTTGCAATTCCTACTGTTGCGATTGGAGAAACAATCATCATGGCAAACATAACTGCTATCGCCATTGTCATTGGTACTGGTTGAAGTTCTGTTAAAGTAGCAACAAATTGACCTAACATAGAAGTGATTTGTTTAACGTAAGGTAGTAAGAGAAATCCTAGTCCCCCACCTATTACAGTTACAATGGTTGGAATAACTAAAATAGTGAAGGCTGCTAATTTTTCACCTAAAAGTAAAATAAGGAAAACGGCAATGGCAGCTGTTAATCCAGTGTTAATAACATCTCCAGATCCTTGGAAGATAAATCCACCATCAGGATTGACACGAGCTACACCTGAACCAACCACACACGCCATTCCAAGTGAACCAATTTGAATCGGTGTGAACTTGAAATTGATTGCTACTGCAACCCCTACAACAATCGGCATTAATGAAGAAGCAATACCAGTTGCATAAAGGCCAAAAGACCAACCTAATGCTTTTGATAACTCACTTAGCAACGCGCCAGGGATTAGAGAAACAACCACTCCCAAAGCAACACCATTTAAAATATTCATTGTAAATTCTTTTGGTTTAACACTTTTTATCGACATAATCTTCTTCTCCTATTTAAAGTGATTTTTATATATGAATAGGTAAACCTAAGCCAACTTCTGCTGCTTCCATGATTGTTTCACTAATCGTTGGGTGAGGATGAACTGTTAGTGAGATGTCTTCTATTGAGGCACTTGTTTCAATTGCTAGCGTGATTTCAGAAATAAGGTCACTTGCATTAACTCCTGCAATTTGTCCACCAAGAACTTCACCTGTTTCTTTGTCACTAACGATTTGAACCAAACCTTCTGCTTTACCCATTGATAAAGCTCGTCCGTTTCCTTGGAATGGAAACTCTGATACTTTTGCATCAATTCCTGCTTCTTTAGCTTCTGCTAAAGTTAATCCTGTTGAAGCTAATTCAGGTTCTGTGAAACACACAGCTGGCATTGCGCGATAATCAACGGATACATCTTGACCACTAATAGATTCAGCGGCTACTTTTCCTTCATAGCTTGCTTTATGAGCTAAAGCTAAACCTGGAACTATATCGCCAATGGCATAAACATGTTTTAAAGTTGTTTGACAGTGTTCGTCAACTTTGATTAAGCCACGCTCATCCATTTCAACCCCAATACGTTCTAAGCCTAATTCTTTTGTATTTGGTTTACGGCCAACAGAGACTAATACATAATCACAAATAATTTCTTTTTCTTTTCCGTTAACTTCATACACGACTTTTACGTCTTTATCTGATTGTTCTGACTTTTTAGCTAAAGCATTCGTTTCAATCGTTACATTCATTTTCTTGAATGATTTTTCAACGTATTTAACTAACTTTTTATCAAAGTTTGGAAGGATTGATGATTGACCTTCTAAGATAGTTACTTCTGTGCCTAAGTTAGCGTACACGCCCGCTAGTTCACTACCTATATAACCGCCACCGATAACAACTAGTTTTTTAGGTACTTCTGTTAAGTTAAGTAACCCTGTAGAATCAATCACGCGTTTTTTAAATTTGAAACCTGGGATTTCAATAGGTGTACTACCTGTTGCGATGATGACATTTTCAAAGGTGTATGTGTCCCCACCAAATTCTCCCATCACACGAACTCGGTGATTGTCCATAAAGTAACCTGTTCCTTCTAATACATCTACTTTATTTTTCTTAAGAAGAAACTTGATCCCGTCTGTTAGTTTTTTTACAACTTGATTGTCTTTCCAATCTTGGATAGCTGTAAAATCAAGTGATGCTTCTTTTGCTTCAATACCAGGAAATGGAGAATCCATCATACTTTGATAATGATGACTCGCTTGAATGAGTGCTTTAGATGGAATACATCCCACATTTAAACACGTTCCCCCAATGTTTTCCTTTTCAATTAGTGTTACTTTTTGCCCCAATTGCGCTGCTCTTATGGCTGCAACATATCCTCCAGGACCAGAACCAATGACGACAGTTCCTAAGCTAGATTCAAAATCACCAACAACCATTTTGACACTTCCTTTCTTTTCCACTTTATAAAGCGTTTGCCATAAGTTATAATAAAGGTATTTCATTAAATGACATTAATTATCTTTTGGTGTAACCGCTTTACTTGTTGGTATGAACACATTGTAGGATGTATTTTCACAAATTGGAAATTGATAGATTCTATAGCTGAATAAAAATCTTTATAGAAATGGGGATTATAAAAATGGAATTTAGGCAACTGCGCTATTTCATTGAAATAATTAAAGTACAAAACTATTCAAATGCTGCAAAAAATTTATTTGTCACACAGCCCACGCTCTCTTGGAACATGAATAAACTCCAAGAAGAACTTGGAGCTAAGTTGCTTTATCAAGTTGGAAACAAAGTCATGCCAACAACTGCGGGCAGTATTCTTTTTGAAAAAGGAAAAAAGATTTTAGAGGAATTAGATGACTTAACTGAGATTATTGAGGAAGATCATATTTATAAGAAAAAAGAATTAACAATTGGTTCAAATTCCGTTATTTCCCCAGTATATATGCCTTTAATCCAAGAATTCATGTCTGTATATCCCAATTTTTCTATTACAATAGAAGAAAATGGTTCTGTTAAAACTCAGAAAAAAGTAGCCAATGAAGAGCTTGAAATCGGAATTGTGTCTTTTCCTATTGTAGAGCCTGAACTTGAAATTGAAAGTAACACCTCTCATACCTTTCAATACGATGCTTTTGTCTTAATGAGAGACGACCATCCCTTAGCAGGTGAGGAAAAGTTAAGTATTAAAGACCTTAAGAATGAAAGATTTGGCTCAATGAGTAAAGATTATGTTCTTTACCATGTATTGAAAAGTAAATCCCGTGAGTACGGCTTTAGACCAGACATTGATTTCATGAGTAATAGCCATGAAGTTTTGATTAATCACATCATAAAAAAAAATTTAGTAGCCATTATTCCTATCCAATTAAAAGAACTGTACGCAGATTACCCTCTAGCTTGGGTAACTTTAACAGATAAAATCAAACCTTTTGACATTGTAGTAGTCCATAAAAAAGATAAGCCCTTATCTCCTGCTGCAGCTTTGTGTTTAGAATTTATTACGAATCATGAAATTAAGTCCATTTAACAAAATCTATAGCCTTATAAAAATTACTAATTAGTGAAATTATTATCTATCTCCTATACTTAACTTGTACACCAAATAAATAACAGAGGAGAAGATTGTATGACTAAGATTTTAATGATGGGCGCTAGAGAAGATGAAAAAGTATTTTCAACTAAGTGGGCTGAAGCAAATGATGTGGAAGTAACGGTTTCTAGTGACATCTTAGATGAGTCAACGTACCATTTATTAGAAGGATTTGATGGATTAAGTTTACAACAAACTATGGGTATTCCTACTGAGATGTATCAGCGATTACAGGCAGATGGGTTTAAACAAATCGCGCAACGCTCAGCAGGTGTGGATATGTATGATCTAGCAGAAGCTAAAAAAAGCGGTATTGCTATCACAAACGTCCCAGCCTATTCTCCAAACTCTGTAGCAGAGTTTACAGTTGGTAGTATTTTAAATGTGTTAAGACACACACAAGCTATTCAAAAGAGAGTCTCTAACCATGATTTCAGTTGGGACGGCTCTATTATGTCAAAAGAAATTCGTTCTTTAACAATAGGTGTCTTAGGAACTGGCCGAATTGGTCACATTACAGCTGAGATTTTGCATGCCTTTGGAGCAAATGTCATTGGTTACGACTTGTATAAAAACGCTGCGGCTGAAAAAGTCCTCACTTATGTTGATGACTTTGATGACTTTTTAGCACAATCTGATCTGATTACCATTCATATGCCTTTGACAGAAGATAACCATCATTTGTTCAACGAAGAGACATTCAATAAAATGAAACCTGGTGCTTACCTTATTAACGCAGCAAGAGGAGGCATTGTTGATACAGAGGCTCTCATCAAAGCTCTTGATTCTGGTCAAATAACTGCTTGTGCCTTAGATACTTACGAAAAAGAAATGCAATATGTGACAAAAAACTGGAAAGACAAACTCTTAGAAGATGATGTATTTAAAGCTCTTCTTGAACGTGACGATGTTCTTTACACACCTCATATTGCTTTTTATACTGAAACTTCAGTAGAGAACTTAGTTTACGGTGGATTAGATGCCTGTCTATCTATTTTAACTAAAGGAACTGCCAAAACTATTGTGAATCCATAATAAAAAAAGAATCGACTTAGCCTTAGCTGAAAGTCGATTCTTTTTTTAATGCTAGATATTCTTGACTGAGTCGCAGGAAATCTTCTTCGTTTTGGGTAAGTAAAGCCTGATCTATTTCCTCTTGAAGATGTCTCAGTTTAAGTTCTTTTTCTTCTTTTAGTAAAAATGCGTCAAAGTCTTGTAAAAAATCAATTTGCTCTTCGGTATTAATTACTTGATATGCATTTTCTTCTAAAATTAGTTGGTACAAAGGAGACGCCTCTTTTTCAGAAAAGTTAATTTCTAAATAAAGGTCTTCTTTTCGATTATTTCTAATGTCAGCAAAAATGGACTGAGCATCTGTTAATCTTTTTTGTTCTGTTTTCATTTCAAGTCCAATACCTGGAATGGTTTGATCTGTAATCAAGATTCCTCTAGGGGTTTCTAAAGCACCTTCTACAAAAATGACACGTGATAACAAAGCCTCGTGATTAATCAAGTAATTAATAATCCAGTAAGACTCTCTTTTTTTTAAATGGGCATACTGAATTAACCAACTTAAAAATTTTTTCTTCGCTGATAATTCAATCATTTGTCTACCACCCTTCGTTGTCGATAAGTGAAGCTACTTCTAAATCTCCTGGAACTGAGGCAAGATATCGTGTTAGCCATGTATTGGCTTCTTCTCTTCTACCTTCTTCTCGTAGAAACAAACCATAGTCTTTCATAAAGTCAGGTTCTTCGATTAAAACATCTTTAACTTTATCATAAGCTTCGTTTGCTTGATCAAAGGCTTCTAAGCCATTATAGGCTTGAGCAATCATCCAACCAGCCAATGGTTGTTCTTCTGTTTCTAAGCTATTCATCAAAGTTAATACTTCTTCGTAGTCTTCTTCTTTTAATAAGAGCTCACTTAATCTTATTTTTGATAAGTCCGCATCTAATTCAAGAGAAATAACCTCTTCTAAATATTCTTTTGCTTGGTCTTTGCTACCTAATTGGTAAGCCGTTTCTGAAGCTAAGTGATATAAAGCTGTTTCGTAAGGGTTTAAGGCGATACCTTCTTCAATCACTTCTAAAGCTTCTTCGTGGCGACCTTCATCATAAAGAATTTGCGCTAATGGGTAATAAACTTGATTGAAATCACTATCCATCAGTCTAACTTGGTTCAATAACTCGATACCACGCTCATTTTGCTCTAATTGATAGTACGTTAGGGCTAATTGGAATAAACGCTCTACTGTTTCTTCTTCTTCGATAGCCTTCTCCAGTGCTACGACAGCTTCTTCAAAATTACCAATACGTGAATAAGCAACACCAATACGCTCATCAAGGTTAATAGGTGATTCTTGTTGAGAAAAAGCATCTTTTAAGGCAGTAAAACTTTCAATTGCTCTTGTGTAGTCTTCATTAGCAAAGTAAAGCTCGGCTAAAGATAAATCAAGTAGTGGCTCATTTGGTAAATAAGTTTTAGCTTGAAGTAATTTACTTTCACTAACTTCTGGAATATTAAGTACTTGATAGATATCTGCTTGAGTGATTAAACTTTGCGGATACAAGTCACTCGTTTCTTCAATAGACTCAAGATATTCAAAGGCTTTGTCTAATTCGTCATTTTCGATTGCAATTTCAGCTAACGAAATTTTTAGGGTTTCATCTTGAGGAAATTCTTCAAACAATCTCACATATAAGGTCTCTGCTTCTTCAATAAAGCCTAATTGGAATAAATTATCTGCTAATTGGAATCTCTCTTCAGGTAAGTCTTCTTTTTGTGCTTTCTCAAAAGCAACTTGAGCTTCGATTAAATCGCCCTTTGATAAGGCTTCTAACATTTCTTTACTATTTGACATTGTCCATCCCTCAATTACAATTTTATTTTTCTATAACTTTCTACTACATGGTACATTTCTTCAATACTAGGTGCTTTCGAAACACCTAAATCGCCTATTTTTGTTAAATAAGGTATTTGATCTAATCGATGTAATTCATCAACAAAAACCTTAGCAATATCATAAGTAGTCATTTGGATTGGTAACCGGAAATTAAAGGTTCCGTTTCGGTACAACCACTTCATGAATCCCTCAAAATCAAAGGTAATCTCTGCTTTTTTTAAATTCCATAGTAAGAACAATAAAAAAGAAATTTGCTCCTTTTCTGATGGTAATAAATAATGAGCTTCATGTAGTTGATAAAAACTTTTTGATATATTAGATAACATAAACACTGGGGGTGTTGTTTCTTGTTCTAAACTTTCAATAATAAGTTCAAGAAATGGCGCCCAAGAACGATTAGATGTTTCTATAACTTCTCGACTAAGTAGTTTTAATAGGTCTTTATTAGTCAAAACTCCTAATTTTGCTACATTGAATAAATCATCTGACCATGTGTTTTTAGTCTCTAATTCATTCAACATTGTATCGTAAACAAGACGATCTGGCAAAACATATTGTTCTACACTAATGGTTAATGATTGATTTAACAAATAAGCTTTGCCTTGAAGAGAAGCGATAAATCCAGTTATGCTTGTTGGCAAATAAGTAAAATCACTTATATAAGGAGACGTCTGCTTTAAAGCTCCACACAGATGATAAAGATGATCATTTCCAGCACTAACAATCGATGTATCAACTGGTAGCTTCATTTCTTCAATATATACAAGAATTTTGTTGTATGTTTTAACAAAATTTATCGACTCATTATCTGGACAAAGGTACCAATAAAATTTGTCACTCTCTTTGATAAGTGAAGCAAACTTATCGTAATACAGTTCATAAAATGATTGAGTGCTAATGAATAAGACGCAAGGCGTATCGTTTAAATAAGCAAAGTAATCTTGGGTCATGAGACGATTGAGTGCTTTATTATAAGTAATGTCACATGACTGTTGTTGCTTTATAACTGTTTTTTTCATTACAATCACCTCTTCTTCTCTATTTTAGCATAAAAAAAAGACCCAAAAAGGATCTTTTAACGTCTAGTAAATACTGAAACTACGGCTACAACGATAACTGCTCCTAAAATAGAAGGCACAAGAGCCATTCCTGCTAAGTGACCGCCCCAATCAGCGCCAAATAGCTTATGACCTAAAGATGAGCCTAAAAGCCCTGCAATGATGTTAAACACGCAACCTTTAGAGTCTTTTTTACTCACTAAACTGCTGGCAATCGCTCCAATAACAGCTCCAACTACTAGTGTCCATATCCAACTCATGTTTGTTCCTCCTATCATTTTCTCTTTTATTGTAAAACGAAACTATGCATGCTGTCAATTTAGTCATAAAGTTGTTTGGTTTTTGCCCCTTATCACCAAATTACTGTTATAAAAAGAAAAAAACCCTTGATAAACAAGGGTTTTCATGTTCGCATTATTTTACTGCGTCTTTTAAAGCTTTACCTGGTTTGAATGCAGGTACTTTGCTTGCAGCGATTTGGATTTCTTCTCCAGTTTGTGGGTTGCGTCCTTTACGGGCAGCTCTTTCACGTACTTCGAAGTTACCAAAACCGATTAATTGAACTTTTTCGCCTTCAGCTAAAAATTCTTGGATTGAAGCAAATACTGCATCAACAGATGAAGTAGCGTCTTTTTTAGTTAAACCAGTTGCTTCAGCAACTTTTTCGATTAATTCTGCTTTGTTAGCCATGTTTATTTTTCACCTCCTCGAAAAGGAAATTGATGTTTATAAGTGACATCATATTTAGGCGATCATTTTTGAGTGGTCCAAAAATGATAAGTGGAAATATTTTTTTAATATTAATATTTCTTAAACAAAGATAACACAAGAATCAAGTGATAGCAATGCTTTTAGCGTTTTTTATATTCTTTTTTTCATTTAAACTGATAATGATTGAAAAACAAAACTAACTGTGCTAAAATACGATTTTTACTTTCGACGTCTTGTAATAATGCGAATTGGAGTTCCTTCAAATTCAAAAGCACGTCTAATTTGATTCTCTAAAAATCTTTCATAAGAAAAATGCATTAGTTCCACTTCGTTAACAAAAATAACAAAAGTCGGCGGTTTAATGGCCACTTGAGTTGCATAGAAAATTTTAAGTCGTTTTCCTTTATCAGTTGGTGTTGGATTAATCGCAACAGCATCCATGATGACGTCATTTAAGACTGCTGAAGGAATACGTAATGTTTGATTTTCACTAACTGTTTCAATCATGTCTGGCAATGTATGTAACCTTTGTTTTGTCTTAGCTGATACATAAGCAATTGGAGCATAATCTAAATATCTAAATTCACTTCGGATATCTTCTTCAAAGTTTTTCATTGTATGATTGTCTTTTTCTAATGTATCCCATTTATTGACAACAATAATAACTCCTTTACCTGCCTCATGAGCAAATCCGGCGATACGCTTGTCATACTCACGAATTCCTTCTTCGGCATTTAAGACCACTAAAACAACGTCAGAACGGTCAATAGCACGCATTGAGCGCATTACACTATATTTTTCAGTTGTTTCGTAAACTTTCCCTTTCTTTCTCATACCAGCTGTATCAATCATTTCAAATTTTTGACCCTCTGGTGAGACAAATGAAGTATCAATCGCGTCACGTGTTGTTCCAGCAACGTCAGATACAATCACTCGGTCTTCTCCTAAGATAGCGTTGATTAAAGATGATTTACCAACGTTTGGTCTTCCGATTAAACTAAAACGAATCACATCGTCTTCTTCTGTTTCAGGCACCATAGCGAAGTATTCACAGGCTTTATCTAACACATCTCCTAGACCAAGTCCATGACTTCCTGAGACAGGAATTGGATCTCCTAAGCCTAATGAATAAAATTCATACACATCGTTTCTCATTTCAGGGTTGTCTACCTTGTTAACTGCTAAAATAACAGGCTTCTTACTCTTATATAAAATTTTTGATACATATTCATCTGCATCTGTAATACCTTCACGACCACTTACAACAAGCATAATCACATCTGCTTCTTCCATTGCGATTTCTGCTTGGTGCTTAATTTGATCCATGAATGGCTCATCACTCATTTCGATACCACCTGTATCGATAATACTAAACTCACGACCTAACCACTCTCCGTGGGCATAAATACGGTCTCTTGTCACGCCAGGAATATCTTCTACAATTGAAATTCTTTCTCCAGCGATTCGGTTGAATAATGTTGACTTCCCAACATTTGGTCTACCAACTATGGCTAATGTAGGTTTTGCCATTATGGTCACCTCCTATAATAATACGTTCTTTCATATCCTTATAAAGTTTAAACGATACTTTATTCTCTTGCAAGTAAAAGATGATAAAAGAAAGAAAAAGCCGGCAATTAGCCGACTTTTCTTAAGGTTTTATTAGTCTTCGTCAGTTGTTTCTAAATTAACCATATCTCCTAAAGTAAATCCAGTTGATTCTTCAGGCATTACATAAGTTTCTTCTTCAACAACAACTTCTTCTTCTTTTTCTTCTAAAGCTTTGATACTTAAACCAATACGTTTGTTTTCTTTACTCACGTCTAAGACTTTAACAGTTACTGTTTGGCCTTCTTCTAAAGCTTCATGTGGTGTTGCAATGTGTTTGTGTGAAATTTGAGAGATGTGAACTAATCCTTCAACTCCTGGTAAAATTTCAACAAATGCACCAAATGAAGTCAAGCGATTAACTTTACCTTCAAGAACAGTCCCAATAGCAGCTTCAGATTCAACATTATCCCAAGGTCCAGGTAATGTTTCTTTGATAGATAATGAGATTCTTTCTTTTTCAGGATCGATGCTTAATACTTTTACAGTCACTTTGTCACCAACGCTTAAAACGTCTTCTGGTTTAACAACGTGGCTATAAGAGATTTCAGATACATGGACTAAACCATCCACGCCACCTAAATCGATAAAGGCACCAAAGTTGGTTAAACGTGCCACAGTTCCTTCAACTACATCACCTGCTAAGATTTTTTCCATGATTTCTTTTTTAGCTACTTCTTTTTCAGCTTCAAGAACTGCACGGCGAGATAAAATCAAACGGTTTTCAGAAGGTTCGATTTCAACGATCTTGTAAGTTAATGTTTGACCTTTGTATTCTGAAAAATCAGAAACAAATTGAACATCAACCATAGATGCTGGTACGAATCCACGTACACCTGCGTCAACGACTAAACCACCTTTAACAACATCAGTTACAGGGGCTTCGATTGTTTCACCTGCTTCGAATGCTTTTTCAATGTCTTCCCAGACTTTTTTAGCATCTACACGGCGTTTAGATAAAAGGTAGCTACCGTTTTCTTTATCTTTGCCGATTTCAGAAATAACAACAACATCTATTACATCACCAATGTTAACAACATCAGTTACGTTTTGAACCGCAATAGTTGATAATTCTTTTAATGGGATAACTCCCTCAACTCCAGCACCGATAATTCCAACGATTGCTTGTTTGTTATCATCAATCGTTAAAACTTCCCCTTGTACTAAATCTCCAACTTTTACTTCTTGAACACTTGCCATAGCATTTAACATTTCTTCGTTAGTTTGCTCTGTCATGATTGACTTCCTCCTCAACAACAATTCTTCATCTTGTAATGCTTATCTCTATTCTACCTAAAATAAAAACACTTTACTAGAGTAAAATGTTTTTTTCACGCATTAAAAAAGTGTTTTCATGTGTTTTTCGATACTTTCTACAACTTCTTCTATGTTTAAACCAGTTGTGTCGACTAAAATCGCATCTTCAGCCTGAACCAAAGGTGAATTTTTTCTATTTGAGTCATAATGATCGCGATCAGCAATTTCTTGTTTCAACACATCAAAATCAGTTTCAATGCCTTTAGCTATATTCTCTTTATAGCGACGTTCAGCTCGTTCAATAACGCTTGCCACTAAGAAAATTTTTAAATCAGCTTTAGGTAAGACAACTGTACCAATATCTCGTCCATCCATAACAATTGAACTAGACTCTGCAATAACTTGTTGTCTGTGAACCATTTCTTCCCGAATAGATTTATAAGCTGAAACTTTTGAAACAGAATTTGTCACATCGTTTGTTCTAATCTCATTTGTGACATCTTTTTCATTTAAGAAAACATGTTGACCATCTTCTTCTTGAGAAAAATCAATTGTCAGACGTTTTAGTAAGCTTGTTAGAGCTTCTTCTGAATCCATATCTACATTGTTTTCTAAAGCTGCCAATGTTATAGCGCGATACATTGCGCCTGTGTCACAATAAATAAAACCATTTTTCTTAGCTAAAATTTTAGCTACTGTACTTTTCCCAGCTGAAGCTGGACCATCAATTGCAATTTGAACCGTTTTTTTCATCTTTAATAACACCTTTATTTATAAATTAAAAAGTCGCCATAGGACGACTTTTTTTATTTGATTCTAATTTGTTGACCTGGTTGAATATTTTGTGATGTCAAACCTGGATTCAACTGATAAATTTGTTCTTCAGTAATGCCATTGTTTTGAGCAATTCTCCAAACACTGATGTTGTCGCCTTCACCGAAAGTAACGGCAGAACCACCTGCTGGATTAGTTGCATTGTTTTGTTGTGTATTATTTTGTTGATTTTGAGCTTCTTCTGGGCTTACTTCTACATCTTTAAACGTTGAAGATGTTGTTGAGCTACTTGAAGATGATGCTGATGTTGATGAACTACTGCTACTTGAAGATGATGAATCACCTGTTTTGCTTGAAGAAGTAGTTGTTTTTTCTTTAGATGAAGATTTAGTTGCTTTTTCAGTTGAACTACTTTCAACCACAATTTTATCTTGTTTAGCTGTTCCTTCATTCATTTTATTTCCCATGTTTAAATAAAGAATAGCTGATACAGGAACTAATACAATCAAGAATAATAAAATAACTAGAATGATAACATACCAGTTTTTACCTTCCTCTTTGTATCGTTTGTCTGCTCTTGAGAAATCGCCTTCTTCATTTTCTGCTTGATCTTCATATATTGGTTGATCCCATGGCTCTTGCTCGTTTAATTGATCTTTGTCTTTTCTGCTCACTAAATATACCTCCTCAAAAACTTCTGAATTTATTCTATCACAAAATATTTGATAAAGCTTTAAAAATTAGTTAAAAATAGCTTTTTTAATAGTTTTGGACCATCAAACACTGCTTGTTCATTTGTCTCACTTATAATTTCTTCCTCTAGGACAGTTCCTTCTGGCTGACAAATACTGCAACAAGGCTCTTGTTTAACAGAAATAAACTCGTGACTAAAATAGTTCATGATGAATTGTCTTAAGCAAAAATCACTATTAACAAAGTCTGTCATAGAGTTCATTTTGTTGCTTTTTTCGAATTGTTTGACTCGAATATTCTGTTCAAATAATTCCCAATCCCAATCACTTTTCTCCAGTTGGACAAGCCATTTTTGTTGTGTATCTGTTAGTACTCGGTTGTATTGCTTCATTTCTTCTTGAGTTTTATCTTTAAAAAATAATAAATCCTTTTTTTGATTAAAACTATCTTCCTGTAAAAAACGATGAATTCGCTCATCACCTGATTGATATAAAATAAGAGATAGACTTTGCTTACCATCTCTACCTGCTCGACCAGATTCTTGAACGTAATTTTCTAAACTATCAGGTAAATGATAATGAATAACAAAACGAATATTTTCTTTATTGACTCCCATGCCAAAAGCACTTGTGGCACATAAAATTCTAATTTCATCGTGTATAAACTGTTGTTGAATCCTAATACGATCACTGGGTGAGACATCACCATGGTAGACAGCGACATTAACAGGTAGACTTGCATTTAATAAATGAGCCACTCTTTCAGTCTCTTTTTTACTAGAAAAATAAATAATCCCTGGTAACTCATTCTTTGATAGAAAATCCAATAGATAATCAGTCTTATCCTCACAATATTGAACTTGGTAAAAAATATTAGGGCGATTAACAGAATAAATAAACTCATTGACTGGTTTTTGTGTAAACAGTTCCTTCTTGATGTCTTCTTTGACTGTGCTAGTTGCCGTTGCTGTGAGTGCTAATGTTAAAGGGTGTCCTAATTTTTTTAACGTGTCTTTTAACGCTAGATAACTTGGTCTAAAATCATGGCCCCATTCAGAAATACAATGAGCTTCATCAATTACAAAAAGTGAAATACGTAGTTGCTTCACTCGATTTAAGACGTCTTCTTGAGTCAATGTTTCTGGACTAATAAAGATAAATTTAAAGGCAGATAAATGAGTTAACACATACTGTTTTGAAGAAAAATCAAGGGTTGAATTAATAGCAACAACGGATCGTTCTCCCATTTTTCTTAATTGGCTGACTTGATCTTCCATCAAAGAAATTAAAGGTGACACAATTAATGTTTGACCATCTAATAAGTAACTAGGCAGTTGATAGCATAAGGATTTCCCTGTCCCAGTAGGCAATACAGTAAAGGTATCGTGACCAGATAGAAGGGACTCTATTGTTTCTTCTTGCCCTTCTTTAAAAGAAGAAAAGTTAAATTGACGCTTTAAAATATCATGCAAATCAGTCATTAGCTCTCTCCTTCTCTACTAAATAGAATTGATAAAATTTAAATTCATAAAAACTTAAAGAAGGAACGAACTCCGTAGCTTCTTTATAGGACCATCTCACATATTCAGACTTTTGACTCAATAATTGATTCAGACCATTCCTGACTTCTTCAGAAAAATCAGGGATATTGGCTAATTCGTGAGTCACGATAAACTCCTCAATAAGATGATCCGTAACAGTACTATTCTTTAATTGTCTGATTCGACTTATCCCGTCAACATCATAACCTTGATGAAACAAGTCAGCAGATTGTTTGTAACTATCTTCTTTTACTAATAAACGTTCTTCATTGATTAGTGAGTTGAACAGAGGAAATTCACCTGTAGCTTCAAGCACTAGCGTGATTAATGCATGCCAGTAATTTTTAAACTCAACATACGTAAAAATGACGTCTTCCTCATAACTATCAGCCAATTGTTGAAGCGTTCTTCCCCTATGATTGTTACCAACCAATTGACCTAAAATAAGCTCATGAGAAGGTTGTGGTAGGGAATTGATTAATGCATCCCACTCTTTATAAAAAGCCATCGCAACAGACTCACTTTGTTTATTTAACCACTGCTTCAAACGTTGTTGGCGAAAGAGATTGGTTTCAATGGGTAAATAATGGGAATTACTATAGGCTTTTTCTGATAACACTTGCGTTGTAAAAACAACACGCTCAAAAAAGGCCATGTCCCATTTGTAATAAGCTAATTGATTTAAATTAGCAATTTCTGGCAGAGTTATATTCTCTAGGGCATTAATCCCTGTTGAGCTTATTTCCACATAGTTTGGCTCTGTTTGAATTAAATAGTTCTCATTAATTAGAGAACTAATGACCTGATTATATTGAGTTTCGTTTAATTTAGGAAATAGACTAAAAAAAGGTAGTACCTCATAGAAATAGCTATAGGATAAGATAGAGGAGGTTCTTTTCCCTTTTAATAAGTGATATAATGTGGTTGTCCTCATTGCTTTTTTACTGTTAAAGCAAGAAAGAATGAAGTAATGAAAAAAAGTCATAAGTCACCTCAGTTAGGAGTTTTATTGATGCTATGTAAAATTATACCAAAAAAATGTATTGCATGTGGACTTTGCCAAATCAAAGCCCCTGAAATATTTGATTATTACGATGATGGGATCGTTAAATTAGTTGATTCTGAAGAAAAAGAGTTTCTTGTTTCAGATGATTTACCCACTGATTTACTAGAAGCCTACAGAGCCTGTCCCACACGTGCCATTGAACTAAAAAAATAAACCCTTATCTTTTAGAGAGCCTCACTGATAATACCTTGTTTATGTATCAAGTGAGCCTTCTATAAAGATAAGGATTTTTTTATTTATTTAACTGATTGTAAATCTCTTTCCCAATATAAGCAGAAAATTGTTGTGCCCCGTCAGGTGTTAAATGAACATCATCTACATCAAACCAATCACGATGTCCATCTGAATGAGTTTTCCAATCAATGACATGAGTATTTTTATGATTTTTCTCTGTTTTAACGAGTTCATCGTTCACCGCTTTTTGCCAAGGTCGTTGGACCATTGTATTGACAAAGAAAATCTCTTTATCTGGCATATGTGCTAAAATATCTTCCATTTCTTTAGTTGTGAAACTACCATTTGTCCCCAGAACAACCAACACCACATCGCCTAGTTTTTTGTCATCACTAGCTTTTTTAAAGATAGGTTCACTATCCATCAATTGGCGACCAACCTCTGCATCAATCGTACTTTTTGGAAAAATCTCTTTGACTTCAGGCGCAGCACTTAAAAGTAAAGAATCACCAATCGCGCTTAAATTTATTCCCTTTAAGTAGTCTTTTTCTTTAGTTGATAATTCAACTAATTGATTAGCTGCCTCTTCTTTTTTGACATCTGCTTCACTAGAACTTGATGTTGTAGTGGATTCTTTTGTACTACTTTCTTTTGTTTTAGAATCAGTTGTTGAAGGTGTTGTTTCTTTACTAGCAATAATCTCTTGATTTTTCTTTAATTTTTCTTCCAATTCCACACTAGCAGAACTACGTCCACTAGGAGCAATCGCTAAACTGGTAATGAATGTGCCTGCAAAAAGTAGACAAACAGCTACACTGACTTTACCTTTATGAGTTTGTACGGTTTCTTGTAGCCATTCTTTACTGAACTTCACATGAGAAACTAAATACTTAACTAAACGATATGTTAATTCAGATAAGCCTAGTATTAAGATAATTTGAATGAGTAAATGATAAAAACTATTAGTCCCATCCCATTTAATTATTTTTTCGTAAGTAATCATTACAGGGAATTGCCATAAATAGATTTCATAACTTCTTGTGCCAATCCATTTAAAAATTGGATTAGTTAATAAGCTATTGCTTGTTTCTGATGTGATAATAGTTCCAAGTAAGACCATACTAATCAAACTAAAAATTAGCATTCCTCCTTGGTAAACAAAGGATTGGTTATCACTGATAAAAATAAAACATAAAATCATACTAATAACAGAAGTCACTAACGCCGTCATTTGCCAATTTCGACTGATGTTTGCTAATCTTTCTCCATGTTCTTTCAAATAAATAGCTAAGTAAGCCCCAATTAAAATGGAAAAAATACGTGTGTCAGTCCCATAATAAATACGGTCTAGTGCATTAGGATTATAAAAAGCAATCATCAACACACTGGATAATCCCCCACTAACAAGTACAAAAGTTTTTAGTCTTTTGTAATCATCTTGCTTATAAAGTAAAAAGGCAACTAAAATAGGCCAAATAATATAAAATTGTCCCTCAATGGATAAAGACCAAAGATGAGTAAATGCAGATTCATTACCAAAACGATCAAAATAGGAGGAGCCATTTAACATTTGCCAAAAGTTGTTAACGTTAAGTAAACTACTCGAAACAATTTGCTTAAAGTTGATTAGTAAATCTTTTGACAATAATAAGAAGGCACTACCTGATACAACAAACATTATTATCAGAGATGGATATATCCGCTTGGCTCTTTTATAGTAGAATTGCTTCAAACTTATTTTCTTCCGCCTATTCCACTCACTCAGGATAATATCAGTCATTAAATAGCCTGAAATAACAAAGAAAAACGTAACACCTAAAAAACCTCCTGGCATAATCCTAGGAGTTAAATGATATAAAATAACACCAACTACAGCAATAGAACGCAGACCATCTATCCCTGTTATATACTTTCTTTTATTGTCCATATAAAAACCTCATTTATCATAAAATACATGTCATATATTAATTTATTTTTACAAAAATTTCATCTAATGTTACAAAAACATTACTATATTACTTATTTAACACGATAAATGTGAATTTTTTGTGAACTTTGACCATAAAATTTGTTAAAATTAATAATACAAGTTATTTTTATGTCATTTATATTACAAAAACACTTTTACGAGAAATAGTTTGTAACAAAAAAAGACGTCTTCTTGTTGAAAGACGTCTTTTTCTAATATGTATTACACTAAACTCATTTTTTTCTCAATACTAGGTACCAATTTTTTGTATGACACATAGAATACTATACTAACTGCGATACTTTTTATAATATTAAATGGCACAATACCGTACAACACCATTTTGGCTATTGGCATACCAAAGTCCATTCCTAAAATAGATATATAGAGCGGGGTTATAACAAAGTAGTTCGCTATAGACATAAAGACAATCAATGAAATGGAACTAATAATCATCCCCATAAACAAGTTTTTATTCGTATTTTCTTTTTTAACCATAAAATAGATTGGTAGCATAAAGATAACTGATGCGATAAAGCCTGTTGCGTTACCAATTAAGCTTAAAACATCGCCACCACTCATCATAAAATTAAGCAGTGATCTGATAAATGCAATGGTAATTCCTGCTAAGGGTCCAAGAATAAATGAACCAATCAATATAGGAATATCGCTAAAATCGAGTTTTAGCCAACCGAACGTCGGTAAAATTGGTATTTCTAAAAATAACAATAAGTACGAAAACGACGCAAGTAACGCTGTGACAACCATTTTTTCTGTTTTTCTTTTTCTCATGAGAAAATCCTCCTATTAGGACCATCTTCAGACATGTTTAAGAATAAATAAAAAACTGCCTCTTACATCATACCTCCAAAAGAGCATGACAAAGAAACAGTGCATTATCTGATATTATTCTCAAATAAGCCCTATCTTCTTTACTCCAGACTCTAACTGTCGGTACTGGAATTACACCAGTTCGGCCAAGTATTGCTACTCAGCTCGTGGACTATTACCACCGGTCGGGAATTACACCCTGCCCGTGAAGACGACCTTTTTTTATTTTTTTTTACAACTCAATTATACATCAGTGAAAAAGTTTTTCAAGTTTTTTTATCCCTTAGCTTCGACTAACAATTGACTAACTTCTTTTTTGCTTAACTCACGGTACTTACCAGAACTTAATCCGATTAAATCTAGTTGACCGATTTTTTCTCTTTTTAATTTGATTACAGGAAAACCAACAGCCTCAAACATTTTCTTAACTTGATGATTACGTCCTTCATGAATAATTAATTCAACAATACTCGTATTTTTTGTGCGATCACTTGAAAGGACTTTAAAACGAGCAGGAGCAGTTTTTCTGCCATCAATTTTAACACCACGAGCCAATGGTCTTAACTCATCATTTGTAGGTGTTCCTTTAATTTTTGCTACGTAAGTTTTATTGACTTCATGCTTTGGATGGGTTAAAGCATTAGCAAATTCACCATCATTCGTCATAATAATTAGACCAGATGTATCATAATCTAGACGTCCCACTGGGAAGATACGCTCTGATACACCGTGGAAGAAATCTGTTACCACTTTTCTATTTTTATCATCACTAACAGCTGAAATCACACCACGTGGTTTATAAAAGGCAAAATAAACAGGTTCTTCTTGATAGACAGGAACCCCATCTACTTCGATTTGATCCTTATTTCCAACTTTATATCCTAATTCCGTAATTCTTTTTCCATTAACAGTCACACGACCATCAATGATTAATTGTTCTGACTTTCGTCTTGAAGCGACTCCGCAATGAGCCATAACTTTTTGTAATCTTTCCATTTAAACTTCTCCTTGTTCCTCTTCTATTTTGTCAAATTGTTCTTTGAAGCGATCAAAAAACAAATCATTTGGTATTTCTTTTTCAGCATCAATTTCTAACTCATCGATTGGTGGCAATTCTGAAACATCTTTTAAACCAAAGTAGTCTAAAAAATAAGATGTTGTACCGTAAAGAATAGCTCTACCTGGACCGTCTACACGTGATTTTTCTTCAATCAAATGTCTTGAGACTAGCTTTTGCACAGAACCAGAAGATTGCACACCTCTTAAATCTTCGATTTCAACTCGCGTAATCGGTTGTTTGTAGGCAACAATAGATAAACACTCTAACGCAGCTTGAGAAAGTGATTGATTAACTGATGAGCGGGCGTATTGCTCTAATAACGGCGCAAATTCTTTTTTGGTACTCAGCATAAAACTTTCTCCAACTTCAAGAATTGTTAGAGAACTTGTTGCTGATTCCTCATAGTCCTTTTTCAAATCCATCAACAAATCATAGACTGTTCCTGTTGGCAGATGAAGCATATGTCCTATTTCCGTTAAAGATAATCCTTCGTTTCCTGCAACAAATAACAGGGCTTCGATTTTACTGCTAATTTCCATAATAACCCTCTTTACTTAGTATTTCTTGTACAACACAATTGGATCGATTGATGTCGCTTGTTTAGCAACAATTTCTCCAGATTTAATCAGCTCTAGTAATGCCATAAAGGTTGTCACGATTTCATTACGAGTAAATACGTAAAAAAGTGAATTAAAAGACAGGCCTTGCTTTGTAGCTAAAGGCGTTAATCTACCTAATATTTCAGATATCTTGTCTTCAATACTAAATTCTTCTGAAATGATACTAGTTTCCCTTGGCATGAGTTCTTGTCTTCTATTAAGGACATCACTGAATGCAAGAAACAAATCAATGGTTGTCACTTGATTTGGAGCAAGTGGTTCAATTGAATCTCTATACTCATCTAAATTAGTTGCCTCTTTCGTGTAATACTTACCACGTTCTGTTTCTTTTTCTTTAAGGACACCAGCTGCGTATTTAAACTTACGATACTCCAATAACTGAGCAACTAATTGCTCTCTTGGATCATTTTCTTCTTCGTAGTCACTATCGTTATACTCAACCTCAACTTTTGGTAATAGGGTCTTACTTTTAATCGACATTAATGTAGCTGCCATAACAATGTATTCCCCTGCTAATTCTAGATCTAGCTCTTTCATTGAACGAATGTAGTACATATATTGTTCAGTGATTTCTGAAATAGGAATATCATAAATATCAATCTCTAAAGTCTTAATTAAGTGAAGGAGTAAATCAAGTGGGCCTTCAAAAATTTCTAATTTTACATTTAATTCTTTCATTAAGCTGCTCATTCCTTATTCTATGCTCTTGGGAAATGGGCTTTGTAGACATCTGCCATTCGATTCTTACTAATATGAGTATAAATTTGAGTCGTAGAAATATCAGCATGACCTAACAATTCTTGAACTACTCTCAAATCTGCTCCATTTTCAAGTAAATGTGTGGCAAAACTATGTCTAAGTGTATGAGGCGTGACATCTTTTTCGATACCTGCTTCTGTGACATACACTTTTAAATTTTTCCATATTCCCTGACGAGAAAAACCTTCTCCTTTATAGTTTAAAAATAAAATCGTTGGCTTTTCTTTTTTATTCTTATATAACAACTCTTGACGTGAATTTTCTAGATAGATTTCTAACCACTTGATAGCTACATCTCCCAATGGAATAATTCTCTCTTTATCCCCTTTACCTAATGTCTGCAGTAAGCCTAATGATAAGTGCAAATCATCTAGCTTAAGAGAAATCAATTCAGTTACCCGTAAACCAGTTGCATACATGACTTCTAAAATGGCCCGGTCTCTAATACCTAATACATCACTAGTATCTGGGGCTTCAATTATTTTTTCCACTTCTTTAATGGAAAGAGTTTTAGGTAATTTCTGCGCTTTTTTAGGCGTATCAATGTACTGCATCGGATCATTATCTGTTTTTCTTTCTTGTCTTAAAAATTGATGGAATTTTCGTAAAGATGATACCATTCGAATGATTGTTGTAGAGGATTTACCTTCTTCTCTTAGCTCCTCTAAAAAATCCAAAACGATATAGCGGTCAATCTTATCCCACTGTGTTATGTCACGAGACTCTAAGAAACTAAAATAACGAGTCAAATCTCGGTGATAGCTTTTAATGGTATTTTCTGATAGTCCACGCTCAATTTTTAAAAAATGTAAGTAATCTTCTAAATCACTCTTCATACAACGCACCTCGCTTAGCCTTTTCATTCTATCAGTTTTTATAAATGAATACTATCTTTATTCATTCAAGTTTCTTTATTTTTAATTTTTCCGATGGACTTTTTTTTATAGAGAATATACAATAGATATATTGCCAAAATAAAGGGTGTGAGACAACTTGTTACCAAATCTGAAGGATTATGAGAACCTTCATTTGTTTGAATTAATCAATGTAAATAACGACAATTATTATAAAAGATTAGCTGATTATTATGAAGAAAAAAAACTACTCTTTAAAATGGCAATTGCTATTGATGTGCCAATTGTTTTTGTCTTAGCCATGTTTAGTACGATTCACTTTAAAAATCCATGGTGGGCTTTTTTTATGTATTTTTTGATTATCTTTTTCTTCAGTTTCTTCATTATTTGTCTCCCTGTTTACCACTCAATTAGTAAATCAATCAAACAAAATGAAGACTTGTTATGTCAAGAAGTAGATGAACATCTATCTGAGTTAGCCACTCAAAACTTTTTTTCAAAAGATGCTAAAGCTAAACGCTTATTAAATCAAGAATTTGAATTAATCAAGCTACAACCTTTATCGTCACGAAAAATCAACTTAATACTAGAAAATCAATCCTTAGCAACACAAGCCATTGATTTTTATGATAAACAAACATCTGAAGTCAAAAAAAACATCACTTGTTTTTACGAACAACAACCACTAAAACCAATCGCATTAGCAACTGTTAACTTTCTTGGAGAGGATAAAGCTTTTTCGATTCAAGCTCAGATACCTATTGAATACGAGTTAGTTAATGGTCTTGTCAGTGAGCAATTAATTTACTTTGATAAAACAGACTACATTGTTAACCCAACTGTTTATATTGATCGTTATCATTTTAATGACTTATATCAAGCACATTAAGGAGTGAGTTACTTGGAAAAAACAAAATGCCCATGGGCATACCGAAGCGACTTAGAATTAGAGTATCACGATACACATTGGGGATTCCCTTTACATGATGACACGCTTCTATTTGAAATGCTTATTCTAGAAACCATGCAAGCAGGTTTAAGCTGGACAACCATTTTAGCCAAACGAGAAGGCATGAAAGCTGCCTTTGACGACTTTGATCCGCATCTTATTCAACATTACTCAGACGACAAATTAGCCGCTCTTCAATTAGATGAACGTATTATCCGTAATAAATTAAAAATAAAAGCAACTGTTTCAAATGCTAAAGCATTTTTAGAGATTCAAAAAGAATACGGTAGTTTTGATGACTTTATTTGGT
This sequence comes from Candidatus Vagococcus giribetii, assembly GCF_017316185.1. Classification (GTDB taxonomy): domain Bacteria; phylum Bacillota; class Bacilli; order Lactobacillales; family Vagococcaceae; genus Vagococcus; species Vagococcus giribetii. The sequence goes on along the minus strand of NZ_JAFLVX010000018.1, from coordinate 76,058 downwards.
CTTACGTTAATCACAAGCCTATTCAAGGGGATTATCAACTCCTTAAAGATGTACCAAATTTCACACCACTCGCTGAGACTATATCAAAAGATTTAAAGAAAAAAGGATTCAAATTTATAGGACCGACAACTGTTTATGCCTTTATGCAAAGTATTGGTATGGTCAATGATCATTTAAAAACATGTCCAATATACCAAAAAGCAGCGACTCATTGAGTCCCTGCTTATTTTTTTTGACATTTTTTACAAACACCGTGGAAAGTTAGTCGGTGATCACTGACTTGGAACGAGAATCTCTCTTCAACTAATTCTTCTACATCTAATAGAAGATCCTCTTCGATTTCTTCAATATCCCCACATTCCAAACAAAGAAGATGGTGATGGAAATGCTTTGCCCCTTCTTTACGCATGTCATAACGCGCAAGTCCGTCGGTAAAACTAATTTTATCTAATATTTTTAACTCTGTTAACATTTCTAAGGTTCTGTAAACAGTAGCTAATCCAATATCAGGTGATTTTAGTTTGGCTAGCATATAGATTTCCTCAGCAGATAGATGGTCTTTCTCATTTTCTAACAAGACCAAAACAGTCGTTTCCCTTTGTGGTGTTAGCTTATAACTAGCATCATGCAATTTCTTTTTAATTTTCTTTAAAGAATCAATTGTGTTCTCCATGGGAGTAAAGCACTCCTTTTATAATAATTATAATCTAGGTTCATGTGTTCTTGAATAACACTGTATATAGATTATAATTTATATAAATAAGAAATGCAATCATTCTCAATTAGAAAGACTATTTTTTCACTAAAATTGTCCAACCATCTTCTTGAGTCACTAATTTTTCTTTCATTAATGAACCTAATGCACGTTTAAATTGTCCTTTACTAATAGCAAAAGTGTTACTGATTTCTTCTGGTGTTGATTTATCTGAAAATGGAATCTTTCCTTCTTCAGAACGCTCTAAAAACGTTAGAATCATTTGAGCATCTGAAGAGATAACTTCGTAGCCTCTTGGTTTTAGCGACACATTAAGCAAACCATCTGGACGGACACCAATTACGCGACCACTAACTACTTCCCCTAATCTAGGCTCTTCAAATCGCTCTGACGGGTGAATAAATCCAATATAATTTTCTTCCGTGATCATAAATGTACCTACTAATTTTAAGCGATACACTGTTCCAGTCACATTTTTATTATGCATTTCTTCTTTAATACCTGGTTTTGACATAGCTAAAAAGTCAACATCATCTGCTAATGTCGCCCAAATACGATCTTTTTCATCTGTTTTTAAACTAACTAGTAATTTATCCCCTTTTTTAGGCCATAATTGGCGCATTTCAGGCAATTCATCCATTGATACAACTATTTCCTTATCAGATAAACCAATATCAACAAACACCCCTAAATCTTTACGTGACGCAATCACTTCAGCAAAGCCTTGGTGGCCTTTTCTAATAGTTGGGATTGTTGTTGTAAAACGATTTTGTTGTTTTTGATTTTGGTAAGCGAAGCCCTCTACCATATTACCAATAGTTTGCTCCCCTTCTTCTTTATCCAATAGAAAGGTTATTCCGTTTTTTTGCACAAAGTAACTATGATCATTTTCATCAAAAATCATACCGTGCCAAACATTTCCTAGTAATTCATTCATTTCAATCATCCTTTCAAATTCAATTTAGTATAACATATCAGAAACAGAAAAAAAGCATTTTAATCGCTTTTAAACGCTCTTCTACTCTAGGTTTTAAAAGAGACCTAAGTACCGTACCAATGTCATTCCTAGCATACCAAAAACGACTGTCCACATAAGACTCTTTGTTAAAAAAGCCACGATAATAGTTGGAATAGCTACAACTAAATTCTCTGTATTAATTTGAGTAAGTGCCCCTTTTTCTACAACGATTAAACTCTGTGTTAAAAGAGCAGTAAGGATACACATAGGTATGTACGTTAAGAATTTTTTCCAAAAAGGTGAAAAGCTCATTTTTTTACTCAAGATAAAAGGAATGATTCGAGGAAGCCACGTGACAATACCACAACCAATTATCAAAAGAAATAACGCTAACTTACTTGGCATCATCTAAAAACACCCCGATTCCACATCCAATTAATGTTGCTATTAAGACACTAATTTCAAGACTTATTAAGTTAGACAACACATACACACTCATAACCACACTTAAGAGAATTAGTAAGGTTTTCGTTCTTCTTACCTTTAATTCTCCTTGAATTTGCAGTACTACTAAACCAATAAACATGGCTACTAAAGCAAAATCTAAACCTAATTGTTCTGGATTAGGGATTAAGTTTCCTAATAGCGCTCCTAGGAAGTTAGAGGCAATCCAAACCACATAAGCTGTAATGTTCAAGCCGTTAATCCAATTAAAGGACACTTGTTTCCCTGTCATGATTTGTGTCATTAAAACACCATATGATTCATCTGTTAAAAGAGAGCCAATACCAATTGATTTCCCCATTGAAAAGTCTCTAAAATACTCAGAAACAGATAGACTCATCAAAAAGTGGCGTGCATTTACCAAAAACGTAGTAAAAATAATAGCTGAAATCGGACTGTTCGTCATTAACATACCAATAATAATAAATTGAGAACTTCCACCGTAGATGATTCCCGCCATCAACACGATAGAAAAAACAGATAAACCAGCATTTTTCCCTAAAATTCCCGCAGCGATCCCGATTCCAAAATAGCCTAAAATAGTTGGAATACAGGCAATAACTCCTTCTTTAAAGGTTTCATACCCTTTCGTATAACTCTTTTCCATACAACTCCCTCATTTCTAGATAATAAAAAAAGAAGGAATTAACCTTCTTCTTGTAAAACTGTTTCTGATACTATAACATCTTTCTTCCATAAAAGGGATAAAAAGGCAGTAATCAGTAAAATAATGGCAGAGACATAGTAAGGATAAAAATGATTAATATCAAATAATGATCCTGCTACCATTGGTCCAAAAATATTACCAAAACTAGTAAATGTTGAATTCAAGCCATTCACTGTTCCTTGCATAGTTCCTGCTCGCTTAGATAAATACGTTGTAATTGCTGGGCGTAATAAGTCAAAAGCTAAGAAAACGATGAAAGTCGATAGAATAACAACCCAGTTGCTTTCTGTAATAGCAATAACACCAACAAAAATAGCGCTTGCGAAAAAGGAAATTCTAATTAGTCCTACCTCGCCGAGTAATTTAATGATGCCATCAAAGAAAACAATTTGGAATACTAAAGCTAAGGAACCACTCACTGTGATAATCATGGCAATCTCTGTTGTTGAGAAGCCAAAATTTATAACGGCCATAATGCTATATATTGACTCAAAGGCTTGTAAGCCAAATGACGAAATCAAAATGACTACAAATGGAAAAGTGAAGGCTGGATTTTTAATAACTTCCATGAATGAGCCTTTCTCCACGGATTGCCCATGAACAACTTTTTTCTCTGGCTCTTTTAAGATTAGAATGGCTAGTATACATCCTACTAATCCAATAAATGAAGCCACAAAAAAAGGAACTCTCATTCCAAAATTAGCAATAAATCCACCTAATCCAGGTCCAATGATAAAGCCACCACTAATGGCTGCTGAAACCAAGCCCATTGACTTAGGTCTTTCTTCAATTGTTGTAACGTCAGCTACATAAGCTGTAACAGATGGCATAATAAGTGCAGCTGCAATCCCACCTAAAGCTCTTGAAAAGTATAGCCAACTAACTGTGTGTCCTAAACCAAATATTAATTCTGAAATAGAAAAGATCGCCATACCGATTGCGATTAGTTTCTTTCGGCCAAATTTATCAGAAATAATACCTGTTATTGGTGACGCTACTAATTGGAAAATAGCAAAGACAGACACTAACAAACCCATTGTTGTACCTGTTAAATGCATTGACTCTTGTAACATTGGCATAACAGGAATAACTAATCCTGTCCCGAGAAAAACAATGAACAAGTTCATTATTGCCAAATAGAGCATCCTATTTCTATTTTTCATATGTTACCTCCCTTTAGATCAATCCAGATTAGTTTACACTACTTCAATAGATAAAAGCTATTATTTTTATCTAAAAAAAGAAAAAGAGGGAAAATCCCCCCTTTTCTTCTAAGGTTTTTACTTAATTAGAATGCTGATTCGCCTTTGTAGATGTTTCCACGACGAGGATCAATTGTGATCATCATGTCGTTTTCAATTCTTTCAGTCACTTTTTCAGCACCAACGATTACTGGAATACCTTGAGCAATTGCTACAACTGCTGCGTGAGAAGTTAAACCACCTTCTTCAACAACTAAAGCTGCTGCTTTTTCAATTGCTGGCATGTAATCTTTATTAGTTGTTTTAAGAACTAAAATAGCTCCTTCAACCATAGTATTTAAAGCTTCTTCACTTGATGAAGCTACAATTGCTTTACCTGATACAGATGCGTGACCAATTCCTTGACCATTACCTAATTCTGCACCAATTAATTGGATTTTCATTAAGTTAGTTGAACCTTTACGTCCAATAGGAGCTCCAGCTGTGATTAAGATGAAGTCACCTTCTTTAGCAAAACCAGTTTCTTTTGCCACTTCTGTTGCTAATACAAACATTTCATCTGTTGATGATGGTTTTTCAGCAACTTGTGGGAATACACCCCAGTTTAATGCTAAGCTTCTTGCTGCTCTATCAGAGAAAGTAACAGCAACGATATGTGATTTTGGACGGTATTTAGAAATCATGCGAGCTGTATGACCTGAGTCAGTTGCTGCAACGATTGTTTGGATACCTAAGTTTTTAGCTGTATGTCCAACTGCTTGACCGATTGATTCAGTCATATCAGCTTTTTTGTATAATTTAAGTGTGTAAGCATCTCTATCAACTAATACACCTTCTGTACGGACAGCAATGTTATGCATTGTTTGTACCGCTTCTACTGGGTAATCCCCTGCAGCAGTTTCACCTGATAACATGATTGCATCAGTTCCGTCGTAAATAGCGTTAGCTACGTCACTTGCTTCTGCACGTGTTGGACGTGGGTTATGTTGCATAGAATCTAACATTTGAGTCGCAGTAATAACTGGTTTACCTAAAGCGTTACATTTTTTAATCATTTCTTTTTGAACCACAGGAACATCTTCAGTTGGAATTTCAACTCCTAAATCTCCACGGGCAACCATTAAACCATCAGAAACAGTTAAGATATCATCTAAGTTATCAATACCTTCTTGGTTTTCTATTTTTGAAATAATTTGGATATGTGTCGCATTTTGTTCTTCTAAAATACGAGTAATTTCCAAGACGTCACTTGGACGACGTACGAAACTTGCTGCGATAAAGTCAACATCATTTTCAATACCAAAACGAATATCAGCTTCATCTTTTTCAGTAATACCAGGTAAGTTAATGCTTACGTTAGGAACGTTCACACCTTTTTTATTTTTAAGAACACCTTCGTTTAATACTTTTGTAACGATTTCGTTATTAGCTTTATCTAATTCGATAACTTCTAAATCAATCAAGCCGTCGTCTAAAAGAATGTGGCTTCCAACAACAACATCATTGATTAATTCAGGATAAGTAATTGAGAATTTTTCTTTTGTTCCTTCAACTTCAGTCATTGAAATACGAACAACATCTCCAGTTGATAATTCAACAAGACCATCTTTCATGTTGTTAGTTCTGATTTCAGGACCTTTTGTATCTAGTAAAAGAGCAATCGTTTTGCCTGTAATTTCTGCTGCCTCACGAATATTTCTAATTCTAGCACCGTGTTCTTCAAAATCTCCATGCGAGAAGTTTAAACGTGCAACGTTCATCCCAGCATTCATCAATTTAACTAACGTCTCAACTGATTCACTAGCTGGACCAATCGTACAAACAATTTTTGTTTTTTTCATCAAAAACGCTCCCTATTTATTATTTTAAATCATCTATTTAGATCCACAAATTTTTAGAAAGAAATTTGGTGGTTTAAATCATATAAGCTTAAATCTGGTTGATGTTTTTTCTGTTCTAAAGTTTCAACGATATCAGCAGCTACTAATTGGTTGTTTAAACTACCAATACATAAACCACCGCGGCCTTCTTTAAGAAGCTCTACTGCGTATGAACCAAATTTACTTGCTAAAACTCTATCTCGAGCTGTCGGAGAACCACCACGTACAATATGTCCTAATACAGACACGCGCGCATGGAAATCACCATAAACTTCAAGTTGTTTAGCGAATTCACTACCAGGCATAACACCTTCAGCTAAAATAATTAAACAATGTTTTTTTCCACGGTCACGACCGGCACGGATTTTTTCAGCTACTTGAGCCATATCAAAATCATGCTCTGGAATAATAATATCGTCCGCTCCACCTGCTACACCAGCCCATAAAGCGATGTCTCCTGCGTCACGACCCATTACTTCAATAATAAATGTACGAACATGTGATGTTGCTGTATCTCTAATTCTATCGATAGCATCTAATACTGTGTTAATAGCAGTATCAAAACCAATTGTATAGTCAGTTCCTGGAATGTCATTATCAATCGTTCCTGGAATACCAACAGCTGGGAAACCACGTTTAGTTAAGGCTAATGCTCCATGATAAGAACCATCTCCTCCAATAACGACTAAACCTTCAATACCGAATTTTTTCAATTGTTCGATTCCCTTTAATTGGCCTTCTTCAGTTGCGAATTCAGGGTAACGAGCTGAATATAGACAAGTTCCACCCTTTTGAATAATATCACCAACATCTGGCACATCTAATTTACGAATATCTCCAGCTACTAATCCAGCGTAACCGTAGTTAATTCCGTAGACTTCCATTCCTTCGTAGATAGCTCTTCTTGTTACTGCACGAACAGCAGCGTTCATCCCTGGAGCGTCTCCTCCACTTGTTAAAATAGCGATGCGTTTCATAAGCGTATTCCCTCACTTTAACTAATTTGATAATACTTAAATTGATTATGTATAAAATACTTAAATCCAAAAATCATTTTACCATTGTTTGAGAAAAAAGTCTTTCATTAATCGTAAAATTTAATGAAAAAAATATGAAAATAGTTATTTTATTCACTTTGACATAAAACTAGGGTTTATTTTGAGCGATTTGCCCAACTTTTTTACTGAAAAATGATAGTGTTGTTTCCAAGAATTTTGAAAACAGATGAAATAACTTCTTCTTTTTCTTCCACCCAAAAAGTATCGTCAAGCAATCTATTCTTAGTATCAAAAACTAAGATAACTGGACAATCACCTTTGTGAAGCATAAGTGTTTGCTTTAATTGATTCAAGATAGATAATTGATCATTCTCTTTGCTTATCTTGATATAGCATTTTTTTTGGCCCTCAAAACTAGGCACATTTTCTGCAAATTCTAATTTATCTGCTAATAATTGTGGCATTTTATTGTATTGACTTTCAGTAACTTTACCAGAAATGAGGTAGACTTTATTTTCTGAAATATCCTGGTTTATTTGCCTGAATAATTTAGGAAAAATAGTCACATCCATCTCTTTTGTTCCATCATTCACAGATAGAAAAGCCATGGATTCCCCTTTTTTAGTCCTAATCTTTTTGACTTGCGTCACATAAACTAAAAATTGCCCAGAATCCCCAATCTCTGTATCAACTAATTCACGTATTTGTCTTCCTTTTTTTAGTCGACTAAAACCATCAACCGGATGACCTGATACATAACTACCTAGATATTCAGCTTCTTGATTTAGTTTTTCTTCAAGAGTGAAGTCTGCCACTTGGTCTTTTTTCAAACTCAGAACATCTAATAAATCCATACTGCCACCACTGTACTCGATGTTACGAATTAAACTATCTAAATCCATAACCAGTTGTTTTCGGTTTCCGTGCAAACTATCGAATGCTCCAATATAAATCAGAGGTAAGATATTACCTTCTTTTAACCACTTACCATTTATTCGGATTAAAAAGTTTTCGAGAGAGCTAAAGGTCCCACCTTCTTTTCTCACGGTTACAATGTGCTGAATAAAATCTTTTCTGATTCCTTTTAGACTTGAAAAGCCGAATAAAATATTTCCTTTATATAATTTAAAACTATAATCACTTTTATTAATGTCAGGAGGTAAGATTTTCACATCAAATTTCTTCGCTTCATTCATGTATTCTTTAATTTTTGCAGGGTTATTTCTAACGGAATGAAGTAAAGATGAAAAGAAACATTCAGGATAGTGAACTTTTAAGTAGGTCATTTGGTAAGCTAACACTGCATAGACAACAGCATGAGAACGGTTGAACCCGTAATTAGCAAATCTTTCAATGTATTGATAGACTTCTTCAGCAACTTCTTTCGTATAGCCTTGTTCAATGGACCCTTTAACAAAGTGATCTCTCTCAGTATCTAAGACGTCTTTTTTCTTTTTACTAATAGCTCGTCTTAAAATATCAGCTTGTCCTAAGCTAAATCCTGCCATAAGTGACGCAATTTGCATGATTTGCTCTTGGTAAACAATAACGCCGTAGGTATAGCCTAAAATAGGCTCAAGATTTTTATGAGGATAAACAATTGGCTCTTTCCCTTTTTTTCTATTAACAAATAAATCAATATTTTCCATTGGACCTGGACGATATAAGGCATTAACTGATGCAATATCTTCTATAGAAGTAGGGCCTAATTTTCTCAATACTTTTTTAATGCCTTCTGATTCAAATTGGAAGACCCCGATAGTTGCTCCTTGTCGGAATAACTTTAAAGTTTCCTCGTCATCTAACGGGATTTTTTCTAAATCAATGGTTTTGTTATAAAGATATTTTATTGACTCTAAGGTATTACCGATAATGGATAGATTTCTAAGTCCTAGAAAATCCATTTTCAATAAGCCGATTTCTTCTACTTCACCCATTGCGAGTTGAGTTAACGGGATATTATTCGTCCCTGTTTGCAGCGGGATAAATTCCGTTAGCTCTTGATCACTAATCACAACACCTGCCGCATGAGTCGATACGTGACGAGGTAACCCCTCAATTTTTTTAGCTGTTTCAAATAATAAGGTGTTTTTTTCTGAGTGCCCCACTAATTCTCTTAGCTTAGCAGATTGGTTAAATGCTTGCTCTAGTGTGATTTTAAGGACATTTGGAACAGCGTTAGCCCATGCACTAGCTTCATTTTGATTGAGACCAAACACACGACTCACGTCTCTTAAAGCCATTTTGGCTGCTAAAGTACCAAAAGTAGCAATTTGAGCAACTTTATGATAGCCATACTTTTTATTCACGTATTGAAGTAGCTCTTCTCGCCTGTTATCAGGAATATCCATATCGATATCTGGCATGGTGTAACGTTCTTTATTTAAAAAACGCTCAAACAGGAGGCCATAAGCAATTGGATCCACATTAGTAATTTGAAGAGCATATGACACTAAAGAACCAGCTGCTGAACCACGACAAGCCGTAACAATTTCGTGGTCTCTAGCGTATTTCATCACGTCCCAAACAATTAAGAAATAATCATCAAAGCCCATGTCATGAATTACCGATAGCTCCATTTTTAAGCGATCTAAATAAATGGGATCTTCTTTAACGTGACGTATACCTAAACCTGTTAAACACAATTCTTCTAATAACTCTTTGGCGCTAGCGCCATTTTCAATTGGAAAACTAGGTAGTAAGGTTTGATTTAATGGAATAGTTAGCTGACACTTAGATACGATTGCCTCATTATTAGCTAAGGCTTGATTTAAACTAGCTTCTTTAAATGATTGTTCAAAACCTTCTTTACTTGGAAGGAAGTAAGGACCTGAAGTTTGGTTAACATCGACTTGGATTTTTTCACCTGAGTCAATATGTCTTAACACACTAACAGAAAAGTGATCACTTGGCACTAAGTAGCGTACATCTGATAAAGCTACTATTTCTAAATTAACTGCTTGGCATCGCTCAAAAAAGGCCTTGTTAGTTAGCTCATCTCTTTGATGGATGACTAAACCTTGATAAAAGTCACCTGCTGCAAAAAGAGCTTGTAAGTATTTGACCTCTTTTTCAAAAAGAGCTTGATCTTGTTGTTGACAATATAACAGCTCACTTTTTTCAGCACTTGAAGGAGAAATACCAATAATCCCTTCTAAATAGTGTTCAACCTCTTCTAAGTAAAAATACGCAGATTCTTCTCTTTCCATTCGTAGGGTAGAAATCTGCAGTAGTTGTTCGTATCCTGTTAAGTTTTTTGCTAAAAGTATCAGTTCAAACTCCTGATTCTGAGCTTGTTTACTATGATAGGTGAGTGTCAATCCTATGATTGGCTTGATACCTTCTTTTAGACATGTTTTATAAAATTCAATAACACCATGCATGGCATTAATATCTGTAATAGCAAGAGACTGATAACCTAATTCTTTACTTGTTGAGACTAAATTAGGAATGTCATTCGTACTTTTTAATAAAGAATAGGAAGTTAATACTTGTAATTGCCCTAAATTCATCTCGTTCCTCCACGTCACTTATTTTAGTAATAGTATAACATAATTCTTTTTAATCTTTATCTTATTAATTTCTATCTTAACTTTACATTTTTCTTCAAGCTTGGTAAACTATTGGGGAAAAGAGGTGCCTACTACTATGAGTAAACTAATTGTTCTTTTTTGGACACTTGTTTTAGGACAGGTTGTTGGATACATCGGCCTAGCCTTGACAAACGGAACATATGACTTCATGCAAGTTGCAATCGTTTCTGTTATCATGGCCATCATTATCATGATTATCGGTGAAGTGGCTGTACCTAAAAAAAATAAAGCTGATTCAAAATAAAAAATAAGCTAGACTCGTTTGAGTTTAGCTTATTTTTTTATGATCTAAATGGATGTTTAAACGATAAACTCCCCCTAAAGTTAAAGAATGTTAAAGTGATATTAGCCACAATTAAAAGGCTTGTTGCCACAAAAACAGCTGAGTAACCAAACCCATTAGCCACAGTTGAACCAACTAAAGGTCCTGCCACTTGACCAAAGTTAGTAAACATCGTATTAAAACTAAAAATACGACTCACTCCAGCGGCTGGTGTTGATTGACTAATTAGTGCATTGATAGATGGCATTAACGCCCCTGTCGAAAAGCCCATTAAAAAGCGTAGAACCCCTAATTGAAAAGGCGTCTCCACAAAAGCCATAGGTAAGATACATAAGAAAGAAAGTATCAATCCACTAAACAAAACACGTTGACTCCCAATTCGATCACCAATTTTACCAAGGATAGGTGATGAAATAAAAGTAGATACTCCCGCAACAGAGACAATCAGTCCACTCACAAATAAAATATTATCCATGTCTCCACCTAGTTGACGAATATATAAGGTCAAAATCGGACTAATACTTGTAATACCAATTTGTAAAATCAAAGTGGTTACAAATAAACCAATTAAAACAGATGGGTTTTTAACTGATTGGAAAACCTCTTTTGTCGACATCATATTTTTCTTTGGTATAGGTTTAAAATCTTCTTTAACAAAAAAAGCAGTTAGTAAGGTATTGATTAAGAGAATCGTTCCAGTCACAATAAAGACGTTTTGAATCCCTACTGTTTGCGCTAGAAAACCTCCTAATGACGGACCTATTAGATTACCTGCGACTGCACCAGTTGCTAAGGTCCCTAAAGCCCAACCATTTTTATCTCTTGGTGCTTGTGAAGCAATCATCGCTGTGGCGTTTGGAATATAGCCTGCTAAAATACCATTTAAAAAACGCATGATTAACAACCACGTCACATTAGGAACAAATGCTAAAGATCCCATTGTAAGGGTCATTCCGGCTGCTGCTCGAATCATCATCAACTTTCTTCCTCGCCTATCTGCCAAGCTACCCCAGAGTGGAGACACAATAGCAGCTGCAAAAGCGGTGACACTAATTGATAAACCGGCATAAAACTCAATTTTATCTGCTGGAGCCCCTAATTGCTCGATGTAAATAGGGATAAACGGCATAACTAAGCTAAAACTGGCTCCCGTAAAGAAACATCCAACCCACGCGATGTATAAATTCTTTTTCCAGTCAATCTTCATTAATTAGTTCGTCATCTCCTTAGCAATATTTTCTAAAAAATGACTATTTTCAGATAATTCCATTTCATTTAATACGTTCGTAGCTGATACTCTTTCAGTCTCAACTTTTTCTGTGAACCGATCTAAACGATACTCCCAATCAAAATCCTCTATTCTAGTGAGAATTGCATCAAGATCTCGTAATAAAGCAGTTCTTTCCAATTCTTCCATTCAACCACTCCCTATAAATAGTTAACATCCATTCTACTCCTTTTTACGTCTATTTTCTATTAAATTGCATAAAAAAACAAACAAGCCAGTTTCAACTTGTTTGTTTTAAGACTTATAGAATAGCTAAGACAATAAAATTGATTAGGAAAAGACCTGTCACAATCCAAAGAACAGGAGAAATTTCTTTCATTTTTCCTTTAATCACTTTGATAATTACGTAAAAAATGAAACCTGCTGCAATTCCGTATGAAATACTATAGCATAGCCCCATGAAAATTGACGTGAAGAAAGCTGGCACAGCATCATCTAAATCTGTCCAATTGATTTCCTTGAATGACGCCATCATCATAACACCAACTAAGATTAAGGCTGGTGCTGTCGCTTGTGGTGGCACAACTGCAACAATCGGTGATAAGAAACTACTTAATAAAAATAGACCTGCCACAACAACTGAAGTTAAGCCTGTACGTCCACCTGCTCCGATACCTGCTGCACTTTCCACATAAGTGGTTACATTACTTGTTCCTAAAACTGCTCCGACACTTGTTGCAATCGCGTCAGAGAATAACGCTTTATCCATTTTCGAATGGATTCCACTACTATTTTCAACTGCTTCTTCATCTTCTTTAGAGAAAATACCAGTACGACGACCTGTTCCGATAAATGTTCCAATCGTATCGAAAATATCCGATAAACTAAATGCCAAAACAGTTAATAATACTTGAGGAATTTTTGAAGCATCTGCAAATAAAGACGGCATCCCATTAGGTCCAAAAGCTGCTCCAAAAGTTGTTCCTAACTCTTTAAATGAGTTTGATAATGAATTTTCTGCAAAGTTAATACTTGATAAATCAACAACTCCCATAGGAATTGAGATAAAAGACGTCACGACAATCCCAATTAAAATAGCTCCGCGAACTTGTTTAATCACTAAAATTGTTGTTAAGACTAATCCAATAACAGCTAGTAAAATAGCTGGGTTATTAAAGTTAGCTAATGCCGGAACAATCCCACCATTAGAAACAACATTCGTTACAGCACCATCTTCTACATTCGATGACACAATCGCATTAGCATCTGAGGTAAATTGTAGAAAGCCTGCATTTTTAATTCCTACATAAGCGACAAATATTCCGATTCCTCCACCAATAGCATGTTGTAAACTCTCAGGAATTGATTTAATAATCAGTTTTCTTAATTTAGTCACTGTAATAACAATATTAATCATCCCACATAGAAACACCATTGCTAAAGCTTGTTCCCATGAATAACCTAAACCAAATACCACTGTAAAAGTAAAGAAGGCATTTAATCCCATTCCTGGTGCTTGGGCATAAGGAACGTTCGCAAATAATCCCATCACCAATGTTCCTACTACAGAACTCAAGATAGTCGCCAAGAATACTGCTTGAAATGGCATTCCTGATAAAGAAAGAATTGACGGATTCACGAATAAAATATAACTCATAGCAAAAAATGTTGTTAATCCCGCTATAATTTCAGTTGAAACTGTTGTCCCATTTTCTTTTAACTTAAAAAACTTTTCCATTTCTTAATAATCCACCCTTTTAATTATTTATACGTTCGTGTTTACGATTATTATTATAGCTATCTCTTAAAAATTAAGCAATACTTTTCTGAAAAAAGATGACTTTCTCTCATAAAACAGGTTATTATTGACAAATAGGCTATCTAATTTAAAATTGAAAGAGAATAGGAGGAATTGACATGCAACTAAATAACATTAGCAGCTCCCCTTTACACACTCAAATTGAGTTAAATATCAAAAACCAATTGATTAATGGCGTCCTTTCTCCTGGAGATCGTTTGTTATCTGTTAGGGAATTTGCGATAAACTTAAACATTAATCCAAACACAGTTAATCGTGCTTATAAAAACCTAGAAAAAGAAGAACTTATCGTGATATTGCCAGGAAAAGGAATCTTTATTAAAAACATCCGAACAATGCCACCTTCTATCATGAAGGAAAAAGAACTAAAAAAAGAGTTAGGCTTGCTATTACTCGATATGCACTATCACGCGATTAAAGAAGAAACGATTCAAAATTGGGTAACAGAATTCTTTGAAAAAGTAGGAGAGAAAAAATGAGAGTTGTGGATTTAACAAAACATCTTCATAAAAAGCCCATTTTAGACGGCATTTCTATTGAAATAAACTTAGGTGAAATCACCGGACTAATAGGAAGAAACGGCTCTGGAAAGACCACTCTTTTTAGAACTATGACTCATTTGTATCAAAAAGAGCAAGGTGATGTCTTTATAGAAGAGCAATCTCTCTACAAATACCCAAAATTAAGAGAAAAAATCTTCTATTTAGATGAAAATTTTCACTTCTTGTCTAATCAAAAACCTAAAAGAATCGCTCGTTACTATCAAGAGTTCTACTCAAATTTTGATATGGAAAAATACATTAGTTTAATGACAAAGTATGAGCTTAATCAAGACTTCAAAATTAGCCAGTACTCTAAAGGGAATCAAGCCTTGTATAAGATGATTTTAGCCTTCTCTTGTCGTGCGACTTATTATTTATTCGATGAACCCTTTGATGGTCTAGATATGATTGTGAAGAAAAAAGTCTTAAGCTTACTTCTACATGAAGTTAGCTTTAACCAATGCGGTGTTATGATATCCTCTCATAACCTGATTGAGCTAGAGAGTTTGATTGATCACGCGATTATCTTGCATCAAGGTAAAATCTATAAAGACTTTGATTTAGACCAAGTAAAAGAAGTCTCAAAAAAATATCAAATGGTCTTTCAGAAAAAAGAAGTTCCTGGGCTTATTAAACAAAATTGTCAGATTATTCAGGTACAGGGACGTGTCTTGATTGGTATTTTTGATAAAATGACGGATGACTTATATGAAGAGATTTTAGCACTTGATCCAGTCTTGTTCGATGAAGTTCCACTAACACTAGAAGATATTTTTGCTTCTCAGTTTACTAACGAATCAGACTATCAATTGTTTCATTAAAAAGGAGAGATCTTATGAACCCGTCTTTAAAAAGAGTGTTGATTTTAAGGTATAAACCAGCACTCATCTTACTTGTATCGTTGATTTTAGGCATTTACTTTTTCCAAACAGTTGCTGGTGTCACCTCATGGAAAAATGATTATAAATATCTTCATTCAAAAGCAGCTACAGTTGATTTTGATAAACAAATACAGGACTCTTATTCCTTTGATGACGGTCAAGGTGGGAAAATTTTCCTGTATTATGATTTGGCAAAAGAGCACGCTGTTTATACGGATAGTTTTGATGATTATAAGGACTACACGCTAACTGTCTTTAACTCGAAGACTGATTCAAATCAACAAGCTTTTAATGCTTATTCCTATTACAATGAACATTTTTTAATCATGTTAATCATTGTTGTTTCGTCAGGTGTTTTACTATTTTTATTTGACTTAAAAAGCAACTTTACTGCTGCCCTTTTCTCAAGTCGCTTCAAACGCTCAGAAATATACTGGCATAAATTATCAATTGTGGGATTAACAATAGCAGCTAGTTTATTAATTGGAAAACTCGGCTCACTACTCGCCTACCAATTTTTCATTCCCAATGATTTTTTAAACATTACTCTGTATCAACATTTAATCTCCACCCTATCTGGTTGGTTAACACTAATCTCTGTCTTTGTATTGAGTAGCTTTATCGGATTATTATTCGGGGAATGGCTCTATGGTATTGCGACAATCATCGTCTTATTTTTCACTTTTTCAACATTTTTATCTAACGTAGACATGGTTTATTCGAACTTTTTCGTTAATGAATCTGATATAACTTACACAGTATCAGCTAACGCATTGACTAGATACCTACCAGTTGCTCAAACGACTACTTTAGGCATAAATGTTTTGTCATTAGTCACTATTATTGTTTTGGCTATTCTGGCATTAGTTTTAGGGAATAGTATTTTCAAAAAGATTTCACTTGAACAAACAGGAGACTTTTTAATGGTTCCTCAATTTAACCGATTGTTCCAAGTTATTATGATTATTTACGGTATGACAATTACAACAACAACGACTATTTTAACGACACTATTACCTGATACGCCTTTAACTAAGAGTGAATTATTCTTTAATGTGTCATACATTTTACTAATGTTTATTGTTTTCTTCCTAGCAAGCGAATTTTTATTATTTAACAAAAAATCAAGAATTATCAATAAAATAAACATTTTCAATTAATATAAAGTCATATCTCTTGATTTAATCTTTTATAAATAATATACTGTATTTATAGAAACGTATTGTAATGAGAGGATTTTTGAGTTTATTGAGGGAAGACTTCTTCTATGAGGGAATGGGGATAAATAATATCAATTAACTCTCTTTACAAATCTAAGGCTGACGTGAAAATCGTCAGTCTTTTTTTGTAAATTTATTGACTAATAGGGATTTGACCTTTACAATAAAAAATTGTGAGTCTTATTTACCAAAAGCAGTTTAGAAATACTTTTTTAAACTCTCGAGAATAAGGTCCATTTTAATTCAGGGAGGTATCAGTCTCATGGAAAAGAAAAACATTACTTTTTCCAAACTAATTTCATTTTTAAAATTAGATTATAGCTTAAGTTTCATCATGGGTGAAACAACAAGCAAATAGTTAAAAAGAGCGCAAAGGTTAATCCTTTAGCGCTCTTTCTTTATTCTCTTGCCACGTCATGGTGACATCAATTTGATTGACCTCTTCATCTAATTGGGTATTCTTTACTTGAAAACCTTCTCTGAAATAAAACTGATAAGCCCCTTTATTTTTTTCAAAAACTGATAAACTCAATTGATTGTGTTCTTTTTTGATTTCATCTAATAAAGCTTTACCTAATCCGTGACTGCGATATTCATTAGTAATAAAAATACCAGCAAGATAATCTTCCATCATACCTGCAAAACCAACAATCTTTTCATCTTTTTCAACCACATAAATTGTGGCTTCAGGCATCATTGATCTAACTAAACTCGTATTTTCTTCCCAGTAGTTTGAATCAACAAAGGAATGAGCTTCTTTATTTGCAGCGAGCCAAATCGCCATAATAGCGTTTAATTCATTTTCTTGTAACGTCTCCAATTTTTTTATCAATCTAATACTCCTCCAATATTACATTTCTAAAGACAAAAATTTGTTTTTGTCACAACATTATTACCTAAAATTGGTTTTAAAGCAACTGGGAAGTGAGTATGCTTCACTATTAAATCTGTGTATTCGTTTACTTGAGATGTCTCTTCATTACATTTTCAATAAACCCTATATCAACATTAGATGAAACAATTAGTAATCGCTCTGTATTAAGGATAGACTCCTCATTAATACTATCAACCTGTTTACTTGTTAATGGATAGATATTAGGATTTACCATAATATTATCATCTTTGACGTTCAAAGGAACAAGTATTAAGCAAATATTTGGCGATATCGGAAAAATATAGTCTTCACCTTCAAATTTTTGAACAATAACTGGATTGTCAGACAAAAATAACTCTTTACCTTCTTCAGTTGAACAGACTCTTATCTGATAATTCTCAAAAATATGATGACTTAATAGTGATTGTGGCGAGCCTAGTTCATCTTCTTTAATAATGTGTAATGCTAATTCTAATTCGTCTTTGTAAAAAATCTCATTGGCAAATTGAGTGGCTACTTCCTTACTTGTTGTAAACATTAAATAATAAAGCTTTTTAAAGTTAGTTGGCAAATCTGATTTTTCTTTAAAAATGTGTTTAATTCCAATACCTCTAACCATCGTTGATATTATATGCAAAAGTAAGGAGGCCTCGATCGAAAACCATTCACCTGTATCCACCATCTTCTTGAATTCCTCTTGAAAATTATTATTTAAAGACAATGTGACAAACTTATTAAAATCAGAGCTAATTTTATTCTCCAAAATTGCATAACTATCTTCAATATAATTACGAAATATGTAGTTTCCATCTTCATTTTTTATTTCATAAAAATCTTTTTCTTGCATCAAATCGCGAGATTGCGAATATCTTAATTTAATAGGTTCATGATGTAAATTAATAAAAGGAATCCCTTTTTTCCCAGTTTGAAATGCTTTTAAAGCATATTGAGGAATATAATGTTGTTTCCTCACATACTCTTTCTTCATATAACTTCCTCTTTCTTATCAAATGAATAGCTTTTGAAAATACTATATTCAACTCATAAAATAAATTCGATTAATTTTACTCTTCTTCCTAACTAACTGACTAGGATAACATCATTTGAATTAATTTTCTTATAACTTCAAAAAATAATATTTTTTAACATCAATTTTAACTTTTAATCTAAAACATGCTCAAAAGTTATCAGTTGATTGTTTGAATATACTCCACAATAAATATCTGGCATCTTCATTTTGTGAAAATCTTCAAATCCAAAATCCCCATCCAATATAGCGTTAAATAGAATTGCTAAAGATGTCCCATGACCACTTATGATAATATTGGACTCTTCTTGTTTCAGAATTTTTTCATAGACAGAAACTATGCGTTGTCGGACTTGATTTAGAGATTCACCATTTTCTAATTTGTAATCAAAATCTTTCCATTGGCTATTTGAGAATTCAGAAAAATTCTCCACCCAGTCACCTACAGTTCTTTCTCTTAACTCTTCCACTAAAATGATGTCTATATTTAGTAACTCTGCTAAGGGTTCTATAGTCTGAACAGCTCTAAGATAAGGACTTGAGTAAATTCTTGATATATCCTTATTAACAAAAAATGGTTTTAATTCTTTAGCCAACTTCATTCCCTCAACAGTTAAAGGAACTTCTCTGTCTTCTCTGATTGTAAAATCTCTTAGTGAGTGACGAACAAAATAAACTTGTCTCATCTTTTTACTCCTCCATTTAATACCTCTTCTGTACCACACTTTAATAAAAGACTATATTCAATTGGCTTCGATAATCCTTCTGGTGCTTTTTCTCCCTTATCTGAATAATAAGATGAATTAACTCCAAAAAAGGACGTTAATGTGTCATTCTTCGAATAGATAAAAATGTATCTATTTTTTTCATCCTTTGTTAAAGCTGTCACTGAATCTTTTGATACTTCTTCTATTGTCAGTTCTTGACTGCCTTTTCTTTCGAGGTTATCTGAATATTTTATAGTCTTATCATTTATTTTATCAATTACCATATAATAGTCATCATCTTCGTTAATTGATTGCCATTCCCCACAAATAAAGTCTATATTTATCTCTCTAGTTTGACTAGTAGTATTTGTTGATTCCTCTTTAGGATTCATTTGAGTTGAAGACTCTATAGCATTATCTTTCTTTGAGCTACATTCACTTAACATTAAAAAGAGTAACGGAAGAAATAAAAGCTTTCCTATTTTCACGATATAACACATCCTTTTAATTAAGATACCATTATTAGAATACAAATAGAATAGGTTTGTGAGTGTTAATACAAAAAAGAAGCTACTAGATTAGTAACTTCCCTCTACTAAACCTATAAAGTTGGTAATTAATTTTGATAGCTCTAAAGGTTTATCTTTATTCAACTCATGTCCACCATTTAAAACAATTTGAAGTTCTGATTCCTTTATTAGTTGGCTCATTTGTTTTGAGGACTTTAAATTAATTTTATCTTTTTCTCCACAAATTATGAGAGTTGGTAATGTTATTTTACTTAAATCCTCTTCCAAATCTAGATCAATGGATTTCATTAAGTCTATTGCTTGTTTACCATTCAAACCCATTTTCTCAAAATTTGATTTAGGAAGCAGTTGAAAAATAGCCGTTTGTATATTATTAATCCACTTAGGAATCGATTTGTAAATGGCTCCTGATACAATTATTCCTTTGATGTGACGATTGTTATTCCTAGTTGTATACATAAGAGCTAACAGTCCGCCTAAAGATAATCCAGATAGATAGAATGGTTCATTAATACTATCTAATTTATTTGATACTTCTGAGTACATACTCTCTATGGTGATAGTCGACTCCGACGTAATACCCTCAAATAAATTGAAAACTAAACAATCACAATCTAAATTTTTTACCACATTATCCCAATCCTTAATAGTTTGTCCTAAACCATGCAAAATAATCAACTTAGTCATCAAATCACCCCTTTATAAATAGTTTTTTTATTTACTTCTATTTTACTGTATATTAAACATAACATTTAACCGAACGACTACAATCAGACTAAAGGACTAATATTAGAAAATCAGTGGCTATTCATTTTCAGAAAGGTAACTATACAAAAAAACTTGTCAAAAAACTGATTTAACAGCTCTTTAACAAGTTAGAAATAATGGATGCGGCGAGAGCTTAGGCTACCTAACCACTACCAAACAATAATAGTTTCTTACTATTAAATAATCACAATTAAGTTAGTTTTTAATCATAAATAAACATGGTTAAAAATCTAACCGTATTCAATCACGTATTCAAAAATCTTCATTACCACGGGCGAATTATTTTATATTTGAAAAAAAATTAAAGATCTTTAAAATAATCGGTGTCGAGCTTATGCTCAATTTTAGACTCAAAAGTATTCTTACAATTCGGACAAGCGAACGTAAACTCGGTAGAATATGCATGAACATCCCATGTCATTGTTATTAACTTTCCTTCATTATCATAACAATTAGTACAAAATGCTTGTTTCTTATTTCCATTCTTAAAATATGCGTTATTTTCATATTTTAGTTCTGATTTTAACCTTTTTTCATTCTCAAACTCATATACATCTTGCCTAAGTTTTCTGTTTTCTTCTTGTATTTTAATCAAATCTTGTTGAACTTCCATTATCGCTTTTAATAAAACTGGGTCATTACTTCCTGAAACTAAATCATACATTTTAGATAGAGCATTCGTCATCCCCATTTTAACGCCTCTCGTCTCATTTATTATTTTAATTATACCCAATAAAATAACCGTTGTTAAGTGAATTTTCAGCCAGCACAAATCTGTGCCCGCCTTAAAGTTAAGGGTGGATAATAACACTCACCACAAAAGTGTGGCGAGCTACATCAAATATTTAAGAGAGGGTAAAATTGTATTGTCATATTCATTGATATATGTATGCTACCACCATATTTTACCCAAGGAAATATCTCCATCGGGTCTGCGGGATTTTCGCCTCATTACCGAGAGCAAAATTGAGTTTGGCGATTCTATAAAATAAAAAACTCAGTAGTCATTTTACATTGTAAAACAACTACCAAGCATCATTACAAGAGGGATAGACAATAGGTTACTAGTCCAAACCCCTAAAACGGCTAATTCTAAGCGTGTGATTAGTGTAGATGATAAAACAATCGAGATATTAAAAATGGCGTGTGACTCAAAAAAAGAGTATTTCACTAGAGGACATAACACATTGAAAAAATCTCAGTTAGTTTTTAGTAATTTATCTAATGAGCTGCTGCAACCTCGCATCACTAGAAAGTACCAACTTCGATTAGAAAAAAAATATGGCATGAGAAGAATAACAACTCATAGCCTAAGACATACTCATTGTTCCCTACTCTTTGAAGCAGGAGCAAGTATCAAAGAAGTACAAGAAAGATTAGGTCACTCAGGCATTCAAACAACCCTAAATATTTACGCTCACGTATCAAAAGAAAAGAAAGAACAAACTGCCGATATATTTGCCAAATACGTTGGTATTTAGACCTAACCGTATTCAAAACCGTATTTAAGCATAAGAAAAAGGTCTTACAAACACTAACACATCATTGATGTATCAACGTTTATAAGACCTTTTCTTTAAAATAAGATGGAAGCGGCGGGATTTGAACCCGCGTCCAAACACATTGCTACTTAAACATCTACGCTTATAGTCATACTATTTAAATTTCGCTTTGCCTCATGCCGCATAACAGGCCCTAAACATCGCTAGTCTGATAATCTCTTTTAAACTTTACAGACGGAAAAATTTAACGTATCCCACTAATTTTGAGACCCTTACTCGAGCACATGGGCGATGCCGAGAGGATCTTCACTCGCTGTTTTTAGGCAGCTAAAGCGAAAGTATTGTTTTCGTTTTTAGCAGTTATATTTAACTGTAACGTTTTTACGTAGACGTAACCTACGAAGCGCAATTCAAGCTCAATTATGCCTGTCGAATCCATAACGCCCCCTTATTTATAACAACAATCAGTATAGCATAGTTTCAACATTTATCAAATAAAAAATCTCTTCGCTTGAAGAGATTTTTCACTAACGCTTAATATTTTCAGCATATTTATTGAGTGTTTTGACATACTGTCTGCGACATAATAAGAAAAACAACACTTGAAAGATAATATACACAATTAAAATCTGCCCTAGATACTGATAAACAGGTAAATTAACCATCGTTTTTAAGGCGCTCATTGCTACAACAAAATGTAAACTTGAAATAACAAATGGCATAAAGAACATAATCAGCATCTCTACTGTTACCATCTTCCTTCTTCTCTTTTCAGGGACACCAAGAATGTAGAGAGAACGATGATATTTCCCATCTTTTTCCAGTTCACTAAACAACTTAAAGTAAATGATACTACAAGAAAACGTAAAGAATACAGAACCCAACAACACACTAATTAATAGAATTGTGCCATTTTTTTGTTTCGTATCCAGCCATGTTTTATACATGGTACTGTAATAAAAGCCTTCAGCTTCAACAGCCATCATGCCATCAATTTCACTTTCTGTTAAATCATTTTCTGGTCGCTTATTAATCGAAGTGAAGTAATCGTCTAGCTTTTGCTCACTCACTACTTGTTTTTTGGATAAATCTTGAGCTATTTTTTTGTTCATCTCAGGATATTTTTGCCAGTCATTAAACTGGAAAATATGAATGTTTGGTGACTCATAGGGTGTTTTCTTTTTAATTTCTTCAAAGGTTGCATCTGATACAACAGCCAAAGCATTTTGAGGACGGCTAATGGCCATCTGCTCTTCTGAATATGTTAGCGTTGCTAAAGAACGTTCTTCGCTATCATTATCCGTTTGGAATAATAAAGAAACAGGTTTTTTAACCGATGTTAATTTTTCTTTTTTGACTTGTTTAACATCTGAATTTGTTCGTGCCAATTTCAAAACGGTGCCATTCGGAACAACAACTGGCTCTTTACCTTCAAAAGTTAAAAGTTGATTGAAGGTACTTTCGCTAATTCCCGTTAACATTTCTGAGCTACCTATTGCTTCATCTTCCACCCAAATATCCGTTTGATTTAAATCTATAGAGAGATAATTTGGTGCTTCCTTCTCAATCAGCTGTTCAATTTCTTTAATATTCTCAGCATGAATTTTCTTACTAGCTTCAGTTGGATCTCCGTAGTTGTTCGTATAAACAACCGCAAAAGAATCCGCTTGAGTGCTACCAAATTCATAGCTACCAATGGCTTTTGACACGCCGATACCTACAAAGGCAATAGCTCCTACAATCGCAATCATAAAATACATTGTTGCGTTACTTTTCATTCGTTGCATTAGGTTACTAATCGTCAACATGTTGCCATGTCTAAAGAAAATATTTTTGTTTCTTAGCGAGTAAAATAAACGCACACTTGCGTATTTAAAAAATAGAAAAGTTCCTAATATGGTGATTAGAACACAAGCAAGTAGAGTAATTAAGTTAGTTCCTAATCCACCCCAATCTAAGACAAAGCCAAAGACTAAGATATAACCAACTAAAATAAGACACACGCCAAGCGCTGCAAGAACAACGCTTGTTTTCGGTTCGACTACGATATCTTCTTGTTCGTACTTCATTTCAATAAAATTTAGTTTGCGTAATTTTAAAATAGTCACAAGAGATATGAACAGAAATATGAATGCATAGACAACCCAAGTAAGCAAAATCGCTTTCCAAGGGAAATAAAACGCCAAGCCTTCCTCAACGGCTAAAATATTTTGAGAGATTAATAAAATCAACTTAGAGAAGGTTATCCCAGCAAGAG
Organism: Candidatus Vagococcus giribetii; assembly: GCF_017316185.1. Lineage (GTDB taxonomy): Bacteria > Bacillota > Bacilli > Lactobacillales > Vagococcaceae > Vagococcus > Vagococcus giribetii. The sequence continues at coordinate 51,903 of NZ_JAFLVX010000018.1, read as the reverse complement.
TTCCGACTAAAATCGAGCCAAAGCCTAAGACTAAGTTTTCTGACACAATCATCTTCCGTAATTTCTTCTCAGACATACCTAAGGTCAAGTAAACCGAGAGTTGAGGTTTTCTTGTTTGCAGAAAAGCACTAAAAGCATACCACAAGAAAACAAAAGACATTAATGCAATCACCACTTCGGCAACTGTTATCCCAAAAGTCGCCATCTCAGACATGGTGTCACTACTTCCTCGTAACTGACTTCCTAAATCAGGATGGAAATACAATAAAGAGAAAATAAAGAATACCATGACAGAAAACAAACTACTGAAGAAATAAGTTAAATATTCACGACCATTTCTTAGAACATTACGAATGACGAGTTGATTGAAATTCATGATTCGTCCCTCCTAGATGTGCGAGTACGTCTAAAATATTTTGATAGAAATCTTCACGATGATCTCCACAGTAGATGTCATTGTAAAACTCACCGTCTTTGATAAATGCCACACGATTTGAATAACTAGCAGATATGGCATCATGAGTTACCATAATTGTTGTGACTTTGCGAATTTTATTAATCTCAGAAAGCAAGGTCATCACGTCCCCTGCTGCTTTAGAATCCAAATTCCCCGTAGGCTCGTCAGCTAAGATAATTTCTGGGTCATTGATTAAGGCACGTGCAATAGCAATACGTTGTTTCTCTCCACCAGAAGCTTCGTGAATTCGATTTTTGGCTAAGTGAGCAATTCCTAAATCCTCCATTATTTTCTTGACTTTCTTTTTCATATTCTTAGGTGAATCATTATCTAAGGTTAAGGGCAACATAATATTTTCTTCTACTGTCAAAGGAGGCAGTAAATTGAAATCTTGAAACACAAAGCCAATTTTCTTTAAGCGAAAAGCACTTAGCTCGTCTTTTCCTAATTGACTGACTTCTTTGCCATCAATCTTAATATAACCACTTGTTGGTTTATCCAATGTTGCTATAATATTTAACAAGGTGGTCTTACCACTACCAGAAGGACCCATGATACTTAAAAACTCACCTTTTTCAACGTTTAAATCAATTTTTTTCAAGGCTTCATGTGGAACTACCCCTTGGTAAACTTTGACTATTTTATCTAGTGTAATCATTGTCATTATTCTTCCTCCATCACTCGTTTATTCTTATTATAAACCATCTTCCACCTAGAACGTATTGCCTAAAATGACAGGTTTCTTACGCCTCTGTAAGAAAACAAAAAAGACTTGTAAAGTACCGAACATGACAGTTCTTGGTACTTTACAAGTCTAAATCAATATCTTATTTTGAAGCGACCCACTCATTAACTGCAGCAAGTGCCTCTTTCATACCAGCAGGATTTTTACCACCGGCTTGAGCCATATCTGGACGGCCACCACCACCACCACCAACGTGAGGAGCGATTGCTTTAATTAAATCTCCAGCTTTAAGACCTTTTGCATTCATCTCTTTTGTCATAGCAGCAAGTAAGTTTACTTTGCCATCTTGAGAGGTTCCTAATACTAATACATCAGATAATTCTTTTTGTTTCCATTGGTCAGCTAGTTGACGTAATTGGTTCATATCTTTCACATTTACTTCAGCAGCAATGACTGTAACGTCACCAATTGTTTGAACATTACCAAAAATTTCGCTACTTTGAGCATTTGCTAATTTTGATAATAAGGCTTCATTTTCTTTTTGTAACTCTTTTAGTTGTTCTTGTAAGCTAGTTACTTTTGAAACAGTGTCTTTTAATTGAGGAGCTTTCACTAAATGAGCTACTTCTTTTAAAGCTGTTTCTTCTGTTTGTAAGACTTCAAAAGCTTCTTTACTTGTAACAGCTTCAATACGTCTCACACCTGCACCAATACCTGATTCTGAGGTAATCTTGAAGATACCAATATCAGATGTATTGTTTACATGAACCCCACCACAAAGTTCTACTGAATAGTCAGATACGCTAACAACACGGACAACTTTGCCGTATTTCTCACCGAATAATGCCATAGCGCCCATTTCTTTAGCAGTATCAACGTCTGTTTCAATGGTTACTACAGGAATGCTTTCCCAAATTTTTTCATTTACTTTTCGTTCCATCTCTTTTAATTCATCAGCTGTAACTGCTTCAAAATGAGTGAAGTCAAAACGTAAATGATTTGGAGAAACTAATGAACCTGCTTGATTAGCATGCTCTCCTAATACATCTTTTAAAGCACGGTGAAGTAAATGAGTCGCTGTATGATTTTTGATGATTTTGTTTCTTAATAACTCATCTACCACTAACGTATACTCTTCACCTTTTACAAGTTCTCCTGTCACTTCTACTAAGTGTAAAGGTTGTGCGTTTGGTGCTTTCTTCACATTAAGAACAGTTGCAACTACTTGTCCCTCTGCGTTTTTAATCACACCAGTATCTGCAACTTGTCCACCCATTTCAGCATAGAAAGGTGTTTGATTGAAGATTAATTGTGCTTCTCCAGTAGATACATTTTCTTTTTCTTCATCATCTTGGACAAGGGCTACTAATGTACCAGTAGCTACTGTTTTGTCATAACCAATGAATTCACTTGCTTCTTTAATGTCAGATAAAACAGCTGATTGAACGTTCATTGAGCTTTCAGTTGAACGAGCCGCTCTTGCTCTTTCACGTTGAGCAGTCATTTCAACTTCAAACCCATCATGATCTACTTTAAGGCCTTCTTCTTCGGCCATTTCTTCTGTTAATTCCACTGGGAAACCATATGTATCATATAATTTGAAGATGTCTTTTCCTTCTAATGTGTCTTTTCCTTCTTCTTTAAGAGAAGCAATTAAATCAGTGATAATTTGTAAACCATCATTGATTGTTTCGTGGAAACGTTCTTCTTCAGTTTTAATGATTTTTTCAATAAAGCTTTGTTTTTCAATGATTTCAGGGTAGTAGCTTTCCATAATATGTCCCACAACTGGCACTAATTTGTATAGAAATGCTTCATCAATTCCTAATTTTTTACCATGCATAACAGCACGACGTAATAAACGACGTAATACATAGCCACGGCCTTCATTAGATGGTAAAGCTCCATCACCAATGGCAAAGCTTACGGCACGTACATGGTCAGCAATTACTTTAAAGCTTGTTTTTGTTGCTAAATCATCATCGTATTTTTTAACTTTAGACATTTCTTCTGTTGCATGGATAATTGGTAAGAAGAGATCTGTTTCAAAGTTTGTTGGCGCATCTTGGAAGATAGATACCATACGCTCTAAGCCCATACCTGTATCAATATTTTTTTGAGGTAATGGTTCGTATTGGTGATCTTCAGTATGGTTAAATTCAGAAAATACTAAGTTCCAAATTTCAAGGTAACGTTCATTTTCTCCACCAGGATAGTTTTCTGGATCATCTTCAGCAACATCGTTAAATGCTTGGCCACGGTCGTAGAAAATTTCTGAATCCGGTCCACATGGGCCAGCTCCAATATCCCAAAAGTTATCTTCAATATCAATAATTGATTCTTGAGGTAATCCAATTTCTTCATGCCAAATACGACGAGCTTCTTTATCTTCTGGATACACAGTTACATAAAGTTTTGATTTATCTAAAGCAAACCATTCTTCACTTGTTAGTAATTCCCAAGCCCAATGAATCGCTTCTTTTTTAAAGTAGTCCCCAATTGAAAAGTTTCCTAACATTTCAAACATCGTATGGTGACGTGCTGTCTTTCCTACGTTTTCGATATCGTTTGTGCGGATACTTTTTTGTGAATTGGTAATTCTTGGGTTTTCTGGTGTTACTGTCCCATCAAAATATTTTTTTAATGTAGCGACTCCAGAGTTAATCCATAAAAGAGTTGGATCTTCGATTGGTACTAGTGATGCGCTAGGCTCAACTTGATGCCCTTTTGATTTAAAGAAATCTAAATACATTTGTCTTACTTCAACACTTGTCAATTGTTTCATTTGTTTTCCTCCTAAAAAATATAAAAAAGCACCTTGCATAACAAGGGCGTCTACCGCGGTACCACCTTGCTTGCAAGAATGCTTCAACATTCATTACGTCTTTAGTACTTTTTAACGCAAAGTAACACGTGATAATTTCTTATCAAATTTATGTAAGGATAGCCATTATTTCTCGAACACTCTTTCTTTTCACCTACCAGAAAGCTCTCTAAACTGTCTAAAAAATCTGTTCCTTACTAGCATACAAATTATAATGAATATCCTTGATTCTGTCAACATTCATGCCGCTAAAGAAATAAAAAATAAAAAAACACATAATTTTTATTCTCTGTCTGATAATTAATGGTATCATAAAAGTAGACATGACAAGAAACTGGGAGATGATAAGATTGATAACCGTTATTTTTAGTAATAAACAATGGGTAAAAGCTGCTTCTTTTTATTTAAGAACTCTTGTATTTGTACAAGAGCAAAACATTTCACCTAAAGCTGAATTTGACTCTTTAGACACTGATCACACCAATTACGTAGTCATTTATTACCAACAAACACCTATTGCAACAGGTAGATATCAACAAGATGACGCTACTACTGTTAGACCTGACCGAGTCTGCGTTAGACGTGAATGGCGAAAAAAAGGCATTGGCAGACGCGTTATCCTAGAGTTAGAAAATATCGGTAGACAAAACAACTGCACACTCTCAAGAATCCACGGTGAAAAACAAGCTATCACCTTCTACCAAAAATTAGGTTATAGCGTTGTTTCAGATGAATTTATAGAAGATGGCATTATCTGTGTTAAATTAGAAAAAAATCTTTAATCCTATTCGTAAATAAGGAATGACTCTTTTTAGTTGTCATTGCTTATTTTTTTTTGTTGAGCTTTCTCTTTGACAGGAATCACTAATTTTTATAGTCTTAATGTAACAAATGAAGTTACATTAAAAATTAGGAGGAATCATTTATGAAAATCGGTATTATTGCAGCAAGCGGAAAAGCAGGATCTACTCTATTAGAGGAGGCTATAAAAAGAGGTCATGATGTGACTGCGATTGTCAGAAACAAAGAAAAACTACAAAATAAAGAAGTTGCTTTTATTGAGAAAGATTTATTTGATTTAACGTCTTTAGATTTGGCTGGTTTTGATGTTATTATTAATGCCTTCAACGCCCCCCAAGATAAACCAAATCTTCATGTAACAAGCCTTGCTCACCTAACCTCGATCTTAAAAGACAGTGATACTCGATTAGTTGTCGTTGGTGGTGCTGGTAGTTTATACATCAACAAAGAGCATAGTTTACAATTAAAAGATGGCAAAGATTTCCCAGACGCTTTTAAACCAACTGCGATTGCAATGAGTGAAGCTTTAGCAAATCTTAGACTCGTAACAGATGTTAACTGGTTATACCTTAGCCCAGCAGCATTCTTTAATCCTGAGGGAGAACGCACTGGTCATTACACATTGACAGGTGAAGAATTCACTACAAATGAAAAAGGTGAAAGCGTCATAAGCTATCAAGACTATGCAGTGGCTCTACTTGACCAAATTGAGACAAACACTGATAATCAAGTAAGAGTTAGTGTTCGTTACTAAGTCAAGGAGGTGATTAATTGTCCACTAAACTTAGCGTTGCGATTCATATTTTAAGTCTACTTGATATTGAGGCAGAACAACATTTGACCTCCACCCAAATTGCTGGAAGCGTTAAAACGAATCCTGTTGTCATTAGAAGAATCATGAGTCAATTAAAAGAAGCGCAATTAATCGAAAGTCGCATTGGAAAAAAAGCCAATAAACTAGCGCGAGCACCAGAAGAAATAACGTTGCTTGACGTTTATCTCGCTGTGCATCAAGATGAACTACCCTTTGGTATCCATCAAAACACTGAGTTAAACTGTGTAGTTGGTAGTCAAATTCAGGAAGCACTTGATAACACCTATCAACAAATCCAAGCTGAATTAATGGCTTCATTGAATAATGTCACCCTTAAAGACGTGACTTCCCAAATAAAGCCTGTATAGCGCAAACAGGGTGGGTCAAAAGTCGTTTTGCTCTGAGCAACTGGAGGAATTAAGGGACAATCGGCTTTTTCGATTGAATCTTAATTGTGAAGTTGTTGAAAGAGCAGACTTTTTATCCCCTGACTAATAAAGAAAATTCAGGTAAAAGAATAGAGGCTGACATTTTAGTCAGCCTCTTTTTTTACTATCTATTAAAAATCTTCTTTTCTAGCTTTACGATTAGTACGGTTAGTTTGACGTCTTTCCAATTGACGTTTTTTCTTCTCGTTATGGCTAATGGCTGCATTGATTTTCTTTTTATAACCTGGTTTTACTTTTTTCTTTTTCTTTTGAACCATACCAATCATAGTTGTATCTAATTGGCGTTGTGATTTTTCACGTTTTTTACGACGATCACGGTGATAAGAATCTTTAATTTCTCCTCCGTGGATAGCTTTTGGATGGAACTCAATGCCTAATTTTTCTAATTCAGCTAATTGATTTTCATCAGATGGTGCGTAAAGTGTAATTGCTGTTCCGTCTAATCCATTACGACCAGTACGTCCCACACGGTGAATGAAGAAATCTAAATCTGTTGGGATTTCCGCATTAATAACATGAGAAACACCTTCAATATCAATACCACGAGCTGCTAAGTCAGTCGCTACAACAAATTGATAGTCTAAGTTTTGGATGTTTTTCATCACTCGTTTACGTTCACGAGGAGGAATATCACCATGGATAGTAGCTACTTTTAACCCTTGCTCTTTTAAATAAGTAGCAATTTCGTCTACACGTTGTTTGGTATTAGCAAATACCATTACTAAGTACGGATGACCAATTGTCAGTAATTTATACACTAATTGGTTCACATCTTGACCTTTTGTTGAAATCACCCAGTTATCAATTGTATCAGAGATAATTGAACTTGGTTTAATGTGTTCTACTACAGGATTATCCATGTATTTTTTCAAGAATGGTTGTAATTTCACTGGAATAGTTGCTGAAAAAACAAGCATTTGTAAATTCTTAGGTAAAGTTGCTGCGATTTGATCCACATCTTCTAAGAATCCCATATCAAGTGTCATATCAGCCTCATCTACAACAAAGAATTTTGCTGTATGTGATTTTAACGACTGGCTAGAGATTAAATCTAAAATTCGACCAGGTGTTCCAATAACTAAGTGAGGTTGATTTGATTTTAATTTATCCATTTGACGTTGTTTGTCTGTTCCACCAACGTATTGAGCCACTCTAATTTCTTCTGGAGAGTGTTTCGCAATTTGGATAGCTGCTTGATAAATTTGTTCAGCTAACTCACGACTTGGTGTTGTAATAATTCCTTGAACTTCGTCTTTTTGAGAGTCGATAGCTTCCATCATTGGTAGTAAGAACGTATGAGTTTTCCCTGATCCTGTCTGAGATTGGCCGACTACGTTTTTCCCGTTCATAATCACTGGGATTAATTTCTTTTGCACTTCTGTTGGTTCTTTGAATCCTTTTTCGTCTAAGGCTTCAATAATATATTCTTTGAGTTTGAATTGATTAAATGTATTCATTCTCTCACCTTCTTTCTTCTTTTTTGTCCTTTGGCATTATACCATACTTTACATAAACAATTTAAGAATCACTAAAATAAATACAAAATAACTTAAAATAGAGTAAGTCAAACAGCTTGTAGCAAACTCCTCGTCTGCTCCATAACTCCTAGAAAGTATGGGCATAGCATTTTGAACTGGCATAGCTGACTGTAGGATAAATACTTGTAACATCAAGGGTGGAACCGGTATAACGAAAGAAACCAAATACACAACCAGTGGTGAGATTAAGTACCTTCCAATTAAAACGCCTGCCACATCTTTATTCATCTTCAAATTTTTAATCCCAGTCTCATAAATGATGATTCCAATCACAAAAAGGGATAAGGCAGTAGTCATACCACCAATATAAGAAGAAAAATCAAATAACGGTTTAGGTACAGGTTTGCCTGTCAACAACCATAATATTCCTACGATAAACCCCATTAAAGCTGGTGACATTAGTTGTTTTCCTAATTTCTTAAAACTAAAATGAGCCTCTTTTAATTTGATTTCTGGATTATCTTTAGCTATTAACATAATCCCCACTGTAAAAAAGAATGTGGTATTACAAATATAATAAAGCAAGGCATAAGGAATCGCCTTTTCGCCAAAAACAGCCATATTAACAGGAAGTCCCATAAAAATCGTATTGGCAGCAGTAAACATGGTCATAAAAGATCCACGCCTTGATATAGGGACTTTAGTTAGTTTGGCGTAAAGAAAACTAATACCAAATGTGATTAGTATGGACACAAAGGGTAACGCAATACCCTTAAATAGCTCTAAAAACTCTTCGCGAGTAAACTTTTGTGTCATGTTAAGAAACATGCTTAAAGGTAGTGTGATGTTTAAGACTAATTTTGAAAAGACATCTGCAACATGACTGTCAAACCATTTTTTCCAAGTTAGGATATAACTCAAAAGAATAATGGCAAAAACAACTAAAATATTTAGATACGCTGCGATCATCTAGTTAGTTCCTACGTACATACGAGGCAAACGATCCGTCAGACCACAAGTCACTTCGTAATTAATCGTTCCCACATATTCTGCTCCAGATTGGACTGAATTAAATTCATGCTGATTTTGTCCAAAAATAGTTACTTTTGTTCCAACTGGGACTTTCTCATCTAATCTAATCATGCATTGATCCATACACACGCGACCAATTATTGGGTATTTCTTGCCATTAACAATTACTTCGTATCCTTGAAAGCGTCTAATGAGACCATCTGCATAGCCGATTGGTAAAGTGGCAACCCACTCTTTTCCTTTTGTTTCATAAGTGGCACCATAGCCAACTTTTTCACCTTTGTTTAATTCTTTGATATGAATTACTTCTGTTTCTAGAGTTAATGCCTGTTTAAGCGGATAAGGTTCTTCTAGTTCTCTACCAGAAGGGTTCATCCCATACATGGCGTCTCCAAAGCGAACTAGATTACTCTCCCAAGCATCATGCCAAAGAGCTGTAGCTGAGTTAGCTGTGTGAATATATTTAACGCCTTCACCTAAGATTTCTAAAGCTTCCAAAAAGCGGCTTTGTTGCACGTTAAAATGCTCTAGACTCTTAGAATCTGCTGTTGCAAAATGAGTAAACAAACCTTCAAAAATAATTAACTCATTATTATCTAAGATTTTTTTAGCGGCTTCCATACTCTCTTTACCATACAAACCAATGCGTCCCATACCAGAGTCAATTTTCAAGTGAATCTTAACAGGTTCTTCAATCACTTGATCAAGCTCTTCTAGCCATTCTAAGCTTGGAGCAGCTAAAGTAATATTATTGTCAATAACGATTGGTAAATAAGCTAATGAGACATAACTCAACACTAAGACAGGGACCTTTATCCCAGCTTTTCTTAACTCCAAGGCTTCATCTAGATTAGACACACAAAGACCAGTTGCCCCTGCTTTAATAGCTATTTGAGCCACTTCCACTGCTCCATGTCCATAACCATTTGCCTTTACGACTGCAAAGAGTTCTTGTTTTTTATTTAATCTGTTTATCTCTTCTTTTACGTTGTAACTAATCGCGTCTAAATCAACAACGACACGACTTGGTCGAAAATTACTTGGAGTCATTTCTTTTCCTTCTTTCTGTTTTGTTACGATTTCATTCTATCATAAATTTGAAAGGTGAAACAAAAAAAGACTTAACAAGTGACTTGCTAAGCCTTCTAATTATCCTTTTGGTGCAACACCAATTGCAACTGATTTTTCACCTAAATGAGTGCCAATAACAGGACCAAAATCACAAATAATAACTTCTAACTCTTTGTGTTTTTTTAATAAGTCATGTTTAACAATCTCAGCAGTTTCTAAATTGTTACAATGAATCACATAAAACGTACTATCATCAGGCTTACTTGCAACTTCATTTAAAGCAATGTCTTCAACACGTTTCAATGCTTTCTTTTGTGAACGAATTTTCTCACTTAAAACAATATCACCGTTTTTAAACATTAGAATGGGTTTGATTTTCAATAAGGTACCAATAATAGCAGCCCCATTCTTCAAACGGCCTCCACGTACTAAATGATTTAAATCATCTACAACAATTAAACCTTCAACTTTTTCTCTCATCTGTGTTAATTTACTTACTATCATATCAGGAGTAGCTTCACCTTGTTGAGCCATATCCATTGCAACTTCCACCATTTTCCCCATTGGTCCGCTGGTTAATAGCGAATCAAAAGGATAGACAGAAATTGATTTGACTTCACTTGCTATACTTGCTACTGAATGGACTAAGCCAGAAATTCCTGATGACATATGAATACTGATCACAGCATCATAGCCAAGACTACCAATACGATCATATAATTCAAACAACTCACCAATCGCAGGTTGAGATGTTTTGGGGAAACTTTTCGCTTGTCTTAGTTTGTCATAAAAACCATCCACGTGAATATCAATGTCTTCTAAATACACTTGATCATCAATAATTAGGGGGACAGGGACTATAAATAAATCTTCACGAGTGCGATAGTCTTCTTTGATATAAGCGGTGCTATCCGTGACGACTGCAATTTTCATCCGATTTCCTCAATTCTTTTCTCTTTGGGCTCTATAATGCCTAACCTACATTATAGAGTTCTCTTCTGGCAATGTAAAGAAAAAGCCAGATAATTCTTACTTATTAAAAAATTCATTAATCGCAGCTTTATTAGCTCCTTCATCAATTTCAAGGACACTACCTGCATAGTCATAGTAACCGTCTGTCCAAGTATCTTTTACTGGAACTGTCAGAATTTCTAACGGTTTATGAGAACTAAATAAATAATTCATTCCTGCTGATGGGTAAAAACTAAACGGAATATCTGTTTGCGTATAGCCACGAACTTTTCCTAGAGCTTCTGGAATATGCCACGCATTAAGCGGACTTAAACTAGTACTTACAAGAGCTGACATTACTTGTTGTTGACGACGAACACGACCAAAGTCACCTTCTTCATCTTTTCTAAAGCGAGCATACTGCAAGGCTTCATGTCCGTTCATTTTTTGAGGCCCTTTTTTAATCACAGTCCCTTCAACTTCTAAGTCTTTTTCAGCATCTATTTTGAGTCCACCAGGAGCGAGCGTATCCACTATTTTAGGGAACGACTCAAAGTTAACAATGGCATAATACTGAATAGGAATACCAAAGGTTTGTTTAATTGTTTGTCTAACAAGCTCTGGTCCACCATAAGCATAAGCCGCATTGATTTTATTGTATTCAACCCCATCTTTTGTTGGGATTGGGACAAACGTATCTCTCATAATAGAAACAATTTTAGGTTGTTTATTCTTTTTATCATAATGAGCAATCATAATAGTGTCAGAACGTCCCTGATCTTCACCTCTTGAGTCGCTACCTAATAATAAAATATTCGTTGAGCCGTCTGTTGATTTTTCACCAACAAAATTTCCTACATCTGGTTGCTGATTATTTTTATCCATTTTGGTTGCCATATAGCCTTTAAAATAACCAAACGTACAAAGAATAACAATCACCAGTAGAACCATTAAGAAAATGCGTGTTTTCTTTCTTTTCTTCTTAGGTTTCTTTGCTTTTGGTGGTTTTGTTCCTTTAGGTGGTATGTTTCCACCACCACCACTTTTGTAATCATTATCTGGTACAGGCCCTTGAAGTTGTTCTTTTACCTGTTTTTTATTTTTTTTCTCATTTTTTTCTTTTTCCGCTTGGCGATGTCGATCCATTCTTGTCATATTTGACATTATTTACACCCTCTACTTAATCATTATCTGTTCATCATAGACTATTTTTTAAGGTATTGAAATGGTTTCGCTCAAATCTTTAACTATTTTTATGCTAAAGCGTTTTTCTAAAAAAGCTATAATCTCCCAATAGTTTAATCTCTCCGCCTAACGCTCTAATTTCTTCTAAGGCCCCTTGATTTAATTCTTTTTGTTCCTGTTTCATATCTATCAAAAAGTAATAGTCACCTAGTTTAGTCCTTAAAGGTCTTGATTCAATTTTAGTTAGATCTATCCCGCGCCAACTAAAAACAGATAAGATTTTATGTAAATTTCCAGGTTTATTCTCTGGAAAAGACACACCAATGGTCTTTCTGTCACCACTTTTTTGCCAATTGTTCTCTCGCAACGTATTCTTACCAACAATCCAGAACCTCGTCTCATTTGTCACTATATCTTGAATATTGTCGTGAACAATCACTAAATCATACATCCCTGCCGCTTCTTTTGGCCCCACACAAGCTGCTCTTTCTTCTGGGTGTGACGCTATCCACTGTGCAGCTGTTGTTGTGGATTCTGTCATCACTTGTGGCACATTCTTAAAGTGATTAGCTAAAAAAGTTTGCGATTGGGCTAAGGCTTGCGGATGGGATTTAATAACTTCTAGTCGTTCAAGGGATGTGACTTGTTTACGGTTCACCATTAGATGTTGCTTAATCGGTAAAATAATCTCTCCTTGCACTGGAATAGATAGTTGATGATACAAATAATCTAGTGTTTGATTCACAGTGCCTTCGATTGAATTTTCAATAGGAACAACTACATAATCCAAGTCTCCTTCTTCTAATTCTTTTAGAGTACTCACAATAGAAGGAAAAGGAACAACTAAGTGATTGCTAAAAAAACAAGTAGTTGCTGTATGCGTAAATGAGCCTTCTGGTCCAAGATATCCTATTTTCATAGTCTCATCCCCTTTATTTCCTTCATAATGATAGACACAATGTCTGACACGGGTAAGTCGTCAATCACAATGGTATGGGTAGCGACCTCCTCATATAGTGTTTCTCTTTGTGACATCATCTCTGCTATTTCTTGTTTTGTTTTAGCCGTTGCTAATGGTCGTTTATTGTGTTGATCATTCACAATACGGCTAAACAAAGTGTCCACATGACCTTTTAAGTAGATAACAGGTGATTCTCTTTTTAAAAGAGCTTTACTTTTATCAAAGGTCACAACTCCACCACCTGTTGCTACAACAGCTTTCTTTTGTATGGATTCAGTCAATACTTGATACTCAGTTTCTCTAAAAAAAATTTCACCCTTTGATGCGAATATCTCAGGGATTGTTTGATTTGTTTTTCTTTCAATTTCTTGATCCATCTCAATAAACTCGCAATGTAAAGCTTCTGCTAATTGTTTTCCTACGGTTGATTTACCAGACCCCATAAAACCAACTAATATAATGCCACTCATTTAGCATCACTCACTAATTTAGCTAAATCTTTAAAAAATGTAGGATATGAAACAGAGACTGCCTCGCTTTTATCAAGAATAACTTCGCCTTCATTAACGAGTAAAGCTGCGACTTGTAGCATCATACCTATACGATGGTCTCCGTAGCTTGTTACGCTACCAGCAGTTAAAGGTGTTGGACCTTTAACAATTAAGCCGTCGTCAGTCGGAGTCACATCAGCACCTAACTTACTTAATTCATCTGCCACAGCTTGAATACGGTCTGTTTCTTTCACTCGTAATTCTTCTGCGTCTTTTATAACTGTTGTACCAGTTGCTTGAGTCGCTAATAAAGCCAAAATGGGGATTTCATCAATTAATCTAGGAATCAACTCGCCACTAATCTCTGTTCCTACTAAGTCACTACTTGTCACAATCACAGTACCTGATTCATTAACCTCATCTATGTCCTCAATAGAGATATCGCCTCCCATAGCTTTAATCACATCAATAATACCTGTCCGTGTTTGATTTAAGCCGACATTTTTAAGGACAATTCGACTATTTGATACTAAAAGTCCTGCTACGATAAAGAAAGCTGCTGAAGAAATATCTCCTGGGACATTGACATGAGTTCCTTTAAACTGCTGATGACCACTCAATTTAATCTCTTTCCCACTAACGTCAATCTGTCCACCAAATTGGCGAATCATCACCTCTGTATGGTCTCTTGTTAATTCTTTTTCAATAATCACGGACTCTTTCTTAGCATAAAGTGCTGCAAATAAGAGAGCTGACTTGACTTGGGCGCTTGCAACTGGCAATTGGTAATGAATTGGTTGAATGTCTTTATTTCCCTTGAGGTTTATTGGTGGAAATTGTGTCCCTTCAAATCCTGACACCTCAACTCCCATCTCTTGTAAGGGAAGCATTACTCGATTCATCGGACGTTTTTGAATAGAGCTATCTCCGGTTAAGATTACTTCTAGATTTTGGCCTGCTAGGATACCCATTAATAAGCGGATAGTCGTTCCTGAATTACCTACATCTAAAATGTCACTTGGTTGTTTCAATCCTTGAAAACCTACACCCGTCACAACGATTTCCTTTTCTTTTTCTTCAATTTCAACACCTAGTTGTCTGAAAATCTTAATGGTATTTAAACAATCATCTGCTTTTAAAAAATGCGTGATTGTTGTTTTGCCTGTTGCCAAGGCACCAAACATAATACTTCTGTGAGAAATAGATTTATCTCCTGGCACTTCAATTGTCCCTTTTAGGGAAGTTACATTTGTCATTAGTTGCATCGCTTTCTCCTTACTGAACTAGACAAGTATACGCCGTTTTTTGCGTAATCATCTGCCTTGCTTTGTTTAAATCTTTTTCGTTTTTAAATGACACACAGAGAATCCCAAAAATGTCATCTCTTGTTTCAATAATTTTAATATTAATTAAACTTATCCCTTCAGAAGCTAGAACACCTGTTACTTCTGCGATTGCACCTGGGTGATCTGGGACGTTAATGTATAAATCATGGAAGCCTGGAATACTGCCTTCTTGATGAACTGGGATACTTTCACGAATCCTTCTCGCTTCATTAAAAAATGAAAAAATAGCTGCTTCATCTGAATTCATCAAATACTCTTTAAACTCAAGAAGCGCTTCAAGCCAATGATTGATTTCATCTTGAAGAATCTCCCCATTACTTAATGAAATATCTGTCCACATTCTCGGGTCAGATGAGGCAATTCGAGTAATATCTCTAAAGCCTCCTGCTGCCAATTTTCTTGACAGAGGATACGTCGTCATTAGTGACTCTGCTTCATTAACTAAAAGAGAAGCAATCACATGTGGCATATGACTTAAGACTCCTGTTATTTGATCATGTTCTTTGGCTGTCAACTCAACAAATTTCGCCTGAGTTCCTACTAATAACTCTTTTAAAGAAGACATCTCTATAACTTGAGGGTTTCCTTCTGATACTAAGATATAAAAAGCATTTTCAAATAAATCTTTATCTCCTGCTAAAAAGCCTGATTTATGAGATCCCGCCATAGGATGACCACCAATAAACGTTGTATGTGGTGTAAATAAGCGCTTAGCTTCTGTCATCACATCTTGTTTTGTACTACACACATCCGTAATGATAACCGTTGATTTTAGTGAACAGTATGCTAATTCTTGCATTAATTCTAGGGTAACTAAGACAGGCGTACATAAAAAAATGACATCAGCCTGACTAGCTCCCTCTCTTAAATTTAAGAAATAGTTATCTAAAACACCTATTTTTTTTGCTCCCTCTAACTCTTCTTTAGAGTGGCTAAATCCAGAAATAGTGGTGTCTGGGTGACTCTTTTTAATGGCTAAACTAAGTGATGCTCCAATTAGACCGACACCGATCATAAGCACATGTTGCGCTTTTTCCATATTCGAGACCTCCTCTTTTTAATAGTTAAGAGTATAGTCGCGATAACGTTTCACTTCTATCTGCATCGCTTTGAAAGAATCACTTTCAAATTTATCTAACATAGCTTTAGCAATCTCAATAGCTACCATAGCTTCAGCAACAATACTTGCAGCTGGAACAGCTGAACTATCAGAACGTTCCACACTAGCTTTGTATACTTCCTTTGTATCAATATCAACAGATTGAAGAGGTTTGTACAGTGTTGGAATAGGTTTCATCACACCACGAACCACGACAGGCATCCCATTTGTCATACCACCTTCAAATCCACCTAAATTATTACTTGTTCTCGTGTAACCTGCTTCTTTACTCCAAATAATTTCATCCATTACTTCACTACCGTATAAACGAGCCGCCTCAAAACCAACACCAAATTCCACACCTTTAAAGGCATTGATGGATACGATTGCTTGAGCAATTTTACCGTCTAACTTAGCATCCCACTGGGTATGACTTCCAAGTCCAATTGGAACTCCTCCAACAACAACTTCAACAACGCCACCAATGGTATTTTTATCTGCTTTGGTTTGATCTATTTTAGCTTTCATCTCTTCTTCAATGGCTTCATCGACACAACGAACCACAGATTGCTCTGCTCGCTCTTGAATCTCTTTCACAGTCATATTATCCGGGATATTTCCACGAACCCCACCAATTTCTAACACGTGACTAGCCACATCTATCTCAAGAGCAGCTAATAACTGTTTACAAATTGAGCCTACTGCGACACGCATTGCTGTTTCTCTTGCAGAAGAACGCTCTAACACATTTCTTAAATCATCATGGTCATACTTAATGCCACCTACTAAATCAGCATGTCCTGGTCTTGGTTTAGATAAACGGCGCATTTTTTTCGCTCGTTTATCTACTGGTTCAATCCCCATAACGGTCTCCCAATTTTTAAAATCATCATTTTTAACGATTAATGTAATTGGAGAGCCTAATGTTTTGCCATGTCTAATGCCTGAGGTGATCTCTACCGTGTCTGTTTCAATTAACATACGGCCTCCTCGACCATAACCACCTTGTCTTCTCTTTAAATCCTGATTAATCTGTTCAACCGAAATGGGAATTCCCGCTGGTAACCCATCAATAATCGTTGTTAACTCTGGTCCGTGTGATTCTCCTGCTGTTAAATATCTCATGGGTAAATTCCTCTTTTCCTTTTTATGAACGTGACAAGTAATCTGTCATCTCTTCTAATTGAATGGTCTCAATAAATGCTTCACCAATTTCTTTTAATACAATTAATTTGATTTGGTTGCCTCTTGTTTTTTTATCATGGGTTAGAGCTTGATACATTTTTTCTTCATCCCAATTCTCTAATCCAGTTGGTAAATGAAAGGTCTCAAGTAGTTGAACTAACTTGTCTAAAGTTCCGACTTGAGTTAAGCCTTTATCTTCTGCCACTTTAGTCAGTTGGCACATGCCAATAGCAACTGCTTCTCCGTGGCTAACAACACCATAGCCTTGTGTTTGTTCAATTGCATGACCAATGGTATGTCCAAAATTAAGCAATAAACGTACACCATGGTCTTTTTCATCTTGTTCCACAACTTGTCTTTTGATATTACAACAAGCATAGATAATAGCTTCTGCATTCTCTAAGGCTTCGTATTCATCTGCCATCTCACTTAAAAAATGCCATAATTCTTTATCTAAAATAGCAGCTGACTTAACAACTTCTGCCAATCCTTCTCTGAGTCGTCTGTCTTCTAAGGTTTCTAATGTCATTGGATCAATCAAAACACCATCTGGTTGCGCAAAACTTCCCACTAAATTCTTAGCAAGACTTGTATTCACAGCTGTTTTCCCACCGATACTACTATCAACTTGGGCTAAGAGAGTTGTTGGGATTTGCAAGAAACTCAAGCCTCGCATATAGGTTGAAGCGACAAATCCACCTAAATCCCCAACAACGCCACCACCTAAAAGAATAATGCCATCTTTTCGTGTCATTCCTTTTTCAGCAAGGTAGTGATATAACTTTTCAGCTTGTAATAAACTTTTACTTTCTTCACCTGGTGGAACCGTCACAAGAGACGTGTTAAACCCTTTTTCTTCAATTGATTTAAGAACCGACTCTCCATATAAAGAAGCGACTGTTTCATCAGAAATAATCACGATTTGTCGATTATCCCAAAGACTAGCAACCCAATCTCCTACTTGAGATAAACGATTTTTTTCGATGACTAACTCATAAGCGTTATCTGGTAATTTAACTTGTAGTTGCATCTTGTTCACTCCTTAAATCTTTTCTCTAATTAGTTTGACTTCTTTCATGGCTTTTTCCATCACGTGAATTTGTTCCATCATATTCAGGTAACGTTTTTCATTTAGACTTTGTTGGCCATCTGACCATGCTTTATTAGGTTCTGGATGGATTTCAACGATCATGCCAGATGCGCCACTAGCAACACCTGCTACTGCCATTGGTGTCACGTAATCCCAGACACCCACTCCGTGACTTGGATCCACAATAATTGGGAAATGGCTTAATTTTTGAATAACAGGAACTGCACTTAAATCCAATGTGTTTCGCGTCGCTGTTTCGTATGTTCTAATACCTCGTTCTACAAAGATGACTTTTTGATTACCACTTGCTGCAATGTATTCTGCCGCATTTAACCACTCATCAATAGTGCCTGAGATGCCTCGTTTTAAAGCCACTGGCATTCCAGTTTTTCCAACTGCTTGAAGAAGCTTAAAGTTTTGCATATTTCGTGCACCAATTTGTAAAATATCAGTGTATTTAGCCACTAATTCTAAATTCGCTTCATCCATTACTTCTGTAATAACTTTCATATCAAACTTGTCTGCTGCTTCACGAATGTATTTCAGACCTTCTTCTTCTAAACCTTGAAATGCGTAAGGAGATGTTCTTGGTTTAAAAGCCCCTCCACGTAATACAGTGGCTCCACCAGCTTTAGCGATTCGAGCACACTCCATTATTTGATCCAACCCTTCAATCGAACAAGGTCCAGCCATTGTCACAAAAGCCTCCTCGCCACCAATTTTTAAGCCATCTACATCAACGACTGTATCTACTGGATGGAACTGACGAGACGTTAATTTATAAGTACTCGTTACTTTTACCGTATCGGCAACACCATCAAACCCTCTAAACGGCACATCAATCATTTTTTCAGTGTCTCCAACTAAGCCAATCACCGTTTGGTCTTTTCCTTCACTTAGATGAACTTCTAATCCTACTTCTTTTACACGTTTGATAACTGCTTCTACTTGTTCTTTTGTGGCACCTTGCTCCATAATAATAATCATGTCTAATTCTCCTTTTTCTTTTCCATTAATTGTTCTATGTCTTGTAATAAGCTTTTAACTGGCAGGTCTTTTTGAGTCATCAAGTTAAAAGCTAATGCACCTTGATGAACTAACATACCTAAACCGTTTATTGTTTTAATGCCTTTGTCATTCGCTTTCTTAAGCCAACGTGTTTCAAGGGGGTGATAAATTAAATCAACTAAAACGTGTTGCTTGGTTACCTTTGAAAAATCATCAAACGGCATTCTGTCATCTTTCCCCATACCAAGCTGTGTCGCATTAACAATAATGTCACTTTTCTCGATGACTTGGTTTCTCTTGCCATCATCATTAAAATCATGTAAAACAATCATGGCTTGCGTTTTTCTTGCAATTTCTTGTAGTTCTATCTCTTGTTGTTTGTATGTTTCGTTTTTTCGCTTAAAGACATTTATTTCTTTCGTACCAAGGAGAGCACACTGGCAAATAATAGCTCTTGCTGCTCCTCCAGCACCTAGTATCATCAAGCTTTTTCCTTCTATGGAAACATCCTTTTCTTTAAGGCTTTCAATGAACCCAAGTCCATCAGTGTTACAGCCAATTAACTGACCCTTCTTTTGAACAATTGTATTCACATTTCCAATAAGTGCTGCTACTTCTGATACGGTGTCACAAGCGTCATAGGCTTGCTTTTTATAAGGCATAGAGATATTAACCCCTAGCATATTAAAGAGTTTCACTGTTTCTAACGTCTGTAAAAAATCTTGTCTTTCTACTTCAAAAGCAAGATAAACAGCGTCAACTCCTGTTTGTTGATACCCATAATTGTGAATCATTGGTGATAAACTATGTTTAATCGGATTAGCAATAACGCCTGCTAATCTGGTATAACCTGATATTTCTTGTTTCATTGTTTCTCCTTTCTAATTACAAAATAAAAGACGATAACTTTTCATAGATTGATACAACAAATCTAAAGTTACCGTCTTTTTTGAATATAACTATTATCATAAAAGAAAAGCCCCGATAGATTTATTTATCTACGGGGCCTTTAAAGTCAAATTAAAGTTCTCTAGCCTCATAGATACAAACTGTTTGTCGTTTGTATCCATGTCACATGGTTACAAACTTGCTCTATAAAAGCTAAAGTAAAAGTTATTCAATTGTGAGATTAGACGCTTAATGATTTGGTTCATGTCTGCCACTCCTACAATCTATTTAATAATTGAACACAGTATACCCATAAAAAAAAATCTTGTCAATTTATTTTTCAAAAAATGTTTTTTTGATATAATACTCTCAAAGGAGGCTTCAATAGTGAATAAGAAACTAATCATCATCTCCATTGACGCTCTAGGCGCTATGGATATAGAGTTACACAAAGACAAGCTACCTACTTTGTCACAACTAATTGATGAAGGTAGTCACGTCGAAAAAGTTAAAGGAATCTACCCAACACTAACATATCCCTCTCATGTTACCTTAATGACAGGTGAATATCCAAAAAAACACGGTGTTGTAAACAATACAAAAACGCAAGCAACAAGGCTATCTCCAGATTGGTTCTGGTACGATAAGGAAATTAAAGTTCCTACACTTTATTCTACTGCTAAAGATGAAGGACTAAAAACCGCTGCCTTTTTATGGCCGGTTACTGCAAGTAGCTCGATTGATTATAATATTGCAGAAATTTTTCCAAATCGTATTTGGACTAACCAAGTAATGATTTCCTTAAAAGCAAGCTCTCCTTTATTTTTACTAAAAATGAATCAGAAATATGGTCATTTAAGAAAAGGGATCATGCAGCCCTACTTAGATGAGTTTATCACTGCTTGTGCTGTTGACACCATTGAGCATTATCAACCAGACTTAACCCTTATCCATTTAGTTGATATGGATAGTATGCGACATGCTTATGGCGTTCAGTCAGAAGAGGCAATCGAAGCCTTGAAAAGACAAGATGATCGTCTAGCTAAAATTATCCAAGCAACAAAAGATAATGGCACTTTTGAATCAACAAACTTTGTTGTTTTAGGAGATCATTATCAAATTGATGTAGATACCATGATTAAGCTAAACACTCTATTTGTTAAAAAAGGTTGGGCAGAAGCTAAACCAAATGGTGGGATCAAAAATAATTGGCAAGTTTATGCCAAAAGTTGTGATGGGTCAACTTATATTTATTGTAAAAAGAATAGCTCCGTTGATCCTAAAGACATTTACAATGAAATCAACAACTTAGAAGGCATTGAAGCTATTTATACATCTGAAGAAAGTGACAAAATGGGAGCAGATCCAAATGCTACTTTCATGGTAGAAGCTAAAGCTGGTTATTATTTCACTGATGAAATCACAAGGCCTCTTTTTGAGAAAGTGACCAAAGAAGCTATTGGTCAGCCAAATCACTACTTCGGTATTCATGGGTCTCACCCAGATAAACCTCAATATGAAACAACTGTTTGTTTCTTCGGTCCTGACATCAAAAAAGGGCTTAAAATTCCAACAGCTAATTTAGTAGATGAAGCACCCACATTTGCTAAATTATTAGGATTGAAACATTTCCCAATAACTGTTTCTGGACAGATTATTAAAGATATTTTCAACTAAAAAAAAGAATGGAAATTTAAGCTTGTTAGGCTTAGATTACCATTCTTTTTATATTAGTGAGTTTGTCCACCCACAATAGCTAGATCTGCTTTACCATCAAAGGCAACAATTGCTTCAATAGCAGCAACAATTCCTCTAGTAATATCTTCTAAACTCATAGCAGGCATACCCGGTCTTTCTACCACTTGTTCTGGTAAGAAAGGCACATGCATGAATCCAGCTTTCGCTTTTGGAAATGCTGTGTGAGTTAAGTAAAGACCTTGGTACATAATGTGGTTACAAACGAAAGTTCCTGCTGTATTAGAAACAGATGCTGGTAAGCCAACTTGTTTCATCGCAGTTACCATTGCTTTAACAGGTAATTGCGAGAAGTAAGCTACTTCACCATCTTCTTTAATAACGACATCAATTGGTTGGTTTCCTTCATTATCTGGGATACGAGCGTCATCTAAGTTGATAGCAACACGTTCTGGTGTTAAATCAAAACGACCACCAGCTTGCCCAATGTTTAAAACATAATCCACATCGTGTTCTTTCATTGCTTGAGCCATAACCTCAGCACTTTTGTTAAAAACAGTTGGGATTTCTAATTTAATAATTTGCGCGCCTGAAATTTCCTCAGGTAAACGTTTCACTGCTTCAATTGCAGGATTCATAATATCTTGTCCGAATGGATCAAATCCAGTTACTAAAATTTTCATCATAAACTTCCTTTCTTTTATTAAAATGCCCAGAAGTACATCAAGGCAATATGCGCAATAATCATGATAACAGCAATTCTCGCTTGCTCTTTAATCACTCCGTTAGGGTTTTCCATCTCTAGAAGTGACGCAGGTAAAATGTTAAAGTTGGCTGCCATTGGTGTTAATAGAGTACCACAATACCCAGCTGTTAAAGCAAGAGCGCCTGCAATAGCTGGATCTGCTCCTTGAGCAATAACAAAAGGTATTCCGACTCCAGCTGTAATCACAGTGAACGCCGCAAAGCCATTTCCCATAATCATGGTGAAAACAACCATACCAAGAACATAAGCAATCACACCAGCTAATTTGTTCCCTTCTGGTACAAAACCACCAATCATTTGAGAGATCACATCGCCTACACCAGCAACAGTAAAGATAGCTCCAAGTGCAGCTAATAATTGAGGTAAAATACCTGATGTTCCCATTGCTTGAATCATTCGGTCACTTTCTTTGATAATGTGTTTTGGTTTTGATTTAAAAATAATCATAGCTAACACAATACCTACGATAGAAGCCACACCGATTGCTGATTTACTTGATAAAGGAATGAAAAAGGCTAATAGAACTGACACTACAGCTAAAGATAAAACAGGAATAAAGATTTTATTACCATATTTTTTAGCATCTTTTTCTAATTCTTCTTGATTGAAGGGTTCAAATTGACTGATTTCAAATTGTCTAAATAATGAAATCACCCCTAATAAAACAACAAGTAGACCGTTAACTGCGTTAGGCAATACTTTTCCTAACATGAACAAAGCTCCCAAGTCTAGCCAAAAAAGTGCTGAACCAATTCGTTTTGAGTTGTTTGTGTCTTTAAATACTTTGTATGCTGTGTAAACCAATTGTAACCCAACTAAAACAAAGAAAAACTCTAATAGATTATTAAAAAATGTCTCCATTATTTCTTATCTCCTTTGTTTTTGTATTTTCTTGCTAATTTATTATCAAACATTTTGTTTGAAAGAACTCCAATAACAATCATGATTAATGCTACTGGGATAGAAGCTTTAACAATATCTAATCCAGATACTTTATACCCCATAGAATCTAAAGTCCCAACGATTAATAACACACCAGCCGCACTAATAAATGTGTTTTGACCAAAAAAGTTACCATAGTTATCCATAGCAGCAGACTTAGCCTTAATAGTTTCTTTGTCTTTTGCATCAAGTTCACCGTATTTTGCTTCAGCAGAGGCTTCTGCCATTGGTTGAACAAGTGGGCGTACAAATTGTGGATGTCCACCTAAACGGATTGAAAATGCTCCCGCTAATTCTCTGACAATTAAATAAATAGATAAGAAAGTTCCCGTTGTGAGTCCCTTAACCTTTTTGATTAAGTTAACCGCTTGTTCTTTCAAACCATGAGATTCTGCTAAACCAATTAATGGCAACGTTAAAAAGAAAATCGTTACAATTCGTTGATCAACAAAAGCCTTTCCTAATTCTTCTAAAAATTGGACAGGTGTAATTCCTGACACTAGTGCTGTTGCAAGACCTGCTACAACAACTACTGCAATCGTATCAAATTTAAAAATAAATCCTAAAACGATTATGACGATACCGATCAATTTGATCCATTCCATCAATGTTTCTCCCCTTTGTAATAAGTTTGTAAAAATAATAATAGTTATAAGTTTACTATACTTTTTCACAAAAATAAAAATAAAATCACAGGGTTTATTATTTTTACTTTTTTCTACTCCTTTATTGTGTTTAGTAAACAAACAGATAAAGAATCATTAATCAACATATACAAAAACAATCGACAAGAAAACTTTTTCATAATTTTTTCGTTTAATACTTACTTTTTATCTATCTTATTAATAAGTACGTTAGAAATATGTTTCCATTTGAAACATTCATTTAGACGCTACATTAAAAAAGAGAGGTTGATTTTGTATGACACATCCTTATTTGACAGGAAAACACATTTTATTGCGTCCAATTGAATCACCTGATTTAGATATCCTTGTAAAGTTTGAAAATGAATCAGATAGTCGCTTGTATGGAGATGATGATGTTCCTTATCCCGTGACAGTCACTCAATTAGAAACGTTTATCAAAAGCAATGAAGCTGGTTACAACTTTGCGATTTGTCGAATAGACAACAAAGAACTGGTTGGCTCGATTGCTCTTTACGGTGTTAACTATCAAAATAGCACTTGCGAGATAGGTCTAACCTTGACTAAAACTCAAAGTAATCAAGGATTTGGTAGTGAATCAATCGAACTACTAATGGATTTCATTTTTATGTACATGCCTCTTAACAAAATTAAGCTACAAGTTTTTGGATTTAATACAAAAGCTATAAGACTTTATGAACGTCTTGGTTTTGTCCATGAAGGAACGTTAAAACAAGAGATTTTCCGTTTTGGTACCTTTCAAGATTTAGAAAATTATGCCTATTTTAGACATATGTGGGAATCAAAAAAAGAAACACCAGAAAATGATTAACATTTCTGGTGTCTCTTTTTAAAATTGATACGTTAAAATTGGATTTCTTGCTGCTTGAGTCTCGTCAACACGCTTGATAAGCGTATTAACAGGCGCATCTTTAATAGCTTGTGGGTTACTATAAGCTTCTTGGTGAATCGCTTTAAAGACGGCAATCACTTCATCTAATGTTTCTTTGCTTTCTGTTTCAGTTGGTTCAAGCATTAACGCTTCTTTCACCACATCTGGGAAATACATGGTTGGTGGATGCATGCCGTTATCAAGCAGAGCTTTTGACACATCTAAGGCAGTTACACCTGTTTCTTTTTTCAGTTTATCTAATGACATAACAAACTCATGCATACAAGGTCCTTCATAGGCCATATCATAGAAGTCTTTCAACTCATGACGCATGTAATTGGCATTTAAAACTGCTGTCTTAGACGCTTGTGGAATGCCTTCTTTCCCTAAGAAAAGAATATACGTTAACGCTCTAACAACAATGGCGAAATGTCCATAAAATGTTTTGACACTACCAATCGATTTTTCTGCTGTTTCAAATTCAAATTGATCGCCGACTTTTACCACATGGTTATTAGGCAAGTACGGCATCAAAATTTCTTTACAACCAATCGGACCAGAACCAGGTCCACCACCACCATGAGGCGTTGAAAATGTTTTATGAATATTTAAGTGAACCACATCAAATCCCATATCCCCAGGACGAACTGTTCCCATAATCGCATTTAGATTAGCCCCATCATAATAGCAAAGTCCCCCGGCTTCATGAATAATTTGAGTGATTTCAATAATATCGTACTCGAATAATCCAACAGTACTAGGATTTGTTAACATCAGTCCTGCTGTATCATCTCCCACAACTTCTTTTAATTTCTCTAAATCAACACGTCCATTAGCTTTAGATGGAATATTAATTGTCTCGTAATCAACCATAGAAGCTGTCGCTGGATTCGTTCCATGAGCTGAATCAGGGACAATAATTTTATTACGTTTTATATCCCCTCTGTCTTCATGATACGCCTTGATTAACATAATTCCAGTAAGCTCTCCTTGAGCTCCTGCTGCGGGTTGGAAAGTCATGGCATCCATTCCAGTAATTTCACCTAACAGAGTCTCAGCTAAATGAAATACTTCAAGAGAACCTTGAACTGTATCAAGTGGTTGTAAGGGATGGATTTGACTAAAATTAGGTAAATTAGCCATCTCATCATTAATCTTTGGATTATATTTCATTGTACAAGAACCAAGTGGATAGAAACCATTATTAACACCAAAACTATTATCAGCTAATTTCGTGTAATGACGACTCATATCAACTTGTGAGATTTCTGGTAATCGTAAATCTTGTTTTCTGACAAATTTTTCTGGTAATGCAACTTCTTCAACATCTAAAGCAGGAATAAAATCATTTTGTCTGCCTGTTTGACTTCTTTCAAATACTAATTTCATCCGTTAGTAACCTCCTTTAGCGTTGATACTAATTGGTCAATATCTTCCTTCTGACATAATTCAGTGACACACCACAATAGATTTCCTTCTACAGGTAAACCACCTAAAACCCCTTTTTCTTGCAGTTTTTTAGTCAATTCTGTTGCTTCTATGGGAGTTGTGGTCACAAACTCATGGAAAAACTCTGATGAGTAGACTAAATCAAAGCCGCCAATTTCTGCTAATCGTACTTGCAAATAGTGCGCTTTACTGTAGCACTGCTCTGCAACTTCTCTTAAACCATTTGGCCCCATTGCTGATAAGTAGACACTTGCTGTTAAAGCACAATGAGCTTGATTCGAACAAATATTTGAAGAGGCTTTTTCACGGCGAATGTGTTGTTCTCTAGCTTGGAGCGTTAAAACAAAGGCTCTTTCTCCATCTTTATCAACGGTTTGTCCCACAATTCGCCCTGGTAATTTTCTCATCATTTTTTCAGTGGTTGCCATAAATCCAAGGTAAGGTCCACCAAAGTTCATCGGTAAGCCTAAAGGTTGCCCTTCACCTGTTGCAATATCAGCTCCACATTCAAAAGGTGTTTTTAAGACTGCTGTTGTAATAGGGTTAATTCCCATAATCATTTTACTCTTGTTCTCATGAACTAACTCACTGATGACCTCGCACTCTTCTAGGCAACCATAAAAGTTTGGCTGTTCCACATAAAAGCAAGCTGTTCCCTCATCCATTAAAGATACCAAAGCTTCTTTATCTGTGACACCATCTTTGGCTGGTACAATGACAACTTCTGTCCCCATAGCATGACAATAGGTTTGAATCGTTTGAATTGTCATCGGATGACTTGTAGCTGATACCAGTGCTTTCTTACGACGACGATCAATACACATATTAACAGCCTCCGCTGCAGCACTAGATCCGTCATAAACTGACGCATTAGAGACTGGTAAGCCAGTTAACTCAGTTACCATCGTTTGAAACTCAAAAATAGATTGCAGAATCCCCTGGCTAATCTCTGCTTGATAAGGCGTATAGGCAGTCAAAAATTCTTCTTTTGACGTAATTTGTTTCACAATTGATGGGATATAATGATTGTATGAACCTGCTCCTCTAAAAATAGAAGAAAATACTTGGTTTTTTTTAGCTAAACTTTCCATAATACGACGAACTTCTACCTCTGATTTGCCACTTGGAATGTTTAACTCCTTAATCTTAAGCTCTTCAGGAATCTCTTCAAATAACTCCTCAACACTTGTTAAGCCAAGGATATTAAGAATTTCCTTTTGTTCATCTTTGCTTGAAGGAATGTAATTATATTTCCCCATCTAATTTACGCCTCCTCTTCAACTACTTTGTTATAGTCCTCAAGATTCAACAATTCTTCTTTATCAGTAATATTACTTACTTCAAATAACCAGTTTTCAAATGGCGCTTCATTAACGCTTTCTGGAGCATCTTCTAATGCATCATTTATTTTTGAAATCGTTCCTGTAAAAGGAGTATATATATCAGAAACAGTTTTCACAGATTCAACTTCTGCTACTTGGTCTCCTTTAGATACTTCTTGGTCAACTTCTGGAAGCTCAACGAACACGATATCTCCTAATTGCTCTTGAGCAAAATCTGTAATTCCTACAAGTGCGGTTGTTTCATCAATAAATTTTACCCACTCATGAGTTGCTAAATAGTTAATTTCTGCTGGTCTTGACATAACAAATTTCCTCCTAAAAAAGTATCTTATTTTTTATAAAAAGGCATTGGAACAACTTCAGCCTTAATTCTTCTTTTACGTACTTCAACTTCAACTTCTTGGCCAATACTTGATTTATCTTTATCAATAAGAGCCATGGCAATGGCATAACCTAAGTAAGGAGCATGAGTCCCTGATGTACTAATACCGATTTCTTTTCCATCAGCAAAAATCAGTGCGTCTTCTCTAACGATTCCCTTACCTGTAATTTTTAAGCCAACTCGAACACGTTCAGGCTCGCTATTTTCTAAAGCTGCCTTTCCAAAAAAGTCATCTTTATTTAGTTTAACTGCAAACTTTAAGCCAACTTGAAGAGGTGTAATATCTGAAGACATTTCATGACCATATAAAGGCATACCTGCTTCAAGACGTAAGGTATCTCTTGCCCCTAGACCACAGGGCGTAATACCGAATTCTTCACCTGCCTCAAAGACTAAATCCCAAATAGTAGCAATATCTTCAGCCTTTGTATAGAGTTCAAAGCCATTTTCACCCGTGTAACCTGTTTCTGATAAATCAACAGGAATCCCATGAATCAAAATGCCTTCTTTAAACGTATAATATTTTTCAGGAAAATCTTCTGCTTTAACTAACTTTTCAAGGGTCGCTTTAGCTTTAGGTCCTTGAATCGCAATTAAGCCTGTCTCAGCACTTTTATCAATCGCTCTAACATCTCCTGAAAGTTTTGAAGTGATCCAAGCGAAGTCTTTCTCCTTGTTAGAAGCATTAACGACTGCCATGAACTTGTCATCATGATATTTATACAAAATCAAGTCATCAATGATGCCACCTTCTTCATTACACATTAAGGTATATTTAATCTGGCCAAAGACCATATCCTTAAAATCATTCGTAAAAAGCTGTTGAACGTTCGTTAATGCGTCGCTTCCCTCAATGATAATTTCACCCATATGAGAGACATCAAACACGCCTACGCTTTCACGTACTGCTAAATGTTCTTTTACTAATCCAGTGTCAGCGTATTGAACAGGTAAGAGATAACCACCAAAAGGGATTATTTTCCCCTTTAAATCAACATGTTTTTGATAAAGTGGTGTCTTTTTGTCCATTAATCATTTCCCCTCTCTATACAATCATTTGCTTTAAAACTTGTGATGCTTAACTAAATAATAACATATTTCAATTGATATAAAAGCAAAAATGAGTTTTTCTTTAATGTTCGTTTTTATTTTATATTTTAAGTGCTAATTATAAAAAAAGAGACTCAACATTCTTTATTCAAGAACATTGAGTCATAACTTTAGTTAATAGTCTTTTTTTAAGCTTTTTTTGAAAACGTTTTATAAACGGAAATGCCACTGATTATTAATAATCCAAATAGAATACTTAAGGCTACTTTAGCCCCAATACTTGTCCCTACTTGATAATCTGAATTAGATTTTTGGAAAACATCTAGTATGATAGCGACAAAAGAGGTAGAGATAGCTCCCATAAACTGTTGTAATGTACTAAAAATAGCATTTCCATCATCTTGTTCATTCGTTTTAATTGATGACAAACCAACTGTCATCACATTACTATAAGACAAGCCTACACCAATCATAAAGATCACGTGACAAGTTGTGATTAAGATCATATTACTTGTTTGAATTACTAAAATTAAACCAAGCCATCCAAGAGATGCTGCTGCAATCCCAATTCCAATCGGTTTCTTAAAGCCAAATTTATCCAACATTTTACCTGAGATTGGTGCAAACAAAGCCCCTGTTAACGCTCCCGGGAACATCATTAGACCTGCTCGTGATGCTGGTACATCTGAAACGATTTGAATATAGTTTGGTAAAACAAAAGAAACACCTAACAATAAAATTTGATAAACTAAAAAGGATAACAAATAGATAGTAAACATCTTGTTAGAAAAAACAGAAAGATTTAACAAAGTTTTTTCTTTGTTAGCTTTGTAGAACATCATACCTGCGATTAAACCTACCACAAGAGATGCCCAACCGAATGGTGATTGTAAGTAGCTAAAGAAGAATAATAAACCTGTAAACATCACAGATAGATAAATAGCTGCTTTGGTATTGATGGTATCAACTTTCTCTTTGTGTTCTTTGGGTATCGCATATAAACCAATAACTGTCGAAATAATTAAAATCGGAATCAGTAATAAGTAAATGTACTTCCAATTTAATTGAGTGGTAAGAATCCCCCCGTATGTTGGTCCCATAGCAGGAGCAATTGAAGTGGTTAAGTTACCAATCCCAATCATCATTCCTCTTTTTTCTAAAGGAACTTTGGTTAAAATAATGTTAAACATTAAAGGTAAAGCAATCCCTGTTGCAACCCCTTGTAATAAGCGTCCTAGTAATAACATACTGAATGAAAAAGCAAACGCATCAATCAGTACACCACCAATAAAGAAAACGCTTGAAGCCATAAATAGTTGGCGCTTACTGTAATTTTTAATCAAATACGATGATAGAGGCACAACGATTGAAATCATCAATAGATAGATGGTGGTTACCCATTGTACCTGACTCGTGGTGATACTAAATTCCTCAATTAAAGTGGGGAATGTCACATTCATTGCTGTTTCAATTAAGACCCCGGCAAAAGCCATCATTCCCGTAGCAAGAACGGCTAAATTAACATGAAATCGTTTTTCTTGTTCCATAATTCTCTCCTTTACACGTAAAAAAAAGAGACAAAATTCATCAATAATGATAAATTTCGCCTCTCTCTCGACACAAATTACTTTGTGTTATCTGTACGATTTATTCCTCTTTATTTTAAAAGAAGAAAAATTAAATGTCAAGAAATAAAAGTTTTTTTTACTTTTAATTTACTCAACATACGCCAGTCGGTAAGATACTGTTCTTCCAAAAGGAAATACTTGAATGTCTTTCAAACGATCTGATGCTAAATAACCAACCGATCCTTGATAAAGCGGCAATACTGCTGCATCTTCTTCAATCAAGATTTTTTCCAAATCTAACAGTTTATCCCAACGTTTTTCTGGAGTTTGTGCTAAATCAAAACGAGCTTCTTTTAACCCTTCATCATAAGCAGGATTGTTATATTTAGCCGTATTTAACCCACCTTTAGAATCATAAAACTCTAAAAAGTTAATCGGATCTGCATAATCTGGTGTCCAAGTCCCAAATACTAAATCAAACTCACCTTTATTTTGGAAGTCTAAACGATTTTGTAAAGGCATTGATTTCAAGGTAATTGTTAAGCCAGGTAAATTTTGTTGCAGTTGACCTTGAACATATTCAATAGTTTTCTTAGCTGTCCCAGAATCTGCTGACATGAGTCCTAACTCTATCTTGTCTTTTCCTAATTCTTTTTTAGCTAATTCCCAGTTCTTTTGAGATTCTTTCACATTATATGAAAGCAACTCTCCATTTTCTTTTCTAAAATCCTCTTTTGTTTTAGGATTTGTTGCAAAGTTTTCTGGAACAAATCCATTTAAGGCTAATGAGCCATCTCCAAGGACCTCTTTTGCAAATTGTTCTTTGTCGATTGCTTGTAAGAAAGCTTTTCTCACATGAACATTACCCGTAACTTCTCGTTTTTGATTAGGACTTAAATAGCCAACTAAAGCTTTTGGTACAAAATGAGCTTGCGGAGAATCTTTGTATTCTTGGGCATATGTATCACTTAAAGTCGTATAATCCACGTCTCCTGCTTCAAATAGTTGCACACCTGTTGCTACTTCTTTAACCACTTGCACATTGATTTTTTCTAGCTTAACGTTTTTAGCGTCCCAATAGGAGTCGTTTTTAACCAGTTCCCAAGAGTCATTCGTCCCGCTCCAACCCGTTACAAGAAAAGGTCCATTTCCTACAAAATTATCTGAACTAGTTCCATACACTGTTCCTTTTTCTTTAGCAAACTTAGCATTTTTAGGCATAAATGGAGTTCCAACTAACACTTGATCTAAATAAGGTACAGGGTATTCTAAACTTAATTCAAGAGTCTTGTCATCTAGTGCTTTTACACCAAAATTGTCTAACTTGTCTTTTCCTTCTCGAATAGCACGCCCATTTTTAAAGATATCCATTTGATTACTACTTGTTGAGCCGTAATCTGGGTTAATTACTTGTTGAAACGATAAAACAAAGTCTTCAGCTTTCACATCATCGCCATTAGACCATTTGGCATCTTTTCGAATCTTAAATGTATACACTAAGCCATCTTCACTAATAGTTGGCTCCTCACTTGCCATAGCAAGCTCAGGTCGTCCTTCTTTATTTAATCGATACAACCCTTCCATTGATTGACCAATCATATCTGAGCTGTTGACATCAGAATAAAGCCCACTATCTAAAGTAGAGAGTTCACCTGAAGAAACCACACTAATCTCCTGTTTAGGTTTACTTTTGTCTCCTGTTTGGCTCTCTTGTTTGTTAGAACCACATCCTACTAATAAAAATAAACTACTTGCTAATAACAACCATCCTTTTTTATTCATGTCGATTCCTCCAATTATAACTCATTAACAACAAACTCAAACATACGACGCTCGTGGGCAAATTCTTCAAAGTAAAAATCAGGATGCCACTGAACACCTAGTAAACGCTTCTTAGGATCACTACTTTCAATGCCTTCAACAATGCCATCTTCACTGACGGCTGTCATCACTAAGCCTTTTCCAAGATCTTTAATACTTTGGAAATGGAATGAATTAACTTTTGTTGATAAGCCGTATACCTGACTCAATAAACTGTTTGCTTCAATGGTTACTTCATGGGTTGGAACTTCACGTGGAATAGGATCCTGCATGTGCCTAACAACTTCAATTTCACGCCTACTTAGGTCTTGATACAAACTACCACCTAAATACACATTCAGTAGTTGTAACCCTCGGCAAACGGCAAAAATTGGCTTTTCTTGGGCAATGGCTTCTTCTATTAATGCCATCTCAAACTCATCACGTCTTGTTAACATCAAACTTTCATCAAATTCTCGTTCTTCTCCGTAAAGGGCAGGGTTTACGTTTTGACCACCTGTTAAAATAAGCTTATCTATCTGACTAATATAAGTCTTTGCATCTTCTTTACCTGAAACAGGAATTAATAGAGGTAAGCCTCCTGCTTGTTGTACCCCTCTTGCGTAGCCTGCCGGTAAGTAATTAATCGGCAAATGATGCAACTTATCTCCTGAATCTTCTGTTTCGTTTAAAGAAATACCAATCACTTGTTTTTTCATCTAATCTTCCTCATCTTTTGATTTTATATAAAGTTTGTTTTCTAGATAGATAAACAACAACACTGATGGTCTTCACATTCCTGTACAGATTTGTCCTGCCATTTTAAATACACACGACGAAAATAAAAAGTCTGTGTCTTGTTTTTCATAAAAACCACCTCTTCATATAGTATCACCAAAGGTCGAAAAGAATATTTCTCATCTTTCTTTAATGTATTGAGAAAAATAGTATCAAATTACTTTTAATAAGTCAATCTTTTCCTTTTTTTAAAATAACACTTTTCTATAAAAAATAAAAAAAGGGGCGAAATATAAAAACAACTTTCGTCCCTTTTACATCTCACACCTTTTAGCATTAATCAGCTTATTACTTCGCTTTTTTCATTTGTTTACTTCTTAATTGACCACATGCGGCATCAATGTCTGAGCCAAACTCTTGTCGAACGACACAGTTTACGCCTCTTTTTTTCAAGATATCATAAAAAGCTAAGATATCCTCTTTTGTACTTCTTTGATACTCATCATGTTCACTTACTGGGTTATATGGAATTAAATTGACATAAGAAAGTTTCTTCTTATTTTTTAATAATTCTGCTAATTGTTCTGCATGTTCTGGCAAATCATTAACTTTTGACAACATGATATATTCAAAAGTAATTCGGCGATTGGTTTCTTCTAAATAATAATCAACGGCATCCATCAAGCGCTCAATTGGATAAGCCTTGTTAATCACCATCATACGAGTCCTCACTTCATTATTAGGAGCATGAAGTGAAATAGCTAAGTTAACTTGCATAGGTTCTTTAGCAAATTGCTTAATTTTTGGAACTAATCCACTCGTTGAAACAGTCATGTGTCTTGCACCAATATTTAAACCTTTTGAGTCATTCATAATGTTTAAGAATGATAGCACATTTTGATAGTTATCAAAGGGCTCTCCTATTCCCATAACAACTATATGACTTACTCTCTCATCTAGTTCTCTATTATCAAAGTAATGTTGAACTTGCATAATTTGGGCGACAATCTCGCCAGCTGTTAAATTGCGTTGCTTTTTCAAGAGGCCACTAGCACAAAATGAACAACCGATATTACAGCCAATTTGTGTAGTAACACAAACAGATAACCCGTATTTTTGACGCATCAATACTGTTTCAATCATATGCTTGTCTTCTAATTCAAATAAATACTTAACAGTGCCATCATTTGATTCTTGAACCACAATTTCATTTAAAGGATTAATGATAAAATGTTCTTCCAAACAAGCAATTGTGGCTTTTGATAAGTTTGACATGTCACTAAATTCACGAACTCTTTTAACGTACAACCAATCCCAAATTTGCGTCACTCTAAACTTCTTCTCATTATGTTCAACTAGCCATTTAGCCAACTCTTCTTGAGTCAGTCCATAAATTGATGGTTTCATTTTTATATTCCTACTTTCTCCACTTTGTACACTTTGTACACTTTATCACTATAAAACATTCACAAAGTCTTTGCAATGCTCTTAAGCTATTTTTAATCCTAGATTTAACAAAAACAACTAACTATTAAGAATACTAGCTTCTCATAGTTAGTTGTTTATTTTCAGGTCATTTTTTTAAGTTTTTTAAGGCTTCTCTTTTGGCTAAAGGTGTTAGGTCCGTTTGGTCCACAAAAGAAATCACCCACTCTGGATTAACTTTACTATATTGTCTTAAAGACCAGCCAATTGCCTTTTGAATAAAAAACTCTTCTGTCTTAAGATCTTTCAAAATCGCTTTTTCTAAAAGTTGTGTGTCTGTCTGCTCTTTTTCCATTAATTGTAAGGTGATACCGATGCGTCTCATCCAAAAATCATTATGGCTATAAAAGAAATCAAACACCATTTCCTTATCAGCCCTATGTTGTTTAATGTAGAGGCTATATATCTTACGCCAAGCGTCTACTGTATCCCACCAAGGTCTATCCAAAATGAGAGAGGACAGAGATTTAAGTTCTCTCCAAGACAGTCGTTTAATATTTGCTTCACACATATCAATAGCGACATTTTGATACTCACGTTCGTGGCGAGAATATAATTTTCTTACTAGTTCTTCAAGCTCTTTTAAAGACATTTGTTTACTTTCTTTTATTAACTCTTTACTTTGATTTTTTCTATCGGGGGATTTAACACCAACAAATGGAAATTGATTTCTCATGTATTTTGCCATAGCCACTGCGTTGTCCTTTTGCCCTATTAACATAAATTCAGTCATTTCTTACGCCCCATTTCGTTAAAAGTAATTGTCATGGTTGTTCCCACGTCTTTTTCAGATGCCACTGTAATCCCGTGATCCAATCTGCTTAATACTTTTTTTACCAAATAAAGTCCCATTCCAGTTGCCTCTCGTTGATTACGCCCTGTATTTCCTGTAAAAAAAGGATTAAAAATGCGTGGTAAATCCTTTTTCTCAATTCCAATCCCATAATCTTTCAGACTTAGCTCACATGTGTTTTTGGTCATCCTTGAGGTTATCATCAGTCTTGATTCATTTTTTTTCGTATACTTAATGCTATTTAAAAGTAGTTGAGTCAGACAAAAAGCAAGCCATTTTCTATCTGTTTCAATGACAATCTGCTCATCTATTTCAAGTTTTGGAAAGACTTGATGGCGAATAAGATTTCTTTTTTGTTCATTAATCACTTGAGTAACTAGTTGTTTGAGGTTAACTTGCTCAATCATAAAATCTTGATTAAATGAATCTATCCGAGCCATATTAAGAGCAAGATTTAGACCTTCTTTCATACGATC
This sequence comes from Candidatus Vagococcus giribetii, assembly GCF_017316185.1. Classification (GTDB taxonomy): domain Bacteria; phylum Bacillota; class Bacilli; order Lactobacillales; family Vagococcaceae; genus Vagococcus; species Vagococcus giribetii. The sequence continues at coordinate 16,065 of NZ_JAFLVX010000018.1, read as the reverse complement.
CGTTTCTTCTAACAAACTATGTTTATCCAACTCTCCCCCGTCAACCATCAATTCAATAACAGCTAACGGCGTTTTCATCTGGTGAACCCATTGATACATAAAATGTTGATGCTCTTCTAGTGCATATTTCTGTTCCTGAATGACTTGGTAATAATAGAGGTGTTCCTTATTAAGTAACTCATAAACATTCCTTGATAAGTTACTTGAATCTTCCTGGACTTGCTCAAAATTCACCCGTACTTCTTTAGATTCCATTAATTGATATAACTTTTTTTGTCTTAAGTACGTAATACCTAAAAATAAAACCACACTTAGTAGTGTCAGTAAACACGCATAAATTAATAATTTAGTATCACGATAGCCATCTAACCACATGATTCCCACAACTAAGCTAATACTTGTAATCAAACTAATGAGATAGAGACTTTGATTTTTTAGAAATTCTTTCATCTGACTCTCCTATCCATTAAATGACTAAACGATAACCTTTTCCACGGACTGTTAACACACTTTCTTCTAAATCCATTTGAGCCAATTTTTTTCTTAAACGTGTCATATTAACTGAAAGTGTATTATCATCGACAAAACTCTCATCATCCCAAATCTCACCTAATAGCTCTTGTCTTGAGACAACATCAGGATAATTGGACATCAAGACTTTTAGTAGCTGCCCTTCTTTTAAGGACAACGTTTCTTGTTTTTCCTTAACTACCATCTCTAATCGATCGGGAAAATAAGTCATTTCTTTGACAGTTAGACTACTTTCTTCTTTGACTACGGCATACTCCCCGTAAGCTCTTCTTAAGTGACTTTTGACTTTAGCAAGTAACAAATCATATGAAAAAGGCTTAACGATATAATCATCCCCACCGTACTCTAGAGCTAGAACTTGGTCCATCTGACTATCTCTTGCTGAGAGAAAAATAATCGGACATTTTGTCAATTGACGCAATTGTTTAGTCCAATAAAACCCGTCAAATACAGGTAAGTTAACATCCATTAGAATCAAATCTGGTGCAATTGACTTGAAATAATCAAGTAAATTTTTGAACTCTGTTGGAACAAATACCTCATAACCATACTTTTCTAAGTGGCTTTTAATTAAATGACTTAATTTACTATCATCTTCCACTAACAAAATCTTCATACGTGCCTCCACCTTCTTTATTAGTATCAGTTTACTATAGTTTAGAGAACTCTCACAATAGAAAAAAGCCTCAAAAACAAAGAACAAGGGGTTCGTTCTCGTTTTTAAGACTCTTATCTATTCAAAACGACGGGTTAGATCATCTCTTCTGGTCTAACCCATTCGTTAAATTCTTCTTTTGTTGCATACTCTAATTTAAGTATCGCCTCTTCTAAAGAAAGGTTTTCTTTATGAGCTAATTTAGCTACAATAGCACATTTTTCATAACCAATATAAGGACTTAGAGCTGTCACTAACATTAATGAACGTTCCACTCCTCGTGTCATAGCTTCAACGTTTGCTTCAACACCTGAAAGACAATTTGTTCTAAATGACTTCATTCCTTCTGTTAATAAGGTAACACTCTCTAGAAAATTAGCTATAATGACTGGTTTGTAGACATTTAGTTCAAAGTTTCCTTGGCTACTGGCAAATTGAATCGTCGTGTCGTTTCCAAGAACTTCACAAACGACCATCGTCAAGGCCTCTGCTTGAGTTGGATTAACTTTTCCTGGCATAATTGAGCTACCTGGTTCGTTTTCAGGAATCGTGATTTCACCTAATCCTGCACGAGGACCACTTGCTAACCAACGAATGTCATTAGCAATCTTCATCAAATCACTTGCTAAGGCACGTAACGCCCCATGAGTAAAAGAGATACCTGAATAACTAGTTAAACCATAAAACTTATTTTCTTCCGTTTCAAAAGGTAAACCAGTGTGAGCAGCGATTTCTTTAGCCATTTCAACATCGAAGCCAACTGGTGCATTTAAACCTGTCCCAACAGCCGTTCCGCCAATTGTTAAATAGTTAAGAGACTCACTACTTGTTTCAATGAAGGATTTAGCTTTCATGATCATGGTTTTCCAACCACTTATCTCTTGTCCAAAGGTTAAAGGTGTGGCATCTTGTAAATGAGTACGGCCAATTTTAATAATGCCTTTATTCTTTGTTTCTAATTCTTGGAGTAAGTCAATCCATTGACTAAGCTCTTGTTGTAAAGGCTGCAATAACGTTAAGCCTGCAATGTGCATTGCTGTTGGAAATGTGTCATTAGAACTTTGCGACATGTTCACGTCATCATTGGGATGGATTAGACTACCTCTTTCTTCACATAAATGAGCAATCACTTCATTGACGTTCATATTACTTTGAGTTCCACTACCTGTTTGGAAAACTCTTAAAGGAAATTCAGAATCCCAAACACCTTTTAAAATTTCATCACAAACAGAAACAATCACTTCTGCTTTTTCTTCAGATAATTTACCTAATTGATGATTAACGATAGCTGCTGCTCGTTTAATTTCAACTAAACCATACACCACTTCGATTGGCATTAAATCTTTACCTATTTTAAAATTTTGGCGACTTCTTTCTGTTTGAGCTCCCCATTTATTCTCTAAAGGAACTTTCACTTCGCCTATTGAATCTTTTTCAATCCGATAACTCATTAATTAATTTCCTCCTTTTGCAACACCAGTTGCCTTAGCTGCCTCTGCCACAGCAAACGCTACTGCTTCTGCTACACGAGGATCAAAAGGATTTGGAATTACATACTCAGTTGTTAACTCTTCTTCTGAAATAATTGACGCAATGGCAAGAGCTGCTGCTTTTTTCATCTCTTCATTGATTTGGCTAGCTCTCACACTTAATGCCCCTTTAAAGACACCAGGAAAAGCTAGTACATTATTGATTTGATTAGGAAAATCTGAACGACCGGTCCCCATAATAAAGACACCTGCTTCAATCGCTTCCTCATACATTATCTCAGGTACAGGATTAGCCATAGCAAAAACAATCGGTTCCTGATTCATGGACTGAACCATTTCTTTAGTTAAGGCTCCTGCTACAGACACACCAATAAAGATATCAGCACCCTTAATAGCTTCTTCTAGGTTACCTTGAACACTTCTTGGGTTAGTTAGTTCTGCTAGCTCTTCTTTGTAAGTACCGGCGAGTCCCTCACGCCCTTGATAGATAGCGCCTTTACGGTCGCAAGCAATAATGTCTGTCACACCAAATTCTAAAAGCAATTTGATAATGGCAGTCCCAGCAGCTCCTGGACCATTTAATACAACTTTCATTTCCGAGAATTCTTTTTTCTTAAGCTTTAAACTATTGATGATTCCTGAAACAGTGACAATGGCTGTTCCATGTTGATCATCATGAAATACAGGGATTTCTAATTGTTCCTTTAATCGTTTCTCAATCTCAAAACAACGAGGTGCAGAAATATCCTCAAGATTAATCCCGCCAAAACTATATTGAAGAGATGAAATAATTTCCACTAGTTTGTCTGGATTGGTTTCATCTAACACTAAAGGAATCGAATCAATATTAGCAAATTCTTTAAATAAAATTGCTTTACCTTCCATAACCGGCATGGCAGCACGAGGACCAATATCCCCTAATCCTAAAACAGCAGTCCCATCAGATATAACTGCGACTAAATTACCTCTTGATGTGTATTTATAGCTATCTTCTGGGTTTTCAGCGATTTTTTTACAAGGTTCAGCCACTCCTGGTGTATAAGCAAGTGCTAACTCTTCATTATTAGTCACTTTCATTTTACTAGTTATTTCGATTTTCCCATGATGTTGTTCGTGAGCATCTAATGCTTGTTGTTTAACGTCCAAAAATGACACTCCCTATTCCAATTTATTTAACAGATACTTCGTTTTTTCCATCAATAGAAATACCTTGTTGTAAGGCGATTTCTCTAATTGTTTTACCTGTTGTTAGGCTTTCTTTAGCAATTTCTGCGGCTTTTGTGTAACCGATTGTTTCAGAAAGAACAGTTGCTAAGTAAGTACTGCGTTCTAAATTGTCGTAACATCTCTCTTCATTTGCTTCAATATCAATCACACAATGATCAATAAAGGTTGAAATACCATTGGTTAGTACTTGGAAAGATTCTAATAATTTATGAAAAACAACAGGTTCAAACGCATTTAGCTCTAATTGACCTGCTTCTGCTGCAGAACCAATCACACTGTTATTTCCCATAACCACAAAAGCACATTGGGTCAACACTTCTGGGATAACTGGATTGATTTTTCCTGGCATAATAGACGAACCATTTTGTCTAGCTGGAATAATAATTTCACCTATCCCTGAGTTTGGACCAGATGACAGTAAACGAATGTCATTGGCAATTTTTGATAAACTAATAGCAATAACTTTTAACGTATCTGATAAGGCAACATATTGCTCAATGTTTTGCGTACCATCAACTAAATCATCTGCAATGGTCATTTGTTGGTCTGTAATAGCATTTAAATAAGGTAATACTGTTTCAGATAACTCTGTGTGTGCTGTAATACCTGTACCAATAGCTGTTCCACCAAGATTAACAGCTGTAATTTCTGATTTAACATGCTCTAGTCGTTTCATGTTACGCTTCACAACTGAGTAATAGGCATGAAACTCTTGACCTAACGTCATTGGAACAGCATCACTTAATTGAGTTCGACCTAATTTTTGAATATCTCTAAACGCATCTGCTTTATCTTTTAACACATCTGATAATCGATCTAATTCTGACATTAACATTGGTACTTTTTTCAACATGGTTAATTTACCAGCTGTTGGGTATACATCATTAGTTGATTGACCTTTATTAACATCATCATTGGGATGAATAATAGAAAAATCACCTTTTACCCCGCCTAAAATTTCAATAGCGCGGTTTGTAATCACTTCGTTAACATTCATATTACTACTTGTTCCAGCACCACCTTGAATAGGATCGACAATAAATTGGTCATGCCATTTACCATTGATTATTTCGTCGCTAGCCTGAACAATTGCTCGAGCCTTCTCGTCAGATAGCAATCCTAATTGGTGATTAGCTAAAGCCATTGCTTTTTTGACTTCAGCCAAGCTAATAATAAAATCTTGATCTAATGATTGATTGGTAATTGGAAAATTGATTTTCGCACGTAGCGAATGTACCCCGTAATAACTATCTATCGGTATTTCAAGTTCTCCAACGCTGTCTTTTTCTATACGATACATCATGTGGTTTATCCCCTTTTATAGTCTTATTCTGTCATAAACTGACGTAACTCATGATGTGATAAACGTGCATTAATTCCTACGAGCATGCGCAATCTCGCTTTTGGACCTGTTAAACCTTTGACAAACATGACACCCATCTTTCTTAGTGGGATACCGCCACCTTCATAATCATAGATGTCCTCAGCAATTCCGTTAGAACATCTTGAAACTAAAGCAACTGGCACACCCGATTGAATAAGCGCCTCTAAACTTCCAATGACTTGAGGAGGTAAATTACCTGCACCAAGGGCTTCAATAATCACGCCGTCTACTTGAGATTCTTTTAACATCTCAAATAACATAGCGTCCATGCCCGCATAGGCTTTTAGTAAAATGACTTTCCCTTCCGCCGAATCAATTGTCATGGAATCATGTTCAACAACTTCTTTTAAAAAGATAACTTGTCGTTTTGATAGAATACCAATAGGACCAAACGTCGGTGTTCTAAAAGTATCAACACTTGTTGTATGAGTCTTCGTAACAAAACGTCCCGCATGAATTTCATCATTCATAACAACTAAGACACCTTGTTCTTTCGACTTATCATCAGAAGCTGTAATAATAGCTTGTACATAATTGTACAACCCATCAGAACCTAATTCGTTACTTGAGCGCATGGCTCCAGTTAACACAACAGCGATTTTTTTCTCAAAGGAAATATCTAAGAAATAAGCTGTTTCTTCTAATGTATCTGTTCCGTGTGTGATAACAACACCATCAAATTGTTCCTCTTGAGCTTTCTCAATTCGATTTTTTAACACCAACATTTCTTTCGGTGTAATATGTGGTGAAGGTAAATTAAATATTTCTTCGACGATTACGTCGACATTTTTTGGCATTAAATCCATGCTCTGACTAAGTGGATGATTCTCTGATAAACTAACTGCTCCATCTTGTTCTTGAGTCATAGAAATAGTACCACCTGTATGTAACACTAATACTTTTTTCACTTGCGCACCTCTTTATACGTCTTCACACATGTATCATAAGCTTTATTATGATACATGTCGTGTGGATTTTTATGATATTTATGGGTTGATTTTGTTTCTTTCACTAATAAAGCGTTATAATATCAAAATTGATAGGTCTTTTTTTGATATTTGCCTTTAAGTGATCCGATTTATGATCAGTAAATAACAAGCATTGATCTCTAGGTTTGTTTTTTCTTCTAAACGACCATCATCAATGTCTAGCTCTTTTACTTGAAAATCTGGCACAACAGATTGAAATAAATACTCTTGAATATCCGTATCCATTTCTGATAAACCACCAGCTTTTAGCCACTGATTGTAAATACCGCCATGATTACTATCTAATAAAAAACGTTTGACTAGATATTTACCTGCTTTTAAATCGTCAAAAGAAAAGATAGCTTCTTTCTGAGACGTTTTCCAAAGATTTTGATACGCTGTATCAGCCGGATTAATATAGTAGTAATTATAAAATAATAGGTAATAAGAATTAAAGCGTTTGGTTAAAATAAAGTTATCTTCTTCAAGAATAATTTGGTCTCCTACTCGTTCAAACAGAGTTAACACAAAGAACAAAGGCCTCCTTAAAGAACCATGAAGGAAGATAGACAAATTTGAATCTCTATTTCGATTGTCCTTTAGTGTCGTTTCACTTTCTAAATTTAACCAGAATCCCACACTTTTGACACGAGTGGATAATTGGACTAAAGACTTCATCACAATCCCTGAACGAAAAAAAGTTCCCGTTAAAACTTGTTTGTTGCTGGCAATAATATTCCACTCGGTTACCATTATGTCTGGAACCTTAGTTTTATTTTTTTCTTCAAGCCAGACTTTTAATCGATCCAGTTCTTCGATGAACTCTAAATATTCTGACTCATGACGTTTGCCTTTAATAGCGTTATCTCGGTAATTAAAAGAAATAAAATCAGGCTGATAAAAAGTATCTGCCGCCCATTCATAAATCTCTTTAAACAATCTTTTTTCTTTATAGGATACGGTGAGCCCGATAAAACCTGTCGTAAAATTGTTTCTTAAAAACTTTGCTGCATCATGATAGAACTGAATGTATTTTTCGCTATCTCCTGTATCAGGAACCTTAATCTCTAAATACCAACCAAATTTAAAACTAGCTTCAAAGTGAACGTAACCTCGAATAATCTTTCGAAGGCTCCTCAATTCTTTCTCCCAAGAAGCAAAAGTCGTTTCCTCTTTAACCTCAAGAACGATAATTGGTTTTAGCCTCATATCATGAATAAAGGTGAATAGACGATGATTATTAACAAATTTATCCATGATAATATGACCTTCATGAGACGCTTCATCGCATAACCCGAAGAAGCGAATGTACTCGAAAGAAATTTTTTCTTGAAGCAAACGGATCTGCTCCCTCACATCTTCAGAAATCCCTTTTTCTGCTGCTCCAATATTGATGATTTTTTCAGGTTTTGTTAGTTGCTGGTAGCTCTTTGTCTCAACTGATAATTGATATTGAGTTGGTAGCTCATCGGGGTCTTTTTTTATGTTTTTGTTTAACATAAATTGAGCAATTATTTGAATCATTTCATCTTCAGGCACAACACGGTAATCTTCTTTTAGTCCTTCTTTTGCTAGAACCTTATTTTCTTCAGTAACGATTTCTTTTCGATACTGATTAGGTGTCATGTCATATTTTTCTTTAAATAAACTGGAAAAGCGTTTGGCAGTGGAAAAACCATTATTAAGAGCAATCGTTAAAATCGGTAATTGTGACTGTCTTAATTCTTCGACTGCATGTTGGAGTCGAATGGAGTCCACATAATCAGAAAAATTAATCCCCGTTTCTTCTTTAAACAAACGAGATAAATAAGCTTCTGACAAAAATTCTCTTTTCGCTATTTCTTGTAAGCTAATTCGTCTGTTGTAAAACTCTTCAACGTACTGAATGACTGACATAATCTTAGGATGGTCACTAACCAAAAACGAAGGTGAATTCTCGACTTGTTTTTCAATCAAGACAATTTTATTAAGTTGATCTAAAAATGAAAATAATCGGTTCATTGTTGCAAATGGTTGGTCTTTAATCCCGTACTCTGAGTAATCTAAAACAAGACGAAAAATATTTTCTGTTAGGACGGTCTTTTCTTCTTCACTCGTATAAATCAATTTATCATCACTAAAATAAGGACGCCAATCTTCGCCAATGATTTTTTCGATTTCAGAAAAATAAAACTTCAACTGCAATAAAGAGTTTTGATGATTTTCCTGGTACACCACAAGAGACTCTCCACTATTATTAAACATAAAGGTCTGTTCTTTTAATAAAAACTCTTCGTTTTTCTTCTTGCATAAAAAGTTGCCTTTAATGGCAAAAAAAAGACTAAAAGTATTTCGATCGTTTTCATTTATATAAAGAGTGTTTACTTCAATCAATCTAACTGATAATGCATGATGATTCGCCAGAACAATCCCTCCGTTCACTTATTGATAACCTTAGTATAACGTTTTAAGATTCATTACTCCATTGCATTTAATCCTTTTTTTAGGTAGGATAACACTATTGATACAAAAAGGAGCGAAATGTCATGCCAGTTGTCTTTGATTTAGATGGTACCACTATTTTTAAAGGTCAAAAAATGACCTCAGAAATCACTCAAGCAATTGAGTTACTAAGCGAAAAACACCAAGTTATTTTTGCTTCAGCACGACCAATTCGCGATATGTTACCAGTGTTACCAGAGGTGTTCTATAACTTTGATTTAATTGGCGGTAACGGAGCCTTTACCAAACAAGGTGAAACGATACAAACTTCTAGTTTTACTGATCAGCAAATCGCTTTTATGCTAGACCTAATTGAAACCCGTCAACTTAATTACATGATGGACAGTCAGTGGGATTACTCCTTTAAAGGAGACACGACACATCCTCTTTTTTTAGGCGTTGATCCAAATAACCTAGCAAATAATATTCACCCTCGAGAACTGGAAACAATTGTCAAAGTGGTGTTATTTACAACAGACAAAACCGTTATTTCTGAATTAGAAGAACAAGCTATTTCTGTCCATTTTCATGGAAGCGAAGAATTAATCGATTTATCACCAACAGGTATTTCAAAATGGACTGCTTTTAAGCAATTAGGTATCGAAGGCAATCTAGTCATGTTTGGTAATGACACTAACGACTTACCTATGTTTGAAAATGCCAATCAAAAATTTGTTGTTGGTAACTTACTTAAAGAAGTTGATCAAGCAACATATGTTTCAGAAGAAGACGTAGCTCGCACTATTCTTGAATTAGCTAAACAAACAAAAAAAGTCCTGATATAAATCGGACTTTTTTCTTTGTTTATAACGATGTATCTGTGGGAGGATTCATGTAAAAGGTTAATTCCTCTGGCGTATACTCCCGGTCCACTCTGACTCCAGATAATCGTCTTGCAACGTCATCATATCCTAAATAATTCTGCAACTTTAACAGCAAATTCTCTATACGCAAACCCTATCGCTGTCACAATATCATGTTCTTTATCGTAGACAACTGCTTTTCTAACAATATTTTCTTTTTCAATTTATTATCTTTTAGAAATAGATGATTTTTCACTACTCAAGAACGTTCTTCTTACATTTAGCATTTGGTTAATTCTCTCTTCAGCTAAATGGTTAGCAGCTTCAACTGTTGTAATCCCTTGTTCTTTAGCTATAAGGAAAATTTGTCCCATTTGATCATAGATACCTTGAATTTTCTTAACCGCGCGTTCTTCGTTGTAGCCTCCTAATTCGTCTGCTACATTAATCACACCACCACTGTTAACAATAAAGTCTGGTGCATACAAAATGCCAGCATCTTCTAGCATTTTTCCATGTTTTTTTCCTTCTGCTAATTGATTGTTGGCAGAACCACAAATAGCTTTGACTTTTAGTCTTGGGATAGTTGTGTCATTCAAAATAGCTCCCAAAGCACATGGTGAGAAGATATCCGCTTCTACGTCATAAATCTCATCAACTGACACACTTGTGGCATTGAAATCATCAACCACTCGTTGAACGGCTTCCTTATTGATATCTGTGACAATCAGTTTTCCACCTTCTTCATGAATTAAGCGACATAATTCATAAGCTACATTTCCTACTCCTTGAACACTAATCGTTAAATCAGCCAGAGAATCTGTTCCAAAAACTTCTTTTGCCGTTCTTTTCATTGAATAGTAAATGCCTAAAGCCGTTTTTGGACTTGGGTTACCTGAAGCTCCGGCACTAGCTGTACTTCCTGTCACATAATCTGTTTCAAGGTACATAAAGTTCATGTCTTCTTCAGTTGTTCCAACGTCCTCAGCAATGATATAGCGGCCATTCAAACTCTCAACAAAACGTCCCATGGCTCTAAATAAGGCTTCACTTTTATCTTTTCTTGGATCCCCGATAATAACTGATTTCCCACCACCGATGTTTAATCCAGCTGCAGCGTTTTTATATGTCATGCCTTTTGACAATCTTAAAACATCTCGTAAAGCCTCTTCCTCATTTTCATAAGGCCACATACGACAACCACCCAATGCAGGTCCTAATGTCGTATCATGAATGGCGATAATTCCTTTTAAACCAGATGCTTTATCCTGACAAAAAACAACTTGTTCGTAATCATAGAGCTCCATTTCATTAAATAATTCCATGTGAATTCCTCCTAGTTAGAGATGCTTTAAATATAGTAAGCGCTTTCCTTCTTTATAGTATCACGTGCTATTTTTTTGAACAAACTCTCTAAGCCTCTTTCTCATAATAATTTAATAAAAAAAACACAACATTAATCTGTTGTGTTTTTCTCCATATTTTTTAGACCAATCATCAGTCCAATTAAAATAAGTATAAACAATGCCGTAAAGACATAAAAAGGAAAATATAAATCATCTGTTCCGCCAATAAAAGCGATGAGACTCATTAATAACGGAGCAACTAAGACTCCTATATTACACCCTAAGAAAATAAAAGACGTTAATACTCGTGTGCTGATTCCTTTAGCAATCACTTCAATGTGATTAAAGAGATACGGCAGTACCCATGCAACTGGAATACTTGAAATCAGTAAGCCAATTACGAGTAAACTAAACGAATATTGACCTAATGCCATTAATAAATTAGCTATGGCGTTAATAAAAACAGCTAAGTAGAGAATACGATGTTTTATTTTTGACGTGATTTGCTGGAATAAAAAACCTGAAACAATTCCTAAAACAGGCATCAATGCTAAAAAGAAACTGGTATTGTAGCTTGGTCCTTTAAGGTCAACTGCTAAACCAGGGAAACGAACAGCTATAGCAATGCTATTCATGACCATTACAGAAGCAAACAAGACGGATAAAATAGAAATCAATTGAGGTTTAAAGGCTTCCTTTTCTTGTTTTTCTTCCTTTTTAGCCTCAGGTACATATAAATAAAAAATAATAGCAATTGGAATAGCGAATAAGTAAATTAAATAAGAATAACGCCAACCAAAAAATAATAAAAAGCCTGATAAAAAAGTCAATGCCATTTGACCGATACTTTCCATTGAATTACGTAGACCTAATAGAGTCATTCGCTCTTTTCCTGTAAATAACTCATTAATATAGTTTACAGATGAGGAATTATAACAACCTAAGCCTGCTCCTAAAATCAAACGACTTAATAAAATTAACGTGTAATTACCAGGGATAATGACTGGTAAAGTCCCTCCAATCGCAACTAAACCTAAGCCTAATAAGACTAAGCGTTTCATTCCTAATTTATCAATTAAGACATTTGAAAATAAAACAAATAGAAAAACAGTTAAACTTGGGATTGTCCCAAGTAACTCGCTTTGAGTTTGAGTTAAACTAAGTTGCTCTTTAATTAAGGGAAGTGTCCCGTTAATCGCCATACCACTCGTTAAAATTAGAGATATAGATAACACAGCATAGGGTGTGACTTTATTTATTTTATAATCCATATATTGCCAACTTTCTACTACTTCAATTTGTTTTGTAACTCATAAGCTTCCATGACATGTTCTGCTAAGACATAAGTTGTAACAGTCCCAACACCTCCAGGAACTGGTGTAATGCTACCTGCTTTATTAACAACTTCATCAAAATCAACGTCACCGACAATGCGACCATCATCAGCTACATTAATTCCTACATCAATCACAGCCGCATCTTTTTTCACATGGGATGCGCTAATGAGATGTTTGACACCTGTGGCAACGATTAATACATCTGCTCTGGAAGATTCTTTTTTCAAATCTTTCGTAAATTCATTACAAATAGTGACCGTACTTCCTGCCTCTACTAAAAGTAAAGTTAATGGTCTACCAATCACCATACCAAAACCAACCATCACGACAGACTTACCTTTTAAATCTATTTGTTCAAATTCAATAATTTTCATCACCGCTTTTGCTGTACACGGAATAAAACCTTTTGGACCTTCTTGGTAAATCCTTGCCATATTTACTGCTCCAATACAATCCACATCTTTTAAAGGATCAATTGTTTGAATCACATGATCTAAAGAGAGTGTCTTTGGCACAGGTTTTAATAAGAGTATACCATGAATAGAAGGATCTCTATTTATTTCATCAAATGTTTGATTGAACACATCTTGAGAAACATTAACATCCATTACTTTTGATTCGCAATCAATTCCTAGAGGAACTAATTTTGTTAATACTGAACGCTCATATGATTTCTCACTTTCGTCTTCACCAACACGAATAATTGCTAGTTTAGGTTTAGAAAGATTCGCTTCTAAGTTCTTTTTTGGTCTATTAGATAAAAAAAACTTAGCAACTTCTTTTCCTTTGATAACATTCGCCATTTTTCATCCCCCTTAATTATCTCAACTCTATCATAGTAAACCATTGTTTGCACCCAAGCAATAGATATCCTTAGGTAACTACTATAATTCTTTAAGGAAACATTAATTTTTCTTAAAATATACATTTTATAAAAAGTATCTCTTAGAAACACTCGTCTCTTTATGAATGTTATGTTAAACTAAATCTTGACTAAAAGGAGTGTTTACAACTTTATGATAAATAAATTTAAATTACTTGATTTTAAAATTTTAATTCCCTATATTATTCTAAATATCACTGGTATTATTATGATTTTTAGTGCCAGTTCTTATAATCTTGACCAAAAAGGATTAAGTTCCATGTCCATCGCATCAAAACAACTGTTCTTTTTAATTGTTTCGGTCATCATGATCATGGTTATTTATCGGACGAATTTAAAGATCTATCAAACGTCCTTCTTTAATAAAATGCTTATTAGCGCCTCTGCGATTGTTCTTATAGCAACCTCAGTTTTAGGACTAGGGCAAACAATTGGTGGGGCTCAAAGGTGGATTGATATTGGTCCAATCAGCATTCAACCATCTGAATTTATCATGATTACTATTATTATCTACTCATCTTATATATTTTCCGTCAAACAAAATAAGATTGGCTCTCAACTAAAAGAAACTGTTGTTGGCCCCTCTATCATCGTCGGAATTTTGATACTACTTGTATTTATCCAACCAAACGTTGGTGGAGCTGCTATTTTAACTATGATTTATCTAGCTATCTTGTTCTCAAGTGGAATTCCCTATCTCTACATGGTTGTTGGTGCCGGATTTACGGCAGTATTTGCTTTTATCATGACTCAACTAGTTATGTTTAAAGATGGCTTTTTACTACCTGGTAAATTTTCTCACGTCTATGATCGTTTTTCTGTCATGAAAGATCCCTTTTCAGACCAATTGGGCAACGGCTTCCAGTTAGTTAACTCCTACTATGCTATCTATAATGGTGGCTGGTTCGGACTTGGTTTAGGACAAAGTATTCAAAAAAAAGGATTCTTACCCGTTGCTGAGACAGATTTCATCTTCTCTGTAACCATTGAAGAACTCGGCTTAATCCGTTCATTTATTATACTAGGCCTTTTACTTTTCCTAATTTTACGTATATTTGCTATTGGTATCCAAGCAACAACAAGTTTTAACTCTTTAGTTGCTATTGGTGTAGGCTCAGCTATTCTGATTCAAGTATTTGTTAACTTAGGTGGAATTTTAGGGATTATCCCAATGACTGGTGTACCTTTTCCTTTTATGAGTTATGGCGGGTCTAACCTCTTAACTCTTTCTATCTTAATTGGAATAGTGCTGAATATCAGTGCAGATGAAAAAAGAAGAAAAATATATACATTAGCCTTATCAATGGCTTAGAAATTTAAATCTCTCTTATTTTAGAGAGATTTTTTATTTTGTTCTTGCTATGGTACGGGTTTTATAGATTATCATGTGAATACATCAAGAAAACCTATTAAGGAGAGATGATTTACATGACAGACATTTATGGATTGGTAGAAGTAAGTAACGGTACAACCCTTTGTTTTTATTTTGTGACCATCGAGTTAAATGACGATACCTTGTTTTTAAAAGACCGCAGCAATGGCAAAAAGCCGCTTAATATACAAATTCCTTTAGAAAAAATCGAAGAATTTAAGACACATACTGTTTATAATACTGAAGAAATTTCCTTTATATTTAATGACAATCACTATAAATTTGTGGAGTATGGTAATCAAACAATTTCATTATTAAGCGAGTTACTAGAGAAAAAAATGTTAGTTTTTATGGGATAATGAAAAGAAAAGCTTTCTATTAAAATTAGAGAGCTTTTCTTTTATTTATTATGCTTTTTTGGAAACAAACTCTTTAAACCACAACCCACTTTTTTTCAATGAGCGTGAAAAATTATTATCTAAATCAACTCGGTAAAATCCATATCTATTTCTATAACCATTCAACCAAGACCAACAGTCTACAAAAGTCCAAGTATGTTAACCAAAGCAATTACTTCCTTCTTGAATACCTTTTTGCAATTGCTTTAAATGTTCCTCCATAAATTCAATTCGATAATCATCCTGAATCATACCCTCTGCATCCATAAATCTTTCTTCATCTGCGACACCCATGCCATTTTCTGAAACATACCACGGTATGTTCTCGTAGTCTTCCTTCATCATCATTGCAACATCATACAAAGCCTCTGGATAAATCTCCCAACCACGATAAGGATTAATTCGTTTATCAGGCCAATCATAAGATGAATAAAGATCATCAGTCGTCACTGCGAGAAAATCTTTCCCAGTAGCTTCTTTAACTCTCATTGGTTGATAATAGTTGATTCCAATATAATCTATTGTGTTTTCTTGAATAAGTACTTGATCATTCTCTTCAACAAAAGGAGTTAACTCATTTAAAGCGAGTAATTCTTTTAACTCATTCGGAATAATACCTAATACACACGGATCCAGAAAACTAAAAATGAGTTACTTTCTGTTATTAAGTTTAATCATTCCAAAGACTTACTAAATTAATTGTATCACTTTGGGGTCTAGTACTTTTATCAAATATAAAATCTACTTTCATAATTAATGGTAATGACAGTGCTGTACCTGTAACAATAGATACTCCTTGAGCCAAGGTTGGTAACATAGATTTATATGAATCCTGAAACACTTAATTTTGGTGGAATACTTACTAACATATGAACATGATTTTTACATGCGTTAGCCTCAATTATTTCAACACCTTTTCGTTCACATAATAATCTTAGAATTTCTCCAATACTTTGTTTGTATTTTCCATAAATGATTTGTCGTCTGTATTTAGGTGCGAAAACTATATGATACTTACATTTCCATGTTGTGTGTGATAAACTTTGATTGTCCTTTTTCATAAGGAACCTCCTATATGATTGATATTTTGTGGTCGGGAAACCAAATTTATCTTATCATTTTAGGAGGCTTTTTTAATACCACGCTGAAAGCTCTTTAGAACCACCCGCATAGCAGGTGGTTTTCAAAAC
>NZ_JAFLVX010000017.1 GCF_017316185.1 Candidatus Vagococcus giribetii | reverse complement strand
AATATGGTCATGCAAGTACTGATCCTAACTTTGGCGCTGGCGGTTTTGGTGACTTTGGCGGCGGTGGTTTCGGTGGTTTTGAAGATATATTTGAATCATTCTTTGGTGGTGGCGGAGGAAGAAATAGCAATCCAAACGCACCAAGACAAGGAGCTGATTTGCAGTATACTTTAGACTTGAGTTTTAACGAAGCTATTTTTGGTTTAGAAAAAAATATTCGTTTTAACCGTGAAGATGACTGTACAACATGTAGTGGTAGCGGGGCTAAACCTGGTACGCAACCTGAGACATGTTCTAAATGTCATGGATCAGGCCGAATTAATGTAGAACGTCAAACGCCACTTGGACGTATGATGAGTCAACAAACCTGTGATCTTTGTCAAGGTAAAGGTAAAGTGATTAAAGACAAATGTTCAACATGTAATGGGGCAGGAAGAATTGTTAAATCTCACACAGTGAAAGTAAACGTTCCTGCTGGTGTTGAAGATGGTCAACAAATGCGTCTGGCTGGACAAGGTGAAGCTGGATTTAATGGCGGACCATATGGTGATTTATTCGTTGTCTTTAGAGTAGAAGATAGTCCGATATTCGATCGAGAAGGGGCAGAAATCTTTTATGAACAAAGAATTTCCTTTGCTCAAGCAGCATTAGGAGATGAAATTGAAGTACCAACTGTTCACGGAAGAGTGAAATTGAAAATTCCTGCTGGAACTCAAACAGGTACATCTTTCCGATTGAAAGGTAAGGGTGCACCTAAATTAAGAGGTAGTGGCAATGGAGATCAACGTGTGACAGTTCTTGTTGAAACACCAACAGATTTAAACGAAGCTCAGAAAAAAGCTCTTAGAGAGTTTTTAGTAGCTAGTGGTGATAAAGCTGTGGTTGAACAAGAAGAAGGTTTCTTTGATAAAATGAAAGATGCCTTTGGTGCAGGTGGAAAAAAGAAACGTAAGTAATGACATAAAAGAGTAACTCTTAGGAGTTGCTCTTTTTTTTGAAAAAAAAGCTTGCAATTTGTTAAATGACCAAGTAAAATCTAAATAGTAATAATTACGATTTAAAGGAGAATGACATGAAGAAAATAATAATGTTGGCATCTTTGATGCTAGTAACAATAGGTTTAGCAGCGTGCGGTAAAGAGGAAGTGGCAAAAGATAAAGAGCAACTTAAGATTGTGACGAGTTTTTACCCGATGTATGATTTTACTAAACAAGTGACTCAAGATAAAGCCGATGTGTCTATGCTAATTGACGGAGGCCTAGAAACACATGATTACGAGCCAAGTGCAAAAGACATGGCTAAGATTCAAGATGCCGATGTGTTTATTTACAACTCCAATGAAATGGAAACATGGGTAAAAGATGTGTTGAAAAATATTGATACATCAAAAGTTCGTGTGATTGAAGCAAGTGAAGGTATTGAGTTATTGAGTGGTGAAGCATCACATGAAGAACATGGGGATGAAGAAGACCACGAAGGCCACGATCACGAACATGATCATGATCATTCTCATGCTTATGACCCACATGTATGGTTAGATCCTGTCTTAGCTAAAAAAGAAGTAGAGACTATTACTAAGGGATTAATTGCTTCTGACGAGGCTAATAAAGAGGTTTATCAAAAAAATGCTGATGCTTACACAAAACAATTAGATGAGTTAGATGCGTCATATAAAGAAGCTTTTAAAGATGCAAAAGTCAAAAAATTTGTAACACAGCATACAGCGTTCTCTTATTTAGCTCATGAGTATGGCTTAGAACAAATCGCAATTTCTGGTTTATCACCTGATCAAGAACCAACGCCTAAAGAGTTGAAAAAAATTCAAGACTTAGTTAAATCAGAAAACATAGATGTGATTTATACTGAAAGTTCAGCATCAGAAAAAATTGCTAAAACTGTAGCTGATGCGACAGGAGCTCAACTTGCTGTACTTAATCCAATGGAGAGTGTCTCTAAAAAAGACCGTGATAGCGGAGTGAACTATGTTAGTATTATGACAAGTAACTTAGAAGCGTTAAAATTGTCAGTTAAATAGAAGAAAAGAAATAAGGATAGTCTAACTATCTTTATTTTTTTGTCAAAAATTAGTTAAGATAGTTTATAATGGAGCCTATTGGAGGTAGTGAATAATGAATAAAATGAATCATAAGATGCGTGGGATTATGCTAGCAATCACAGGTGCTATTTTTTGGGGTGGTTCTGGTGTCTGTGCCGAGTATATAATGCAAACAAAAGGAATTTCAAGTAGCTGGTTGGTTAGTGTGCGTATGTTAAGTGCGGGCACAATTATATTAAGCTATTTATTTGCAAAAGATGGTAAGAAAGCCTTTGATTTACTAAGAACAAGAAAGAATCGTTTGAATATTTTAGTTTTTAGCCTTGTTGGAGTTGTTTTATTGCAATTTTCTTTTTTTAAAGCAATTGAGTCTAGCAATGCAGCAACAGCAACCATATTACAATATCTATCACCTATTTTTATAGTGATCTTTTTTATTATCGAATCTAAGAAAATCCCGAATAAAATGAGCGTGTTTAGTATTGTGCTCTCTCTTGTTGGAACAGCTCTTTTAGTGACCAAAGGAGATTTGACAAGTCTATCTATTTCAACAGAAGGTTTGTTTTGGGGCTTAATGGCAGGGGTGCTAGGAGCCGTATATATTATTCAACCTAGAAAAATTATGGCTGAATTCGGTACAATTGCCGTGACAGGTTGGGGAATGTTAATTGGTGGTCTAATCTTCCAGTTATACCATCCTGTTTTTAAAGATGTACCAAGGTTAGATATGACAAGCTTATTATTAATCAGTTATATTGTTGTATTTGGGACAGTATTTTCATATATATGTTTACTCCACAGTACTCGTTTTATCCCAGCTCAGTTTTCAAGTCTGTTGACTTCTTTTGAGCCACTAAGTTCAGCTCTTTTTTCAAGTCTGTTTTTAGGGTCAGTTATTTTACCCATTGAAGTTGTGAGTATGTTGATTATTATTTTTGCTGTCTTTCTACTCTCACGGAATGGTGATATGGAATAAAGGTAAAATTTATTTTAATTTAGTCTGAAATGAGCTATAATAAAGAAGATTAAAAACTGTGTGTTTTTTATGCAGTTGGATTATTAGGAGGTAGTTTCATGTCAAAACAACAAATCGGTGTTGTCGGAATGGCAGTCATGGGTAAAAACCTAGCATTAAATATTGAAAGTCGAGGATATTCAGTTTCTATTTTTAATAGAACAGCATCTAAAACAGAAGATGTGATAAAAGAACATCCTGAGAAAAAATTAGTTGCTACCTACACAATCGAAGAATTTGTAGCTTCTTTAGAGAAACCAAGACGTATTATGTTAATGGTACAAGCAGGAAAACCAACTGACTTAACTATTCAAAGTCTATTACCTCATTTAGATAAAGGAGATATCCTTATCGATGGAGGAAATACATTCTTTAGAGATACAATGAGACGTAACGAAGAATTAGCTAATTCAGGCATTAACTTTATTGGTACTGGTGTTTCTGGTGGTGAAGAGGGTGCGTTAAAAGGTCCTTCTATGATGCCAGGTGGACAAAAAGAAGCCTATGAGTTAGTGAAACCTATTTTTGAACAAATCGCTGCTAAAGCAAAAGATGGTGAGCCTTGTGTGACTTACATTGGACCAAATGGTGCAGGTCATTACGTAAAAATGGTACATAATGGTATTGAATATGGTGATATGCAATTAATTGCTGAATCATATGATATCTTGACTCGTGTATTAGGTTTATCTGTTGAGGAAGTAGCAGAAATCTTTACTGAGTGGAATGAAGGAGAACTTGATAGCTACTTAATGGAGATTACTTCTGATATTTTAACAAGAAAAGACGATTTAGGCACAGGAAAACCAATTGTTGATGTTATTCTTGATGCTGCAGGTAATAAAGGAACTGGTAAGTGGACAAGCCAAAATTCATTAGATTTAGGAACACCGCTACCATTAATTACTGAATCTGTTTTTGCTCGTTATATCTCTGCTCTTAAAGAAGAACGTGTAGAAGCAAGTAAAGTTATTCCAGCACCAAAAACAGCAAGTTTCACTGGCGATAAAGCGGTTTACGTTGAAAAAATTCGTCAAGCATTATATTTTAGTAAAATCATGAGTTATGCGCAAGGTTTTGCTCAATACCGTATGGCTAGTGAAGAGTATGGTTGGGACTTAGAGTATGGTGAAATTGCTAAGATTTTCCGTGCAGGTTGTATCATTCGTGCTCGTTTCTTACAAGAGATTACAGATGCTTATGATCGTAACCCAGAACTTAAAAACTTGTTATTAGATGAGTACTTCTTAGATATTACTCAAAAATACCAACAATCAGTTCGTGATGTTGTAGCTCTTGCAGTACAATCAGGTGTACCATCACCTACATTCTCATCAGCTATTGCCTATTTTGATTCTTATCGCACAGCTGATTTACCAGCAAATATTATCCAAGCGCAACGTGACTACTTTGGAGCTCATACTTACTTACGTAAAGATCGTGAAGGTGTGTTCCATTACGATTGGTACGGAGCTGATAACAAATAATTCAAAAAACTTTCATTCTTTGTAATAAAAGAATGAAAGTTTTTTTATTTTTCAACCATTAGTTGATTGTATAATAATTTATAAGTTGTTATCATAAATAGTACCAATAAAGTGAAGATAGATATCTTATTTAAAAGGGTGCTTATTTGTTGCAAAAGAACATTCATTCGTATAAGATAGAAGTCTGATTTATTTTAGAAAGAGGGGTAGTACATGTCATTATTATTAAAAAAAGTTAAAGGGCATAGTGGATTAGTTCTGACGTCATTTTTAATGACTTGTTTAATGGTTACATCACAGTTATGGCAACCGAAGTTATTACAAAAAGTCATGACAGCCATCATGAACGAGGACAATCAAGAGTTGAAGAGTGTTGGGATTACACTGATTGTAGTTGCTATTATTGGATTAATTGCAGGAATTTTAAATACTATTTTAGCAGCCAAAGTGGCTCAAGAAGTAGCATCTGAGATTAGAGCAGATGGCTTCAAGAAGATTCAAACCTTTTCATTTACAGATATCGAGAAATTCTCGACAAGTAATTTAGTGGTTCGTCTAACAAATGACATTAATCAAATCCAACAAATTGTTATGATGACCCTACAAAGTATTTTGAGAATTCCAATATTATTTATTGGTAGTTTTATTTTGGCTATGATGACCTTACCTAAATTATGGTGGGTAATTATTGTTCTTGTTGTACTCGTTTTATTAACGGTTATGTCTTTATTTGGCTTAATGGGTAAACATTTCACTAAAATTCAAGGATACATTGAAAAAGTGAATAGCATTGCTAAAGAAAATTTAACTGGTATTCGAGTGGTTAAATCATTTGTCCAAGAAAAAAATGAAATTGATAAGTTTACAAAAGTATCAGACAAATTAGCGAAACATACCATTACTGTAGGAAACTTATTTTCTATCATGATTCCAACATTTATGTTGATTTCAAGTTTAGCTATTGTGACATCTATCTATTTTGCAGCAGATTTAGCAACAACTGACTTAGAAGTTATTGGTGCGATTGTGTCGTTTATGAATTACTTAATGCAAATCATGATGAGTATTATCATTGGAGGTATGATGATGATGATGGCTTCTCGTGGGATGGTTTCATTGAAACGTCTAAATGAAGTATTAGAAACAGAGCCTACATTAAGCTACCGTGAAGAGGGAGCCACAACGATTCAAAATGGTGATGTTGTCTTTAATAATGTTAGTTTTACTTACAGTGGAGATGACTTACCAACACTTAAAAACATTTCTTTTAAAGCGACAACAGGTGAATCAATTGGGGTTGTAGGTGCGACTGGTGCTGGTAAATCAACATTAGCCCAAATGATTGCTAGAATGTATGACCCAACAGAAGGGAATATTCTTGTTGGCGATGTAGATTTGAAAGATGTTAGTAAAGCAGATTTAAGAGAAAATGTAGCGCTTGTCTTGCAAAAAGCGATTTTATTTTCAGGAACAATTGCTGACAACTTAAGACAAGGCTCTAAAAATGCAAGTGACGATGATATGAAAAAAGCATCTCGTATTGCTCAAGCAAGTGAATTTATTGAGCGTCAAGCAGATGGTTTCATGAGTCCAGTAGAAGAGCGTGGTTCTAACTTCTCAGGAGGTCAAAAACAACGTCTATCTATTTCTCGTGGGGTTATTGGAGAACCAAAAGTTTTAGTATTAGATGATAGTACAAGTGCTTTAGATGCTCGTTCAGAGAAATTAGTTAAAGAAGCATTAGCTAATGAGTTAGATCATACAACTACCTTTATTATTGCTCAAAAAATATCTTCAGTGGTTCAAGCAGATAATATTTTAGTATTAGATGAAGGTCGTCTAGTAGCTCAAGGAACACATAAAGAGTTACTACAAACAAGTGATGTGTATCGTGAAATTTACGAAACTCAAAAAGCAAAGGAGGTTGAATAAAATGTCAAAAAAATCAACGAAGAAAAATAGTGTCACTAAATTCTTTTGGTTTTATTTAAAAGGCTATAAATGGCAATTATCAATCATTACAATAGCCATTATTTTTTCAACTTACCTACAAGTAAAGGCGCCTGAATACACAGGGAAAGCCATTGAAGAATTAGCCACTTATGCAGGTACTTTTGTGACAACTGGTTCAGCAGATAAATCACCATTTGTGTCAGTGATTAAATTACTAGTTGGTTTATACGTGATGAACTTTGTCGCGATGTTTATCCAAAATATTTTAATGTCTCAAGTAACAGGTCGTTCTACGAACCATATGCGTATTAACTTGTTTAAAAAGTTAGAAAAAATGACGATTGAATATTTTGACACTCATCAAGATGGTGAGATTTTAAGTCGCTTTACTAGTGATTTAGATAATATTTCAAATACAATGAATCAAGCCTTGATTCAAGTGTTAACAAATATTTCGATGATGATTGGTGTTCTGATTATGATGTTTAGAGCCAACGTTGAAATGACTTGGGCAACATTAGCTATTTCTCCAATTGCGGTTATTATTGCAGCTGTCATCATCAAAAAAGCAGAAACAAATGTGGCTGTCCAACAAGATTTTGTTGGTAAGTTAAATGGTTATATTGATGAGAAAATTTCTGGTCAAAAAGTTATTATTACTAATGGATTAGAAGACGAAACAATTGAAGGGTTTGAAGAATTAAACCAGGAAGTGAAGAAAGCAACTTTCAAAGGGCAAGTTTATTCAGGTCTCTTATTCCCAACAATGCAAGGTATATCTTTACTTAACACAGCAATCGTAATCTTCTTTGGTGGTTACTTAGTCTTAGATGGTAACATGGATAAAGCTGCTGGTTTAGGTTTGATTGTTATGTTTATTCAATATTCACAACAATTCTATATGCCGTTAACTCAAATCTCGTCACAATTTAGTATGTTGCAATTAGCCTTTACAGGTGCAAGACGATTAAACGAAATTTTCGATGTTGAAGATGAATTTGAGCGTCCAAATACAGTTGATATTGATGGTGTTCATAAAGAAGTAGCCTTAGAAAATGTTGATTTTTCTTATGTAGAAGGCACACCAATCTTAAAACAAGTTAATTTAAAAGCTAAAAAAGGTGAAATGGTTGCCTTAGTTGGTCCAACTGGATCAGGTAAAACAACTGTCATGAACCTTCTAAATCGTTTCTACAATGTAAATGGTGGTAGTATCAAGATTGATGGTCAAGATATTCGTGATATTTCTCTTGAGAGTCTACGTTCTAACATTGGGATTGTGCTTCAAGAATCAGTTCTCTTTTCAGGAACTATACGTGATAACATTGTTTTTGGTAACCGTGAAGCAACTGAAGAAGAAATGATTGCCGCTGCCAAACAAGCTAATATTCATGAATTTATTATGAGCCTTGAAAAAGGTTATGATACTGAAATTAACGATGAAAATAGTGTGTTTAGTGTAGGACAAAAACAATTAATGAGTATTGCACGTACGATATTAACAGAACCTTCTTTATTAATTTTAGACGAGGCAACAAGTAATGTGGATACTGTAACAGAAAGCCGTATTCAAAAAGCCATGGAAAATATTATTAAAGGTCGTACTAGTTTTGTGATTGCTCACCGTCTAAAAACAATTTTAAATGCAGATTATATTATTGTTTTAAATCAAGGTGAAGTGATTGAAGAAGGCACTCATGAGCAATTATTAGAAGCTAAAGGGTTCTACGCAGAACTTTATGAAAATCAATTTGTTTTTGAATAGAAAGATGAAAGATATTCTAATTTTTTAGAATATCTTTTTTTTTATAAGCTTCATTAAATGAAAAATATGGTTCTCATAATAGATTTTTCTCATAAAAGTCGTTATAATAGTTATGATATAAGAAAAAGATGATAAGTATCTTAGAAAGGCATGTGTATTTATGTCAAATAGAATATTAATAGTTGAAGATGAGAAAAACCTAGCTCGTTTTGTGGAGCTTGAATTAAAACATGAAGGGTATGAAACAGAGGTTCATTACAATGGTCGTACAGGCCTAGAAGCTGCGCTTTCTGGTGAATGGGATGCCATTCTTTTAGATTTAATGTTACCTGAATTAAACGGATTAGAGGTGTGTCGCCGTATCAGACAATCTAAAAACACACCGATTATTATGATGACAGCTAGAGACTCTGTGATTGATAGAGTATCTGGTTTAGATCATGGGGCAGATGATTATATTGTCAAACCATTTGCTATTGAAGAATTATTAGCAAGACTTCGCGCATTACTTCGCCGAATCGATATTGAAGGCGATAAAAACATTACGAAGCAAACAACAATTAATTACCGTGATTTAACCATTGAAAAAGAAAATCGAGTGGTTCGTCGTGGAGATGAAATTATTGAGTTAACCAAACGTGAGTATGAGTTGTTACTTATTTTAATGGAAAACATTAATGTGGTGCTTTCTCGAGATGTGTTGCTTAATAAAGTTTGGGGTTACGAGATTGAAGTTGAAACGAATGTTGTAGATGTCTACATTCGTTACTTGAGAAATAAAATTGATGTATCTGGTGAAGACAGCTATATTCAAACTGTCCGTGGAACTGGATACGTTATGAGATCTTAATCATGAAATCATTTAAAAATATAGAGCTGCCACCGAAGTTTTCTTGGCGCTCTATTACTTTTAAGTGGACGATTCTAACAGCATTGGCGATTTTTGTCTTGTTTACGATTTTTGCATTTGTCACTTATAGGACAAGTACGCAGATTATCGTAGAACAAGAAAAAACCCAGTTTAATCAAACAATGGATGAAGTTGAAAATCGGTTATCTCGTTCAGAATACCCACTTACTTTAAATAGTACTGTCTTTTATTTGAAGGAGTCTACTGGGAATTTTGACCGCAATAAATACTACGACCGTGAAACACTTGAAGCAAGTTTGATGCAATTAAATAGTTTTATATCAGAACTATCTCAACCAGAGTTAAATGCGAAAGTGTATGGTGTTGATCATCGTTTGTTGTTTGAGACTAAAAATGCCTATCTACCTTATGATGAGGATGAACAAAAGGTAACAAATATTCAAACAGTTGACGGATTAGCAGGACTGATTTTAACCAAACCAGTTTATTCTGCTAAAACAGGAGATTTGATTGGTTACGCCCAAGGTTTCTTTGAATTGAGTAGTTATTACGATGTGAGTAAAAAATTATTAGATACCTTGATTGTATTAGAAATTGTAGGTGTGCTATTTAGTCTGATTTTAGGTTACTTGTTGTCTAGTTATTTTACGAGTCCGTTAAGAAAAATGTCTAAAGTCTTAAATAGTATTGAAGAAGCCCATAAAACAGGTGAGAGAATGCCAGTTCCAAAAGGAAATGACGAGATTTCAGATTTAGCGAATGCCTTTAATGACATGTTAGCTAGAATGCAAAAATTTATTTTACAACAACAACAGTTTGTTGAAGATGTTTCTCATGAGTTGCGTACGCCTGTAGCCGTTATCGAAGGACATATAAATCTCTTAAACCGTTGGGGAAAAGATGATCCTGAAGTATTAGCTGAGTCATTAGACGCTTCTTTACAAGAAATCACACGTATGAAGAGTTTAGTTCAAGAGATGCTAGATTTATCTCGAGCAGAGCAGTCAGAGTTTCATTATTCAGATAAAACCACAATGGCTAAAGAAGTAATACATACAAATGTCGGCAACTTTAGAATGCTTTACCCAGAGTTCACATTTAATTTAGATGATGACCTAACAACTGATGTGGAAGTAAAAATCTACCGCAATCACTTAGAACAAATTCTGATTATTTTATTAGACAATGCCGTGAAGTACTCAACTGACAGAAAAGAAATTTTGATTTCTATGTCTAAGTCTTATCAATCACTTGAAGTCATGGTTCAAGACTTTGGTGAAGGTATTTCAAAAGAGAATTTAGATAAAATATTTGACCGTTTTTACCGTGTAGATAAAGCGCGAGCAAGAAACACGGGAGGAAATGGTTTAGGGCTGTCAATTGCCTATCAGTTAGTCGATAATTACAATGGAAGCATTCACGTGAAGAGTGTTGAAGATCAAGGGGCCTCTTTTACGTTCACGTTACCATTAGTGACGAATGAGCCAAAAATTGAAGAATCGGAACAACCAACTGAAGAGAATGCCTAATGAAAGAGGTTGTGACATGAATTAAACTTGATGTCACAGGCTCTTTTTCTTTATTTTTAGTAAAAATAAAGAAGTGATTATGTTATACTATTGAAGTGAATAAAAGCATGTACTTTGTAAAGGGAGGGAATTAAATGGAAATAGAAAAAACCAATCGAATGAATGCTCTGTTTGAATTTTATTCAACCCTTTTAACTGAGAAACAAATGAACTACATTGAGTTATACTATGGAGATGATTTGTCCTTAGGTGAAATTGCCGAAGAATATGGTGTTAGTAGACAAGCTGTCTATGATAATATCAAACGAACAGAAAAACTATTAGAAACTTATGAAAAGAAACTTCATTTGTATTCAAATTATATTGTTCGAGAAGAGATGATTGAAGTTATTAAAGAAAAAATAACCAATGATCCCGTTGATAAAGAAGAAATTAATGACTTATTAGATAAAATTCAAGAAATTGAAGAAGACTAGGAGAGAATAACAGTGGCATTTGAAAGCTTAACAGATCGCTTACAGGTAGCGATGAGTAAATTAAAGAAAAAAGGTACGGTGAAAGAAGAAGACGTAAAAGAAATGATGCGCGAGATACGTCTGGCTCTTCTAGAAGCCGATGTTAACTTACAAGTTGTTCGTGGTTTCACGAAACGTGTAGGTGAGCGTGCTGTTGGGATTGAGATTTTAGAATCTTTAAATCCAACACAACAAATTGTTAAAATTGTTGATGAAGAATTAACAAAAGTGTTAGGTTCAGAAGCAGTTGCATTAAATAAATCACCAAAAATTCCAACAATCATTATGATGGTTGGTTTACAAGGTGCGGGTAAAACAACTTTTGTTGGGAAATTATCTAATTTCTTGAAGAAAAATGAAAATGCTCGTCCTCTTTTAATTGCAGGTGACGTGTATCGTCCAGCTGCCATTGACCAATTAAAAGTAATCGGTCAACAATTAGATATTCCTGTTTTTGATATGGGAACAGATACAGATCCAGTTGAAATTGTTCGCCAAGGTCTAGCTTTAGCTAAAGAAAATAAAAATGATTACGTGTTTATTGATACGGCGGGTCGTTTGCACATTGATGAACACTTAATGGATGAGTTAAAACGTATTAAAGAGTTTGCTCAACCTAACGAAATCCTGTTAACAGTTGATGCTATGACAGGGCAAGATGCTGTTACTGTTGCTGAGAGCTTTAACGAGCAACTTGACGTGACAGGGGTTGTTTTAACTAAGTTAGATGGGGACACTCGTGGTGGGGCTGCGCTATCTATTCGTGCGATTACTGGTAAACCAATTAAATACATTGGTACTGGTGAAAAATTAACTGATGTTGAAGTGTTCCATCCAGATCGTATGTCTTCTCGTATTTTAGGTATGGGAGATATGTTAACCCTGATTGAAAAAGCACAACGTGAATATGATGAAGATAAAGCTGAAGAGTTAGCTAAAAAAATGCGTGAAAACTCATTTGACTTCAATGATTTCATCGAACAACTTGATCAAGTTATGGGTATGGGACCTATTGAAGATTTATTAAAAATGATTCCTGGTATGAATAATGTTCCTGGTTTAGATCAAATCAATATTGATCCAAAAGAAGTGGCTCGTAAAAAAGCAATTGTCTTTTCAATGACACCTCAAGAACGTGAAAATCCTGAACTATTAAACCCAAGTCGTCGTCGCCGTATCGCTGCAGGTTCTGGTAACTCTGTAGTTGAAGTTAACCGCATGATTAAACAGTTTAATGAATCTAGAAAAATGATGCAACAAATGAGTAAAGGTAACATGCCACCTGGAATGGAAAACATGATGGGAAATGGCATTCAAGGTAAACTTGGTAAGATGGCCATGAACAAAATGATTAAGAAAAATAAGAAAAAAATGAAGAAAAACAAGAAGAATAAAAAGAAAAAATAACATAATTATTAAAGATTGACTAGAAATAGTCAGTCTTTTTCCTATTTATTGGAGGATAAGTATAAAAAAAGCAGGAATGACTTGTTATTTATGAAAAAATTTGTTTAGAATAAGGCATAAAGGAGGTATTTTTTATGATGAAAGATGCGACGTACCTTGGGAATTTAATTAAAAGTGGTGACATGTCTTCCATTGAGGCATTAGAGGAGATGGAGAGAAGAGCAAAAGCTCAACCAGAACTAAATGCCTTTGTTGAGCTTGATATTGATAAAGCGAAAGCTGATTTGGCTAAAAGAAGTAAAGTTAATCAAGAACAACCTTTTTTTGGTGTTCCGTATCCTTTAAAAGATGTGGGACAAAGTAAAGAGGGGTTTGCTCAAACGTTTGGTTCAAAACTCTTTAAAAAAAATATCTCTCAACAAACCAATAATTATACAAAAAAAATAGAAGAAGCAGGGTTTATTCCTTTTGGAGTAACGACAGCGCCAGAATTTGCGTTTAAGAATGTAACAGATGCTGAGATTCATGGAGTAACCAAGAATCCACGGGACTTAGAACGTTTCTCTGGAGGAAGTAGTGGAGGAGCGGCTGCAGTGGTAGCTTCAGGTATTTCACCAATTGCTGGAGCTAGTGACGGTGGTGGTTCTATTCGAATTCCTGCTAGTTTTTCAGGTCTGATTGGATTCAAACCGAGTCGTGGTGTCATTACGACGGGACCGGATGATTACCGTAGCTGGCAAGGAGCTTCTGTCAATTTTAGCTTAAATGTTTCTATTAGAGACACTCAGCGTATGTTGAATGTACTTAAGGTAGACAATCAGTATTCGCCGTTTATTAAACCAGTGGCTAAATTACCTGTAGTTAATCGACCTTTGAAAATCGCACTTTGTACAGAGTCACCAGTGGGGAATCCAGTTAGTGATGAAGCGATTCAGGCGGTGACGGAAGCTGCTCATTTTCTAGAATCATTAGGACATGTGGTTGAGGAAGTAACTTATCCTGTTGATGGCAATCGTTTGATCAGAAGTTATTATCAAATGAATGGCGGCGAAACGGCGGCGATGTTTGAAACCATGAGTGAAGGCTTTGGTCGTCCTATTTTAAAAGAGGACATGGAGTTAATGACTTGGACGATTTATCAGTATGGTCAACGCCTATCTGCTGCAGATTATTCGAAATCTTTTGGTTATTGGGATCAAGCAGCAGTTACAATGGAACAGTTATTTGAAACCTATGATTTATTCCTATCTCCAACAGCTACAACAGCGGCACCTAAGATATCAGAAGACTTGCAAAGTGACCTTATTCGAGAAAAAATGAATCATGCGTCTGAGTTTAATAAAGAAGAATTAGGTAATCTAGTTTATGAGATGTTTGAAAAAAGCCTCTGGATTACGCCTTATACGCAGTTGGCTAATTTGACAGGTCAACCTGCTATTAGTTTACCAACGTATATGACTGAAAAAGAAGGATTACCTATTGGTATTCAGCTTATGTCAAGTAAAGGAAATGACCGCTTGCTACTTGAAGTTGGTCAGTGGTTTGAAGATTTACAACGCTTATTGATACCAACTTGTTATAGACATTAATACACGAACCTCCTAGTCTTTTTTACCAAAAAAGTGCTAGGAGGTTTGTTTGTTATTCGCTAGCAAATCGACAATCTAAATGTTGTAAAACATCAGTTATGAAAAAATGATTTACAAATTGTGAACTAATTAATAAGTGGATTAGAGGTTCTTGTAAACTAGTGTAAACGCTTACTTTAAGTGGTATCCTTTTCTTATATCGAAAGGAGAGTTATGAATGAAAAAATGGATTGGCATTTTAGGTGGAGTTATTTTATTTAGTACAGCAACATTGACAGCTGAAGCCTGTACCACTGTTTTAGTTGGGAAAGATGTTTCTTACGATGGGTCAACGATCATTGCAAGAAATGAAGACATGGGTACAGCCTGGGCCAAGCACTTTGTTGTACGACCTGAAAAATCTTTAGAAAGAGACTATGTTTCTAAAGGAAATGGCTTTAAAATGACATTACCAGAAAATAATATGCGCTATACAGCCATGCCTGAATGGGATGTATCAGAAGGGATGTATGAAGCAGCAGGAGTTAATAGTAAAAATGTATCAATGAGTGCGACAGAATCTGCTACTACAAAAGAAAGTGTGTTAAAACTAGACCCACACGTAGAAGATGGTATGGCAGAGGATTCTATTGTAACTTGTGTCCTACCTTATATTACATCAGCTAAAAATGGTGTGGAGTATTTAGCTAAAATTGTAGAAGAAAAAGGATCTGCAGAAACCAATGGTATTATTTTCTCAGATAAAAATGAAATTTGGTATATGGAATTATTAACTGGTCATGAATGGGTGGCAGTTCGAGTACCTGATGACCAATACGCTGTGATTGCTAATACACTTTCTATCCAACAAATAGACTGGAATGATAAAGAAAATGTGATGTATTCTAAAAATCTGAAATCATTTATCGAAAAAAATAAATTAGCTGATAAGGCAGAAAAAGCATCTATGAGAGAAGTGTTTGGCGATCTAGAAGAAGATGGTCATTACAATACACCACGTGTTTTAGCTGGACAAAATATCATTAGTCCTTCATTAAAACATGAATTAACAGAAGAAAGTTTTAATTTATTTGAAAAACCAGATGAAAAAGTCACTCTTCCTAAAGTTGAATTTGTTCTTAGAAATCACTACAATGGCACTAAATATGATACTTATGAAGGTAGTGAGCCTGAAAAATTCAGACCAATCAATGTCCCAAGAACAATGGAATCTCATATTATCCAAGCCCGTAATGATGTGCCAGAAGAAATTAGTATGGTTCAATGGGTATCTATGGGTGTTCCTGATACAAGTTCTTACGTTCCGTTCTATACAAATATTACTGAGACACCAAAAGAATATCAAATGGGTACAGATAAACCAGATGCTGAATCAGCTTACTGGACTTATCGCATGACAAATGTGTTGACTGTCCCTTATTATGCAGAGTTTAAAAAAGAAGATGTGCTTCCTGTTAGAAAAGAAGTTCGCAAGCATTTAGATGAAGAGTTAGCTAAAACAGATAAAGAAGCTGAAAAAATCATCAAAGAAAATCCTGAAGCACTGCAAGAGTACTTAACCAAATCAGTTAAAGGTTTTTCTGATTATTCTTTAGGTAAGTACAAAGAATTAAACAGTGACTTAATCATTAAGAGCACTGAAAAAACAAAAGTAGATCATAAAAAGTCTTTATAACAAAGACGTTATCCTAAGTTTTATGATGACTCCTAGAAAGATAGTTGCACGCTATCTTTCTAGGAGTTTTTTTGCTTGTTAGTTCGTTTTGCTTTGGTTAATTGAACTAGGCGTATATAATAGATTGTAAGGGCTATCATTCTTAACTAGTATAAAGGAGGAATTTGAATGAGATTAAAAAACAAAGTTGCTTTGATCACCGGTGCTTCTATGGGGATGGGGAAATCTCATGCTGATTTATTTATCAAAGAAGGTGCCACAGTATATGTTGCTGATATTAATGACGAAGTAGGTAAACAAACTGTTGAAGAATTAGGAGAAAAGGCGCATTATGTTCATCTAGATGTGACAAAAGAGAGTGATTGGGAAGACGCCATGGCTTTAATTGAGAAAGAATCTGGTGTGCTAGATATTTTGATTAATAACGCTGGTGTTGTTTTCTTTAAACCAATCCTTGAAACTACTGTTGAAGAGTACATGCGAATTATTACGATTAACCAATTATCTGTCTTTTTAGGGATGAAGCATGCTCAACCCCTACTTGAAAAAAGTGGGGCGGCTTCAGTTGTTAATATTTCGTCCATTGAAGGTCTTGAAGGAAGTATTGGAGGGGCCGCTTATGTCAGTTCGAAATTTGCAGTTTGTGGGTTGACTAGAGTAGCAGCCCTTGAGTTAGCTGAGAAAAATATCCGTGTTAACTCCGTTCACCCTGGAGCTGTTATGACGCCGATGATTACTAATGCCTCAGGTGGTCAGAAAAAAGCCATTGAAACTTTCAAAGAGACCATTCCTATGAAGCGAATGGCTGAAGCAAGAGAAATATCCAATTTAGTTTTGTTCTTAGCATCTGATGATTCGTCTTATACAACTGGAAGTGAGTTTTTAGCAGATGGTGGTAATTTAGCTTAAAAAATTTTGGAGCTGGCCGATTTTGGTCAGCTTTTTTTGTGTTTGATTTCTTAACACTATCTTTATATGGATTTTGCTATACTTTATTCACTCAGTTAAAGGGAGGAATAATGATGGTTATTATTGTTGGCATCATCGCATTGTTAACATTAGTTTATTTATTTTATGAATTGTTTTGGGGGGATAAAAAATGATGTCCTTTACATGGATTATGGTTTTATTTTTTGGTTTTTTATTAGTTACATCATTACCGGTTGGCTTATATATCAAAAAAGTGATGGCAAACGAAACCACATTTTTGGATCGTTTTATCGGTAAAATAGAAAATAGCATTTATCAATTTTTAGGTAAAAATGCGACAACAAGAGAAATGACTGCTAAACAATACGCAAAAGGCGTGATTGGTTTTTCAGTTGCTTCATTTGTCTTTTTATTCGTATTGTTACTATTTCAAGGTTACTTACCAGGTAATCCAAATAATGTGCCAAATATGTCATTCTCTTTGGCATTTAATACGGCAGCCAGTTATGTAACTAACACAAACTGGCAAGCTTACGCAGGTGAAACTCAAGCCTCTTACTTAGTACAAATGTTAGGCTTAACGGTTCAAAACTTTGTATCAGCTGCAGTTGGAACATCTGTTTTGTTTGCTTTATTAAGAGGTTTTAAACGCAAAAATGCGCAAACAATCGGTAACTTCTGGCAAGACATGACTCGTATTACTTTATACGTCTTATTACCACTCTCAATTATTGTGACTATTCTATTAATGTCTCAAGGAGTGGTTCAAAACCTTTCTGCTAACTTAACAATTCCTAGTTTAGATGGGGGAACAGAACAACTAATTCCACTTGGACCAGGAGCAAGTCAAATTGCTATTAAACAACTAGGGACAAATGGTGGTGGGTTCTTTGGGGTTAACTCAGCGCATCCTTTTGAAAACCCAACTGTTTTTAGTAACTTAGTGGAAAATTACGCGATTTTAATTATTCCATCAGCATTAATTGTTGCTTTTGGTTTCTTCATGAAAGATTTAAAACAAGGTCGTACAATTATGGTTGTATCTCTTCTTATTTTAGTGTTAGCAACAGTTGGCATTTTCTTAAGTGAAATGATGCCAGTGATGCAAGATCAATTAATGGCCAGTGGAAATATGGAAGGAAAAGAAACACGTTTTGGTATTATTCTTTCCAGTTTATGGGCCTCTAGTACAACGGCTGTCTCTAACGGTTCCATTAATGCCATGTTAGATAGTTTTACTCCGTTAGGTGGTTTGATTCCAATGTTCTTGATGCAACTGGGAGAAATTATCTTCGGGGGAGCTGGAAGTGGACTTTACGGTATGATTGTCTTTGTCATCTTGACTGTTTTTATTGCAGGACTATTAGTCGGTCGTACGCCTGAATATTTAAGAAAAAAAATCGACCCA
The DNA here is from genome assembly GCF_017316185.1 of Candidatus Vagococcus giribetii. GTDB lineage: Bacteria > Bacillota > Bacilli > Lactobacillales > Vagococcaceae > Vagococcus > Vagococcus giribetii. The sequence goes on along the minus strand of NZ_JAFLVX010000017.1, from coordinate 10,697 downwards.
TATGACATGAAAATGGCATGTTTAGTCATACTAACCCCATTAATGTTTGTCTTACTTGGTTCATTTGCTTATATTTTATTAGGAAATCCAACAGCATCAATGACGAATACTGGCCCACATGGTTTTTCAGAAATCCTTTATGCCTTTACGTCTCTAGCAAATAATAACGGAAGTGCCTTTGCTGGTTTAGCAGGAGATACGACATTTCTTAACATGATTGGTGGAACGATTATGATGATTACTCGATTTGTTCCTATGTTTGCAGTTATCTTTTTAGCGGGTAACTTAGCTAACAAAAAGCAAACATCAGTTAGTAGTGGTACTTTATCAACAACTAATCCTACGTTTATGGTGATGCTAATCATTGTTATTTTTGTGATTGGTGCTTTAAGCTTCTTCCCAGCCCTAGCATTAGGACCGGTGGCTGAATTTTTTGTAACTAAATAAGGAGTTTTGAAAATGGAAAATAAATGGAGTATTTTTAACCGAGCTTTAAAAGATTCGTTTATTAAAATGAATCCTAAAATACAAATTGAAAATCCTGTCATGATGATTGTTTATCTAGGCGCTATCATTACAACAGTACTTTTCTTCACACAAGGATTAGGAGCAGGCAATCAAACTTGGTTTACTTTTAGCATTGCGCTTATCTTGTGGTTGACTATTCTGTTTGCAAACTTCTCTGAAGCGATTGCAGAAGGTAGAGGGAAAGCTCAAGCAGATAGTTTAAAACAAGCAAGAGAAGACGTGACAGCTAAAAAAATCAAATCAATTGATACACCCATGGCTCAAGAAGAAGTTCTTTCTTCTGCTCTTAAAAAAGGAGACCTAGTGTATGTTGTTGCTGGAGAGCAAATCCCAATGGATGGTGAGGTTGTTGAAGGTGCTGCGTCTGTTGATGAAAGTGCTATTACAGGAGAATCTGCCCCTGTGATTCGTGAATCAGGAGGAGATAGAAGTGCTGTGACAGGAGGTACAACCCTTGTTTCAGATCATTTGATTATTGAAGTGACAGCTGAAAGTGGTAATTCTTTCTTAGATAAAATGATTTCAATGGTAGAAGGGACAGAGCGTAAGAAAACACCGAATGAAATCGGGTTACAGATTTTCTTAATCACGTTGACTATTATATTTTTAGTAGTTTCTGCCACTCTTTATACGTTTACAGATTTTTCAAGTCAATTAATTGGCAGAGGAGAAGCTATTTCAATTACAACACTAACTGCTTTACTAGTTTGTTTAGCACCTACAACAATTGGGGCTTTGGTTTCGTCCATTGGGATTGCTGGTATGAGCCGATTAAACAAAGAAAATGTTGTAGCTATGAGTGGACGTGCTATTGAAGCTGCAGGGGATGTGGACATTTTACTACTAGACAAAACAGGAACGATTACATTAGGTAACCGACGTGCTAGTGAATTTCGTCCAGTAGCAGGGATTGAAGAAATAGAAGTAGCTAAAGCAGCTCAACTATCATCAGCATCTGATGAAACTGCAGAAGGTCGAAGTATAGTTGTTTTAGCTACAGAAAAATTTGGTTTGGAAGAACACTTAATCGATGAATCTAAAGCAACATTTATTGAATTCTCAGCTAAAACACGTATGAGTGGGATTGACTACGAAGGCCAAGAAATTCGAAAAGGAGCAGCTGATACCATGAAGCAATATGTGGAAGCTCATGGTGGTGTGTATCCTGATGATTGTGATGAGATTGTCGCAGACATTGCTAAAGTCGGTGGAACTCCTTTAGTGGTTGTTAAAAATAAAGTGGTTCTAGGTGTCGTTTACTTAAAAGATATTGTCAAAACAGGTGTTAAGGAAAAGTTTGAAGACATGCGTAAGATGGGGATTAAAACCATTATGATTACAGGAGATAATCCTATGACAGCCGCAGCTATTGCAGCTGAAGCTGGCGTAGATGACTTTTTAGCAGAAGCAACACCTGAAAATAAAATGGATTTAATTAGAAAGTACCAAGAAAAAGGTCATCTTGTTGCTATGACAGGGGACGGAACAAATGATGCTCCTGCGTTAGCTCAAGCTGATGTGGCAGTTGCTATGAACACAGGGACTCAAGCAGCGAAAGAAGCAGGAAATATGATTGACTTAGATTCGAGTCCTACTAAATTAATCAGCATTGTTAAAATTGGTAAACAGTTATTAATGACTCGTGGAGCTTTAACGACTTTTAGTATTGCTAACGATATCGCCAAATACTTTGCGATTATCCCAGTGCTATTCTTTAGTATTTACCCAGAATTAACAGCACTCAATATCATGCATTTAACAAATCCAACTACAGCTATTTTATCAGCTGTTTTATACAATGCCTTGATTATCGTAGCTTTGATTCCTTTAGCGTTAAAAGGAGTTAAATACAAAGAAATGCCAGCAAGTAAGATTTTGTCTCATAACTTATTGGTGTATGGTTTAGGAGGCATTGTTGCTCCTTTCATCGCTATTAAAGCATTTGACATGATCCTAACCCTATTATTTTTCTAAAAAGGATGAGAAAAAATGAAACAAACAATAAAAATATCTCTTAAATTTGTTTTGGTTATGACTGTTTTATTAGGTGTCCTCTATCCTTTGACCATGACAGGGATTGGACAACTAGTCTTTCATGATAAAGTGAATGGACAATTAATCACAAAAGATGATAAAGTAGTCGGCTCCAAACTAATTGGTCAAACCTTTGAAGGCGATACTTATCTTCACGGTAGACCACAAGAAGTGAGTCAATTATCTCCAGTATCAAAAGAACAAGAAGAGCTAGTGACTCAGCGCGTGAAACAAACACAAGAATTGGAAGGAACAACTGATAAAGTTCCTAGTGACTTAGTATTAGCTTCTGGAAGTGGATTAGATCCAGAAATTTCTGTAGAGTCTGCTAAATATCAAGTGCCAAGAATTGCCGAAAAACGTCATGTGACAGAAAAAATCGTTAATGATATAATTAATGAACATACCACAGGAGTTGATAATTTCATGCTTTCTAACAAACGTGTTAATGTGTTAGAAGTAAATTTAGCTCTTGATGACTTATAAGAATAGTAGGTGATTACCCTGGATTCTGAACGACTATCACCGGAAACTTGGTTGAAGCAAGTTAAACCAGTTGCCAAGTATCCTGGTAAATTAAAAGTGTTTTTTGGCTATGCAGCAGGAGTTGGAAAAACCTATGCCATGCTAGAAGAAGCCCATGACCAATTAGAGATTGGACGACAAGTTCTAGTGGGGTACGTTGAGCCACATACACGTCCAGAAACAACAAAACTCTTAGAGGGATTAACTGTATTACCTCCAAAAGTCTACGAACATAAAGGGATTAAATTAAAAGACTTTGACTTGGATGGGGCGCTTTTGCTCCATCCTGATTTGGTTTTAGTCGATGAATTAGCCCACTCTAATCCGCCTAGTGCACGGAATAAGAAACGGTATCAAGATATTGAAGAGTTACTAAAAGCTGGAATTGATGTCTATACCACCGTAAACGTCCAACACATTGAAAGTTTAAACGATGTGGTTGAAGAGATGACAGGTATTGTGGTTCAAGAAACCGTACCAGATGTCTTTTTTGAAGAAAGCTCGTTAAAAGTGATTGATATTGAGGCAGGAGAGTTACTCGAACGATTACGTCTTGGTAAAATTTACCAAGAAGAAAATACGAGCCGAGCTTTACAGAACTTTTTTGTTCCAGAAAAGTTGAATCTTCTTCGCGGATTGGCGATTCAAAAAGCAGCAGATCACATTATCATCAATGAAAATAAAGAGGTCTCAAAAATACCAGGCATGGAATCAGTATTTCTTTCCTTAATTTTTGACGACGAAGTTGCTTTGACGAAACGAACACTGAGATGGACAGCACGCTTGTCTCAATTACTAAGAGCTAAGTGGTTTGCTTTAAGACTAATGACTGAGGAAACAGAGGGAGAGAATCAAGAATTAATCAAATTAGCTGAAAAATTAGGAGCTGAAGTGGTTAATATTGAAAGTTATGATGTGATTGAAACCATTACTTCTTTTGTTAAACTTCAAGGTGTGACAGACTTAGTAATTGGAAAAAATGTCACTCTGCCTTGGTGGAAAAAGATATTTAGAGAGCCTATTGAAGATAAATTATTTGGTGAGTTGAAGCAAACAGAAATTCACTTACTTCCTTATGATGAAAAAGCCATGAAGCCTAAATCTGGTTTATCTAGTAAGATTAGGAATTTCTTTGAAGGAAATAAGTTTAAGGATTTTAGTATCACGTTCTTTTTAATGCTATTTACCACCTTTATGTCCTCTGCTTTTTTTGGCAGTGGCTTTGGTGATCAAAATATCATTATTTTATATCTGGTTACAGTCATTTTAGTGGCACGATTTACCACTGGTTATTTTTGGAGTGGCTTATCTTCTGTCTTAAGTGTGATTTTCTTCAACTGGTTCTTTGTGGAACCTCTATATTCTCTGACTGTTTACAAAGAAGGCTATCCAATCACGCTGATTATTATGCTCGCAGTCGGTCTTCTTGTCAGCAATATTATGGTGCGAATGAAAGCCAGTTCTCTTTCGTCAAACAAAAAAGAACATCAAATCCAGATTTTATATGACCTCAATCGCAGGTATCTTTTAACGTCGCAATTGTATGAAGTCTTACAAATCACAGCAACTTATCTATCAAACAGCTTGAATCGAGACGTCTTTATTTATGACGAGAGCTTTGAGAAAGTAGCGAAGAGTTTTAGTGAGTCTCAGGGAAACGCATCTGTTTTAAATAAAAGTGAAGAGCAAGCCATAGCTCAGTGGGTTGCTTTAAACCAAAAAGAAGCGGGTGTTGGGACTGATACCTTAGTTGGAGCTAAGGCTCGGTATTTTCCAGTTATCTTGCAAGGAGATACAGCTGCGGTGATTGGAGTTGCTAGTAAAAGTCCACTAGAACCAAACGAATTAACAGAAGAAAACCTAAACTTTATTCGCTTAGTGACGGTACAAATGGCAATTGCGATTGAGCAAAAAATGCTACAAAAAGAAAAACAACGTATTTTAGTCGATCAAGAGAAAGAAAAAACAAAAGGTAACTTGCTCAGAGCGATTTCTCATGATTTGAGAACACCTTTAACAAGTATATCTGGAGCAGTAGAGATGGTTTTAAATGAAGAACCTGCTCATGAATTATCGCGCGAAGAAAAGAAACAATTTCTGATAGGAATTGAAAAAGATGCGGAATGGTTACTTCGTATGGTTGAGAATTTGCTATCCATTACACGGATTGACACGCAAAAAATGGAAGTCAAGAAAACAGAAGAAGTGCTAGATGATATTTTATCTTCTGCTATTTTTAGAATTAAAAAGTACTATCCAGGCATTCAACTAGAAGTCAGTCTACCTGATGAAGTAGTCTTAGTGCAAGTGGACCCGATTTTGATGGAGCAAGTGATTTTTAATTTACTGGAAAACAGTGTGCGTTACGGTGTCAAAGATAAACCAATTAAACTAAAAGTAGTCCTTCGAGGTAATGCGACTAGTATCCATGTGATTAACGAAGGGCAAATAGAAGACATTACTTACCTTAATTCTTTACTAGACAATGATCATAAAGAAACAGTGATTGATTCCAAAAAAGGTTTAGGGATTGGACTATCAATTGTTAAAACCATTATCTCAGCTCATAATGGTATCATCTATGCGACAGAAACAGATGATAAAGAAATCGATGTGACTATTGAACTTAGAAGGAAGAAGGGATAATAACTTATGCGCTTATTGTTAATAGAAGACGATCCTCAAATTGTCAGTTTCTTGATTCCTCTTCTTGAAAAGGAATCCTATGAGGTGATGCATACTGCCTTTGTGGAAGAAGCTGAGATACTTCTTAGAACGTATCCGATTGATTTGATTTTACTTGATTTAGGATTGCCTGATAAAGACGGTCTAGCCTTTCTAAAGGAATTTCGTGAGGAAAGTGATATGCCTATTATTGTGTTATCTGCTCGTTCAGATGAAGAAACGAAAGTCAGAGCTCTTGATTTAGATGCAGATGACTACTTAACAAAGCCCTTTGGTACTAGTGAATTGTTAGCTAGAATTAGAACAGCCACAAGGCATTTTAAGAAAAATCAGCAAGGACAAATTGATCCAATTTTACGAAATGGCGACTTGAGTCTAGATACTGAAAAACGAGAAGTTCGATTACTAGATACAGACATTCATTTGACTAAAAATGAGTTTCAATTATTAAAAATATTAATGGAAAACACTGGGAAAGTCTTAACTCATGATTTTCTAACCAAAGCTGTTTGGGGATTAGGGAGTATGAGTCCTCTAACACTACGAGTAAACATGTCTAATCTACGAAAAAAAATAGAAAAAAATCCTGTAGACCCTGATTTTATCCAAACAGAGATTGGTGTCGGTTACCGAATGAAAGAACATTAGTGATTAAAAAATAAGTACGTTTTGTGCTTATTTTTTTTGATTTTGATAGACGGATTATTAATATTTGGTAAGATAATAAGGAGAGGGTTTTAAAGAATTGGAGGAGTTGAGATGAAAGAGGAGTTGCGAAGAGGGATCAAACGGCCACTTAATGGTCTGTTTCTTTTATTAGGAATTATTTTGATGACAGGGCTATTTGTCTATGTTCATACGGATCAATATGAGACTTTTGAGATAAAAAATAAAAGTGAGGCCATCGAAGTAGATGGGGCATTACTACCTTATCAAATTGTGAATAGCGATGAGGGAGACGCCGTTTATCAAAATTTATTAAAACAAAAATCTGTATTAGCAAGGCAGTTAAATAGTGTTCTGTTTAACCAACCTAAAAAATACATTAGTACTAGTCAAGAACTAACTAATTTGCGCCTTGATTTAAGGCAAGAAACTTCTTTTGAAGAAGAACTAAGCTTTTTACAACCTAGTTTGGAAAGTGTGCTAAAAGATGAGGCATATTACACGTATTTGGCAGAGCAAGAGGAAGAAGTTATTTTAAAGCCTGAAAGCATAGCTAGTTTAACTATTCTTTTCTTAACAGTGCTAGGAGTTATTTGGTTTCCTATCTGTGCCTTTTTAACAGCAAATATCTTAGAAGATGAATATGAACACACGTCACTAATCAAAGGGCAACCACAACCCTTTATGAAACGTATGATGAAAAAATTTAGTGTACTGTATCTATTTTTTGTAGTGAGTTTACTAGGCGCCTTTTTAGTAGGTGGTGTATTGACTCAGTTTTTAGGTAATCCGGTTAATGATTTAAGTCATGTCAATGCGATTCAACTGATGTCTTTTGTGATTTTAAAAAATTGGCAAATCATTTGTGCTTATTTTATTTATTTGTCCATCCTCTTTTTATTTGGCTTTACCTTATCGGTCTTATTAAACATTGTCTTCAGAAATTTTTATTTAACGCTTATTATCGAGCTAGCTTTTTACGGATTAACTATTCTATTGCCTGATTTTATTGCTCAAGCTCCGTGGTATATCGGCTCGTATATTGTGCCTAGCTACTTGTTTAACGGTAATTACCTAACTGATACGAGTAGTGGTTTATTAAATCCCGTTGTGGGTAGTCTCTACTTACTTGTAGCAAGTGGTTTGTTGAGTATGTTAGCTTCTCTGTTGAGTAAACGAGGATTGAAAGGAGTGAAGAACTGATGTGGCAGTATTTTAAATTTGAATGGCGAGAATTTTTTACTAATCGCAAAAATATCGGAATATACTTACTTCTATTGTTCTTCTCTTTGTTCTACTGGTTACAAATTGAGACGCAATTTAGAACAATTGAAACAGTTTCAAGTGATATCTTACAAGCAAGTATTGATACAAAAGAGCATTTTTTAAAGACAGTGAACTTAGAAGGAGAAACTCATCCGGATACGTTAGCAGCAGTTGAGATGTTTCCACCTTTAGTTGAAAATGAGAAAAAACAACTAGCTGCTATTGATAAACACGATTACACAACACTAGCCAAAGAACGAAGTGAATGGTACATCTTAGGTGCTAACTTCCATCCTTTATATTTCAAAGGAGGCAATATTTACGCACAGGAAGAAGCTATTTATGCCAGAAATGGGGTTCGTACTAGATTAGCAGCTTATCCTGAAACGACAAAAGAAGTGACCCTTAACATGATTAACGAGAAAACAGCTCTCCAATCTTTAGTTAGAGGGAGTTTGTCACTTTTCCCACTCATTTTTATCTGTTTAGGGATTGTATTCTCAATGGACGTCATAGCAAAAGATAGACGACACAAAAGTTTATTAAAGGGCTTGCCTATTAGCTTTGGCAAGAGAATGCTAGTCAAATATTTGGTGGCCTTATCAGGTGTTCTAATAGGTATCTTACCCTTAGCAGTTGGTTTTATTGGAATAGGTATTCAAAATGGTTTTGGAACCCTGGATTTGCCTGTTGCTATCAGTCATTATGCAAGTAATATAGCAGTTATGGGAGACTTAGTTTTTGAGAGTATAACAATAGGAGAATTTTTATTAAAAGTGTTTGTTTTAACTAGTTTGTTAGTCCTACTAGTTGTAGGAATCAGTTTGATTCTAGGCACGTGGGTGAAAAATGCGTACTTTATTTTCATTCTAATGATTGGTTTACCTTTTATTGAACTATTTTACAATCGATTTGGGTATGGAGATATCCATCCCATTAGATTTTTACCAACTAGTTATGTTCAAGTAGGGGATGTGGTAACAGGACATCGTAGTTTTTTCTTTTCTGACATCGGTCTAACTTTTGAAATAGGAGTTATGGTCGTAGGTGTCAGTTTATGTATAGTCCTAGTTATCTTAGCTTGTCACAGTCGTTTTAAGAAAATACTTTAAAGAAAGAGGCAACCAATGATTGAATTAAACAATATTAGTGTTAGTTTTGGACAGCATGTGGTCTTAGATAAAATAGATGTTACCTTTATGCCTGGAGAAGTAATAGGACTTGTTGCCCCCAATGGGACAGGAAAAAGTACGCTATTAAATGTGTGTATGAATTACTTAAAACCACAAACAGGTAAAGTAATTGTGCATGGGACTAAAACTTATAAGGGACCAAAAGAAAACAGTCAAATATACCAAGATATATCAATGATGCCTGATCAAAATGACCTCTACCCACACTTAACAGGTTATGATCATTTGAAAATGTATCAGGATATGTGGCGTTCAAAGAATATTAAGATTGATAATGTTATCACCCAACTTGAAATGGGGCACTATGTTAAGAAAAAAGTAGCTAGCTATTCTTTAGGAATGAAGCAACGTTTATGTTTTGCGATGCAAATGGTTAGTGATACCTCTATTATGCTAATGGATGAAGTAATGAACGGCTTAGACCCAAACAATGTAGAGTTAATTTCTCGTGTGATTATCGAAAAAAGAGATTTAGGGAAAACTGTTGTGATTGCGTCTCACTTATTAGAAAATCTTGAAAAATATTCAAATCGCATTTTTTTCTTATTCAATGGTAAACTAGAACTTTTTCTAGATAAAGAAGAAGGATACACTGATAAAGCAACGTATGTGAAGCTAAATAGTGAGGAAGCTAAAAAAGTAGAAGACCTTTTTACTAATTGCTATCAGGTAGACTTGAATCATCAGGAGCATTTAATAAGAGTTGACGAAACAGCAGAGTTACCAGGTGTTTTGAGTATGTTGATAGAAGCAGGTATTCTTGAATTTTCAGTAGGACACTTGAGTTTATCTGATGCTTATCAATTAAAATTTTAAAAAAATCATGCTGTAAAGAAAAAACACTTTACAAGGTTAAAAAAAACTGTTATGATACTTCTTGTGATTAAGAAATATATCTGGAGGTGCCTATAAATGGCAGTTAAAATTCGTTTAAAACGCATGGGTTCTAAAAAGAAACCTTTTTACAGAATGGTAGTAGCAGATTCTCGTTCACCACGTGATGGACGTTACATCGAAGTAGTGGGAACTTACAACCCATTAGTTAACCCAGCTCAAGTTACTGTAAAAGAAACAGAAATCTTAGATTGGTTATCAAAAGGTGCACAACCTTCTGACACAGTGCGTAACATTTTATCTCGTGAAGGAATTATGCAAAAACATCACGAAGCTAAATACACTAAAAAATAAGGTGGGACTTTGAATGACTGATGTTAAAGATTTGGTATTAACCATTGTCCGTCCGTTAGTTAGTCAGCCTGAAAATGTCCATTTAGAAGTTGCTGAAGGCGACCAATTTATGGAATACAACTTAATAGTTGCCCCGGAAGATATTGGACGTATCATTGGCAAACAAGGTCGAGTAGCTCGTTCTATTCGTACTATTGTTTATAGTGTACGAACGACTGAACCTAAAAAGGTTCGTTTGAACATCTTAGATGGGAATCAAAACACATAGTTTTCGGACTATGTGTTTTTTTTATTATATGTTTTGAAAACCACCTGCTATGCGGGTGGTTCTAAAGAGCTTTCAGCGTGGTATTAAAAAAGCCTCCTAAAATGATAAGATAAATTTGGTTTCCCGACCACTAAATATCAATCATATAGGAGGTTCCTTATGAAAAAGGACAATCAAAGTTTATCACACACAACATGGAAATGTAAGTATCATATAGTTTTCGCACCTAAATACAGGCGACAAATAATCTATGGAAAATATAAACAAAGTATTGGAGAAATTCTAAGATTATTATGTGAACGAAAAGGTGTTGAAATAATTGAGGCTAACGCATGTAAAGATCA
>NZ_JAFLVX010000016.1 GCF_017316185.1 Candidatus Vagococcus giribetii | reverse complement strand
AGTTTGTCTTCAATCTGAGACAGTCTAGTATATATAGACTGTCTTTTAATATATATAAATCAAACAATTACTATACTAATTAAAAATAATGGTGATATAATTGAGAAAAAACTTAGGAGTGGTTTTATGAATGAAAAAGATGTATCTGCATATGTTAATTTAGCGATGAAAAATTTATTCTTTGCAAAACTTCAAAGGGAAAATGTTGTTAGCGAAGTTAATCGCCTGATTAAGAGTAAAGATATTAATGAAGTAAACAAGTTGTTAAATAAATAGGTTTGATAATGTTAGAGGCTATAAAAAACAATGAACTTCAAATATAATATTGTCGCATTTACTTTGAGAATCTAAGAGTAAGTGTGTTCTTAAGGGGATAGATTGTAATATTGTGAAGACAGACTGGTTACTCAAAAAGAGTAATTGGTTTGTTTTTTTATTTAATCCAACTTCATTTTTTATTAATCTTAGGTGAAAAAAGACAAAGTATCAAAAATATGACACTTTGTCTCAAATTTGAAACTTCCAATTTATACTGGGAGTTAAGGTTAAGTTCTCGGTCTTGGATCTGTAAAGTAAAGAATATCTTCACGGTATTTAATCAAAGCTTTGTCCCACATAGCAGGAGCATTCATGACAACTGTATCGCCATTTAAAACTTTGCCTAGTTGATATTCGATACCTTCGTCTAAGATGTTTAAAACTCGGTCATAACGCTGTTCAAAACCATTAAAATCATGTCGTAGTACGTTCATTTGAAGGGTAGAACCATCTTCTTTTATGATGTCATAATCATAGTTTTCAGTAAATAAATACTCAGGCAAGACCATCTCTTCTACACCATGCATACTAGTATTTCTAGCAAAAGGTGCACCAAGCATAACGATTTTCCCTCCACGGCGATAAACTTCACTTAAGGGAGAGTTAACACCAACAGGCGAGTGATCTTTGTAATGATGCTTAGTGAATTCATCAGCATCTTTTCCCCAAGCAGCTAAGCTATGAGTAGGGTGAAGGCTACGTTTAACCTCTGGTGATAGACGCATAGTTTCAGGTAAAACACCAATGCAAACAGGAGTGTTTCTTACATCAAAAATACGGTTATCAATGTCGACATTTTTGTAGCTAAAAGTAGGTATTATCAAGGTTCCTTCAGAGACTGTTTCTTTTAAGGATTCAATGACTGCCTCAGGTCCACCTTCAATTAAGTCCTCACCTCGTAAACCGTTATAGGAAGAGTGGACAACGATGATGTCATCGTTTTTAACGCCTAGTTGACGCAAATCAGTGATGAGTTGTTTAGGGTTTAACATAATGTGTTCGCTCCTTTTTAATCGTGATGAAGAAAAACAAAGGTAGAATCAGTCGAGTCACTAGGTGAAAATTGGTAATGAGGGTGATCGAAGTGCTTGATTTCTTCTAATTTTGTAACGTTATTTTCAGCTAAATACCGAACCATTTCTCCTCTAGCCATTTTGGCTAAAGTAGCCTTTACTTTTAGTTTGCCATCAATCCGATGAGCAAACTGAATGGTAATCAATGGGTTTTTCTTTGTTAGGTAGGGTTCGATACTTTTTGAGTATTCTTTTGATGCTAGGTTAATAATCGGTTCGTCTGTTTGTTGGAGACTTTTAGCTAGCTTTTTCCCCCAAAAACCATAAAGATTTTTTGCTTTTCCGATGGCTAAAGGAGCTTGCATTTCTAAGCGGTAAGGAATAATAGCGTCAAATGGACGTAGTATGCCATAAAATCCAGATAAAATCCGTAAATTCTCTTGAAGATAAGTGAGTCCTTCTTGAGTTAGCACATCAGGTGCCATGTATTGGTACTGCAAGCCTTTATAACTCATAATAGCTGGAGAAGTAGCTCTAGATAAATCTCCTTGTTGAATACGTTCGAAATTTTCTTGAGCTAATTTATCGTTGCATTTCCATAAAGCTTTAGCTTCTATCAAGGATAGTTTTTTTAATTCTCTTAGAATACGAGAGGTTTCTTTTAAATACTCAGGTTGACTCTCTGCAAAAAAGAAGTCTTGATGATTAACGATTTGTTTGGTAGGTGAAATAATAATTTTCATGCATGAATCGTCCTTTCTATCCTCTTTATTTTAGCTTAGAGTGACTAGAAAAGAAAGGAGATAAAATGAAACGCGGTTTCTTTAAATGTTAACTATTTTATTTAAAAATATTTTTTTGTTCGTTATTTAGATTGAAAAAAGTAGCTATTATTGTTATGATAACGAAGTGAGAAAACCCATATAATTCTAGAAATATGGTCTAGAAGTTTCTACAAGTTACCCGTAAAGTAACTTACTATGGCGAAGAAGAGTATTAGTCTCCTTTAGCCATTGACATGGATTTTTTTAATGAAGAAGAGGAGACGGAGAAATGAAAGAAAAAATGGATCAATATTTCGGTATTACCGCATCAGGTTCTACCTTTAAGCGCGAATTAACAGGAGGATTTACAGCCTTTTTAGCTATGTCATATGTGATTTTTGTAAATCCAATTATATTAGGACAAGCAGGGATGCCAAAAGATGCTGTGTTTATGTCGACTATTATCTCCTCAGCTATAGCCATGCTAATTATGGGGCTTTGGGCAAAATTCCCTTTAGGATTAGCGCCGTGTATGTCTATGAATGCTTTTTTTGCGTATTCAGTAGTCTTACAAATGGGAAAAACTTGGCAAGAAGCATTAGCAAGTGTCATGGTTGCTTCTGTTTTATTCTTATTATTAGCTTTTTCAGGAGCTCGTTCAAAAATTATTAAGTCAATCCCAGTAACTGTTAAACAAGCAGGGACAGTTGGTTTGGGAATTTTTATTGCTTTTGTAAGTTTTAAGAATTCAGGCATTATTGTTCCTGATGAGGGAATGTTTATTAAATTTGGTGGTTTTGATAACCCAAACGTCATCATTGCTTTCTTTGGTATTATGACCGCAGCGTTCTTTCTAGTTCGTAAAAATCAATACGCTGTCTTTTTAGGGATGATTGGTGCGGCTGTTTGTGGGTTGTTTATTCGTTTTGGCGTGTCGATGGATTGGTTTCACTTAAGCCCAGAAGTCGTAGCCACATTACCTAAATTGCCAGAAGGCTCTCCTATTGTGATACCAACAGAACCCATGAATGCTATGATGAATGAAACTTTTATGGTTGCCTTTAAAAACTTAGATAAAATGTTGTCATTAGACTCGATTGTAGTGATTTTGACGTTCTTATTCCTAGATTTCTTTGGGACAGCCACAACACTTTCGGCCGCAGCGACTCAAGTATCTGACATTAAACAAGAAAACTTCGAAGACAACAAACGTATCTATAGCGCAGACGCTTTAGGAACCTTTTTTGGTTCGATTTTTGGGACGTCTAGTTTATCAACTTACATTGAATCTGTCTCAGGCATTATCGCTGGAGCAAGAACTGGTTTAATGAGTGTTGTTGTTGCAGGTTTATTCTTATTGTCAGCCTTTTTCTACCCAGTTTTGTCATTAGTGACACCAGCTGTTACAACACCAGCAATGGTGGTTATTGGTATCTTTATGATGCAAAACATTACGACAATCAAATGGGACGGAGGCTTTGAAGAGGTTATTCCAGCCTTTTTAACGATTGTTATGATGCCACTAACTGGTTCAATTGCTTTAGGTTTAGTTTTAGGCTTTTTATCTTATGAACTTTGTATGATCTTTGCAGGTCGTATTAAAGAAATTCCAAAAGTGATGCATTTTATTACCTTGATATCAATTGCTTATCTATTTACGATTTAGATATTAAAGCTCATTAAGTGATTTAATGGGCTTTTTTTATTACCTTTTTTAGATACTTGCTTTATAATGGGGAATGATATATGAAAAAGGAGACATTGCCGATATGAATGCTCAGCAAAGGCTGTTGATTATTTTTATGCGTTTGTTAAGAGGTAAAAAAATCAATAAGTTTGAATTAATGGAAAAGTTTGATATTAAAGAATCAACAGTTCAAAGGGATATTGTTAAAATAGAAGAGATGCTTGCTGATGAAGTTCATGAGATGCATAGAACAAAAAATTTAAGAGTCCATCGTGATGGTAAAGGTAATTACCAAATTATTACGGCTGATAATAAAGGATTTAACTCTGGTTTTACAGATACAGAGTTAATTTTACTGCTAAAAATAATGTTATCAACACGTATTTTACCGAAAGAAGAAATGACACAATTAATAGAAAAATTAGTCTCTTTAGGAGAACAACCAGACCATTTATACAACCAATCTAAAAACGAATTGTTTCACTATAAAGGTATATCTGAGACGTCTTTAATCGACAAATTAGAATTGATAGAGAAAGCTATAGAATACCGACAGAAAATTCAATTTGAGTATACTAAAAATGGTGAAACAAAAGTATTTGAGAGAGTGCCTCATAATGTATTTTTTGCTGATTTATACTTGTTTATGATTTGTTCCTCAGAAAATTCGCAAGATGATCGGGACTTTGAGTCGTTAAACAAATTTCGAATCAACAACATGAAAGAATTAAATGTGGTGTCAACGAATCATAAAATGCCTTATAAAGATCGTTTCGAGGGAGGGGTTTTAAGAAAACAGACAGCTGCTTTCCCTTTTTTTGGAAAACCAATTCAGATGGTTATTGATTTTTATTATGACCCAGTATATGTATTGGACCGATTTCCTGACTCTCACATTTGTCATCAAAATAAAGATGGTAGCTTTCGAATAGAGATGAAAGTTAATGATGGTTACGGGACTAAAATGTGGTTAACGAGTCAAAGTCATATGGTTAAAGTTATTTCACCTAAACATATGAGAGATTATGTGATAGAAGAAATGAAAAATACGCTTAAATTTTATGATATTAACATTTAATAACTAGTGTTTCTTACGGTCAATATGTGACTGTCTGATTATTTATAATAAGTATTACCTATATTTATATAGGCTGATTTAGCTAAGTTAGTTATTTTTTTAAAGTAGTTATGACGTTTGTGAGCAGGTAGCATTAACTGATTAGTTCCCCATTAATCAATTGCATTGCTTCCCACAATCCGCTAAACCTGATACAAATTGATTAACTAGTTAGTTAGTAGAAATAACCACGTGAAAGTAAGAATAGTCTTGTCAAATGACAGATTACTCTTACTTTTTTGTATACTTTTTTAACAAAAAAAGCTACACTGTTCTTTGTGAGAAAAAAGGATAAGGAAGTTAGAAATATTGGAAAAAGAGAATCATGTTAAAGTTTTGATGATGTGTGCCTTAGCCATTTGTTTAAATGTGGCAGTAGGCTCATTAATGACACAATTACACATGCCGTTTTTATATCTAGATGCGATTGGCACTATTTTTATTGCCTTTAATTTTCAAATGAAATATGCTGTGTTAACAGGGTTATGTACCAATTTATTATTAGCCGTTTTATTTGGTCCACTAGCCATTCCATTTAGTCTAGTCAGTATGACAGTTGCTATTGTAGCAAGTCTCTGTGCTAGAAAGGGAATGACTTATAAAAAGGCTGTCATCACCGGAATATTATTAGCTGCTATAGGTGCTTTAGTGAGCGCCCCTATTCGAGTTATACTATTTGGAGGTTATGAGGGACTTCAACGAAAGCCAAGTGATTTATTAGTTATCTCCCTGCAAGCTTCAGGTAGAAAGCTACTGATTGCGGCATATTGGGGAGCTTTTACTGATAGCTTTTTTGATAAAATCATTTCCTCAGTCTTTGTGGTCTGGTTATCTCAAAGACCTCAATTAAAACGTTACTTTACACAGCAAAAAAACACTTAACAAGAAATAATTCTCTTGTTAAGTGTTTTTTTAGATAGTTTCAAATAATTTTGATTCGTTAATAATGATTTCAGTTGGTGTTAAAGTTGCTTCTTGAATGTTTTTTCCACTGTTCTTTAAGTAGGCTTTGACTAAATGATACCCAATAGTATAACCAGCATTACGAGAAACACCAACAGGATGGAAGCTTTGCTCTTTAGCCACTTCATCACCGTACATATAGGCAGCGACTTCTTCAAAGCCTTTTATGTTACGCGCTTCTTTCATAACTTCTATGGTATAAGCCATTTCTTCTTCATCAAAATCAACCACCCAAGGGCCTCTATTTTCAATGCCATAGAGACTTTCGGCAAAAACTTCAGCTAATCCTTCAATGACTAAATAGTCTTCAACACTAACATTTCCATGATTAAAGGGCTCATAAGTGAAACGAACATTATGGTTAAATTCATGAGCTAAAGCTGATTTAAGTCGTGTCTGATTAAAAGCATTTGGCACAACGATAAGGAAAATATACCCAGGAATCCCACCAAAACCACTATATCCTTGAGAGGCTATAAGTAGTTTGTTTTCAGGATCTCCAAGTAATAGATTAACATTGATTTCTTCTAAAGGAATCGTATAACCTATTTCTTCAAAACAAGTAATCCCTGTTTGAATTACCTTAGCAGCCTCAGAAAAAATAGCTGTTTGAAAGAAAGGCTCAATATGGTGCTCAATCAGGGAAAAGGGTTTACGTGGTGTCCAAATACCAAGCATTTCTGATGCCATAACAACGTCATAACCATTAGGTGTTTTGGGTGTCATTGGCGCATTTAAGTAAGCCCACATTTCTTTAAAAGAAGCCATCAATTGATAACGAAACTCATCTTCTGTAGCGCCTTTTCGGTAAAAACGAAGGGTGTCTAATATAGTAATATTAATCTGTTCTTTCCTCCTATAAGCCTAGTTTAATGGCTAACGTAAGGTGAGAGGCAAGAGGAACATTAAAAGGATGAATTAGGTTGTTTTAAAAAGTCGATTTCTTCCGGTGTTGACGCTCTACCTAAAACCTCATTACGGTGAGGGTAACGACCAAATTGTTTAATAATATCAAAATGACGGTGCTCAAAGTCTAAGTTGTTTTCTAGTCCAGGCTCAGAAAATAAGAGAACAGCTCTCTCGTGAATTAGATAAGATTCTGAATGCATGAAGGGCATATAAAGAAAAGCTTTTTCTTCGATACTTAAGTCATTTAAGTTGGGTTGCTTCAATGCTTCTTGAGCCAGAATCAAAGCTAAAGAATCATAAGCAAAAGACTCAGGTGTCCCGCGAAACATATTGCGTGAAAATTGATCAAGAACAATGATTTCAGCTAATCGACCGTGAATATTTTGACGCCAAGCGTCTGTTTCACCAGCATCAATACTTTTGTGAATGTCTTTAAACTCTGTTGTGATACGTTTGTCGAGTTCTTCATTTTTTGTGAAATGATCAGTAGGTGTTAATTCGTTAAACCAAAAATCTAAAATAACTTGTGGGTTCATAAGTCAGGCTCCTTTTTTGTTAAATTGTCTTAATAGTTGATTTGAGATTGTGCTTTTAATTCTGTTAATTCTTTGTTTAAATCATCATATTTTTTAGCAAGCTCGTCGATTTTTTTATCGGCACGTTCGTTTGCTTTTAATAATTTTTTATTTTCTGAATCTAGTTTTTGATTTAATTCAGTCACTTGTTTCAAGTCTTTTTTGGCATTTTGCATTTGGCTAAAAGCAAAAATAGATGATAAAGCCAGTAAACCAATCACAGTGATGGTAATAATTTTTTTCATATCCATTAGTAGTAGCCTCCTTTTTGAAGAGTTTCCTTATTATAACGTCTTTTAAGGGAGAAAGACAAAGGATATGGTATAAATTGAGCGGACTTAGGAGGATGAAAAAAGTATCAGTTAAAATTTGTTTATTGATACTACAACCTAAATCTAAGTAAGTACTATAAATGAAATCGTTATTTTGTTATTCTTTGTCCAGGAGCTCGAAAAATTAATAGGAGTGAAAGTAAAGATGACAAAGAATATTGTAGCGGTTACAGCTTGTGCTGCAGGAATTGCCCATACTTATATGGCAGCAGAGTCTTTAGAACAAGCGGGTAAAAAGTTAGGTTATAACATAAAAGTTGAAACAAACGGAGCTATCGGAGCAGAAAACGTTCTTACTGCAGAAGATATTGAAAACGCTGACCTAGTATTAGTGGCAGCAGATATTAAAATTGATCCAATGAGATTTACAGGTAAGCCCTTATTTGTTACTAAATCAATTCCAGCAATTGAAGACCCGGAGGCTTTAATCGCAAAAACACTTGAAGAAGCTGAAGTTTTTGGTAAAAAAGGATCTAAAGTTGGTAAAATTCAAATTGGTAACGATAAAGAAAAAGTAAATTTCTTTACACATATAATGAGTGGTATTTCTTATATGGTACCAATGGTTATTGCAGCTGGACTTATTCTAACAATTGCTAATCTTTATGCGTTTCAAAAAGATGACTTAGGTCGTATTGTTGAGTGGGGATTTAATACAGATACTCAGATGGGACTATTAATGTCTAAATTATTTTATGTTGGTCAAGTAGGATTTAAGTTAATGATTCCTTTATTTGCCGGATTTGTTGCTAATTCAATTGCCGATAAACCTGCAATTGCACCAGCTATGATTGGAGCATACTTAGCAAATGATCCTGAATTTTTAGGTGCTGATGCTGGTGGTGGCTTTATTGGAGCTATTGCAGTGGCCTTTATTGTCGGTTACATGGTAAAGGGTTTGAAAAAAATCAAATGGCCAAAACTTGTTAGACCAATTGTACCAATTATGATTATTCCTTTTCTTGCAACGCTAGCGATTACTTTGATTGTACTTTATGTCATTGGAACACCGATTTCAATAGCTATGGATGGAATGTATGAAGGGTTAACAGCATTGAATGAAAATTATGCTGGTGCTCCAATTCTGATAGGTGCTATTTGTGGGGCAATGATTGGTTTTGACTTAGGTGGACCAGTAAACAAAACAGCTTTAGTTTTTGGTACAGCTATTTTTACAGATACATTAACTAAATATGGAATCGAAGGAGCTAACTTTGTTCCTGGTACAGCAACTCAAGCAGCTATTTCAGTCGCGCCATTAGGTGTGTGGTTAGCAACTATTATCTTTAAAAATAAATTTAGTAAAGATGAGAAAGTCGCAGCAAGTGCCGCATTTGGTATGGGGATTGTTGGTGTAACAGAAGGTGCTATTCCTTTTGTTGCAGCAAATCCAATTCGTATGATTTTTGCTAATGTCACAGGTTCTGCTGTTGCTGGTGGATTAGTAGCTGCAACAGGATGTAAATTCTATGGTGGTATTGGTTCTCCATTGGGAACATTTATAGGCTATATTGAACAACCAATTCCATTTGTTACTTGGATTTTATGTGTAAGTGCTGGTATATTAACAACAGCATTACTAATTGGATTTATGAGAAAACCAGTTGAGGAATTAGCTCCTGTACAAGACTAAAATTATTAATGAGGTGTAGACAAATGAATCAAGAGATTTTTAATAAAACACATATTTTATTTGATACAGAATCAACAACGCAAGAAGAAGCGTTTAAAGCTATTGCAATTTATGCTTATGAAAAAGGGTTCGTTAATGACGCAGAAACTTTTTTCCTTGGTTTGAAGGAAAGAGAAAAAGAAGCAACAACAGGCTTTAAAGACGGTATCGCTATTCCTCATAGTAAAAACAAGTCTGTTATTAAACCAGGGATGTTTTTAGTTAAATTTGAACATCAGATACCTTGGAATGCTTTAGATGGAAAAGATGTTAATGTAGCGTTTGCTTTAACTATTCCTGAAGAAGGAGCAACAGAACATCTAAAATTATTAAGTTTAATTGCAAGAAAATTAATTGATAATAGTTTTAGAGAAGGTATTTTAAATGAGAATGATCCTGACAAACTAGCAGAAATCATTGATCAAATTTCGTTTTAATTTTTGTGAATGAATCAGGCTTGATGGCTTGGTTCATTTTTTATTATAAAGGAGCTAATTTTTATGAAGAAAAAAGTTCATGTCATTCATCATACTCACTGGGATTTCGAATGGTACTTTACCAATCATGAATCATTTATCCAATTAACCTATCACCTTGATGAGGTGATGAATGCCTTAGAAACTAATATGATTGACGTTTACTTATTAGATGGTCAATTAAGTATTTTAGATGAGTATTTACAAAGTTTTCCGGATCAAGAAGAGCGCATCAAACAGTTAGTAACGTCAGGAAAACTGATTATAGGTCCATGGTACACCCAAACAGATGAATTAATTGTAGCTGGTGAATCGATTGTTAGAAACTTAGACTTAGGGATTAGCTTGGCTGAAAAGTTAGGCGGTTACTTTAATGTAGGTTATTTGCCAGATTCTTTTGGACAAGGAAAAGACATGCCGAAAATATATAATGGATTCGGTATGGATAAAACTGTTTTTTGGCGTGGAGTTCCTAATTATATTACAGAAGATAGAGAATTTTTCTGGTCAAGTGAAGATGGCTCAGAAGTATTAGCTTCAAATATTAAAAATGGTTATTTTATTGGCGGTGGTCTCATTTATAGTGATGATGCTCAGGGATTAATGAAAACGATTGAGGAAGGGGCACCGACAGATCAATTGGTATTACCAGTCGGTGGTGACCAACGATATGTTGATTACAATTTAAGAGAACGCATAGAGCTATTTAATAACGAATTAGAAGATTATGAATTAGTGGAAAGTTCATATGATACATTTTTTGATAGTTTAGATACAACGGATTTACAACATGTCTCAGGAGAATTTATTTCAAGCTCTGTTTCTAAAATCCATCGATCGATTTATTCATCGCGCTATGACCATAAATACATGAACGATAAAATTGAGAGACGCTTAATTTATCAACTAGAGCCTTTAATGCTTATGGCTAAAAAACAAGGAATACCATATAAACAAGGCCTATTAGACCGTATTTGGAAATTATTAAGTAAAAATCAGGCCCATGATAGTGCCGGTGGATGCAATAGTGATAAAACAAATAAAATTATTTTAGATCGATTTATCGAGGCGGATCAATTATCGTATTCAGCAGTTGATTACCTAACACGTAAACTAGCAGAATCAAGAGCAGTTGTCTGTGAAAATGATTTACTATTATTTAATACCTTACCTTATAGCCGAAAAAAAATAGAAAAAATAGCTATTTCAATTGAAAGTGAGTATTTTAATCTTGAGTATAATGGGGAAAAAATACCATATCAATTAATTCGAACAACAAAAGAAAATGCAGGGTCTATCCGAAAAAAAAGCGAGGATATGGATCCAAATAAATTTTATTTCATTCATGATATATTAATTGACATTGAGGTGCCTGCTTTAAGTTTTGTTGAGTTAACTATTATCGAAAGAAATGAGCCTAATGAAACTAGTTTGAATGTAACTGACGAAATGATTGAAAATAATTACTATCAGATTAGTTTAGTTAATGGGGATATCGAATTAAAGGATAAAAAAGCAAACATAGTATATGATCAATTTATTTCTATTGAAGATAGTGGAGATGAAGGAGATACATACGATTACTCGCCGCCAGAAGAAGATAAGGTGTATAAATTAGATTTTTCCAATACAAAAATTACGACAATAAAAGGTAAGTTACAAGAAACCTTAGAGATTCAGGGTAAATGGCAGTTACCCAAAGATTTAGCAGCCAGAGTAACAGGAGAAGTCTTAAAAGAAATAAAATATGTTTTAACACTTAGTTTAGAGAGCGATAGTAATTATATTAATGGGCATTTAGTTATTGATAACACTGTTTTAGATCATCGAATGAGGTTACTAATTAAATCAAATATGTCGAATAAACTATCTTATAGCAATACACCTTTTGGAACCGTTGAAAGAGAGGTTATTGATCCTTATTTAGACAGATGGAAAGAATTAGGATGGAGAGAGGAACCAACATCTATTTTTCCCATGTTAAATTATGTCAACGTGCATAATGATGAGACAAATCTAACAGTCTTTTCAAAAGGAATTAAAGAATACCAATTAGTAGGGGATTCTTTTGAAACAGTGGCTTTAACTCTTTTTAGATCAGTTGGTTTTTTAGGCAGACCAGATTTAATAAGAAGACCAGGAATTGCGTCAGGCAATGAGTTTAAATATGTGCCAACACCAGATAGTCAATTAGAAAAAAGACTAAGTTTTAAATTTGGTATTCAATTAGCAGATTATTATGATCCAAGTCAACTAATGAAAGAATTTCAACAACAGGTGGTGACACTTCCTTTTTATCAAATTCAAGAATTGAATCGTTTTACAACGACGTTGAAATATTTTGTGTCTAACCCATTACTTCATGATGTGGTTAAGCAGGAAATGCCAACTATTGAGTTAGAGAAATTGAATTTTAGCTCAATCCGTCAAAGTAGAGATGGTAAGGGAATAGAAATTAGAGTATATAATCCCAACCTTGTTGAAAGTGTCTCTGGCAGTGTCATCGAATTACCACAGGCAACCAAGTGGCATTTTGTCAACCTAAAAGGAGACCAATTAACAGAACCAAGAGTTAATGATAAGATAGAAATAGGTATCGTAAAACCTGGGGAAATTAAAACAATAAAACTTTATTAGGACGTGGTGTTAGTGCAAGATGATATTTTTATACTCATCGAATCTTACAGACTAGAATTGACAGATGTCGAGCAAGTAATTGCCAATTATTTTTTGAGTAAAAAAGCACCATTAACAATTGATAAATTATCAAAGGTATTAGCTGTTTCTAAAGCATCTATTACGAGGTTCTCTAAAAAAATAGGTTTAAATAATTATAAAGAACTCATTTTTTTATATAATTTATCTATGAGAAAAGATGAGGACGAAGCACTGGTTTCTAATACTGTGACAAGTCTGTATCATTCATTAGCAACAAGAAGTTCAAGTAATTATGTGGAAGAAGATGTGGATAAATTTTGTCATTATATTCATGAGCATAAGATTATTCATTTTCTTGGTATGGGGTTTAACTCATATGCGGCAATGGATTTTCAATTTAAATTTTCTAGGCTAGGGAAGTATGTCCGAGTCATTTCAGATGAAAATTCAATTTCAATGTCTGCTGAGTTTGCGGAAAAAGGTGAACTAATTATCGCTTGTAGCTTACGTGGTGTAGATGACAATATGCTTAAAGCTATTAAAGTTGCTAAAAGTAGAGATATTTCTGTGTTACTTATTACTGGAAATGCCAACTCACCTCTAATAAAAGAGGTTGATGTGACTCTGTTAGCAGCAACTTTAACAAGAGAAGAGTCTCTAGGGAGTATCTCGCCGCAAATACCTATCTTAATTCAACAAGATATTGTCTATGAAAGATATATCCATTTATACTCAGATTCAGTCAAGAAATGGTTACAATCAGAGGCTATTTTAACGAATAAATTTGATAATAAATAGAGGGAGTAGTGATTTATGTTAACATTTCCAAAAGGTTTTCTATGGGGGGCTGCAGCATCAGCGCCACAAACAGAGGGACATGCTCTAGGCGGTGGTAAAACAGCGACAACTTGGGATAAATGGTTTGAGTTAAATCCAGAAAAATTTAACAACAATCAAGGTCCAGAAGTGACTTCAAATGTATATGAATTTTATAAAGAGGATATCCAACGTATGAAAGAAATAGGGATGAATTCGTACCGAACATCGATTTCTTGGGCACGATTACTTCCAGATGGTAAAACACTTAACAAAGAAGCTGTTACTTTCTATAGAAGCTATTTTCAAACATTAAGAGAGAATGGCATTGAGCCGATTATTAACTTATTCCATTTTGATATGCCATGGTGGTTAATGGAAAAAGGTGGTTGGGAAACTCGTGAATCTGTAGAGGCTTTTGCATTTTATGCTGAAACAGCTTTTGTAGAATTCGGAGATTTAGTTAAGAGATGGGCAACTTTCAATGAGCCTTTAGTTCATATTGAGTGTGGTTATTTATATGGATTTCATTATCCAGCTATCGTTGATTTTAAAAAAGCAATTCAAGTTGGTTATCATACCTTAATGGCCCACGTTAAAGCTGTTGAAGCTTTTAGACAAGGTCATTTTGAAGGTGAAATTGGGATTATCTTAAATGTCACTCCAACTTATGCTAAAAGTAATGAAGATAGAGATATGGAAGCTAAAAACAAAGCAGATTTATTAATTATCAAAAGCTTTTTAGATCCTTGTGTTTTAGGAGAAGTATCAAAGGATTTAGTTGAACTACTGAAGGACAATGAATTAATACCAACAACAATTGAAACAGATAAAGAAATCATAAAACATAATCGAGTTGATTATATTGGTATTAATTATTATCAACCAATGAGGGTTAAGGCGCCTGAAACAAGCCAAGTACCTGCTCAAACACCAGCAGATTTCTTTGCATCATATGACTGGCCAGAAAAAAGAATTAATCCTTACCGTGGTTGGGAGATATATCCAGAAGCTCTCTATGATGTTGCTATGATGATGAAAAATGACTACAATAATATTCCGTGGTTTGTTTCTGAAAACGGCATGGGAGTGGCTGATGAGGAGAGATTCCTAGATGAAAAAGGGATGGTCCAAGATGACTACCGTGTTGATTTTATGAAGGAGCATTTAGGACAACTTTATAAAGGAATACAAGAAGGTAGTAGTTGTTTTGGCTATCATACTTGGACATTTGTTGATTGTTGGTCATGGCTAAATGGTTACCGAAATCGATATGGATTTTATCGTGTTGATTTAGATAATAACTTGAATAGAAGTTTAAAGAAGAGTGGCTTATGGTATAAAGAATTAAGCCAACATAATGGTTTTTAGGAGGCAATCTAATGGGATTAGCAGTATTTGATATTGGTGGCTCTGCTGTTAAATATGGTTATTGGAATGATAAAGAGTTAACCCAACAAGGTAAGTTTAAAACTCCGGATACATTTGAAGAGATGAAAGCACACTTAAAACAAGTTGTTACGTCATTTGAAGGTACTGTTGAAGGGGTTGCTATGAGTGCACCTGGGGCTGTAAATGAAAACAAACGAGTGATTGAAGGAATTAGTGCCGTTCCATATCTACATAATAGACCAATTTATAAAGAGTTAGAAGAGTACTTATTGCTACCAGTCACCATTGAAAACGATGCTAACTGCGCAGGAATTGCTGAAATTGAATTGGGGTCAGGAAAAGATAATCAACATGTTGTTTTTGTTGTTTTAGGAACAGGTGTTGGGGGCGCGGTTTTTATTAACCGTCAACTGTATAAAGGCGCTCATTTATTTGGTGGAGAATTTGGCTTGATGATGAATCGGACGGAAAATATTTTTAGCTCAAATGGTACAGTTGTAAAGGTAGCTGATAAGTATAAAAGATTAACTAATAATGTTGTTAATGGAAAAGATATTTTTGAGAAAATAGATAAAAACGATCCCTTAGCTTATAAATTATTAAATGATATGTATGATAATGTGGCTAATGCTTTATACAACATTCAAGTATCATTAGATCCTGAATTGGTGATTATTGGAGGTGGCGTTTCAGCTAGACCAGAAATTGCTAACCAAATAAAAAGTCGTTTGAAATGGCTATTAGAAGAGCAAGGTGTCAGTGCGATATTACCAGAAGTTCGTACGTGCTATTTTGGAAATGATGCCAATTTAATTGGAGCTGCGATGAATTTTTATAACAAGCAACACTAATAAATAAAGAAGGATTCTTACTTGATAGTAGGAATTCTTCTTTATTTAATCAAATCATTAATACCGACAGTTATGTTATAATGTGTTCTTGAAATTTTATTTAATGTGAGATATATTTGGATTAAAGGATAAAATGTATGGAAAAATAAAACGAAAGCAGGTTTTATTATGTTAAAAGACAATCATCAAGATATTCCTATTTTTGGTTCTTTATTATCAGATGAAGAGGTGTTATTAAATAGCCTTAGAAAAGAGCCGGTTAATTCAAAGATTGCATACCAATTATTAAAAGATCAACTAATCAACGAGGGCAATGCCCGTCAGAATTTGGCTACATTTTGTCAAACTTATATGGAGCCAGAAGCAGCCCTTTTAATGGCTGAGACTATGGAAAAAAATGCCATTGATAAATCAGAATACCCAGAGACAGCAGCAGTTGAACAAGCTTGTGTTAATATTTTAGCGGATTTATGGCAAGCTAAAAAGTCAGAAAAACCAATCGGTACCTCAACAGTAGGGTCGAGTGAAGCTTGTATGTTAGCTGGTTTAGCGATGAAATTTAGATGGCGAGACAGCCTTAAGAAGAGAGGACTCGATGTGACAGGTCGCACACCTAATTTGGTAATCTCGTCAGGATACCAAGTTTGCTGGGAAAAATTCTGTGTATACTGGGACGTTGAGCTTCGAGAAGTTCCTATGGATAGTACCTGTCTAAGTTTAAACCCTGAGCACGTACTGGACTATGTAGATGAGAATACTATCGGGATTGTTGGGATTTTAGGAATCACCTACACAGGAAAGTTTGATGATATTAAAGGCTTAAATGATGTTGTTAATGAATACAATCAGTCACATGAGCATCAGTTAGTCATTCACGTAGATGGTGCAAGTGGTGCTATGTTTACCTCGTTTATTCAACCAGAGTTACCTTGGGATTTTAGATTAAATAATGTTGTCTCCATAAATACATCTGGGCATAAATATGGATTGGTCTATCCTGGTGTTGGCTGGGTGTTGTGGCGTGGAGAAGCCTATTTACCAAAAGAGCTAATGTTTGAAGTGAGTTATTTAGGTGGTAGTATGCCAACCATGGCGATTAACTTTTCAAGAAGTGCTAGTCAAATTATTGGTCAATATTATAACTTTTATCGTTTTGGTTTTAATGGTTATCGTGACATTCACAGTCGAACACGCGATGTAGCGATGAAAATTGCTCAAGCTATTGAAGCCACTAATCGTTTTGAACTTTTTAACACAGGGGACAATATTCCTATTGTTTGCTACACTCTAAAAAAAGAAACAGATGTCAAATGGACTCTTTATGATTTAGCCGATCGTTTGCAAATGCGAGGCTGGCAAGTCCCTGCGTACCCGCTGCCAAAAGAACTCGATGACATCATCGTTCAACGAATTGTGTGTCGAGCAGACTTAGGAGAAAATAGAGGAGAAGCCTTTATTCGAGATTTCCACGATTGTTTAGAAGAGTTGGATAAAGCTCATATCTTATTCCATGATGATAATAAGAAAGAAACACAAGGATTTACTCATTAAAAAAACACGAGAAGAATTTGATTCGATCAATTCTTCTCGTGTTTTTATTGGTCAGATTTTTGTTTGTTTTTCAAAAATTTCTCGCGCATTTCTTTTAGTTGTTGTTTTTTATCTGCTTTTTCAGGTAAATGCTTTTCATGATATTTCGTTACGGCTGTTTTCCCTTTAGTATCTAATTGGTATTTTCCCATTTTGTCTCACCTACTTATCTAATTTTGAAAGAGTAGCGACTCATCTCTACTAATATACCTTATTTTGTAGAGATTATCAGTAAAAAAAGCCAAGGTCTTGTGTGTAAGCAAGACTTTGGCTTTTTTCGTGTTAATTCAATTGAACAAGTGTGTCATTCTTTTTCCCTTTTCTGACAATGATGTAGGTATCATCAATGGCAAGAAGGGGTGTGACTTCAAGTTCTGTATCAGTGACTTTATCACCATTTAAAGAAATAGCTCCATTAGTCACGTCTTCTCGAGCTTGACGTTTGGAAGGCTCAATGCCTGTTTCAACTAACCAATCAATCAAGTTAAGAGGCTCTTTTGAAATAGTAGAGCTTGGCATGTTGCTTAGGTTGTCCTTGATTTGACGAGCGCTTAGTTGTTTGATGTCTCCAGAAAATAAAGCATCTGTAATAGCTAGAGCTTCTTCCAAAGCTTCTTTTCCGTGAACAAATAAGGTCATCTCTGTTGCTAGTGTTTTTTGTGCTTCTCGTTTATGTGGCTCAGTAGCTACTTTTTCAGCCAGAACGCTAATCTCTTCTTGTGTTAAGAAGGTAAAGAATTTCAAGTAGCGAACTACATCATGATCATCTTGATTTAACCAAAATTGGTAGAATTCGTATGGAGATGTTTTATCATGGTCAAGCCAAATTGCGCCACCTGCTGTTTTACCAAATTTAGTACCATCTGCTTTTAGCATTAAGGGAATCGTCAACCCAAATGCTTTAGCTTCAGCACCTTCTTTTTTACGAATTAAATCTAGACCTGCTGTAATATTTCCCCATTGATCAGCACCACCAATTTGCAAGCGCACATTTTCATGGCGAAATAGATGTAAGTAATCCATGGATTGAAGAATTTGGTACGTAAACTCAGTGAAAGAAATCCCTGTGTCTAAGCGACTAGAGACAATGTCTTTTGCTAGCATGGTGTTGATATTGACGTGTTTACCGTAATCACGTAAGAAATCAAGTAAGGTTAAATCGTGAGTCCAGTCATAGTTATTAACCATAGTTAATTCTTGCTCATTACTGTCATCAAAGAAAAGGTGCTTCATTTGATTAGTTAAGCAAGTCACATTGTGTTGTACTTGATCCATAGTTTGAAGCTGACGCTCACTTGTACGCCCACTAGGGTCTCCAATAGTCCCAGTAGCACCACCAATAAGAATATAAGGATGGTGTCCTAGTAATTGAAATCTTTTAAGCATCATAAAAGGAATTAAGTGTCCGATGTGCATACTGTCTCCAGTTGGGTCAACACCGCAGTAAAGAGAAATTTTATTGTTTTCTACATACTCACGCAAACCTTCAGCATCTGTTTGTTGATTGATAGCATCTCGCCATAATAGTTCATCAATAATGTTGGTACTCATTTGATATCACCCGTTTCTTTTAAATAGAAAACTCCTTATAAACAACCTGTTTATAAGGTAAAGCCAATCAATTAAGTGGTACCACTTAGCCTGTGTTGAAACCCACAGGTAACGCAGCTGATATCGGTATCTCACCGATTGTTAACAAGCACTAGTGTTGAGTCTTTTTTAGCCAAAAGTCTATTATCTAGCGATAGATTAGTGGTTAATTTGCTCAAATGTTATCAATGTATATACGTTTTATAAATGTATCCTAGAATAAAAGGATTTTTTTGTCAAACGGCCTCAAAAAAATAATCCTAAAAAATGATGAGCATTTGGTGAGCAAATACTCATTTTTTTTATGTTCG
Source organism: Candidatus Vagococcus giribetii (assembly GCF_017316185.1). GTDB lineage: Bacteria > Bacillota > Bacilli > Lactobacillales > Vagococcaceae > Vagococcus > Vagococcus giribetii. The sequence goes on along the minus strand of NZ_JAFLVX010000016.1, from coordinate 102,574 downwards.
TAAAATAATATCTATTTTCATTTTTTTGAAAACCTTGAAAATACAAGGAAATACCTGTGTTTTGCGAATTATCGATTTAAAACTTTAACGCGATGAAGCGTGCATGAATCTATTGTTTTTGCTCATTTTTCTCTCATAAAAATCTTATTTCTTTAATGAAAAGTGCTTTGTGAGAACTTATACTTATCCCCGTTAAGACAACTTCAAACAAGTTACTTAGTTAATTAGGCCTAATGAAAACACAACTTATTTTGAAGAAGAGCATTTGTTTTGGGAAGGGGAAAAAACAATGAGTCAAGGAAATAAAAAATTATCCCTAGTTGGTTTAATTGGGATAACCATGGCGTTCTTCGGAACAGTTCGTAGTGTACCAACATTAGCATCGACTGGTTGGACACAAATATTTTACATGTTAATTGCAGCTTGTGCGTTTGCATTGCCAATCGCTTTAATGTCTGCGGAATTATCAACAGCATGGCCTGAAGAAGGTGGCCCTCAAGTTTGGGTTAAAAATGCATTAGGTGAGAAGTGGGGCTTTGTTACTTCTTGGTTACTATGGGTTCAAATGTTTTTTGGAATGGTAATGGTAGCCTCAACAGTAGGTGTGTTACTAGGATATGTGATCAACAAACCCGAATTAGGACAAAACAGTTACTTTATATTAGCAATGATTTTAATTTCATATTGGACCATCACATTACTTAACTTGAAATTTGATATGGTCAAAATCGCAGGAGACTGGGGTGCTGTGATTGGGGTATACATTCCTTTTCTAGCTTTAGTAACTCTTGGTGTTATGTACACAATTAAAAATGGGATTAACCCAGCCGGATATTTAGCTGATTTTTCAGTAGATAAATTATTACCAGACTTAAGTGATTTAGGTAGTTTACCAACATTAACAGGGATTATCTTTATTTTTGCGGGAGTAGAAATTTCTTCTGTTCACGCCAACAATATTGACAACCCTAAAAAGAACTACCCAATAGCCGTTATTGTTTCTGTATTAGTTTTAGTTTTCTTCAACTTAGTAGCAGGTTTAACAGTTGCCAACTCAGTACCAGCTGGCGAAATGAACTTAGCTAATATCACTCAACCATTTGTCATTATGACAGAGGATTTAGGTATTCCAGCTATCTTCAATAACATTATTTCATTAATGATTTTAATTGGTGTTCTCGTTCAATTGAGCGCTTGGGTCTTAGGACCAAGTAAATCAATGATTAAAGTGGCAGACGAAGGTAACTTACCTCCATTCTTCCAAAAGAGAAACAAACAAGGGATTCCAATCAACATTGTATTAGTTCAAGCAACAGTTATTTCTATCGTGTCTTTACTATACGCCGTTATCCCAGATGTTAGTTCAGCCTTTTTAATTATCACGATTACGACAACGATTCTTTACTGTATTGTTTACTTACTTATTGCGATTTCAGCTATCAAACTACGTTACAAAATGCCTGAAATTGTTAGACCATTTAGATTAGGTGCTAAAGGAAATGGCTTAATGTGGTTTGTGGCAGGAATTTCAATCCTTAGCGTTATTCTAACGATTGCGGTGAGCTTAATTCCACCAGCATCAGTAGCAGCTAACCAACACACAGCCTACATTATTTACCAAGTCGTTGCGACAGTGGTTATGGTAGCAATAGCGTTAATTATCTTTAAAAACAAAAAAGAATCTTGGAAAAAGAAATAAATTTAATGAACAGATAAGGGGAAGAATATCATGACTGACAAACACATTATTGATCCAACAAATACAAATTTAAAAGCATTGTTCCTTGGGGACAAAGGAGAAAACGTTGATATTTACAAACGTATCTTAAACCGTATGATCGATGAGCATGTAGGTTGGAGACAAAACTACATGCCTCAAGATTTACCTGTCATCACACCACAAGATCGCCGCGAAGAATCATTCCAAGCGACAGTTGATAATATGGAACAAGTATTTAACGTATTAAGCTCTCGTTTACGTACAGATTCACTACCTTGGCATTCAGCAGGTCGTTTCTGGGGACATATGAACTCTGAAACATTATTACCTTCTATTATTGCTTACAACGCAGCAATGCTTTGGAATGGTAACAACGTAGCTTACGAATCTTCACCAGCTACTTCAAAAATGGAAGAAGAAGTTGGCTTAGATTTCGCTGCTTTAATGGGATACAAAAAAGGTTGGGGTCACATTGCTTGTGATGGTTCAATCGCTAACTTAGAAGGTATCTGGTATGCACGTAACTTCAAATCAGCTCCACTTGCTATTAAAGAAGTGATTCCTGAAGCTGTTGCTGGTAAATCTGACTGGGAATTATTAAACATGTCAGTTGATGAAGTTCTAGATATTTTAGAAGCTCATCAAGATAAATATGACGAAATCAAAGAAAGAACAGCAAGAAGTGGTAAAAACTTAGACAAACTAGGTAAATGGATTGTGCCACAAACAAAACATTATTCATGGTTAAAATCAGCTGATATTATTGGTGTTGGTTTAGATCAAGTTATCGCTGCAGAAGTTGATAACGAATACCGTATGGACGTTGAAAAATTAGAAGAAACAATTCGTGGCTTAGCAGCAGAAGGTATCCCAACATTAGGTGTAGTAGCTGTTGTTGGTTCTACTGAAGAAGGTCAAGTAGACCGTGTAGACCAAATTGTTGCTTTAAGAGAAAAATTAGCTAAAGAAGGTATTTACTTCTATATTCACGTTGATGCTGCTTACGGTGGTTATGGTCGTTCAATCTTCTTAGATGAACAGGATGAATTTATTCCTTACGAAAATATTCAAGATGTTTACGAAGAATATCATATCTTCCAAGGAGAAAATCATTGGTTAACAAGAGAAGTTTACGAATCATTTAAAGCGATTGAAAGCTGTGAAACTGTGACAATCGACCCTCATAAAATGGGTTATGTTCCTTACTCAGCCGGTGGAGTTGTTATCCGTGACGTACGTATGCGTGATATGATTTCTTACTTTGCGACTTATGTATTCAAAAAAGGAGCAGACATTCCTGCTTTGCTTGGAGCATACATGTTAGAAGGTTCTAAAGCTGGAGCAACTGCCGCAGCTGTATGGGCAGCGCATAGAACATTACCACTTAACGTGACTGGTTTTGGTAAATTAATCGGAGCAAGTTTAGAAGGAGCATTCCGTTTCTACAACTTTATCGATGGTTTAGAATTCAACGTTAATGGTAAAGTCATTGAAATGCATGCTTTAACTCGTCCAGACTTCAACATGGTGGATTATGTCTTCAATGAAAAAGGCAACACTGACTTAGAAAAAATGAATGAATTAAATGAAGAGTTCTATAACTACGCATCATATGCTAAAGGTGGTACTTATCACAACGAATTCATTACATCACATACAGACTTTGCTGTACCAGATTACGGCAATAGCCCATTATCATTTGTTAAAGGCTTAGGTTTCTCAGATGCTGAGTGGGAAAAAGAACAAAAAGTAACGATTTTACGTGCATCAGCTATGTCACCATATGCTCATGACGAAAAAGTCTTTGCAGAGTATTCAGAAAAAATCAAATCAGCTATTCAAAGTAAATTAGAAGCAATTTACGCAGAGTAGAATTCATACCAGGTAAAAACCAATGTAGAACCAAATTGCATTGGTTTTTACCGGTTATTGATAAAACAAGAGAGAAAGAGGCAGACTATGGAAAAAGAAGTCACATTTAAAGAAGCTTGCTTGTTATTAGTGTTAGTGCTACTTACAATTGGTTTTAGTATTATCGGCTTTCAGTTGCCAGCCCATGTGGGAATTTTAGGAGCAATTTTTGTATTAGTTCTTTTTATGATTTATAAAAAAATGTCTTGGGATGACTTACATGAAGGGATTATAGATGGTATCAAACCTGGATTAATTCCGATTATTCTTTTTTTACTAATAGGATCATTAATCAGTATTTGGATTGCCTCAGGGACTATTCCAACGATTATGGTTTACGGCTTTTCTTTTTTATCTCCTAGTTACTTTTTAGGGGCAGTTTTTCTAATTTGTGGGATTGTTGGAGCAGCAGTGGGGAGCTCATTTACAACTGTTTCAACGATTGGGATTGCCTTTATTGGTATGGGACAAATGATGGGATTTGACTTACCAGTCATTGCCGGTGCCATTGTTTCAGGTGCTTTTTTAGGTAATGTCATTTCACCTCTTTCAGATACAGCAAATCTAGCAGCGGCTACTGCGAATATTGATATTTTTACTCATTTAAAAAACGAGTTAAAAACAACGTTACCTGCAGCCGCTGTATCTCTTTTATTCTTTACTTTCATGAGTAGAAGCGGCAACGGAAGTGCCAACCTCTCTGAAATTGATACACTAAATAACGTCTTAAAAGAGTCATTCGCCATTACACCAGTGATGCTATTACCTGTTGTTCTATTATTTGCTTGTGCGTGGAAAAAAATACCAGCCATACCGTCCCTTCTATTTAATATTGTCTTTTCATTAGTCCTTTTAAAAATCTACGAACCAAGCACAACCTTAGCTAATATGGGAGCTTGGATTCAAGATGGTTATGTGGCATCAACTGGCAATCAAGTGATTGATACATTGCTTTCAAGAGGAGGCATTCAAAGTATGATGTGGTCAGTATCATTAATCCTTTTAGCCTTATCACTAGGTGGTTTATTGATAAAGACACATGTAATTGATATAATACTCAAGAAAATGGAGAGCGGCTTAAATACGCCAGTTAAATTAGTGTTTGCAACAGCTATTACAGCTGTGGGGGTAAATCTTTTAATTGGTGAGCAATATTTATCCATTATCTTGCCAGGAGAAGCTTATAAGGGGAGCTTTTCTAAGCAACATATTGCACCTATCTACCTATCACGAACCTTGTGTGATGCGGGGAGCACCATTAATCCACTTGTTCCGTGGGGAGTAAGTGCCGTCTTCATTTCCAGTGCCTTAGGTGTATCAACGCTAGCTTATCTACCATTTGCTATTTTTTGTTACGCACTACCGCTACTATCAATAATTTTTAGTTTCTTTATCAAACCAGATACAGAAGCGAAGGGGAGAAAATTATGAGAATTGACAAATTATCAAAAGAGGAAACCAAACATTTTTTCGACGCTGTTCTTGCTTTAGAAAATGTGGACGAGTGCTACGGTTTTTTTGATGATTTAATGACTTTGAAAGAAATGAAAGTCTTTGTCACAAGACTCACTGTAGCAGAGATGTTGCTTGAAGGAAAAACGTATCAAGAAATTGAGAAAAGAACACAAGCAAGCACAGCCATTATCTCTCGAGTAAAACGCTCGATTGAAGAGGGAAATGGTTCCTACGAAATGTTAAGAGAACGTGTTATGAATGACAAATAACATAAAAAAAGAAACTAACAAGAAATTGTTGGTTTCTTTTTTTAGTTAGGTATGTCTAGAATGCTTAATAAGAAATAGTAACGGGACTTTTAATAGTTATGTATACTATTTAATAGAAGATACTAGTATTTGCTTAGATAGAAATAGATAAAAAAAGACTCTAGTGTCTGTTTATTTTTAATCCATACCAAAATAGAGAGGATTAGTTTAATGAAAAAGAATGTGTTTATAGGGTTAGTTAGTTGTAGCTTATTGTTACTGTCACCAATGAATACTCAAGCTGTTGAAGAGACATCTCCATTAACTAGTGAGAGTAGTTCATCTCAAGAATTATTAGAAACAACTGATTCAACTGTTGTAACATCAGAGTCGTCAACTCAGGAAGAATCAACAGTAACTAGTACAGAAAACTCAGACTCGACAAAGAAAGAACAGCCAATTGAAGAGATAAAAAATGTAGAAAAAGCAGCTAGTCAAATTGTACAAGAAGAGGTACATACTTACATTAGTCTTAAGGTTGATCGTCCTGTGTTATTCTCAGATAAAGAGCTAACACAACAAATAAACAATGACTTTATAGTTGGTCAAACGTTTTTAGCTAAAGAAAAAATAAAAACTGCAACTAATGGTAGTTATTATGGGGTGTTTAACCACCTAGACCAGTTTGTAGGCTACATTGCAGAAAAAGAAGTTGATGTAGCAGCAAATGAAGGAGGTGTGTATCAATCCTATTGGAAATACGTATCAGTCACTAATCCAAATGTCTCAACTTATTCTAATTTTTCTGGAAAAGTAAAAGGTAATCTACAAGGCTTTACCAATCAAACCTTAAGAGCAAAAGGAAAGTACCATCACTTTGACGGTACTGTGTATTATTCTCTTTATGATAATAAGGACAATTGGTTAGGTTATGTGACATCAGAAAGTGTGGAAATATCAGAAGGAGCTCAAGGTAAATGGTACAGCTCGAATCAATACATTACTATTAGAAGTGGAAACTATACCATCTGGCAAAATTTTTCTTGGCAAAAGAAAGCAAGCAGTTCTGAGTTTCTAAAGAGAACATTTATAGTTAAGGGAGAATACCATCACTTTAATGGAGATACTTACTACTCACTATATGATAGTAACGATAAGTGGTATGGCTATATCAATCAAGCAGGAATAACTAAAACAGCAAGTGCTCAAGGTGATTACGTTGATTTTGGCAAATACGTAACAGTAAAAAATAGTAGTGGTAGTTTGTGGAACAACTTTAGTTGGGATGAACGACAATCAGCTAAGAATGTATCAGGTCAAACTTTCTTGGCAAAAGGTGTGTACTATCATGCCAATGGGTCAGATTATTATTCCTTATACGATAACAATAATAAATGGCAAGGTTATATCAATAAAGGTCTTGTTTCTGTAGCAGAGGGTCCACAAGGTGTGTACCAATCAAAAGGAAGTTATGTGTCAGTAACCAGTAATAATTATACGATGTGGCAAAATTTCAATTGGAAAGAAAAAGGAAATACTAAAGCTATCTATCAAAAGACACTATTAGCAAAAGGTGAATACAAACATTTTAATGGTTCGATTTACTACTCTCTTTATGATAATCAGGGAAAATGGTATGGCTATGTCAATCGATATGCGACACAAGAAACAAATCGGACAGGTCATGCGATAGGCATTAAAAATGTTGTGACAGTGGCTAATGGCAATTATGACATGTGGCAAAACCTAGAATTTTCTGCTCGAAAAGGCACAACAAAAAATATGGTCAATAAACCTTACGAGGCTCGATACAAATATGAACATTTTAATGGTTCTACCTATTATTCACTTTATGATTCAAAAGGCAAATGGCAAGGTTACCTCAATAAAAATGCTATTAAAGAAGCAGCAAGTAGTAATTCTACTTATGTGATGTTAAATGCGCCTCAACACAATCAAAATGATGCAGGAGCACCCATGGGATGTGAGGCGGCTAGTTTACTACAAGCTTTACAATTAAAAGGTTTTGCAATGAACTACAAATTGATGCCTTTCTTAAAAGAGATGCCTGTTTCTAAAGAAGGTAATCCTCATAAAGGTTTTGGTGGATCACCTTTTGTTGTGACGTACGGCATTTATCAATCTATTTTCCCTAAACCCTTAACAGATTGGGCTAATGATTATGCTAAAGGGAATGCAGTAGATATTACAGGAACTTCTTTTGAGAATCTATCAAAAGAATTGGAAAAAGGAAATCCTATGGTGATTTATGTGACGTTGAACTATAACTCACCTATCTATTCTAATTATTTCTGGGGACGTGGGGTGGATAATGCCCACGTGGTTACGCTAGATGGTTATAATAGTCAGACGAATCAATACCATGTGTCAGATCCTAACAGTAAATATACTTATTGGGTCAATGGTAACCAAATGAAAGCTGCTTATAATGCTAATGATAAACGAGCAGTTGTTATTAGATAAAAATATCGATGAAAGAACTCTTTAATAGAGGAACTTTCATCGGTATTTTTTATGGCATAAAATTAATAAGTTGATCAAAGTAGCATAGAGACATATGACAAATCTTAAAATTTAAGCCATAAAAAGTGTATGCTTTTTCAGAAGTAAAGATATATAAATGACAATATTATGTTCATAAATAATAATTAATGGATAATATTTCACTAAGTGATGGCGTAAATTTATAAATTTATCATATGCTAAAAGAGCCCAGATAGGTGATTAATCAAGAAAAAAAGGCTTGTGGAAAATGTATCGAGATAGACAATTCTTTAGATAGTTCATTAATTAGTGCTAATTTTTATCTGTTTTATTAAAGAATCATGATTAACTCGTGAGATATAAGTTAGAAATAGCGTTGACTTCTGTTTGTTTGTGAATTATAATCGAGATGAAAAAATAAATAGATATTAACTGAGTAAGAAATAAAGACACTCTTTTCACATGGTTGACTCTCATTGACCATTGTTTAAAGGTGTCTTTTTTTATGTGTAAAAAAGGAAAGGATGGAGAAGATGGAAAAGAATATGCGAATGAAGAAGATTTTCAAGAGAGATGGTAAGGCAATTGTCGTCGCTTTAGATGGATTTGGTTTTTCTGCTAATACACAAGGGATAGACCGTACCATAAAAAATTTAGATCAGTTGATCGAACAGGGATTAGATGCAGCATTAGTAACTTTTGGACAAGCCGTTACTTACAGTGATGAATTAAGCCAGCTAACAAGTATTTTGAGGGTAGACGCTACGACCAATGTATTTGATAACTCAGTCCCCGATACGGATGGGTATTTTGGGATAGAAGAGGCACTGATGTTAGGCTGTGACGGTGTAGTCTGTATGACTTTTCCTGGAGCAGGGCAAAGAGAAGCTACTTCACACAAGCTATTAAGTGAGTTGGCAAAAACAGGGGCGAAGTGGAGAGTACCTGTTATCGCAGAGACTCTTCCTTTTGGTTATCCTGTAACAAGTCAGGAATCAAATCAAGGCGAAGTGATTGCCACAGGAGCACGTCTAGGTACAGAGTTTGGTGCGGACATTATTAAAACTCGTTTTTCAGGAACAGTTGAGGATAAATTAATTGTTGAGAAGGCGGATCGACCTGTTTTGGCATTAGGAGGACCAAAAACAGATACTCTGAGTTATTTTAAGTTTGTCAAGCATTGTATGGATTCAGGTGCAAAAGGTGTAGCAGTTGGTAGAAATATTACCCAAGACGAAAATCCTATTGGAATGGTTGCGGGTTTGAATGTCATCATACACAAAAATGGCAGTGCTGAGGAAGCATTTGAAACTTACAACAAAGTTTATTAATTGAAGGAGGTTGAATGAATGTTTACGAAGAAAAATATTATACCATCCGTTAGAAACCTGAAATATCTATCAAAAGCATTGAATTCAGCTTCAGAATATATTTTACTGTCAGAAGTCACTATCGGCAACTTAAAAGAATTAACAAAAGTGTGTCACAAGGCAGGTAAAAAAGTGTTAGTTCATGCTGATTTGATTGGTGGGTTTAAAGGTGATAAGGAGGGAATGAATCTACTTAAAACATTATTTAAAGTGGACGGAGTGATGTCGACTAATGTCACAGTGTTAAGACAAGCAAGGCAAAAAGGACTGTATACTATCTATCGTTTGTTCATGATTGACTCACGCTCATTGGATAGGTCCATACACATCTTAGAAAATGAGGCCTTCGATTGTGTAGAGGTATTACCTGGAGACTACGCACTTCAGCAAGAAGGAGATATAAAAAAGTATATTGGAAGCGCTAACTTGATTGCTGGAGGATTTGTTACAACACCGGAATTGGCAAATGAAATTTTATTAGGGAGTTTTATAGGGTTAACAACTAGTGACCCTCAAATTTGGAAATAGGAGTGATGAACGTGTCAAAACGCTATATATTGGGAATAGATAATGGTGGAACAAATACAAAAGCAGCCATTTATGATATGAGTGGTAAAGAATTAGCTGTCTCATCTCGTGGAACCAAAATGCTAACGCCGCGACCATTCTTTACAGAGAGAAGTATTCCTGAATTGATTGAAGCCACAATAGAAGTGATAAAAAACGCTATAAATAAGTCTGGAGTTGATCCTGAAGCAATCGTTGGAGTCTCCTGTACAGGTCATGGAAACGGCTTGTATTTAATGGGTGAAGAGTTCACTCCTGTTAGAAATGGCATTATCTCAACAGATAGTCGTGCTATTGATTATATTGACAAGTGGTATCAGGAAAAAGGTTTTGAAGAAAAAATTCATCCATTAACTATGTCTTCAGTTTGGGCAGGTCAGCCAGTAGCCTTATTAGCTTGGTTGAAAGACAATGAACCAGAGATGATAGATAGAACGAAGTACATTTTCATGGTGAAAGATTTGGTTCGTTATTATCTGACGGGAAAAGCAACCTTAGAAATAACCGATATTTCAGGAACTAACTTGATCAATTTAAAGACAAAAAACTACGATGATGATATCTTCGACTTTTTTGATATTTTAGATTGGAAAGACAAATTACCACCACTTGTCAATTCAACAGAAGAAGCGGGCAAGATTTCTAAAAAAATGGCTGAATTAACAGGCTTAGTCGAAGGGACTCCTGTAGCAGGAGGGGTCTTTGATATCGCTAGCTCAGCAGTGGCTACAGGCTTAGTTAACGATAATCAATTGGCTATTGTGACAGGTACTTGGTCTATTAATGAATACATTACCTCAGAGCCTAAAGCAGAAGCAGATTTATTTATGACATCTATCTATCCAATCGAGGATAAATGGCTTGTAACAGAAGCCAGTCCAACTTCTGCTAGTAACTTAGAGTGGTTTATCAATACCTTTTTAGCTAATCAACCTATTACTACTGGACAATCTATTTATGACTATTGTAATGACTTAGTATGTGACACTACAGTAGATGAGGGTCAACTACTCTTTTTTCCATTTATTTTTGGTAGTAATAGTATTGCCGATGCTACTTCAGGCTTTGTAGGTATCAATAGCTACCACGAGTTAAAACACTTTGTTAGAGCTATCTATGAAGGGGTGATTTTCTCACATATGTACCATATTGAAAAGTTGAGAACTTTTAACCTTAATCTTGAAGGAGCAGCTCGTATTGCTGGAGGTATTACCAACTCAGATGTGTGGTTACAAATGTTTTCAGATGCTTTGGGGATTCCTCTAGAAATCGTTACTGTTAAAGAAAGTGGTACTTTAGGAACGGCAATGGCTGCAGCGGTTATGTTAGGTGAGTACCCATCTTTTGTGGAAGCGGCTGATGAAATGATCCATGTAGCTAAAATAATAGAGCCTGATCTTGAAAAAACCAAAGTCTATCGAAAGAAATATACGAAATACGCAGACGTTGTAGATAATATGGCAAGTCCGTGGAAAATCATGAATGAATCATAAGAGAGGAGGGACATCTTGGAGCTAAAATTAGCACAAAAAAACGCCATTGTAACAGGTGGTGCAAGCGGCCTGGGATCACAAGTTATCAGACAACTCGCTAAAGAAGGGGTAAATATTGCTTTTTCTTATTTATCTAGTGAAAAAGAAGTTCATCAATTTGTTGAGAGCATTCAAAATGACTATGATGTCAAAGTTGTGGCTATAGAAGCTGATTTGGCTGATGAAAAGCAGCTTAATCATTTTTTTGAAGCCAGTGTAGATTATTTAGAAACTATAGACATTCTCATTAATAACGCAGCTATTTGGCTAACAGGTCAAGTGGAAGAAATAACATCAGAAGAGTGGGATTTGACGATGATGGTCAATCTAAAATCTCCTTTTTTACTAAGTCAGTTGTTTGTAAACCACAAAAAGAAATTAAAAAGTGCTGGTCATATAGTAAATATTACCTCACAAGCAGCTTTTCATGGCTCAACAACGGGACACGCGCATTACGCAGCTAGTAAGGCAGGATTGGTGACATTTTCTATTTCTCTTGCTCGAGAGGTAGCGCAGTATGGTATTAATGTAAATAATGTAGCAGTCGGTATTATGAGAACAAAAATGATTGAGAAAAAATTTACTGAAAATCCTGATTATTATCTTAATCGTATTCCCGTTGGTCGAGTCTCAGAACCAAAGGAAATCGCAAAAATTGTAGTCTTTCTAGCGTCTGAGGTAGCAAGTTATATGACAGGAGCCACAGTGGATGTAACAGGTGGTATGTTGATGAGATAGGAGTGGAAATAATGAAGGTTTTAGCAATTTCAGATAATTTAATCAATCAAGAGATGTTAAAGAATGGATTAAAAGAGTTGGTAGATCAGGGGGCTGAAGTAACTATAAAAGATTGGTCTCATGACACTATTGAAAATCTACAAAATGATAACTTAGCTATTGAGCAACACGGGGCTAATGCAGTCGAATTAGGCAAAGAATTCTTTGAAAGTATTGATGAATATGACGTGATTATCACGCAATTTGCACCTATTGGTAAAAAGTTGATCGAGAAAGCTCAAAAGTTACACTATATTGGTGTGTTAAGAGGTGGTATAGAGAATATCGACCAAGAAGCAGCAGCAAAACAAGGCATTGAGGTTGTTAATACACCTGGTAGAAATGCTCGAGCTGTTGCAGAGTTTACGGTGGGGTTGATTTTAGCAGAGATACGTAATATAGCTCGAAGTCATGAAGGGATGAAAAATAATATCTGGCTAAAAGATTTTCCGAATAAAGAAGCTATTCCAGAGCTTGGAGAGCAAACTGTTGGATTAGTTGGTATGGGAAATATCGGGAAATATGTGGCTCAATTTTTAGAAGGGTTTGGGACAAAGATTGTTTACTATGACCCATTTCTAACTAATGCGTTAGACTACGAACAAGCGAAAACTATCGATGAGCTAGTGGAAAAGTCAGATATAGTGTCTCTTCACTTACGTTTATCAGAAGATACCCATCGTATTATTAACCGAGATGTTCTAGAAAAAATGAAACCAACGACCTATTTAATTAATACTGCTAGATCGGGATTGATTGATGAGAAAGCTTTGTTAGACGTATTGAAGAATAAAAAAATCATGGGGGCGGCTCTTGATACGTTTGATGATGAGCCACTTCCAGCAGATAGCCCTTTTCTTGAGCTAGATAATGTCACTATGACACCACACCTTGCGGGAAGCACTATTGATGCTTTTAAAAATACACCTCGACTGCTTGCGAAGATACTATTAAGCAAAATAGAGTTGCCGTAGTTTGTTGTGATAATATTGTTAGGGGGTTAGATAGATGGAAATTATACAAACGATTATCGGCTTAGGGGCTTCGGTAATGATGCCAATTATTTTCTTTATTGTCTCATTGGTTTTTGGTGTTCGAATCAGCCAAGCCTTTAAAGCCGCTATGTATGTTGGGATTGGGTTTGTCGGTGTTAGTATGGTTATTACGCTATTACTAGATAACTTAGGGCCTGCCTCACAAGCCATGATTGAACGAGTTGGCTTAAATCTAGTCGTAGTGGATACTGGTTGGCCAACAGCGTCAACAATTGGTTGGGGTTCTGCGATTATGCCTATTGTGGTGATTGGCTTTTTACTGATAAACATCATTCTACTAGCACTTAATTTAACGAAAACAGTTAATATTGATATTTTTAATTACTGGTTGTTCTTATTGGTAGGCGCTGTTATTTATGCTAGTAGTAAGAACTTTTGGATATCAATCATCATCACCTATGTACTTTTCATTTTAGCGTTAATAGCAGCAGACAAAACAGCACCTTACATGCAAAAAGAATTTGATTTAAAAGGAATCTCCTTCCCTCACTTAACATGCTTAGCATGGGTTCCTTTTGGTATTGCCATTAATTGGATAGTCGATAAGATACCAGGCGTTAATAAAATTGACTTAAATCCAGAAACAATTAGTAAACGTTTTGGGATTATCGGTGAGCCGATTTCTCTTGGTATGATTTTAGGACTTGGCATTGGTCTGCTAGCAGGTTATAGCGTACCAAATATATTAACTTTAGCGATAAATGTTGCAGCTGCGATGCTTTTACTTCCAAAAATGATTAATATTTTAGTTGAAGGACTAATCATTGTCCGTGACGCTGCTGAAGTGAAATTAAAAAAATGGTTTCCAGATAGAGAATTTTACATCGGTATGGATACTGCTCTTTTAATTGGGGAACCTTCAGTACTAGCAAGTGGGTTAATCTTAATTCCGATTGCTATCTTATTAGCCTTTATCCTTCCAGGAAACAAAGTACTGCCATTTGTTGATTTAGCGTCACTTATGTTTTTACTAGCTATGGTGACACCATTTGTTAAGCGTAATATGTTCCGAATGATTCTATCAGGGACAGTTATCTTAATTTGTATTTTTTATGTCGGAACAGCCATTGGACCTGAGTATACAGAAGCAGCCCTCATGTCAAAAATTGAAAAACCAGAAGGCATTCAATACATGACAAACATTGTAGGGACAGCAACTACTTGGATTGGTTGGCTAGCGATTAAAGTAGGAGACTTGTTGCAAAGTGTGTTTAGTTAAGTAAGTTGTTAAAACAGTTGTTTACAAAACTGAAAGTAAGAGGTTGTGACTTATCTTTGGTCACAACCTTTTATTTTTTTTAGTTTTAAGACATTATTAGTAGAATTTTCTGAAAATTCTGTTGACTATTTGACTCTAGTTAAGGATAATGGTTTTTAATTTAAGGAGGGAAATAAAATGAAGGTTGTTAGTAAAACAGATGAAATGATGACTATTTTCTTTAACGAAGATAATCAAGCGAACAAACGAGTGTCAATGGGATTAGTTAAGTTAAAACCAGGAGAAAAAATTCCTAGTGAAGGCTTTTCTCGTCATGAGCAAGATGAGTATTCTTATGTAATCAAAGGGAATGTTCATACGATTTTAGAAGATGGTTCTGATATAGCGGCAACAGTTGGGGACGCTCAATTGATTGAAGCAAACGAAGGTCATATTAATTACAATGACGGAGATGAGGAAGCAGAAGTTGTTTGGATGCTAGTGGAAAGAGAGGGGGAGGCAGATGAAGAGACTCAGTAAAGCAATCTTATTAGGTGGTTTATTAGTAACCTTTGTCAGTGGTTGTTCAGGAAAAGAAAAGGACAAGCCAGACAAACAGGAAAGTAGCTCTATTCATATGATGTTAAATTCCGAGTTGTCATCTCTTAACACCTCAGCTATCTTAAACACACCAGACGCCATTATTCATACTGGCGTATTTGAGGGATTGTATGAATTAAACGAAAAAGAAGAACTCGTTCCTGCTGCAGCAAAAGAGATGCCAGAGATTTCAAAGGATGGTCTGACTTATACGATTAAGTTACGGGAAGATGGCAAGTGGAGTAATGGCGATCCTGTGACAGCGAAGGATTTTGAGTTTGCTTGGAAAGAATTAATCAAGCCAGAAAATGCTTATGTCTACAGCTTTCTTATGTCTGAAACCATAAAAAATGCGGCAGAGATTAATTTAGGGGAGAAGCCAGTGGAAGAGCTAGGTGTTAAAGCATTAGATGACTACACACTAGAGGTTGTTTTGAAAGAACCTAAGCCTTTCTTCACGTCCTTATTAGCTTTTTCCGCCTTTTTCCCACAGCACCAAGAAACCGTTGAAACCTATAAAAAAGAATACGGCACGTCGTCAGAAAAAGCCGTATACAATGGTCCTTACACCATTAAAGATTGGGATCAAGCCAAAACCACATTTGTTTTAGAAAAAAATAAAGATTACTGGAATAAAGAAGTCGTTAAAGTAGACACTATCCAGTTTGAAGTTATCAAAGAGCCATCAACAGCTTTTAACTTATTTGAAAGTGGTCAATTAGATGTCGCGAATTTATCTGGAGAGATGGCGAATCAAAATAAAGATAACCCTAATTTCAAAGCTTACCCATCAGCTACTATGAATTACATTCGCTTAAATCAAGAAAGACAACAGAAAAAAACACCTTTAGCAAATCTCAACTTGAGAAAAGCTCTGGCTCTTTCTGTGGATAAAGAAACATTAGTTAATAACATTATTGCTGATGGTTCTACTGTCTTGAATGGTGCGATTACAAAAGATTTTGTTAGTAACCCAGTGACCAATAAAGATTTTCGTGAAGAGGCAGGAGACGTCTCTGTTTATAACTTAGACGAAGCTAAAAAATACTTTGAAAAAGCTAAAGCAGAGCTAGGAGATAAGATTTCATTAGAGCTTATGACAGTTGATGAAAGTTCTTACCAAAAAATGGCAGAAAGTCTGCAAGGACAATGGCAAGATAACCTAAATGGCTTAACAGTGACTGTTAAATCCTTACCCACTGAAACAGCTCTTAATCTGAGTACAGAAAGTGATTACGACATGTTTTTGATTTACTGGACACCAGATTATCAAGACCCGATTTCAACTCTTAATACCATGAAATCACCAAACAATCGCCATTATGTCAGCAAAGAATTTGATGCGGCATTAAATGAAGCAGCCGTAACTTATGCTAATGATTTAGAAAAGCGTTGGAGTTCGCTTATTGAAGCTGAAAAGATATTAATGGAGGACACGGCAGGTATGATTAGTCTTAGTCAAAATGCCAATGCAGTCTTACAAAACCCAGATATCGAAGGCTTGAGCTATCATACATTTGCGTCACCTATTTCGTTGAAGTATTTGTCTAAGAAGTAAAGAGGAGTGATTGATAAAATTGGGATAGAAATGACAAGATATTCAATCGTTAATTGATTACTAAAATAAGAATATGTAAAAAATCACCCTAATAACTATTCCTTTCACTGGTAAAAAAATCAATGAAAAAGTGATTAGTTGCTAGGGTGATTTTATTTATATAGATAACTTATCATGGAATAGTGATATGACTACTTATCCGTCAAGCTTAAATTATAATTAGTTTCTTCGAACAGACTAAATAATGTCGCTCTCTTATTTATATCAAGTTTCACATAAATATTATGGACATGGGTTTTTACTGTTCCGATGGATAAAAATAATTCATCTGCTATTTCTTGGTTACTGTAATGTTTAAGTAATAGAGCCAAAACCTCTTGTTCTCTTTGTGTTAAATCATATTTTTTTGAAAATTGGGAGAGTTCTTCTATTTCATTAAGATTGTCATCTTTATTATTCTCTTGTTTTGAACAGAATATAATAATAAAAGAAGACATAATAGTTGAAAAAATATCTTCGGAAATATTTCGATTATAGATTTTTAGTTTTAAGTTGGAGTACTGATCAATATTGAAAATGACATAAGAATCCTCTAATAAAATACAAATGCCAGAGAGAACAAAAAGATAACCGAAAAATTGAAGTATTTTTTTATTGTTTAAATTGTCTTTTTGTTTTGATAAATAAAAAGCATAACAACCTAAATAAATTAAAAAAAGTTGATTTGGGAGATAGTAAAGCCAAACATTTAATGCTGAATCCATATAAAAAGGAATACTCATCATCCAAATAACCAATACAACAAGTAATCCAATCTGATAAGGTTGGATTTTTTTATTACCTAAAAATGAAATACACCACAAACAAAAAACATGGTTTGTTAAGAAAATAATAGTTTTTATTATGGGTAAAGTCATAAATAATTGGTTGTATGAGTTGGCAAATGTTTCTAAAAATTCAGTCATGTAGATAATGATATTATCACCTAAAAAAGAAAGCATTAATAAAAAAAATATAAGATAAATACGATTATTATTTTTTTTGTAGTTAATTAATGAGAATGTCATTGAAAATGAATATAAAATGATTAGTAAAATATTATAGATAAATACAGCGACCATCACTTAATCTCCTCTCTTAGGCTGACAAAGTTACCACTTCTACGCTATTAATTATACCATTACTTCTGTTGTAAATATTAAAAAAAATGTGAGAAACATCACTAAACTTTTCTAAACCATTACTATGATAAGGTTATACACCTTTAAATAAACCTTATGAGAAAGCATCTTTCTTATTTAAGGAAAACGATTTCAAACTTTTAGTTGATAGTAAACTCTGGACTAATCTTGCTAAGGTAGTTGTGTAATAACCAACAACTATTTTAGGAGGATTTACATGATGAAAAGAGATTACATTACAACAGAAGATTATACAAAAGAGGAGATGAGTTATTTAGTTGAATTGTCTCTAACTATTAAAGAATGTATTAAAAATGGCTACTATCCACCTCTATTAAAAAACAAAACTTTAGGAATGATTTTTCAACAATCGTCAACTCGAACAAGAGTATCTTTTGAAACTGCGATGACTCAACTAGGTGGTCATGCGCAATACTTAGCTCCAGGACAAATTCAATTAGGAGGACATGAAACGATTGAAGATACAAGTCGTGTACTTTCAAGATTAGTTGACATTTTAATGGCACGAGTAGAAAGACATACAAGTATTCATGATTTAGCAGAACACTCTACTATACCAGTTATTAATGGTATGTCTGATTATAATCATCCTACTCAAGAGTTAGGTGATTTATGTACTATGATTGAGCACCTTCCAGAAGGTAAAAATATAGAAGATTGTAAAGTAGTTTTTGTAGGCGATGCTACGCAAGTTTGTTTTTCGTTAGGTCTTATTGCTACTAAAATGGGAATGACTTTTGTTCATTATGGACCTAAAGGATTTCAATTAAATGATAGTCATCAAGAGAAATTAGCAAAAAATTGTGCTATCTCAGGAGGATCATATTTAGTAACAGATGATGAAGCGTCTGTTGTAGGAGCTGATTTTATTTATACAGATGTTTGGTATGGCTTGTATGAAGCTGAACTATCAGAAGAAGAGCGCATGAATATCTTCTATCCAAAATATCAAGTGGATGCTGAAATGATGGCTTTAGCAGGGGAAAACTGTAAGTTTATGCATTGTCTACCTGCTTCTCGTGAAGAAGAAGTAAGTAACGAAGTTATTGATAGTCCAAATTCTATTTGTTTTGATGAAGCTGAAAACAGATTAACGTCTATTCGTGGACTACTTGTTTATTTAATGAATGACTATGTGGAAAAAAATCCAGTTGATTTAAACAAGCAAGTAAAAGGAAAAACTGATCTAGAATTATTACTTAATAAAGTTCTTTAATACGTTGTATCAATTTATGGATTGGGAAGAACGGTTAGTTGTTTTTTATTAGTAGGTATCAAAAGCTACGTGATAGTGACTTAGCATTTTATGATCGTAGCTTTTGATTCAATCGTTTTGCTTATTTCCATTTACCTTAAGGAGAGGAAACATATGGAAAGTAAAAAAAAATTTAGCTTAATGAGTGCTATATTGTCAGTGATTTGTGTGGTTTTTGTTGCAGAAGCAGCGGCTCCTGTAGCAGCAATTGGAAATTCTCAATTTTTTTGGTGGGTATTCCTTTTAATTACGTTCTTATTACCTTACGGATTAATTTCATCAGAATTAGGAACGACGTACATTGGTGATGGGGGGATTTATGACTGGGTTACAAAGGCATTTGGACATCGTTGGGGAGCAAGGGTATCTTGGTACTATTGGATTAATTTTCCATTATGGTTAGCTTCTCTCGCTGTAATGACACCTGAACTCATTCATACGATGACGGGAATTGAGATTTCAACACCAGTTGCAATTATTATTGAACTCATTTTTACTTGGTTAATTGTTTGGATTAGTTTCTTTCCTGTAAGTGACAGTATTTGGATACTAAATGGCGCAGCGATTATAAAAATGGTTTTAGCATTGCTAGTTGGTGGGTTAGGAGTATATGTGGCTTTGACAAAAGGAATTGCTAATGAGTTTACACCCCAATCAATGTTGCCAACATTTGATTTAAGAAGTTTGTCATTTATATCTGTCATTATTTTTAATTTGCTTGGATTTGAAGTTATTTGTACATTTTCAGATCAGATGGAGAATCCAAAAAAACAAATACCTCAATCGATTATTGTTGCAGGACTTGTTATTGCAGCAATTTATATTTTTTCTGCTTTTGGTATTAGTGTAGCTATTCCTACAGATCAAATCAGTACAGGTAGCGGTATGATTGATAGTTTCAAACTCTTAACAGGTTCAACAGATGGTTGGTTTATCATATTAATGGCATTTCTGTTTCTATTAACACTTTTTGGAAACATGATTTCTTGGTCTTTAGGTGTGAATAATACAGCATGTTATGCAGCAGAAAATGATGATATGCCCTCATTTTTTAAAAAGAGAAGTAAAAAAAATCAAATGCCAATTGGAGCTTCTTTAATGAATGGAATTGTTGCTTCAATTGTCATTATAATGGCACCATTTCTTCCAAATCAAGATTTATTCTGGGCATTCTTTTCATTGAACTTAGTGATGTTTTTACTTTCATATGTGCCTGTATTTCCAGCATTCTATCGATTACGTCAAATCGATCCTGATGTACAAAGACCTTTTAAAGTTAGTGGGAAACCAGCTTTCTTAAAAGTGTTAGTTATTCTACCAATGATTATGATTATTATTTCATTAATTTTCACAGCTGTTCCACTCGATTTTAGTCCTGATGCTTTAACAGAAAAATTGCCAATAACAATTGGAGCTATTATCTTCATTCTATTTGGTGAAGCAATAATAAAAATAAAACATATTAAGAAGGAGAAATAAACATGTCAAAACGAATTGTAAACACAACCCCAAAACAAGATGGATTCAGAATGCCAGCTGAGTATGAAGCTCAAGAAAAAGTTTGGATGATTTGGCCTGAAAGACCAGATAATTGGCGCGATGGTGGTAAACCTGCTCAGGAAGCATTCACAAATGTGGCAATTGCAATAAGTGAATTTACACCAATGAATGTGGTTGTTTCGCAACAACAATATCAAAATTGTCGTCGTCAATTGCCAGATAATATCTCTGTGTATGAAATGAGTAATAATGACGCTTGGATCAGAGATTGTGGACCTACTTTTATTATTAATGATAAAGGTGAGCTTCGAGGTGTAGATTGGGCATTTAATGCATGGGGAGGATTAGTAGACGGACTTTATTTTCCTTGGGACCAAGATGATTTAGTTGCTCAAAAAATATGTGAAATTGAAAAAGTAGATTCCTATCATACACCTGATTTTGTTCTTGAAGGAGGATCTATTCACGTCGATGGTGAAGGAACAGTTCTTGTGACTGAGATGTGTTTGTTAAGTGAAGGAAGAAATCCTCATTTAACAAAAGAAGAAATCGAGGAAAATTTATGCCAGTATTTAAACTGTGAAAAAGTTTTATGGTTAGGAGATGGGATTGATCCAGAAGAAACAAATGGTCATGTAGATGATGTAGCTTGTTTTGTTGCACCAGGAGAAGTAGCTTGTATTTATACTGATGACGTAAATAGTCCATTCTATCAGGCTTCACAAGATGCGTATAAACGTTTAATAACTATGACAGATGCTAAAGGGAGACAGCTAAAAGTTCATAAAATTTGTTGTCCTGTTGACAACGTTACTATTAAAGGTGACTTCAAAATTGATTTTGTAGAAGGAACTATGCCACGAGAAGATGGTGACATTTGTATTGCTTCTTACATGAATTTTTTAATAACCAATGGAGGAGTTATTGTTCCTCAATACGGAGATAAAAATGATTCACTTGCTTTAAATCAAATTCAATCGATTTTTCCAGATAAAAAAGTCGTAGGAGTAAACACAGTCGAAGTTGTTTATGGTGGAGGAAATATTCACTGTATTACTCAACAACAACCTAAACGTTCTTAATAGGAGAGATAATTATGTCTAAAATTGTTATTGCATTAGGAGGTAATGCTCTAGGTAATTCAGCTAAAGAACAACTTCAAAAAGCATATGTAGCTGCAAATTCGATTGTGGATTTAATTGAATTAGGTCATCAAGTTGTGATTGCTCACGGAAATGGTCCTCAAGTTGGTCAAATTAAATTAGCTTTCGATAATTTGAGTGAAGATACTCTAGAAGAAAGTATCCCTTTTGCTGAATGTACAGCAATGAGTCAAGGTTATATTGGCTATCATTTACAACAAGCGCTTGAAAACGAGCTATGCAATAGAGGAATAAATAAAGTGCCAGTTGTGACTATGCTTACTCAAGTACAAGTTGATCCAAAAGACATTGCCTTTTTAAATCCAACGAAACCCATAGGTAGATACTACGATGAAAGCACCGCTAAAAAGCTATCTAGTGAAACGGGATGTGTGTATAAAGAAGATTCTGGAAGAGGTTGGCGTCGAGTTATCGCCTCCCCGAAACCAATTGATATTTGTGAGAAGGAAAGCTTAAATGCATTAGTAAATGCAGGTCACTTAGTAATTGCTTGTGGAGGAGGAGGTATCCCTGTAGTGAAAACTCCACATGATTTAGAAGGTGTTAATGCAGTAATTGATAAAGATTTTGCTGCAGAAAAGATGGCAGAGCTTATTGATGCAGATCTTTTTATTGTACTAACAGCAGTTGAGCATGTGTACGTTAATTTTAATACAGATAATCAAAAAAAATTGGAAGAAGTAACTGTTACTCAAATGAGTCAATATATTGAAGAAAATCAATTTGCTCCAGGAAGTATGTTGCCAAAAGTGGAAGCAGCTTGTCAATTTGCCAATAGCCGTGAAGGACGTGTCTCAATTATTGGTCTCTTAGAGTCGGCTATTAATGCAATTGAAGGAACAAGTGGCACACGTATTAAACAGTAAGTGGCTGTATTTTTTAATGTTATGAAACCTATCAAAAAAGTCAAAGCAGTCAGATTTTTTTATTTATGATTAAAACTAGCCCTAGCAGTAGGTATTTTCAAACTACTGCTAGGGCTTTTGTGTGTGTTTATTTTAAAGAGTTGAACTTGATTTTTTCTCATTATAGAGAAGGCTTGCTTGATTATATAGTTTTGATAATGAATTGGCATTTCTAATAGTCATCAATGGATAGGCTTCGTGTTTAATCAATTGACGATATTGACTTTTGTAATATAGACTGCGATCTGAAAATGCAGATGACCATAAAATGGTATTGTTTACGACAGCGACCTTTTCAATGCTACTATCTAATGAAGGTAAATTAGTCATAATATTGTTAGAAGGATAGTTTTCGAGTAACAAAATAACGTTGTGTCTCCAATCTGTATTCTCATTCCACCAGTCTGGCAAGTGCTCCATTAAAAAGCTTAATTCATCAAAGGACATGGAAATATATTGTGTAGCAACAGCCGTTTGATTAAAAACTTCAGTAGCAATTTGATTATCAGTCAGTTTGTTTTTAGAATCTTTCTGGCAATAGAGAATTATGCCAGTGTTTCCCTGAGTCTGGACATCTGCAAAGTCTAGGTCTAGAAAAATTTGTTTCAAATCAGTCATTGAAAGTTTATTTTTTCCACCCACATTTAATCCACGAAAAAAACCTACTCTGATTTCCATTATGTCACTCCCTTTTTTTGTTAGAAATTAACTGTTGTTTATTGGAAGTATAGCATTGATTAAAAGTAGTAACTAGTTTGATAAAGAATTAATAGCTTTTTTATGCTATAAAGTATCAACAAAAATTATGCGATTAGTTTTCGAAATTGATTACGTTAACCATTGCAAACTATACTATATTCCAGAATATAGAAATGGTGTAGAACCTTCTACTTGGAAATCTAGGAAAGGTGTTTTACTTGAATTAAAAGAGGTGTTTGGGAAAAGGAAGCCTAGAGACATCACAACTTTAGACATTTTAGATTATAAAAACAAACTATTGGAAAAGCACTCGCAGAATTATGCTCGTTTAAAATTTGGAATGTTTTCACGTTCTTTGAAGCATGCTAAAAAACACGGATTGATAAAAGAAAATTTAGTTGAAATTGTGGAAGGTATACCGAAAAAGAAACCAGAGGTAGAATTTTGGACAAAGCAAGAATTTGAAAAAGTGATTGAAACATTTAATATAAAAGATTTTTATGAGCATATGTCATTTACAATGATTTTTATGTATTACATGACAGGATTGCGTGTAAATGAATTAACAGCATTGTATTGGAATGATATTGATTTTACTAATGCTCAAATTAACGTTTATCATAATTTAGATTTTACAAACAGTGATGTTTGGACGAGAAAAACTAAAATGAAAACTGAAGCAGGTAGAAGAATAATTTCTTTAGATGATGACACAATATCAGTTTTAAAAGCTTGGAAGAAACGCCAAAAATTTATGGGGAAATACGACTTTGTTATATCTTATACAGGCGCACCATTGGGGAAATCAACAATAAATAGAATTGTGAGAAGGCATGCAAAACTAGCGCATGTAAAGGAAATACAGCCGAAAGGATTAAGGCATAGTCATGCTAGTTTACTGATTAATGAGTTGAATGCTAATCCTTTAGCAGTTCAAAAGCGACTTGGACACTCTGATATACAAATAACGTTAGGAACGTATTCTCATCTTTACCCAACTATTGATAGAGAAGTTGCGGATAATTTGAAAAATATTATTCAGATTAAAACATCTAATAAATCATTGGTAAATTGGAACGGGAATCAAGCATACAAAATGGAAACTAAAATAGATTAATATTATTGATGGATAATATTATTAAAAATGATAAGATTGTATATATTATTATTGAGGAGATATACAATGGCAAATTTAAAAGAAATGTTTCCAGAATTTTTTCAAAAACTAATAGCTACTAAAGATTTAAGTAAAAAAGCAAATAATATTATTGTTTTAGATACTAATTATTTACTAGAGATTATTAAATCACCTACAGTTGTTTCAAAAGAATATGTTAAAGCGATAAGAAAAGTAAAAGATAATATTTATATTCCCTATCTTGTGGCTTTGTAGTTTAATTTTAATAAAAGCGAATTAAAAAAGATAAAATCACAAAATATACATAATTATAAAAATGAGGTAAAGCAAAAAGTAGATGAAATAAAAGATACAGTTGATGGAATATCTTTTATTAATAAAGATAATAAAAATGAATTCACTGAAGATATTATTGAATTAATAAATAATTTCTCAGAAGAATTGCAAACAACAATAGATAAAAAGATACATACTTTAATAACAGATGAGCAAGAATCACTTTATTTAGAATTAATTAATATTATTGAGGACAGAATTGGTGAGTTATATTCGCAAGAATGGATAGATAGTATTGAACAAGAGGGAAAAGAACGTTTTGAAAAGAGTATTCCCCCAGGATTTAATGATAAAGGTAAGGATAATTCCAAATTAAATGGTGAAGATATTAGAAGATATGGTGAAATATCATATAGAAGAAAGTATGGAGATTTAATTATATGGAAAGATATTTTAAAGTATGCAACAGGTAATGAAAATGGAAGGAAGGTTATTTTTGTAACAGATGACGGACAATCTGAGAAAAAGAATGATTTGCTTTATAAAGTTAAAGGAATGACGTTAGGACCTCATATACACCTGATGAATGAACTGAATGTTGAATGTAAAAAAGAACTTTATATACTGAAGAATTTACGTTTTATTCAACTTGTTAATAATTTATCAGATGAACAAGTCAATAATTTGAAAACTAGTTTTATTACTGAAGGGGATAACAATACTTACTCTAAAGAATTAATGAAATTACGAAATTTAGAAAAAATAATAGCAATGGCAGACCAAGTTCCTTCTCCTATTGAGAGTAATACGAATGAATCACATACATTAGATGTAGGTGATATAGAAAAACTTAATAGAATTCTTAGCGTTTACAATGAAGATAATGAAGTATATAGAGAGCTTATAAAAATGAGAAATCGTCTTGTTCATTCTGACAATGAACAAATAATAAATAGAGCCAAGAAAAATTATGAAGAACTATTCTTAGAACGATTGGCTAAAGATTTCAAGACGGATTTAAAAACAACCGAATATAATAAAATTGACTTTAAAGACTTAAATGATGATAACAATAACTTGTTAAGCTAATATGAAAGGCTGATTATGTGGATAGGTACCAAAGAGTAAAGGAAAAGACCTATAACGCTGAATTATCAACGTTTAGGCCTTTTTTTATACTATTCCCACTCAACTGTTGCTGGTGGCTTGCTCGTAATGTCATACACGATACGGTTAACGTGAGCTACTTCGTTTACGATACGAACTGAGATTTTTTGTAATAAGTCCCAATCAATACGAGCGAAGTCAGCAGTCATTCCATCAATTGATGTGATAGCACGGATACCAACTGTGTAGTCATAAGTACGACCATCTCCCATAACACCAACTGAACGGATGCCAGGAAGAACTGTAAAGTATTGCCAGATGTCGCGGTCAAGACCAGCGTTAGCAATTTCTTCACGTAAGATAGCGTCACTTTCGCGAACGATTTCTAATTTTTCTTCAGTGATCTCACCAAGAACACGGATACCTAATCCAGGTCCTGGGAATGGTTGACGCCATACTAATGATTCAGGCATACCAAGCTCAATACCTAAAGCACGTACTTCGTCTTTGAATAATGTGTTTAATGGTTCGATTAATTCGAATTCCATATCATCAGGTAAACCACCAACATTATGATGTGATTTGATTACTTCGGCAGTATCAGTACCACTTTCAATAACGTCTGTGTAAAGAGTACCTTGAGCTAAGAAGTCAATACCTTCTAATTTAGCAGCTTCATCATCAAATAAGTAGATGAATTCATTACCAATAATTTTACGTTTTTGTTCTGGATCAGATACACCAGCTAATTTATCCATGAAACGTTTTTTAGCGTTCACACGGATAATGTTTAAGCCGAATTTACCAGATAGGCTATCCATTACTTGATCGCCTTCGTCTTTACGTAGTAAACCATGGTCTACAAAGATACAAGTTAATTGGTCACCGATTGCTTTTTGTAAAAGTACACCAACAACGCTTGAGTCAACGCCACCTGAAAGAGCAAGTAAGACTTTTTTGTCTCCAACTTGTTCACGGATTTTGTTGATTTCAACTTCGATAAAGCTCTCCATTGACCAGTCGCCTTTAGCATGACAAATATCAAAAGCAAAATGACGTAACATGTCGTTACCATGCTCTGAATGACGTACTTCTGGGTGGAATTGAACGGCATATAAGCCTTTTTCATGGTTTTCCATAGCTGAGATAGGGCAGTTAGCACTTGTTGCAACAACGTCAAATCCAGTAGGAACTTTAGTGACTAAATCACCATGGCTCATCCATACTTGATGAGTTTCTGGTAACCCTTTGAATAATTTAGTTGAAGGATCAGTAATGTCTAACATAGCTTTTCCGTATTCAGGTGCTCCAGCGCTCTCAACAACTCCACCTAATTTATGAGTCATTAATTGCATACCGTAGCAAATCCCTAAGATTGGGATACCTAATTCAAAAATTTCAGGGTCGATTGAGAAACTTTCCTCGTCATACACACTGTTTGGTCCACCTGAGAAGATGATTCCAATAGGTGCGATTTCCTTAATTTCTTCCACAGTGATTTTGTGGCTCATAAGTTCAGAGAATACTCCAAATTCTCTAATGCGGCGTGTAATTAATTGATTGTATTGGCTACCAAAATCCAATACGATGATTTTTTCCATGTCTTTAAAATCTGACGTGTTTGTCACTTGCTTCACCCTATCTTTCTTTATATTTTTTTCTATACTAGAACTTCCTTAATGAGATTTCATCAATGGCATGGTTCGTTGTTTTATGTAAGACAACGTCTGCACGACTTCTCGTTGGTAAGATGAACTCTTCTAAGTTCTTCAAGTTAACATCTTTCCAGACTTCACGTGCAAATGCCAAAGCGTCTTCTCTTGGTCCATTCGCATATTCATAATAATAGTTAGTTTTGTCATCTTTTGCAAGGTCTAATAGTGCTTCAAAGCGTTCTAAGTACCAAGTTTCGATTAATTCTGGCTCTGCATCAACAAAAACAGAGAAATCAAAGAAATCACTAACGTAAATTTGTTGATTAGCAGGAAGTTGTAAGACATTAATCCCTTCAACGATTAAAATATCCGGTTGGGTAATTTCTTCAAACTCATCCGGAATAATATCATAAATCTCATGAGAGTATTTAGGGATTTTTAAGTTGTCTTTACCATTCTTCACTGCATTTAGAAAATCAAGTAATAGCTCCATATCATAACTTTCAGGGAAGCCTTTTTTATCTAAGATACCACGTTTTTCCAATTCTTCAGTTGAGTACAAGAAACCATCTGTCGTAATTAGTTGTACGTTGCGTCGTTTAAAGGTTCTTGAAAGCATCATTTGTAGTAAGCGTGATGTGGTACTTTTTCCAACAGCCACGCTTCCAGCTACACCAATGATGAATGGTGCTGGTGGAACAAATTCTTGCATGAACATACCCTTACTTAAGTGAAGTGATTCATATTCCTTCATATAAATGTGAATTAAATGAGTGAGTGGAATATAAATATCTTGTACGTCTTGTAAGGAAATGCGGTCATTGAAACTTTTTATCTGTTGTAACTCAGAATCAGTCAGTGGGGCAATACCGTTTCGATAAAAACTTTGCCACTCATCACGAGTTAAATGATAGTAGTTTGTTTTTTCAGTCATAGTTAAACTCCTAAATAAGATTCATGTGGTATGCTACTATTAGAAAGCTGTAAACGAGTAGTCTTAACAAGAATCTGTTCTTTTTGATTGATTGTGGATAAAAGGATAAACATGTTTACAACTCCTTAATTCATGCTATGATGTTAAAGTCTTCATGATTATATCACAAGGGTGTATTAGTTTAAAATAAGAGGTGTTAATCATGGTAAAAATTATTCTATTTGGGGATAGTATTACAGCCGGTTATGAAGAAGGTCTAACAGACTTTCGTTTAAATGAAAAAATCGAAGCAGTTTTTGACGAAATTGAAGTCATTAACGCAGGGATTCCAGGAAATACAACAAAAGAGGCCATAGAACGAGTAGAACGTCATGTGTTAAGATATGAACCTGATTTAGTCACTGTCTTTTTTGGAGCAAATGATGTGTCTCTTATAAGAGGCGTGTCCTTAGAAGCTTACAAGAAAAATATGTTAGCTTTAATAGAAAGAATTGGTTCTGATAAAATGATTTTAATCGGGACGCCTTATGCCAGTCAAATATTTTACGCAACAGAGCGTCCTCTAGAAAGACTAAAAGAATTTAGCGACTGTGTAAGAGAAATCAGTCTAGAACAAGGTATTAGCTACATTGACCTACTAGAGGCCATGTTAGCTGATCAACCAGAGAGTTATTTACAACGAGATGGGCTTCATTTTTCTGAAGCTGGCTACGAGTTATTAGCTCGCTTAATCAACGAAGAGATAAGAAAAAAGAAAGAAGGCTAGTTATGAGTCATTACTACACTAATCAACCTGAAACAGCCCACAACCGCAAACAGTGGGAGTTTCCATTAAAAGGAAAAAACTTTAAATTCATTACAGATACCAATGTCTTCTCAAAGGCAACTGTTGATTTTGGCTCAAGAGTCTTAATTGATGCTTTTAGTGAAGAAGACATCCCAGAAGGAGCTATCTTAGATGTGGGCTGTGGTTATGGTCCTATTGGATTGTCATTAGCTTACAGTACAAATCGACCTGTTGAGATGATTGATGTGAATGAGCGCGCAGTGGCTTTAACAACTGAAAATGCAGCACTTAATGGTGTTTCAGGAGTGAAGGCTTATGTGTCTAACATTTACGAAAGTGTGGAGAAAACAGATTTTGCAGCCGTTGTGAGTAATCCACCAATTCGCGCAGGCAAATCAGTGGTTCATGGGATTATTTCTGGCGCTTATGACCAGTTAGTAGAAGGTGGCACTCTAACAATCGTCATCCAAAAGAAACAAGGGGCGCCAAGTGCTCAAAAGAAAATGGAAGACGTGTTTGGTAACGCTGAGATTGTTACTAAGGAAAAGGGCTATTTTATTATTGTGAGTCAAAAATAATTAATCAAAAAGAGAGTGTGACTAATTGAGGTCGCACTCTCTTTTCCCTAAGATGAAACAATATTGTTTTAGTAACTTTCGTTATTTTTAAAAGGTGAATGTGAATTAAATAATTTGATTTCTGTCAATTTTCTTGTAAATTTCACGAAAATTAAAAGAGAAAAAGAAGGATAGAAAGAAGAAATAAGTTGTTATCTTCATTGGGAGTGTGATAAGTTTTGTTTTTTAAACGTATAAAAACAAAAAAGTTTTTTTGAGGGTAAAAAAGAACAAATTCAGAAACTGTGAAACAATAGCGATTGTAAGCGGATAACTTTGAGAAAAATGTTCAATTCCCATATTTTACCTATCCATAAGAAAATAGTGATAACTTTTTTAAAAAAGATACTATATAATAAATATTGCGGTTCCGTTTTAGTGTTTTGTGCTTTTTCTAATTATTTTCTTCTCTTCTAATAGAAAGAAGATTTTCTGCTAATTTGTTTTTTTATAAAATGGTTATTTTAGAACGTATTGTTTATCGAAATGGGGATTATAAGGGGCGATAAACAAGACGGTTACCTTTAATTTTTATCAATCAGCAAATTAGAAGAATTTTCCGATACGTTCTACATGTTAAAGCAGTAGACGGGTGATAGATAATGAAAAGACAAAACGGGAACTTATAGTCCTGTTGTTTTTAAGAAACATCAAAAGCAATAGCCACGTTTATGTAACAAAACGAAGGCAGGGATTAATGGGGAGGAAAGCCAGATGGGGATCTGGCTTTTTTTGTTGTTGACAAAAGATGCTAAAGGCGATAAAATGATTAGTTGCAGAAGGTTTTATGTTTACAGATGAAAAGGGGCGTGAAATATTGTCCATGACCCTTTATTATAGGAAAACAAAAGTAGATCGACCATATTTTATGAGTTCTCTGTCTATTTTTGGTTTTTTTTTGCTTAAAAACTGTTTATTACATCTATTGTAATATAAGTTTAATATTTGTAACATAAGATTATTTTTGAAGCAAACTCAGAAGGGGTGACTTAATTTGGTTGGACACGTTGTCAAATACGGAAAACACCGAGAAAGACGCAGTTATTCAAAGATTAGTGAAGTATTGGAACTGCCAAATTTAATTGAAATTCAAACAGATTCTTACAAATGGTTCTTAGATGAAGGTTTAAGAGAAATGTTTGAGGATATTATGCCAATTACAGATTTTAGTGACAAGTTATCATTAGAATTTGTAGATTACGAAATGAAAGAACCTAAGTACACAGTAGAAGAAGCTCGTGCTCATGACGCTAACTACTCTGCACCAATTCATGTGACATTAAGACTAGACAACCAAGTAACTGGTGAAATCAAATCTCAAGAAGTATTCTTTGGAGATTTCCCACTAATGACTGAAATGGGTACATTTATCATTAACGGTGCGGAACGCGTTGTCGTTTCTCAGTTAGTAAGATCACCTGGTGTTTACTTTAATGGTAAAGTTGAAAAAAATGGTCAACAAGGTTTTGGAACAACAGTTATTCCTAACCGTGGAGCTTGGTTAGAATTAGAAACTGACGCTAAAAATTTATCATACGCTCGTATTGACCGTACGAGAAAAATTCCATTTACAGTAGTTGTTCGTGCTTTAGGATTTGGATCAGATTCTACTATTATGGAGATTTTTGGTGAAAGCGAAAGTTTACAAGCAACTATCGAAAAAGATATCCACAAAAATTCTGGAGATTCTCGTACTGAAGAAGCTCTTAAAGATGTTTATGAAAGATTACGTCCAGGCGAGCCTAAGACAGCAGAAAGTTCAAGAAACTTATTAAACTCTCGTTTCTTCGATCCAAAACGTTATGACTTGGCAGCTGTTGGTCGTTACAAATTAAACAAAAAATTAAACTTAAAAACACGTCTATTAAATCAAACATTGGCTGAAACATTAGTTGATCCTGAAACAGGAGAAATCGTTGCTGAAAAAGGAACTGTTATCTCTCGTCAAGTAATGGATAACTTAGAAGAATACTTAGACAATGGTATTAACAGTGTGACTTACTACCCAAGTGAAGATGGTGTTGTGACTGAACCAATGACTGTCCAAGTGATTAAAGTTCTTTCACCAAAAGACCCTGAACGCGTTGTTAATGTGATTGGTAATGGTAATTTAGAAGATAAAGTTAAGACAGTTCGTCCTGCTGATATTATTGCAACAATGAGCTACTTCTTAAACTTACAAGAAGATATCGGAAACGTAGACGATATTGACCACTTAGGTAACCGTCGTATCCGTTCAGTTGGTGAGTTATTACAAAACCAATTCCGTATCGGTTTATCTCGTATGGAACGTGTGGTACGTGAGAGAATGTCTATTCAAGACACTGAAACATTAACACCTCAACAGTTAATCAACATTCGTCCTGTTGTTGCGTCAATGAAAGAATTCTTCGGTTCTTCTCAGTTATCTCAATTCATGGACCAAACAAACCCATTAAGTGAGTTAACTCATAAACGTCGTCTATCTGCCTTAGGGCCTGGTGGTTTGACTCGTGACCGTGCCGGATATGAAGTACGTGACGTTCACTACTCTCACTACGGTCGTATGTGTCCGATTGAAACGCCTGAGGGACCAAATATCGGTCTTATCAACAGTTTATCAAGTTATGCGAAAGTGAATAAATATGGATTCATCGAAACACCTTATCGCCGTGTAGACCGCGCTAACGGTAAAGTAACTGCTCATATTGATTACTTAACAGCTGACGAGGAAGACCATTACATGGTAGCCCAAGCAAACTCTCCATTAAATGAAGATGGTAGTTTCGCTGAAGAGTTAGTAATGGCTCGTATCCAAAGTGAAAACTTAGAAGTTTCAGTTGAAAAAGTTGACTACATGGACGTTTCTCCTAAACAAGTAGTTGCGGTAGCGACAGCATGTATTCCTTTCTTGGAAAACGATGACTCTAACCGTGCGCTTATGGGAGCGAACATGCAACGTCAAGCGGTGCCTTTAATCCAACCACGTTCTCCACTTGTAGGAACAGGTATGGAATACAAAGCCGCTCATGACTCTGGTGCAGCTCTTTTATGTAAACATGATGGTGTAGTTGAATATGTTGATGCTAAAGAAATCCGTGTTCGTCGTAACAATGGTGCTTTAGATAAATACAACGTGATTAAATTCCACCGTTCAAATGCTGGTACTAGTTACAACCAACGCCCAATTGTTAAATTAGGTGAAATCGTTGAAGCTGGAGATACATTGGCAGATGGTTCTTCTATGGAAGAAGGAGAAATGGCTTTAGGACAAAACGTTTTAGTAGCATTCATGACGTGGGAAGGTTATAACTACGAGGATGCGATCATTATGAGTCGTCGTCTGGTTAAAGATGATGTGTATACATCTATCCATATTGAAGAATATGAATCAGAAGCTCGTGATACTAAGCTTGGACCTGAAGAAATTACTCGCGAATTACCTAACGTTGGGGATGACGCACTTAAAGATTTAGATGAAATGGGTATTATCCGAATCGGTGCTGAAGTTCATGATGGTGACCTATTAGTAGGTAAAGTAACACCTAAAGGAGTTACTGAATTATCAGCTGAAGAGCGTTTATTACACGCTATCTTTGGTGAAAAAGCCCGTGAAGTTCGTGATACATCATTACGTGTACCACATGGTGGTGGCGGTATTGTTCATGATGTTAAGATCTTTACTCGTGAAGCAGGCGACGAGTTAGCACCTGGTGTTAACATGTTAGTTCGTGTGTATATCGTTCAAAAACGTAAAATCAACGAAGGTGACAAAATGGCCGGTCGTCATGGTAATAAAGGGGTAGTATCTCGTATTATGCCTGAAGAAGACATGCCGTTCTTACCAGATGGTACACCTGTTGATATCATGTTAAACCCATTAGGGGTACCTTCTCGTATGAATATTGGGCAAGTACTTGAGTTACACTTAGGTATGGCTGCTCGTTCATTAGGTATTCATGTAGCAACTCCTGTATTTGATGGAGCTGACGAGGAAGATGTATGGGCAACTGTTGCAGAAGCAAACTTAGCTCGTGATGCTAAAACAATCCTTTATGATGGACGTACAGGTGAACCATTTGATAACCGTATTTCTGTTGGGGTTATGTACATGCTGAAACTTGCCCACATGGTAGACGACAAACTACATGCAAGATCAATTGGACCTTACTCATTAGTAACGCAACAACCACTTGGAGGTAAAGCTCAATTTGGTGGACAACGTTTTGGTGAGATGGAAGTTTGGGCTCTTGAAGCATACGGAGCTGCATACACGTTACAAGAAATCTTAACTTACAAGTCAGATGACGTTGTAGGTCGTGTGAAAACATATGAATCAATTGTTAAAGGTGAGCCTATTCAAAAACCTGGTGTACCAGAATCATTCCGAGTTCTTGTTAAAGAATTACAAGCTTTAGGATTAGATATGCGCGTATTAGATGCGGATGATAACGAGCTTGAATTACGCGACATGGATGACGAAGATGATGATTTAATTACAGTTGACGCTTTAGCTAAATACGCTAAAGAACAAGCTGAAAAAGAGAAATTAGAACAATCATTAAAAGATGCACAAGAAGGCAAGGAATAGTCAAAACTTGACCAATAGTTATTTCTGATAGATTAAGAAACGGAGGGACATCTTTTGATCGATGTAAATAAATTCGAAAGCATGCAAATTGGCTTAGCTTCTTCTGAAAAAATAAGAAGCTGGTCATACGGTGAAGTAAAAAAACCTGAAACAATTAACTACCGTACTTTAAAACCTGAACGTGATGGTCTTTTCTGTGAACGCATTTTCGGTCCTACTAAGGACTGGGAATGTGCTTGTGGAAAATATAAACGTATTCGTTATAAGGGAATCGTTTGTGACCGTTGTGGGGTTGAGGTAACTCGTTCGAAAGTTCGTCGTGAGCGTATGGCTCATATCGAGCTTGCAGCACCTGTTACTCATATCTGGTACTTTAAAGGAATCCCAAGTCGTATGGGTCTTGTCTTAGACATGAGCCCACGTGCCTTAGAGGAAATTATCTACTTTGCATCATACGTTGTAACTGATGCAGGAGATACTTCTTTAGAAGTAAAACAATTATTAACAGAGCGTGAGTACCGTGAAAAACGTCAACAATACGGACAAGGTTTCCAAGCGTCTATGGGGGCAGAAGCCATCAAACGCTTATTAGAAAACGTTGATCTTGAAAAAGAAGTTGTTGAATTAAAAGAAGAATTAAAAACAGCACAAGGACAAAAAAGAACTCGTGCTATCCGCCGTTTAGATATTTTAGAAGCATTTAGAACTTCTGGAAATGAACCAAACTGGATGGTAATGGACGTTGTGCCAATTATTCCTCCAGATTTACGTCCAATGGTTCAATTAGAAGGTGGACGTTTTGCAACAAGTGATTTAAACGATTTATATCGTCGTGTGATTAACCGTAATAACCGTTTGAAACGTTTATTAGACTTAAATGCACCAGGAATCATCGTTCAAAATGAGAAACGTATGTTACAAGAAGCAGTAGATGCTTTGATTGATAATGGTCGTCGTGGCCGTCCAGTAACTGGACCAGGTAACCGTCCACTTAAATCTTTATCTCATATGCTTAAAGGTAAACAAGGTCGTTTCCGTCAAAACTTACTTGGAAAACGTGTTGACTATTCAGGTCGTTCGGTAATCGTTGTTGGACCATTCTTAAAAATGTACCAATGTGGTTTACCAAAAGAAATGGCAATTGAATTATTCAAACCATTTGTAATGCACGAATTAGTTAAACGCGAAATTGCAAGCAACATTAAAAATGCTAAACGTCAAATCGAACGTCAAGAAGACGCTGTTTGGGACGTTTTAGAAGATGTTATTAAAGAACATCCAGTATTACTTAACCGAGCACCTACACTACATAGACTTGGTATCCAAGCGTTTGAGCCAGTTTTAGTTGAAGGTCGCGCGATTCGTCTTCACCCATTAGTATGTGAGGCTTACAATGCCGATTTCGATGGGGACCAAATGGCGGTTCACGTTCCTTTAAGTGAAGAAGCACAAGCAGAAGCTCGTTTACTTATGTTAGCAGCTCAAAATATCCTTAACCCTAAAGATGGTAAACCTGTTGTTACACCATCTCAAGATATGGTTCTTGGTAACTACTATTTAACAATGGAAGAGCCAGGACAAATCGGTGAAGGTATGATCTTCAGAAACTTAGACGAAGTTGTCTTAGCATGGAGAAATGGTTACGTTCATCTACATTCACGTATTGGTTTACAAACAAGCTCAATGCCTGAAAAACCATTTACTGAATGGCAACGTGATCGTATTTTAATTACAACTGCTGGTAAAGTTATCTTTAACGAAATTATGCCACCAGAATTCCCTTACTTAAATGAACCAACAGATTACAACTTAACAGTTCAAACACCTGATAAGTATTTTGTTGAAGCAGGTACTGATATTCCAGCACATATTGCTAAACAAGATAAAATTGGTCCATTCAAGAAGAAAAACTTAGGTAATATCATTGCTGAAGTCTTCAAACGCTTCAAGATTACCGAAACATCTAAAATGTTAGATAGAATGAAAGACTTAGGTTACAAACATTCTACTTATGCAGGTATGACTGTAGGGATTGCCGATATCGTTGTCTTACATGAAAAACAAGGCATGATTGAAGAAGCTCATAAACAAGTAGATGCTGTTACAAAACAATTCCGTCGTGGTTTAATCACTGATGACGAGCGTTATGAGCGCGTTATTGGTATTTGGAATGCAACAAAAGATGCTATCCAAATTAAACTGATGGAAAGCTTAGATGACCGTAACCCAATCTTCATGATGTCTGACTCTGGAGCCCGTGGTAACATTTCCAACTTTACTCAGCTTGCTGGTATGCGTGGACTTATGGCAGCTCCTAACGGACGTATCATGGAGTTACCGATCGTATCTAACTTCCGTGAAGGATTAACAGTCTTAGAAATGTTTATCTCAACTCACGGTGCTCGTAAAGGTATGACGGATACGGCCCTTAAGACAGCCGATTCAGGTTACTTAACTCGTCGTTTAGTAGACGTTGCCCAAGATGTTATCATTCGTGAAACAGATTGTGGTACTGATCGCGGTCTTGATATTAAAGCAATCAAAGAAGGTAATGAAATCATTGAAACACTTGAAGAGCGTATGTTAGGTCGTTACACTCGTAAATCAGTGGTTCACCCAGAAACTGGTGCTAAAATTATTGGCGCTAACGAAATCATTACTGAAGATATTGTTAAAGAAATTACTGAAGCTGGTATTGAAGAAATCTCAATCCGCTCAGTTTACACATGTAATACAAAACACGGTGTATGTAAACACTGTTATGGACGTAACTTAGCAACTGGTTCTGAAGTAGAAGTTGGGGAAGCAGTTGGTACAATTGCCGCTCAATCTATCGGTGAGCCAGGTACTCAGTTAACAATGCGTACCTTCCATACGGGTGGGGTTGCCGGAGATGATATCACTCAAGGTTTACCTCGTATCCAAGAGATCTTTGAAGCACGTAATCCTAAAGGGGTTGCTGTTGTTTCTGAAGTTGCTGGGGAAGTTATTGAAATTTCTGAAGATGCATCAGATCGTACGAAAGAAGTTATTGTTAAAGGTAAAACTGATACAAGAACTTACAGTGTTCCTTACACTTCTCGTATGAAAGTTGCTGAAGGGGATATCATTGAACGTGGTACTCCATTAACAGAAGGTTCTATCGAGCCAAAACAATTATTAACAATTACAGACGTGTTAACTGTTGAAAACTACTTACTTAAAGAGGTACAAAAAGTATACCGTATGCAAGGGGTAGAAATCGGCGATAAACATATTGAAGTAATGGTACGTCAAATGTTACGTAAAGTACGTGTCATGGATCCAGGTGATTCTGATATCTTACCAGGTACATTACTTGATATTAGTGAGTTTAAAGAACGTAACTACAATACATTAGTAGCTGGTGGAACACCTGCAACAGGTCGTCCTGTGTTACTTGGTATTACAAAAGCGTCTCTTGAAACAAACAGTTTCTTATCAGCAGCGTCATTTCAGGAAACAACTCGTGTGTTAACGGATGCAGCGATTCGCGGTAAGAAAGACCACTTACTTGGACTTAAAGAAAATGTTATTATCGGTAAGATTATTCCTGCCGGTACTGGTATGCCAAAATACCGTAACATGGAACCAAAAGAAGTGGGCGTTGCTAGTGACAATGTTTACAGTATCAGTGACATTGAAGCACAAATGGCAGCAGCAGATGCGTTAAAAACAAAAGATTAATGTTTAAAAGTTGAGTTAGAGCATGTCTCTAACTCAACTTTTTTAGTTTATCCACAAAGTCGCAAGAATTAAGCCAAGTGTCAAAAAGGGTACAAAGGGAAGTTTATCCACACGTTTACCCGTTGTTATGTGGACAAGTAAAATGAATAGAAGACCGCTAAGAGAAGCGATTAAAATGAGGTAGAGAATCTGTTGGAAGGACAGAAAAAAGCCATAAATCATTAGCAGTTTAATATCGCCACCACCGATTGAATCATTCATAAATATATCCAGACAACAAAAGAAGAGGTATATACCGCAAGGTAATAAGAATTGCACGAGGTTAAATGGTTGATAAGAAACAAAAAAGATAAAAGTAATTAAGGCAAATGGATAAAGAATGAATGGTTCAACCATTAGGCTAAGATAGTCTGTAAGGCTTAAGGTAAAGCTCATTAGCCACAGGGATAGTAAATAGATTGATTCAGGCAACGGGAACAAATGATGAAATAAATAGATTAACAAGATGAGACTTATCTCCCATAGGATAATGATTTTTCTGATAGTTAGAGTTGGCGTTTTTGTTAAAAAACATGCCAGTCTGGATAAGAAGAAACTGGCTAAAAAAGACAGAGTAATGAGCACAAAAGAACCCCCTTTTATATAAAATTAGAGAAATATGGATTTTTGTATCCAAAAATCATTGTTTTTTCAATGTTTTGTGATATAGTGTATTTGAATTTTAGTGAAAGGACCAATTTATGAAAAGAAAAACATACCTATTGTGTAGTTTAATTATCTTAGTCATGACTCTTGGCGCTTGTGGAAAAAAAGCTCTCACTTCAGAAGAGGTTGGCTCTTTATTTGTGGATCATTTTATTTATCAACAGCAAGATGAGGCTTTTAAGGAAACTTTTGTAGAAGGTGAGTTATTAAGTAAACAATTGAAGCTAATGACAAATGTGTTTGAAGATTCTTTTTCAGATGTATTTGATTCCGTTGTGGATAATTTAACAGATGCGGAAAAAGAGCAGTTGTCCACAGATTTAATGAGGACTGTTAGAAAGAAAAGTAGTTATGAGTTAAAGACACAAGAAATAGATAAAAAAAGAGTAGAAGTAACTTATACCATTCATGGATTTGATTACAGTCATTTAGTGGAGCAGACGTTAGAGACTGTGTTTCGTGAGTTGATGAAATCCCCTAGTTTATCGAGTGATAATAAAAAGACGGGGTTATTGTTAGCTTATGAAGAGGGATTAGAAAAAGGCCAAACGAAAAAAGAAGCTACAAAAGTGTCATTGATTTTTGAGAAGGATAAAAAGAAATGGCAACTGGCAGATAATCAAGACGATGAGTTAGAAAAGTTATTACTAGCCTTTATTTCAGGGATTAACGATAAAGACCAATACAATAAAGAAATGAGTGACATGCTGAAAAGAACCATTGATAGTGTGTCTTAGAGAGTTAAAAAGATTGTATCCAGGTGTGTAACTTGGTGCAATCTTTTCTTTTTTTAATGTTGACACCGCTTTCTAGACATGTTAAAGTTGACTTACATAAAACACACGGAGTGTAACTGATACGATCAGGCACCACCAAACAAGAAGTAATCAATGGAGCTTCTTTTGTTTGGTGTTTTTTTGTATAGGGAGTGATCATATTTACATTACTGTAAAATCGCTAAATAACAATTTAGTCTTAGCACACAATGATCAAAGAAAAGAGTATGTCTTATTTGGTAAGGGAATTGGTTTTAAAAAGAAGAAAAATGACCCGATTGATGAGTCTTTAATCACTAAAGTATTTCAAGCAAATGCAAATCAAGATATTTCTGCCTTAATGGAAAATGTCACACCAGATGTGTTGGCAGTGACTGAATCTATTATGGAGCTTGGTGAAAAGCGAATGGGTAAAAAACTTAGTGCAAGTTTACTTGTATCATTATCAGATCATATTCAAAGTGCTATTTCGCGTCAAAAAGAAGGAATAGAATTAGCCGACAGTACCCTACAATGGGAGATTCCTTTTTTGTATTATGAAGAAGCCAATCTAGGTAAGGAAGCTTTGACTTTAATTGATAACGAATTAGGGGTGAAGTTACCTGAGGTGGAGTCTGCTTTTATTGCTCTTCACTTTGTTAACGCTCAAGATGGCTTAGAGTCAATGGATGAGACCATGTTGATTACCAAGATAACCAAAAGCATGGTAAAGATTATTCAATCCTTGTTTAATGTGTCATTGAAAAAGGATAGTCTTAATTATTCACGGTTTGTCACACATATTCGTTACTTTATGAATCGTCAGCTTCATAATCAAGAAGTGGTTCAAGAAACGAATCAGAAATTATATGATATTATCCAAGAGCAGTATCCAAAAAGCTATGCATGTAGCTTAATGATTCGTGAGATGTTAAAAAGAGAGTATCAACTAGACGTCAATGACGACGAAATGATTTACTTGATTATCCACATTGAGCGAGTTGTTTCAGAAACTAAATAATCATATTAGGTGTGTAACGTAACACAGGCATTAACCTAAACAAAGTTACCTTTATCTCTTCGGAGTGACAGGCTTTGTTTAGGTTTTTTTCTATACTTAAAAAGGAAAGCAGGAGTAATAATGACTAATCAAGAATTAGCAAAAGAGCTTATTGAAAAAATTGGCGGCGTTAGTAATATCAATCAACATTGGCACTGTATCACGCGACTTCGTTTTAATTTAAAGAACCCTAATATAGTGCAATTAGATGCTATTAAAGAGTTAGACGGGGTTATGGGAGCTCAATTTCAAAGTGGTCAGTTCCAAATTATTATTGGTAGT
Organism: Candidatus Vagococcus giribetii; assembly: GCF_017316185.1. GTDB lineage: Bacteria > Bacillota > Bacilli > Lactobacillales > Vagococcaceae > Vagococcus > Vagococcus giribetii. The sequence continues at coordinate 61,763 of NZ_JAFLVX010000016.1, read as the reverse complement.
GAAGTGGCTAATGTATATCTAGAAATCAGTCGTTTAACTGATGGGCAGTTAAGTGAAACTGGTAATGAAGGCCATCAAAAAATGAATCCAATCGAATATGTTTTTGATGTTATTTCAGGTATCTTTACACCGATTCTAGCAGCAATTGTCGGAAGTGGGCTACTTAAAGGAATCATGGCAATGCTAGTATTTTTCAATGTGTTGTCAGATAAGAGCTCAACATATGCTGTTTTAGATGCGATTTCAAATGCAACATTTCACTTTTTACCTTTCTTAGTAGCTTTTTCTGCCGCTAAGAAATTTAAAACCAATCAATCCTTAGCAGTAGCATTAGCAGGAATATTAATGTATCCCACATTTATGGCAAATGCCGCAGCAGGAGAGATTACTAGTCTGAAATTTATTGGCATAACAATTCCGATGAATAGTTATGCTTCAACGGTAATTCCCATTATTTTAGGCGTTTTACTATTAAGCTACGTTGAGAAATATGCGACTAAATTAGTTCCTAAATCATTAAACATTGTGTTTGTTCCTTTAATTAGTTTACTTGTCACAGCACCGATTTTATTAGCTTTTATTGCGCCACTAGGTAATTTAATTGGTTCTTATTTAGAAAGTTTCTTTACGATGTTATTTACTGTGGCAGGACCAGTTGCAGGTGCCCTAATGGGTGGCTTAATGCCTCTAATCGTTATTACTGGTATGCACTATGCCTTCTTCCCGGGAACTTTTACAAGTTTAGGGAAACTTGGCTATGACATTATGCTGTTACCTATGAACTTAGTAGCTAACCTAGCTCAAGCAGGTGCTACTCTTGGGGTTATTGTTAAGACTAAGGACCAAAAAATGAAGCAAGTAGCCGTTTCAGCTTTTATTCCAGCTATTTTTGGGATTACCGAACCAGCCATTTACGGTGTAACGATGAAACTAAAAAAACCATTTTACGCTAGTATGCTAGGAGGCGCAGTGGGAGGAGCTATTTTTGGGACCTTTGCAGTGAAAACTTTTAGTTTTACTTTACCTGGTATTTTAGCGATGTCGACTTATATTGAAAGTGGTACGAATAACTTTCTGTTTGCCTTGATTGGGGCTGTCTCAAGTTTTGCTGTTGGTTTTGTCGCGACTCTCTTTTTAGGATTTGATACAGGGGAAACAAAAGTAGAAGCAACACATTCTGTGAGTACTACTGAAGAAGCTTCTAGTCAAATTTTGTCACCACTAACAGGTGTTGTGAAAGAATTAAGTACTTGTCCTGACGAAACATTTGCCTCAGAAATCGTGGGTAAAGGGATTGGTATTATCCCAAGTGAAGGTGAAGCAGTAGCACCTTTTGATGGGGTGATTACGATGACAACAGACACAAATCATGCTATTGGCCTTGTTTCAGATGCCGGTGTAGAGGTATTGATTCATGTGGGCATTGACACAGTTGAGCTTAAAGGTGAAGGTTTTAAACGTCTAGTCAATCAAGGTGACAGAGTGACTGCTTCAGACACATTACTGACATTTGATAAAGAGTTGATTGAAGCTAAAGGCTTAAGTTTGTTTTCACCTGTTGTGATTACAAATACACCAAACTACTTAGATGTCTTACCAGCTATTAAGAGTGATTCAAAAGTAACAAGTGGTAAGGAAGAAATATTAATCGTTGTTAACTAATAGAGTTAAAAAATAAATTAACTAAACTTATATAGGAGGAATTTTTAATGAAAGAATTACAAACAGGATTTCCAAAAGGATTTTTATGGGGTGGGGCAACTGCTGCTAACCAAATCGAAGGTGCTTATAACGAAGGCGGCAAAGGGATGTCAACGTCAGATTATGCAGCGTATAAAGATCCTTATGCAACAGGAAAAGTGGATAACTTTACCTTTAATGTAACGTCTAAAGAATTAGCTGAATACAAAGAAAACGAAGCGAACTATTTATTCCCGAAACGTTGGGGGATTGATTTTTACCATCGTTACGAGGAAGATATCGCCTTATTTGCAGAAATGGGCTTTAAAACGTTCCGCTTATCTATTTCTTGGGCACGTATTTTCCCAACTGGTTTAGAAGCTGAACCAAATGAAGAAGGATTAGCTTTTTATGACAAGGTATTTGATACATGTGCTAAATACGGAATCGAACCATTAGTAACTATGTCTCATTACGAAATGCCTATTGCGTTAACTGAAAAGTACAATGGTTGGGCAAGTCGTGAGTTGATTCCTTTATTTGATAAATATGCTCGTGTGTTATTCAATCGCTACAAATCAAAAGTGACTTATTGGATTACGTTTAATGAGATGAACATGAACTTAAACAGTCTTTACACAGGAGCAGGTATCTTAGAAGATTTAATCGATCCTGAGAAAAAATTAGAAGTAACGTATCAAGCAAGTCACCATCAATTTTTAGCAAGTGCTTTAGCTGTAAAGGCTGCTCGTGAGATTATGCCAGAAGCTAAAGTTGGTTGTATGATTAATCAAATCGAATCATATGCACTAACAACAAAACCAGAAGACCAACTACAAGCTTTAAAATCAAATCAATTGAATATGTTTTATCCAGACGTTCAAGCGCGTGGTGAGTACCCAAGTTATATGGCTCGCTACTTTGCTGATAATAACATTCATGTGGCTATGGAAGAAGGCGACGAAGAGATTCTTAAAGCTGGTAAAGTGGACTACGTAGCAATTAGTTACTACATGTCTCACGTAACGGAAGCTCGTGAAGATGCTTCTGAATTAGCCGGTTCATTTGATAGCCCAATTAAAAATGAGCATTTAGAGTTATCCCAATGGGATTGGCCAATTGATCCAATCGGCTTACGTATTTCTTTAATGAAATTATATGACCGTTATGAAATTCCTTTATTCGTGTGCGAAAACGGCTTAGGTGCAAAAGATGAATTAACAGAAGACGGAAAAATTCATGATGAGTACCGCATTGATTACATCAGAAAACACGTGGAACAAATGAAAGAAGCGATTAAAGATGGTGTTGATTTAATGGGTTACACGACTTGGGGTTGTATTGACTTAATTAGTTGTGGTACGTCTCAAATGTCTAAACGCTACGGATTCATTTATGTAGATCAAGATGATAAAGGACAAGGAAGTCTAACACGTTACCGTAAAGATTCATTTAATTGGTACAAAGAAGTAATCGCTTCTAATGGTGAAGTGCTTTAAAAATAGCGAAAGGCTAAGGAACATTTGAGTTCTCTTAGCCTTTATCGTGTCTTTCGTTTATAATAAAGGAGAGTATGTTAAAAGAGAGGACGAGTCGTAAGATGACAATTGCATTTTTTGATGTGGACGGCACACTTTGCAACAGCAGTGGTGTCGTATTAGAGTCGACAAAACAAGCTATTCGTAAGTTTAGACAAGAGGGACATTTAGCCTTTATTTGTACAGGGCGATCAAAACCAGAAATTCTAGATGAGATACTGAGCGTTGGATTTGATGGCGTGATTGGCGCTGGCGGTGGTTATATTGTGATTGGAGAAGAGGTCGTCAAACATCAAACCATGCCAAAAGAAGGTGTGCTAGAGATTATCGACTTCTTTCATCAACATGATATTGGCTATTATTTAGAATCAAATGATGGGCTATTTAGTAGTACCAATTGTGTGAGGAAAATTCAAGAAGAAGTTCGAAAAGTAGCAGATCAAGAAGGTGTTTCGTTTGAAGAGATGGACGAAAAAACACAGTGGTTTTATGAATTACTAGCTAAACAAGACAATGAGGAAGTAGATCATAGTAATGTGAATAAAATTTCTTTCATCAATAATACGATTCCTTTTGCCAAAATTGCTGAAGCTTTTGGCGAGGTCTTTCATTTATATCACTCAACAGTGCCTTTATTCGGACCTGAAAGTGGTGAAATTGCAGTGAAAGGCATTGATAAAGAAAAAGCTGTTTCTTTTGTTCTTGAACAATTAGGTTTAGAGAAACAGGACGCGATTGCCTTTGGTGATGGTGATAATGATTTATCTATGTTTGAAGCAGTAGGTTATAAAATTGCTATGGCAAATGGAACTGATAATCTGAAAAAAGCGGCTCATGAAGTGACGCTAGACGTTGATGAAGATGGTATTGCAAAGAGTTTATCAGACAAAAATTGGTTATAAAAAAACATGGTATCAATCCTCAGGGATTGATACCATGTTTTCTTTTTTTCTTGTTGAAAAGTAGTAATAGCATCCGTAAACTAACAGGCCAATGAAGAAGAGACTAACACCTATCACAAAGCCTGGTGGTAAGAAGGACAAGGTAATCGTATGGTCACCTTTAGGCACATCAAAGGTTAGAAAAGCTTTTTCTAAAGATTTCGTTGGGACTTTTTTACCATCAATTTTGACAGTCCAACCTTTGTCATAAGGAATAGTGGTCATTAAGACACTATCTTCAGGTGTAGAGATTTTGGCAGACGCTTTGCGTTTATCCACATTAAAGTCTACTCCTTTTTGTTGGATTTCTTTCATGGCGCTTTGGTATTTATTAGTATCCATTAAAACAACTGGAGGGTCGATTAACTCTACTTCTTTTGTCCCGTATAGTTCCAAAGTAAAGCGTAGTGTTGTATCTTTTTCAAAGTAACCCAAGTTATAGTACTGACCAGTTATGTTAATTTGCGATTTATAGCTCGTTCCTTGAGACAAGACTGTTGCCGTTGAACTTTCTAACTGAGAGAAGTTAGATGGGAATAAACTCAAGTAAGCTTGGTTTCCTGCAGGCACAAAAATATCATAAGTAATAGATTTGGCAACATTAGGTTTTTGTTCTTTATAGAGAACGTGATTGTTTGTTTTTTTAATAATATCTGTGTTGTTAGTATCGACAACAGTTGGCTTTTTGAAGCTAAAGTAATCTTCTTCTAAGTGAGACAACTGATTAACTAAGGCTGTTTGCGCACCTAGGTTATCATTTTTAGGTAACTTCATTTTGTAAAGATCGTCATCAGTGAGTATTCCTAGAGGCATGGCATACTCATTGGTATAAAGTTGATACTTGCCTGATTTAGAAGTTGAAGTAAAGCCGTATTTGTTAACCATTTGATCGCTAATGTTGTGCTTAATACCAAGTAAACTATCCATGAATAAAGTATTATTTTGGTAGCGAATATTTAGACTAGTACCTCTTGAACGAAAACCTAAGTCATTTAAAAAGTTAGAAGAGTGTCTGTTTCTAATGGAAGAAAACATACTGACACCACTATAGCCATAATTAAAACTGTCATTTGAAGAAATAGGTGCCAGTGACTCTAAGCGGTAGAAGTCTTCTTTGTTGTCTTTGTCTGCTTGATCAACAAGTTTTTTATAAGAAGGATAAGGCTCAGAGTAGAGACTTCTTGATGCGTAATTCCAATCATCTAAAATACCGTTTAACATATAAGACGTATTTAAAAAGGCTTCACCTGTCACCATAATGAGTAATAAAAAGGCTAGGCGCTTAGGGGATATTTTCTTTAATTGGAAGAAAATAATCGCTGTTAAATAAAGCAAAATGAATAAAATGGTGATTAAGAGATTGACCGGTGTCACGTAATCGTAACTACTCTTTGGTGAGGTTAGTGCGGCAATCACAAAAACAATCGGTAAGACTAAACAGATACTGACAAAGTGACCTCTGTCTTGTTTGGTGAAAGATTCCCACCCGTATCCAGCCAGCATAACGACTAGAAAAGAGAACAAGAAACTAAATCTAAAGAGAAACATATTAGGTGCATGGAAACCATGCCAAAATAGATTAAGTGGTTCTATGTAAAAACTAGCAATTAAAAAGGCGAAAAGACTACCGTAAGCTAGCTTCTCTCTAAGAGTTATTTTCTTAGTTACAAAATAGAATAAACAGAAAATCAAAGGTAGTAACCCTACATAAATAAAAGGAATAGAGCCGTACTTGGTGGTATCAAAGACACCAATCATGTTTTTCATCACGATATCCCAAAAGGCAGTGGCTTCTGTTTTGAATTTAGTCATTTCTGACAGAGTTTCACCATTTGTGGATAGGTCCATCACCGCTGGTAAAATCATAATCATAGAACTAATACCTGCTAAAAAGGAGGTAACAAAGTAAGGAATAATTCGTTTTGTATAGGCTTTGGGTTCAATGAGTAGACGAACAAAAAAGTAAGCAACAGTAAAGACGCCGACCATAAAACCAAAATAAAAATTAGAGATAAATAGTAGTAAATAACTAGCAAAAAGTAATTTGGATTGTCCTTTTTCTAACACCCGATTAATCCCTAAAATAACTAATGGCAAGTATACGAAAACATCGAGCCACATGATTAACTCGGAGTGAGCCGTAATAAAGGACATTAAAGAATAAGACACACTCAAAGTCACAATGGACCAAGGAGCTATTTTGTAAGTTTCTTTTCCGTAATACCAAAAGGCAAGACCTGCACAACCAACTTTGATTAAGGTTAGTAGATACAGCGCATCAGGAATGTTTTGGTTATTAAAAAAGAAGACTAAGGGAGTAAAAATACCACCTAAATAGTAAGAGATTAAGGACCAATAATTAAGACCTAAGGAAGCATTCCATGTGTAGAGAATACTTTCTTTTCCGTGAAGCACGTTGTTAAAGCTTGCATGGAAGTTGGAAAACTGAGAAAAAGCATCACTAGCTAAGACACTGCGATCACTTCCCCAATAAATGCCAATACTTAAATACACGAAAAACATGGTGAGAAAAGGGATTAAAAAGGCTGTTAAGCCGTATTTGCCTTCTCGTTTAAAATAATCTTTAAATTTAGCTATATTCAATTGATAAGTCCTCCGAATTTGTACTGATTTAACTCTTTTATTTTAACATAAAAGAGTGAGAGAAAATAAAAAGGTTCCTTTAATAAAGTGAAAAGTCTTCTAACAAAACAAAGGAGTGTTAGAAGACTGATTGATTTAGTGTCTGATTTGACCAGAACCATAAATAATGTATTTAGTTGAAGTGAGTTCATTAAGCCCCATAGGACCTCTAGCATGAAGTTTTTGGGTGCTAATGCCAATCTCACCACCAAAACCAAAAGCACTGCCATCAGTGAACCTAGATGAGGCATTCACGTACACAGCTGCTGCATCAATTTGTTTTAAAAAGCTTTGAGAAGTGGTGTAGTTGTTTGTCACAATCACCTCAGAATGATGTGTGGTATAGGTTTGAATGTGCTCAATAGCTTCTTCAGAGCTTGCCACCGTTTTTATTGCTAGAATAAAATCGTTAAATTCTGTTTTAAAGTCTTCCTCAGTTGCAGGAATGCTAGTTGATAAATAGCGACTAGAAAGCGTGTCTGCTCTTAGTTCTACATGAAACGGCGTCATAGCTACTTCTAATAAAGGCAAAAAGCTTTCAGCAATTGCTTCATGAACGATTAATGTTTCTGTCGCGTTACACACAGATGGGCGTTGGGTTTTACCATTCATGACAATATTTAATGCCATTTCTAAGTCCGCGTCTTTGTCCACATAAACATGACAATTACCAGTTCCTGTTTCAATGACAGGAACTGTAGCTGTTTTGACTACTGTTTGGATTAAATTAGCACCGCCACGAGGAATAAGAACATCGAGATAACCATTTAAGGTCATAAAATCTTTAGCTGTTTCACGACGAGTGTCAGCTATAAATTGAATACATGCTTCTGGGAAATTAACAGAAGCAAGGGCTTTTTGCATAGAAGTAACAAGAGCTTGATTAGAGTGGAAGGCTTCTTTTCCACCGCGCAAAATCACAGCGTTTCCTGATTTAAAGCAAAGACTAGCAGCATCCGTGGTGACGTTTGGACGAGCTTCGTAAATCATACCGATAACACCCAGTGGCACACGTTGTTTACCAATGGTTAAGCCATCAGCATTTTTCCACATCTTATCCACAAGTCCGATTGGATCTGCTAGGCGGATAATGCTTTCAATGTCAGCGCACATCGTCATCAGTCGATCAGATGTCAACAATAAACGGTCCATCATGGTTTCAGGGACATTGTTTTCTTTTGCTAAAGCTAAGTCTTTCTCATTAGCGGCTAAGATAATGGATTCATCTTGTTTTAGTTGAGCTACAATAGCTTCAAGAGCAAGATTCTTGTCCTTTGTTTCTGCCACAGCTAAAAAGCGAGCAGCTTTTTTGGCTTGTTCTCCTAGTTGAATTAGGGTTGTCATAAGTTAGTCTCCTTCTGTATACGTTGAACTGGCAAATAAAGTACCGATTGTCTGACCTTCTAGAATATCAAAGATAATACTAGGTTCTTCACCATTAGCTAAAATCATTTGGCTATCACGGGCAAATATTCGTTTTGCAGCTTTTAGTTTACTTGACATACCACCTGTTCCAAAACGACTACCTTCACCACCAGCAGCAGCTTCAAGGGAATCTGTAATATCTGTAATGCGGTGGTATAAGGTTGCATTTTTGTCAGTATTTGGATTAGCTGAATAAAAACCATCAATATCTGAGAGCATGATTAATAAATCAGCATCTGAGAGATGAGCTACGATAGCTGATAGTTGATCGTTATCCCCAAACTTAGTCAAATGATCTAATTCATCTACAGCAACACTGTCATTTTCATTAATAATGGGGATAACTTTCATTTCTAATAATTCTTGAATCGTGTTAATAACATTTTTACGGCTTTCTGGGTAATCAACAACGTCTCGTGTTAGTAGCACTTGAGCCGATGTTTGATTGTAATATTGAAAGCGTTGGTTATAGATTTTAATTAATTCTGATTGACCAATAGCAGCGACTGCTTGTTGTCTTGAAATAGTCGTAGGGCGTTTGTCTAGACCGAGTTGGTGAAGACCGGCTCCAATAGCACCTGATGAAACTAAAATGACTTCATAGCCTTGATTGTTTAATGTGGTTAAAGTGAAGGCCATTTGATCAATGGCTCTTAAATTGATTTTTCCATTTGGTAAAATAAGTGAACTAGTTCCAACTTTAACGACTAGTCGTTTAACTGATTGAATTGATGTACGAGACATGGGTAACATTCCTTTTTCTATATAATCTATTACTGATTTTAACTCATTTATTGACAGGTTGCCACGTATATAGTGCATTCTGTAGGAATTAGAGAAAAAAGGAGGCGAATTAATAAATTATGTCATAAGAAACGTACTTTATATAGTGAGGGAGTCTTTAAAAAAGAAAGAGGCTGGTTAGTTGTTAAAACTGGGTTAAATAACGAATGATTTTTTTAATAAAAAAAGAGATTGACTTTTAAAAAAAAGAGACTATAATCAGTGTGTTTGCAGTAAAAATAAACGATAAAAAAAAGGAAATGTTTGCTTGAAAGTGAGGGAAAAAAAGTGAGTCAGGAATTGACTAAAAAAAATATGGATACGTTTAAAGTGGGAGGAGCTTTAGTAGCCATGGGAGTGGTGTATGGTGACATTGGTACCAGTCCACTTTATGTAATGAAGGCTATTATTGAAGGAAACGGCGGCTTAGCTAATGTTTCCACTGATTTTATCTTAGGATCAGTTTCTTTAGTGTTTTGGACACTAACACTATTAACAACGGTGAAATATGTGATGATTGCTTTAAATGCAGATAATCACGGAGAAGGTGGGATTTTTTCTTTATACACCTTAGTCAAGAAATCAGGAAAATATTTATTGTTCCCAGCCATGATTGGTGGAGCGGCACTTTTAGCCGACGGGGTGTTAACACCTGCCGTAACAGTAACAACAGCTATTGAAGGCTTAAGAGGAATCCCAATCTTTTATGACACCTTTGGCAATGATCAAAATATTATTGTTATTATTACCATGATTATTATTTTTGGATTATTTATGATTCAACGCTTAGGGACTCAAAAAGTCGGAACTGCCTTTGGACCCATTATGTTAGCCTGGTTTACTTTCCTAGGTGTTATGGGAATTATGAACTTCGCTAATGATTGGAGCGTGTTAAGAGCGCTAAATCCATATTATGCGTTCCATGTATTAGTATCAGACGAAAATAAAATGGGAATTTTTATTTTAGGAAGTGTCTTCTTAGCCACAACAGGAGCAGAAGCGTTGTATTCTGACTTGGGGCATGCGGGAAGAAAAAACATTCGTGTTAGCTGGCCATATATTAAAGTGTGTTTAACCCTTAATTACTTTGGTCAAGCCGCTTGGTTAATTAGTGTGAAAAATAACCCAACGTACCAACAAATTGAGTTATTAAATCCATTCTTTAGAATGATGCCTGATTCAATGACTGTTGTAGGTGTGGTCTTTGCGACACTAGCAGCGATTATTGCCTCTCAATCACTTATCTCAGGTTCTTATACCTTAGTATCAGAAGCAATCAAGTTAAGATTGTTACCAAGACTTAAGATTATTTATCCTACAGATCAAAAAGGACAGCTCTATATTCCAGCTGTTAATACCTTATTAATGATTGGATGTTTAGGAATTGTATTAACTTTTAGAACATCAGCTCATATGGAATCTGCTTATGGATTAGCCATTACGATTACGATGTTAATGACGACCTTCTTAATTCTTTTCTACTTGTTACAAGAAGGTATGCCAAAAGTCTTTGCCTATAGTATCTTTGCATTCTTTGCCGTGATTGAAAGCATCTTCTTTATTTCAAGTGCGACAAAATTCATGCATGGTGGTTACGTAGCAGTATTCATGGCTCTTCTTATTTTTGGTATCATGCTTATATGGCACCGAGGCAATGTGATTCAAGAAAGAGAGTACGACCGTATTTCTTTATGTGATTACAAAGAGCAGCTTCAAGAATTAAGACAAGACCCATCAATTCCTCAATATCAAACGAACATTGTGTTCTTAACATCAAAAATTAAAGGGCATCAAATTGGCAAAGAGATTATTTATTCTATCTTGGATAAACGACCTAAAAAAGCTAAAGTTTACTGGTTTGTTAATGTGTTTGTGACAGATGAGCCATACACTAATGAGTATTACGTTGATATGATGGATACGGATTACATCGTTAATGTACAATTACGTTTAGGATTTAGAATGAATCAAGAAGTGAATGTTTACATTCGACAAATTGTGAATGACTTAATGGAAGAAGGTAAATTGCCAAAACAACCTCAAAAATACTCGCTAACTAAGGGACGTGAAGTAGGAGATTTTGCTTTTGTTTTAATTCGTGAAGAGTTAACACGTGTGACTTCGTTAAGTGCTATTGATACAGCTGTTATGCAAATTAAGTTAGCAATCAAAAAAATTGCTTTTGATCCAGCCAGATGGTTTGGGTTAGAGTATAGTGATGTGATTGTTGAGCATGTGCCTTTAGTGATTGGTAGTCAAAAACAAGTCACTAAGCTGACTCAAATTCAAGTAGATGATTTTGATGAAGAAGACGACTAAACAATAGAGATGAGTTTTTAAGGAAGAGATAAAACTTTTATAGTTTTATCTCCTTTTTTTTGTTATTTTAGGTATAATTAATAGGATAAAATAAAACGTAATAAGGGGAAGAAGAGACAAATGAGAACTAGAGGTTTTGAAAAAGTATCAACATTTGAAGGAATTAACTTACCAAAGAGAGCGACAAAGCACGCAGCTGGTTATGATTTTGAAGCAGCTGAAGAGATAGTTATTCCATCTATTTATAAATCAGGTATCGCAACAGCGTTAAAAGTGGCTTTCAATAAAGAAGAGATTTTCATGGATGAAACCATGTTAAAACAAGTGAAACCTACTTTAGTACCAACAGGTGTGAAAGCTTACATGGGAGAAGAAGAATTTTTACAACTATGTAATCGCTCAAGTAACCCAATGAAAAATTTCTTACTTCTAGGAAACGGAGTAGGGGTCATTGATAGTGATTACTATAACAACGCTGATAATGAAGGTCATATCATGTTTCAGTTTATTAACTTTGGTTTGAAAGATAAGGTAATCAAAAAAGGGGAACGTATTGGTCAAGGAATCTTTTTACCTTTTTTAAAGGCAGATGGAGATGAAGCTGGTATAGATCGCACAGGTGGGTTTGGGTCTTCTGGAAAATAAGGAAAACTTCAATAAAAAGTTACTCTTTTTTTAAAAGGAATACTTAATAGTATGTTAGAATGTTTATGTACTTGTGAACAAACTAATCAGTAGGTGAGGAGATGAATTAATGGCAAAAAAGAAAAATGAATTTGTTTGTCAGGAATGTGGGTATATCTCGCCTAAATACTTGGGACGTTGTCCTAATTGTGGTAATTGGAATACCTTAGTGGAAGAGATTATCCAAGAAAAGGCCACTCGTCATAGTCGTGTCAGCTTAACAGGTGAAACAACTAAACCTGAAAAACTAGATAAAATTGTGTTTAAAAAAGAAACGAGAGTCCAAACAGATTTAGAAGAATTGAACCGGGTTCTTGGTGGTGGGGTTGTGCCGGGCTCAATGGTATTGATTGGGGGAGACCCAGGAATCGGTAAATCAACCTTGCTTCTTCAAGTCTCTCAACAACTGAGTAAGTTAGACGATCATGTGTTGTACGTGTCAGGGGAAGAGAGTGCCCAACAAATAAAAATGCGTGCAGAACGATTAAGCCAAGAAAACAATGATTTTTATGTTTATGCTGAGACAGATATGGGCATGATAAAGCAAACCATTGAGCAAATTAGACCGAATTATGTAGTGATTGATTCGATTCAGACGATGATTCACCCTGAGGTCACTAGTGTGGCTGGTAGTGTGAGCCAAGTTAGAGAAACCACAGCTGAGTTGATGCAGATTGCTAAGACAAATCAAATCACGATTTTTATTGTGGGACATGTGACAAAAGAAGGGTCTTTAGCTGGACCGCGTATGTTAGAACATATGGTAGATACGGTGCTTTATTTTGAAGGAGAACGTCATCATACCTTTAGAATTTTGAGAGCTGTAAAAAATCGTTTTGGCTCAACTAACGAAATAGGTATTTTTGAGATGCGTGAGGAAGGTTTGGTGGAAGTTAGTAACCCCTCAGAAGCGTTTCTTGAAGAACGGTTAGCTGATGCTACTGGATCGGCTATTGTGTGTTCTATGGAAGGAACGAGACCAATTTTAGCTGAAGTACAAGCGTTGATTACTCCGTCTGTTTTTGGTAATGCCAATCGAACAGCAGCTGGTCTAGATCGTCACCGAGTGTCACTTATTATGGCAGTGTTAGAAAAACGAGCAGGCTTGTTACTCCAAAATCAAGATGCCTATTTAAAAGCAGCTGGTGGTGTGAAATTAGACGAACCTGCTATTGACTTAGCTATTGCGGTTAGTATTGCTTCAAGTTATAAAGACCAAGGAACTTCCCCTCATGAGTGTTTCGTTGGTGAGATTGGTTTAACAGGTGAAGTGAGACGAGTCAATCGAATTGATCAACGAGTTAAAGAGGCTAAAAAATTAGGTTTCAAGAAGATTTATGTTCCTAAAAATAATTTACAAGGTTGGAAATTACCAACGGGAATTGAAATCATTGGTGTCTCAACTGTATCTGAGACATTAAGAAAAGTGTTTAAATAAGAAAGGAGGAAAACAGATGCAAAAAAAGATTTTTAATGGTGTAATGGCCCTAGTAGGTTTTAGTATCGGGGTCACGTTAATTCCAACAGTTTGGAAAGTATTTAACTTATCTAGTAATCAATGGTTGAACAATGATGTGACGAACGGCTTGATTGGTGCCATTATTTTTATTATTATTTCCATGTTTACGTTTCGTTATGTTAGAAGTGCCATTAAACAAGTAGAAAAATTTATTGGGGAGCAAAGCTTACAAGACATTGTGTTTGGTAGTATTGGTGTTATTGTTGGTTTGCTTTTAGGGGCTTTGGTATCCATACCACTGTACTCACTAAAAGTAGCCTTACTTAATATCTTGTTACCAGCGTTAATTATGCTCCTGTTAGGTTATTTTGGTTTTAAAGTTGGAACAACCAAAACCGAAGAGTGGAAGAAATTATTTGCACCTAAACCTAAAAAAGGCACTGAGGAAATTATTGATAAGAAACAAGCAGTTAATTATCATCAGTACAAAATTTTAGATACAAGTGTTATCATTGATGGACGTATCTATGATGTAGCTAAAACTGGCTTTATCGAAGGAACGTTATTGATTCCTAATTTTGTGTTGTATGAGTTACAATACATTGCTGATTCAGGGGACAGTTTGAAACGTGTCCGTGGTCGTCGTGGTCTAGATATTTTAAATGCCCTTCAAAAGGAAGAAAATATTTCAGTTGAGATGTACGAAGGGGACTTTGAGGATATTCAAGAAGTTGATAGCAAGTTGATTAAACTAGCTAAGTTATTAGATGGTATTGTTGTAACGAATGATTACAATTTGAATAAAGTAAGTGAGTTCCAAAATGTACCAGTGTTTAATATCAATGCGTTAGCCAATGCGATTAAACCTGTAGTGATTCCTGGTGAAACCATGGATGTCTTAGTAATGAAAGACGGAACCGAGCGTCAACAAGGAGTAGCTTATCTAGATGATGGTACAATGGTTGTTGTAGAAGACGGTAAGCATTTTATGAACAAACGCATTAATGTGGTGGTGACAAGTGCTCTTCAAACAGCAGCAGGTCGCATGATTTTTGCGAAACCTTCACATTCACAAACCACAATCAACAACTAAGTAAAAAAAGGAAGTATTCCTGTTCAGTTAGCTTTACTAATGACCCAAATGAGGGTAAAATTTAGAGTGACAAATAGATGGGAAAAAAGAGAGTAAGGAAGGTAATTTCATGACAAAAAAAGTACGTGTAAGATACGCACCAAGCCCAACAGGACATTTACACATAGGGAATGCGAGAACCGCATTATTTAACTATTTATATGCAAGACATCACGATGGAGAGTTCATCATTCGTATTGAAGATACGGATCAAAAACGCAACATTGAAGGTGGCGAAGAAAGTCAGTTAGACAACTTAACATGGTTAAATATTGATTGGGACGAATCTCCTCAAAAACCAGGGAAGTATGGTCCTTACCGTCAGTCAGAACGTGGTGACATTTATGCACCACTTATCGATCAATTATTAATGAGCAACTTAGCATATAAATGCTATTGTACAGAAGAAGAATTAGAAGCAGAACGTGAAGCTCAAAAAGCTCGTGACGAAATTCCTCGTTATAACGGTAAATGTGCTCATTTATCTGTAGAAGAACAAGCAGCTAAAGAAGCAGAAGGTATTACACCAGTTGTACGTTTCCGCGTACCAAAAAACCGTTCATACAGCTTTGAAGATTTAGTGAAAGGCAACATTACATTCGAATCAGATAGCGTTGGTGGGGATTTTGTTATCCTTAAACGAGATGGTATGCCAACTTATAACTTCGCTGTAGCAGTTGATGATTACATGATGAAAATTACTCACGTTTTACGTGGAGACGATCACATTGCAAACACACCAAAACAATTAATGGTTTATGAAGCTTTTGGTTGGGAAGCACCAGTTTTTGGACATATGACATTAATTATTAACACTGAAACAGGTAAAAAATTAAGTAAACGTGATGAAACGATTTTACAATTTATCGAACAATACCGCGACTTAGGTTATTTACCAGAAGCGATGTTTAACTTCATCGGCTTACTTGGTTGGTCTCCAGTTGGGGAAGAAGAAATCTTCTCTCAAGAAGAATTTATTAAAATGTTCGATGCCAATCGTTTAGGTAAATCACCAGCAGCATTTGATAACAAAAAACTTGAGTGGATTAGTAATCAATACATGAAACAA
Organism: Candidatus Vagococcus giribetii; assembly: GCF_017316185.1. Lineage (GTDB taxonomy): Bacteria > Bacillota > Bacilli > Lactobacillales > Vagococcaceae > Vagococcus > Vagococcus giribetii. The sequence continues at coordinate 46,090 of NZ_JAFLVX010000016.1, read as the reverse complement.
GTTGAACGCTCAGAAATGGCTAAACTTGCTTTACCATACTTAGTAGAAGCAAAATTAGTGGAAGAAAACCCAAGTGAAGAAAAATTAGCATGGGTAGAAGAACTAGTTTCTTTATACCAACCACAAATGAGCTATGCAGGTGAAATTGTTGAATTATCAAGTCTATTCTTCAATGACACATTGAGCTTAGATGACGTTGCTAAAGAAGTATTAGCAGGAGAAACAGTGCCTCAAGTATTAGAAGCATTTGCAAAAAATATTGCTGAATTAGAAGTCTTTGAAGCAGCTGAAATTAAAGCGTGTATCAAAGCCGTTCAAAAAGAAACAGGGGTTAAAGGTAAAAACTTATTCATGCCAATTCGTGTGGCAGTCAGTGGTCAAATGCATGGTCCAGAATTAGCTGAAACCATTATGCTTTTAGGTAAAGAAAAAGTATTAGATCACATTAAACAATCTAGTAACTAAAATACGTTGACAAGAAGAGTAGATAACATGGTTATATAGAGAGCTCGTGGGTGGTGAAAACGAGTAAACCGTGTTATTGAAGTGCCTCTTAGAGTAGTTTTGATGAAAGATAAGTAGTCAAAAACGAGTGATGCCCGTTAAGCAATCAAAAGGTGGAGAAGCTTATTTCTCTACGAAAAAAAGTGGAACCACGTGGAAACGTCTTTTAGTCAAGTGACTAAAGGGCGTTTTTAGTTTGTTAAGGAAGTGAATTCATGAGTATAAAAGAGGATATCGCAACTGTCAGAAGACTTGACCCAGCCGCTAAATCAAATGTAGAAGTTTTTTTCACTTATCCTGGCCTACATGCTGTTTGGGCCCACAGATTATCCCATTTTTTATATAAAAAGAAATGCTACTTTTTAGCTAAAAGCCATGCTCAATTTTGGCGATTTATCACAGGGATTGAAATTCATCCAGGAGCGCAAATTGGAAGACGACTTTTCATTGATCATGGTATGGGATTAGTGATAGGTGAGACGACTATTATTGAAGACGACGTGACTCTTTATCACGGAGTGACCCTAGGTGGGACAGGTAATGATTGTGGTAAGAGACACCCGACAATTCGAAAAGGAGCTTTGATTTCAGCTCATGCTCAAGTGTTAGGTCCTATTGAGATAGGAGAAAACGCAAAAATCGGAGCCTCTTCAGTTGTCTTGAAAAGTATACCAGCCAATACAACAGCTGTTGGTATACCAGCTAAGGTAGTCAAACAAAATAAGTAAGGAAAGAAGGGCTTATATGAAAATATATAATACAATGACTCGCACAAAAGAAGAATTTAAAACCATTGAACCAGGGAAAGTTCGCATGTATCTATGTGGACCAACTGTTTATAATTACATTCATGTAGGAAATGCAAGAAGTACAGTTGCTTTTGATACGGTTCGTCGTTACCTAGAATACAAGGGTTATGAGGTTCATTATGTGTCAAACTTTACTGATGTGGATGATCGCATTATTAATCAAGCCATTGAAGAAGGTGTGTCAACAAAAGACATTGCTGATAAGTATATTGATGCTTTTACAGAAGACACAGGTAAATTAAATGTGAAACCAGCATGCTCTCATCCACGAGTGATTGATCACATTGATGATATCATTGAATTTGTTGAGGTTTTAATTGAAAAAGGCTATGCTTATGAGTCACAAGGTGATGTGTATTACCGTGCACGTCGTTTCAAACATTACGGTGAACTAAGTAATAAGAGTATTGATGAGTTAGAAGTAGGAGCTAGTCAGCGAACAGGCTCAGAACAAGATAAGAAAGAAGATCCTCTAGATTTTGCTTTATGGAAAGCAGCTAAAGAAGGCGAAGTGTCCTGGGAATCCCCATGGGGCGAAGGAAGACCAGGTTGGCATATTGAGTGTTCTGTTATGGCGACGAAACATTTAGGTGAAACCATTGATATTCATGCAGGTGGTCAAGATTTAGAATTCCCACACCATGAAAATGAAATTGCTCAAAGTGAAGCTAAAACAGGGAAAAAATTTGCTAATTACTGGATGCACAATGCTTACTTAACAGTAGGTGAGTCAGGTGAAAAAATGAGTAAATCGCTTAAAAACTTTGTAACAGCTCACGAGTTGATGGAAGAAGTGTCACCAGAAGTGGTACGCTTTGCTTTAGCGACAACCCATTACCGTCACCCGATGCCATTTAATGAGACTATTATTAAAGAAGCAAGTAGTAACTTGAGTAAAATCAAAGCCACTTTAAATAATGTGACATTTAGACTTGAGACAGCCCTTCCTGATTTAGAGGACGATTCAGAGTATTTAAATGAATTGACTCAAATAAAAGAGCAATTTGAAAAAGGGATGGACGACGATTTTAACACAGCTAATGGAATTACGGCAGTGTATAGCTTAGTTAAATGGTTAAATACCTATATTGAAAAAAATCAAGTCTCACAAATTGTTTTAACACAAGGTGCTGATTTACTTAATACCCTAATGGCTATCTTTGGCATTGAATTAGGTGAAAAAGAAGATTTAGACGCTGAAATAGAAGGCTTAATTGCAGAACGTAATGAAGCACGTAAAAATAGAGATTTCAAACGAAGTGATGAGATTCGTGATGACTTAAAAGCACGAGGCATTTTACTTGAAGATACGTCTCAAGGAACAAGATGGAGTAAGATTTAATGGAAGATAAAAAAGATTATTCGTTATTAAGTGGGCTGACGTTAGCGTACATTGGAGATGCGATTTATGAGGTGTATATTCGTGACTTTTTAATTCGTTCAGGTCAAACAAAACCCAATCAATTACACCGCCTAGCAACTCACTATGTATCAGCTAAGGCACAACATTATTTAATTGAGGCTATGCTTGAAGAAAAGGTACTCACTGAAACAGAAGAGAACATGTATAAGCGTGGTCGTAATGCTAAAAGTCATACGAGTGCTAAAAACACATCAATCTTCATTTACCGAGCTTCAACAGGATTTGAATGCTTGATTGGTTATTTACATTTAACAGGACAAAAAGAACGCTTAGATGAATTAGTAGACTGGTGTATTAAAAGGATAGGTGAAAAAAATGAGAAATAAAAACGAGAAGCCTCGTAAACAAGAGGAGCAAGTATCTTTAGAGGACGTGGTATTTGGTCGTCATGCCACAGTGGAAGCTTTACAAGCAAGACGTGGAAACAAGTTGTTTATTCAAGAAGACTTAAAAAGTAAGCACATTGAAGAATTAAAAACTTTAGCTAAAGAGTTTTCAGTGCCTATTGTTTGGGCACCAAAAACAAAATTAGATGACATGACTAATAAAGAAAATCATCAAGGAATTGTGATGAAAATTACGCCTTATGAATATCTGTCATTAGATGAGTTATTGACTCAAACAAAAGACAAAGAGAGTCGATTCTTCTTAATACTAGACAGCATCATGGATCCTCATAATTTAGGATCAATCATGCGAACTGCTGATGCGGTTAATGTGGACGGTATTATTATTCCAAAACACCGTGCTGTAGGGATTACTCCAGTTGTGGTTAAAACATCAACAGGAGCTGTGGAGCATGTACCAGTTGCTAGAGTAACTAACTTAAGCCAAACAATTAAAAAAATGAAAGAACAAAATATCTGGTTCTTTGGAACAGACATGGAAGGCACGGACTACACTAAATGGAACGTTGCTGGAGATATTGCTTTAGTGATTGGAAACGAAGGAAAAGGCATGGGTGCTGCTCTTAAAAAAGAGATGGACGAAATGATTACAATCCCAATTGATGGCCATGTACAAAGCTTAAACGCAAGTGTAGCGGCAGGCTTGTTGATGTATGAAGTCCACCGTAAACGCCGAGGCTAAGAAAAGGAGAAAATCATTGAAACGTCAAATTTTATTTGTAGATGGGTATAACATGATTGGGGCTTGGCCAAAGCTTAATCAATTAAAGAAGCAAGACAAACTAGGAGACGCTAGAGATGCCTTACTCTTTATGTTGTCTAACTATGCGAAGTATGAAGGCATTGAGATTATTGTTGTCTTTGATGCACAACTTGTGCCAGGTATTCAGAAGACATACAAAGAATTTGGTGTGACAGTTATTTTTACCAAAGAAGATGAAACAGCAGACACTTATATTGAACGAGAAGCTAGTCTGAGAATTAACCCTTTGACCCACGTTCGAGTGGCAACTAGTGATATGGCAGAACAATGGATTATTTTTTCAAGAGGGGCTTTGAGAGTTTCAGCAAGAGAATTGTATCAAGCTATTAAAGAATCAGAAAAAAAAATATTAGCTCATGCTGAAGATTATCAATTTGAAAATTATAGACGTAAAAGCCCATGGTCTAAGTCACAAATGGATAAATTACAAAAGATATTTAAAGAATTAGACTCAAAATAAACACGGAAAGGAACTTACGTTCTCTTTCGTGTTTTTTTATTATGTGGTATCATTTTTCGATAAATAGAGGAAAACGTTTTCAAGGGGAAGGGGAGCTTTTCATGAACGAGTATGAATTAATAAATCAAGCAAAAGAAGGATGTGAAGATGCTTTTGAAAGTATCTTCAAAAAATATGTACCAGTCGTATTACGTCAGAAAAGACGTTATTATTTAAGGTACTATGAGTTAGATGATTGGTTACAAGAAGGTAGAATTGTGTGTCATCAGTCAATAGCTAATTTTGATGCGGCACAGAATGTAACATTTGGGTTGTTTTTTAAAATCAATTTTGAACGTTGGGTGGTCAGCGCGCTTCGGTTTCAAGAAGCTCAAAAAAGGCAAATCTATCGTTACACAGACTCTTTAGAAAACCAGATTGAACTACACGGGGAAGGGTTCAATCCAGCAGAAGAAGATCACCGAGCGGGGACTAGTTTAGAGTACATATTTGTTCGAGAAACCTTGGAAAATTTTTCTGTTACGTTATCAAAATTCGAAAAAGAGGTTTATCGGTGCATTTTGGAAGGGAAAGATATTAGTCAAATTGCAAAGGAATTAGACGTGCCTGAAAAAAAAGTGATTTGTGGATACAGTCGTTTAAAAAGAAAGTTGAAAGATCAAATTGCGCAATGATAGGACAAAACTCGCTAAAACGTTCAAATAAAGAAGTAAAAAGAACATGAATAAATAATTAAAATTAAAAAAAAGAGTTGATTATGAAATCATGTTATGATAAAATTTGAAGTTTTTTCATTATTGTGGTACAATGATGGGAGAGGTGAGTTAGATGGCAGCTAGTATTTTATCAATTAAAGAGCAACTAGAAAATAAAGTTGGTAGTCGTATTACATTAGTCGCACAGACTGGTAGAAAACGACAAACAGAACGCAGCGGTATTTTATCAGAAACATATCCATCTGTTTTTATTGTAAACTTAGATCAAGATGAGAATGCTTTTGAAAGAGTGTCATATAGTTATGCTGACATTTTAACAAAATCAGTTGAGGTCCAATTTACAGAAGATGAAGACCAAGAATTAATGGGATAAGATATAAAGCCTACGTGTAACATGAAGGCTTTATATTTTTTTCTTTATCTAAAAAAAGAGGCTACAGTGTCTAAATGACACTATAGCCTCTTTTTGATTCTTATTTAGATGACTCAGTTGTTTCTTTTTTGTCGTCTTTTTTGTCAGCTTTTTTATCTGATTTTTTGTCTTGTTCTTTAGTATCTTTTGTTTCTTCTTTCTTAGGTAAGTAAGGAGTTAAAATATCCTTAAAGTCAGGGTCAGAAATTTTAACATTAGCTTTTTCTAATTCTTTACCAATTACTTCTTGTTGGAACATTGGATCAGCTAATTTAGCTTCTTCAGTGATTGTTTTTAATTCTTTTTCAAATTTCTTGTAGTCGTTACCTTTTTTCTGGTTTTTAACCATTTTAACGATGTAGAAGCTATCAGCACCAGTTGTCATGTCAGTTGCTTTGATGACTTCTGATGTTTTACCGTCTTCTAATTTGTATGCTGCTTCTTTAACAGTGTCAGGAATAGCAACACGTTCAGGTTTAGTTGTGTAAGTTGAATCAAATGTTACTTTACCGCCATCTTTTTTAGTTGCTTCTTGAGTTGATTTAGCTTTAGCTACTTCATCAAATGATTTACCATCGTTAATTTCTTTTAGAGCAGCATTTGCTTCTTCTTCAGAACCTAAAACGATCATTTGAGTATCAACGCTTGGATGGTATGTTGCCCAAGTTTGTTTTAAATCTTCGTCAGTAATTTTAACGTGTGCTTTAAGCATTTCTTTGTAAGCTAATTGAGTTTTCATGCTTTCTTTATACGTTTTAACATCTAAACCATTTTGTTTTAATAAGTCTTCAAAGGCTTTTTTACCGCCGTTTTGTTCTTGCATTTCGTTGTATTGTTTATCAACTTCTTTTTGGTCTACTTTACTGCCGTATTCTTTATCAGTGATTTCGTTTAAAATCATACCAGTTAAGACTTGGCCAGAAGTGTTTTTATCTTTCTTTAATTCTTTGTATAAATCTTCTTCTGTAATTTTTGCGCCTTTCATTGAGGCAACTTCTTTGCTACTAGAGCAACCTGCTAAAGTTAAAACACCTAAAAGTGTCACTGCAGCTAATTTAAATGATTTGTTTTTCATTACTATTTGCACGTCCTGTTCATATTTATTTTTATTGTAAAACTAATGATTGCATCACGGATATAACTATAACATAATCTCCTTTTAAAGAATATGAAATTCAAAAAAAAATCATATAATAAACACATGTTTAACCCTGTTAAATAAAAGGTTAGTGTCTTATTCATCTAATTGATTAGTTAAATTTTCCACTTCTGTGTTAATTTTTTCTAATTGTTTTTTGATGTCTTCAATTCGGTGTTTGGCTTTAAAATCAAATTTATTCAAAGCTCTCTGTGTGTCTTCTAAAAACTCAGGAACCATGGTCTCAGATAAGTGTTGCAGATTAGCAGCATGAAATTGTACATCTTCAGCGTTATTTTTCACATCAGTTATGAGTTTAATAGAATCATCAACTTCTTTAGTGATTAACTCTTTTGTTTCTTTTCCAGAGCGAGGGGCAAAAAGAAGAGCAGTTGTGCCTCCAAGTAACCCTCCTACAAATAAGCCTTTAAAAAGTTGTTTACCAGAGAATTTTTTCTTACTCATGGTCAATAACCTCCTTGATAGTTGACGCAATTTGGCTCATAGTTTCTGGTGTGTAGTTATCCCCATTGTTTTTAAAGGTAATAGAAAAGTCATCGTCTTTAGAGTAGCGAGGAATCAGATGAACATGAGAATGAAACACAGATTGATAGGCTAACTCTTTATTGTTATTGATTAAGTTTAAACCTTTCATGTCTGGGAAAGCTTTTTCTAAACCACGAGAAATTTTAGGGATTCGAGAAAATAACTTAGCAGCTAAAACGTCATCGTATTCAAAAATATCAGTGACGTGTTGTTTAGGAATAACTAAGGTATGTCCTTTAGTTGTTTGAGTGATATCTAAAAAGGCATAGACCTCATCATCTTCATACACCTTGTAGCTAGGGATTTCTCGATTGATAATTTTGCAAAAAATACAGTCTGTCATAAAAAAGACCTCCTTTGATATAAAACCACTTTACCATAAACAAGATGGGAAATGAATGGAATTATTAGGCAAAAGAGGAAATAGTGAATCGAAGATATGCTATAATTTAGCTAGTATTATTTAGGAGGATCTTTATGAGTTTAAAAATAGAACACCTTACAGGAGGCTATGGTCACATTCCTGTATTAAAAGATATTAGTTTTCAAGTAGAGTCAGGTGAAATTGTTGGCTTAATTGGCTTAAATGGAGCAGGTAAAAGTACGACGATTAAACACATCATTGGTCTTTTAACAGAACAAAAAGGGAAGATACTTGTAGATGGCAAAACCTTAGCTAGTGAGCCAGAAGCTTACCGCAAAACCATTGGCTATATTCCAGAGACACCGATTTTGTATGATGAATTAACATTAAGAGAACACATTGAAGTGACTGCTATGGCCTATGATATTCCTATGGACGAAGCTTTTGAACGAGCAGATCACTTATTAAAATTATTTCGCCTAGAAAATAAATTAGACTGGTTTCCAACTCATTTTTCAAAAGGAATGAAGCAAAAAGTCATGGTGTTATGTGCCTTTTTAACAAAACCAAGTTTATTCATTATTGATGAGCCATTCTTAGGCTTAGACCCGCTTGCGATTAATGCCTTACTTGAGTTGATGCAAGAAATGAAACAGCAAGGGGCGGCTATCTTAATGTCGACTCATATTTTAGCTACTGCAGAAAAATTTTGTGATCGTTTTGTAGTACTTCATGATGGTAGTGTAAGAGCCTTAGGTTCAATTGATGATTTAAGAACTGAATTTAATTTACCTAACTCTTCTTTAGATGATATTTATTTGTCATTAACCAAAGAAGAGGAGGCAAACTAAATGGAGGAGTTTTACAAAAAACGTCAAGCTAGCCATAAAAAGAATATGATGAAATACATGAAATATGTCTTGAATGACCATTTTTTACTCGTTATGCTGATTTCTTTAGGTGGCTTTGGTTTGTATTATTCAGAATTTGTTAAATCTCTGAATAGCTCTTTTGTCATAGGAAAAGTAGTAGCCATTGTGTTATGTGTGTTGACTGTTTTTGTAGGGCGTTTAGCGACGCTAATAAAAGAAGCGGATAGTGTATTTTTACTACCTAAAGAGCGTCACATGCTAAATTACCTTAAAACAAGTTTCAAAAACTCTATCTTATTACCATTTGTGGTGATTGTGTTAGTGACAGGTGTCCTAATGCCATTACTAGTTGCTACAAGTAAGCTTACGTTTAATGACTTTTATCCATTAGTTTTAAATTTATGGGTATTGAAGTTAGCACACTTAATCATTCAAGTTGAAAATTTATACTTAGATACAGAAAAAACAGTTAAATTTCAATGGTTTCTACTATTAATATCAAGTGTTTTAAGTATGAGTTTAAATGTCTTGATTATGCCGTGGTTTGGTTTACCTATTTCAATTCTATGTCTGGTTTATTGTTTAGTTCAGAGTAAAAATGCCGTTAGTCATCATCCGTTTAATTGGCAAAAATCTATTGAGTTAGAGCGAAAACGAATGAAGAAAATTTATTCCTTCATTAATTTATTTACAGATGTACCAGGGCTTTCAGCAGATATTAAACGACGTGCCTATTTAGATCCTGTGTTACATAAAATAAAAAGAGAGCAAGGTCAAACTTATACTTACTTGTATAGTCGCGTCTTTTTAAGAGGGACTGAGTACAGTGGTTTGGTAATAAGATTAACGCTTATTGGTAGTTTGGTTCTATTGTTTAGTGACCAACTCATTCTAAACGCGATTGTCAGTGCTTTATTTGTTTACTTAATTGGTTTTCAGTTGTTACCTATGTATAATGAGTTTGATTATATGTTAATGACCCAGTTATACCCAGTACCAAAGGGACAAAAAAGTGTAGCAGTGCAAAAAATAATTGGACTGATTTTATTAGTTGTTTCTATCTTATTTAGTCTATTACTTCTCATTGTTTTAGAGGATAAAGTAAATGCAGCTCTTGTGAGTGTCATTATTTTAGCTGAAAGTATCTTTTTCACTAAGATTTATGCGGCAAAGAGACTAAAAAAATTAGAGAAATCATTGATTTAAAAAGAAAGTCTTTTGAGAATATGTTATACTAATCTTCGACTTCCTTTTGAAAGAAAGTGGCTTTGAGTAGATCTTAGGAGAAAGTGGACGGGGAGAAAGAAAGATGTTTAATTTTGATAAAAACTGGAATCTCCAACCAATCAAAGGAGATACTGGTAAGGCATATAAAGGAATGAAAGACAGTGAACCTGTCTTTATTAAACGAAATTCAACACCATTTTTAGCGGCTCTTTCACGAGAAGGATTAACCCCTAAATTACTTTGGACAAAAAGAACAGGTGATGGGGACGTTTTGACAGCCCAAGAATGGCTAGATGGTAGGCAACTAACACCAGAAGAAATGAGTGAAAGTACAGAAGTGATTCGCATTTTGCAACACTTACATCATTCAACTTCATTAAAATCAATGTTAGAACGTATGGATGGTAGAGAGAGCTCTGCCTTTGATTTTTTAAGTGATTATGCTGTTAATTTGCCAAAAGAGTTAAAAAATAATTTGTATTTAATGCGAGTGTTTCGCTATTTAGAGGATCATTTACCGTCGTTTCATCCTGTTTATTATGCAGCGTGTCACGGCGATGCGATTCATAATAATTGGTTGTTGTCGACTAAAAATGAAGTTTATTTAGTTGATTGGGACTATTCAGTCTTAGCAGACCCAGCTTTTGATATTGGTTTAATCTTAGGTCAGTATATAAAAAAAGAGTATTGGCAGGCATGGTTGGATATGTATGACCCAACAGGAGCGGATAATTTAAGTGATAGAGTGTATTGGTATGCGGGCATGAATTTATTATTGCAAATCAAGCGCAGTTACTTAAGAAATGATCACAAACAAGCGAATTTTCATATTGCTCAATTAAAGAGTATTTATAATTATTGATGAGTCATGATGACAGAGGAGAAAAAAATGAGATTACGTAACAAACCAGGTGCTAAAGACACGATTTTAAACCATCCTGAATTAATCTTAACAGATGGCAGTGATTGGAAAGGAAAATGGCAAGAACGTTTTGGTAATGACCAACCTATCCATATCGAAGTAGGAAGTGGTAAGGGACAGTTTATCGTTGAGATGGCTAAAGCTCATCCAGACGTTAACTACATTGGAATTGAAATGCAAACCAATGCGATTATTTCTATTTTAGAAAAACAATTAGAAGAACAATTACCTAACCTACAACTATTGTTAGTAGATGGTGCTGATTTAACGGATTATTTTGCTGATAGTGAAGTGGATCAAGTATACTTGAACTTCTCAGATCCATGGCCAAAAACCCGTCATGAGAAACGTCGCTTAACCTATAAGACGTTCTTAAAAACTTACGAAACTATTGCAAAACCAGAAGCTGAACTACACTTTAAAACTGATAATCAAAGTCTTTTTGAGTATTCGTTAGCTAGTGTCACTTGGTATGGTATGACGATAAAAAAAGTATGGTTAAACTTACACGAAAGCAACTTTGAAGGCAATATTATGACTGAATACGAAGAAAAATTCTCACAAAAAGGTCAACCTATTTACCGATTAGAAGCTATTTTTAATGGGAAGAAGCTGAATTAATATCAGCTTCTTTTTTTGTATTCTCTTATCTTTGGTGGTTCGTATGAAGCAATAAACTGCTCAATCTCTTCTAAGGAATCAGAAAAGAGTATTTTATCTCGGTCACTTTGGCTTAGAAAATCAGTTCGGACCATTGAATCAAAAAAGTTTTTTAAGGAGTCATAATAGCCATCTACATTGTAAAGTATACAAGGTTGTTGATGCTCACCGATTCTTCCCCAAGAAATAACTTCGGCAATTTCTTCTAAAGTTCCAGGTCCACCAGGAAGAGCGATATAAACATCTGCTAGTTCAATCATTTTTTTCTTACGTTGATGCATGTTGTCGACTAAAATAAGTTCATCTAAATGGCTATGAGCTAGTTCGCGCTCAGCTAAAAAATGAGGCATCACACCAATGCTTTTTCCACCACCTTCAATGATGGTATCAGCCATAACACCCATTAAACCGACGGCACCTCCACCGTAAACAAGACCGTAATGATGAGTAAGCATCCACTTGGCTAATTTTTGTGTTGTTTCTTGAAAAATAGATTGGTTGCCTAAGTTAGCACCACAATATATAGCGATTTTTTTCATTTTTATCCCCCTTAACCTCAAGATATATGATAACATAGTGAAAATGATTAAAGGAGATTTTTTTAATGGATTTAGAAAATTATCAAGAATGGGTACGTTTATTTTATCAAAAAAGAGGTTGGTATGAGCTAAATCCTTTTATCCGAGTAGGCTTTTTATCAGAAGAAACGGGTGAAGTTGCTAGAGCTATTCGAGCAATTGAAATAGGGCGAGATCGACCAGATGAAGTGGAGAAAATACCAGCAGAAAAAATAGCAGAGTTAAAAGAAGAATTAGGAGATTGTTTAGCTAATATATTTATATTAGCTGACAAATACGAGTTGACTATGACAGATATTTTGACCAGTCATCAAGAGAAATTAATCAAACGATTTGATGTTTAAAGTGATTTAATAAAATCTTAGAAAAAAGCCAACGATTTGGTCATAAAAAATTCACAAATCCAGGCTATTATATACATATACCAACAAAACAACCCTAACAAACTTTTTCATTTTATTTACTCCTCCAAAGTAAATAAAACAACTCCTTTTAAGCGATAAGTAGAGACTTATCGCTTTTTTTATATGTTTTTTTCACTCAGACTGAGTAAAAACTGCTCAACTTCTTTTTTTGAGGTGAGTCGAATCACTGTTTTAGTTGGAGGGATTTGTGACAATGTATGGATAATCGCTACGCGTTGTTTATTTTTAAAATGCCAAATCCATTTAATGAATGAAAAATCAAATCGTTCAGGACAACCATCTCCCATATCGGGGCGCGTTTTTCCGTAATTTGTGACAACTCGCTTAAGGGCTCGGTAGATGCAGACTCTTCGTGGCAAATCAAGAAAAATAATGGTATCTGCTTCATTGATACGTAAGTCTAAGGTGTCTCCGTAATTGCCGTCGATAATCCAAGATGGCTGTTTAAAAATCTCTTGTTGGATATTTATTTGTTTGTCCTTATCACTTAATACCCAGTTTGGTTGCCAAAATAGTTTATCTAAGTGATATAAGTCTAAAGAAAGTAATGTAGCTAGTTGCTTAGATAAAGTGGATTTACCTGCACCTGCTGAGCCAATAAGAATCAGTTTTTCCATATGAAAACCTCCTTTTTAGGGACGCAAAAGGACTCTCTTTAACAGAAAGTCCTTTTTGAGTTGTTATGATTGTAAACGATAAATATCAATAATAGTTCCAGTGTAAGCATCAGCGACGAATTCGTATTGGACTAACTCGCCATCTTCAATACGAGAGATACCACCTGTGTAAGTTTTCGAGTGAACCGCAAATTTTTGAAGAGGTTCTTTTTTGAAATGAATCCAAGAGCCTTCAATAGGTCCTTCTAATAGAAAATCTGCTTTTACTTTTTCTAAGATGTCATCTGCAGATAAAGCTTTGTTTTTTTTGTAGAAATGAAGCAATGCTGCTCCACCGATTGCACCAACAGTAAGCCCAATGCCAATACCTGTTGTAAGGCCATGTTGATAAAATTCTTTACTTTTACTGTTTGTCATGTGTGTCATCCTCCTTAAAAAAGAATACTTGCCTATATTGTAGCAAAAAATGGGGCAAAAGCAAAAATATTTCGAAAAAATCCTATTCTAGCTTAAAGAATTTTTTTTGGCTTATCCTGAATTATGTTATAATTAAGTGTAGATAGAAAGTGAGGTGGATCTACTAATTATTAGTAGATGAACATGGAAGAAAAATTATTTAATCGCATCAAACAACTAACAGAAATTAAAAGTGTTAGTGGTTCAGAAGAAAATATGAGAGCTGTTATGACGGAAGAAATGACACCTTTAGTGGATAGAATTGAATATGACGGCTTAGGTGGCGTTTTTGGTATTAAAGAAAGTAAAGCAGAAAATGCACCAAGAATCATGCTAGCATCTCACATGGATGAAGTTGGATTTATGTTATCTCAAATTTTAGATAATGGTTTATTTAGAGTGGTTCCTTTAGGTGGTTGGAATCCTTATGTTGTCTCAGCACAACGCTTTACATTACAAACAAAACAAGGGGACTACCCAGTTATCTCATCATCAGTACCACCTCATTTATTAAGAGGAACAGATGGTCAAAAACAAGTAGATGTATCAGATATTCTATTTGATGCTGGTTTTACCTCAAAAGAAGAAGCAGAAGAATACGGAGTTAGACCAGGAGACTCTATCGTTCCTGATGTTGAAACCATTCAAACAGCTAACGGCAAACGTATCATTAGTAAAGCTTGGGATAACCGCTATGGTTGTACCTTAGTTCTTGACGTATTAGAGGAGTTACAAGGTGTTGATTTACCTAATACATTAATCGCAGGAGCAAACGTTCAAGAAGAAGTTGGTTTACGTGGAGCTAAAGTTTCTACAAATAAATTCCAACCAGATTTATTCTTTGCTGTTGATTGCTCACCAGCTAATGATTTAGATGGTAAAAAAGATGCTAACGGTCGTCTAGACGGTGGATTCTTACTTAGAATTTTTGATCCAGGTATGATTATGTTACGTCGTATGCGTGAGTACATTGTTGAAACGGCAGATGTTAAAGAAATTCCTTATCAATCATTTGTTTCAAAAGGTGGAACAGATGCAGGAGCGGCACACTTAGCAAATGATGGTGTACCTAGTGCTGTTATTGGTGTTCCAGGCCGTTACATTCACACACATCAAACGATGTTTAGTATTAAAGATTATGAAGCAGCTAAAGCAATGGTAATGGCTTTATTAACGTCATTAGACAGAGAAAAAGTAGACGAAATAATCTACGGAAAGTAGGTCACATATGATTATTCCAACATCACTTGAAGAAATCGCTAATGTCATAGAAACTAAAAAAACAGTTCTTTTCTTTACGGCTGATTGGTGTGGTGATTGTGTCTTTATTAAACCTCACATGCCTGAAATTGAAGAAAGCTTTAAAGAATTTAGTTTCGTTCAAATCGATCGTGATGCGTATATTGATTTATGTCAACAATGGGATGTCTTTGGTATTCCAAGTTTTATCGCAATTGAAGATGGCAAAGAAATTGGTCGATTTGTCAGTAAAGACCGCAAAACAAAAGAAGAGATTATTGCATTTTTAAATACATTATAGAAAGAGGATGAGCGTATGATGGATTCACAAGAATACACTTCGATACTAGTTGGAACAGATGGTAGCGATCAAGCAAAACTTGCATTTGAAAAAGCAATTGCTGTTGCTAAAAGAAACAATGCTCGTGTCGTTGTTGCCCACATTATGGAAAACAAATTGTATGGTGGAACAATGTCATTTTCAACGTTTACACCCGATTTACTTCAAGCACAAACAGATCAAGCTAAAGTGTTGTTAGATAGCTATGTTGAATTAGCTAAGCAACTAGGTTACGACCATGTTGAAACAACATTAGAGTTTGGCTCTCCAAAAGTCATGATGTCAAAAGACTTGCCAGAGAAGTATCAAACAGATTTAATCATGGTAGGTCAATCAGGATTAAATGCTGTGGAACGCTTAGTAATGGGGAGTGTGAGTGATCATATTATTCGTACGGCTCCTTGTGATGTTTTAATTATTAGACCAGAATAAAACACGAGAGAGTAAGTACATCGTTGTGCTTACTTTCTTTGTGTCTAAGAGAAAGGGTTAAAGAAATGATAGTTAGTTATAATTTACAGGGTGTCGGTGACACGTTAATGTTACTTTTACAAGATAGTAAGGGCCAAGAATTAACACACACTAGAAAAGGAGATGTTGCCTCAGTTAGTGTGAAAGAAACAGGAGATATTGTTGGGTGGAACATCTTCTCAGCGAGTAAAAAAATCACTGATTTAACAGGAGAAGGTCAAATCAATCTATCTGCTACTCAATTAGATGAATTGAATCAAGCAGTTAAAGAAGCAGGTTTTGAGGCAACGTTTGAATTAGATAATTCACCAAAATTTGTTGTTGGCTTTGTTAAAGAATGCGAAAAACATGAAGATTCAGATCATTTAAGTGTAACTAAAATTGTTGTTGATCAAGAAGAAGAGTTGCAAATTGTTTGTGGTGCTTCTAATATTCGTGAAGGCTTAAAATTGGTCGTGGCTAAAGTTGGTGCTATGATGCCTGATGGGATGATTATTTGGCCAGGTGAATTACGAGGTGTTAAGAGTGATGGTATGGTTTGCTCTGCTCGTGAATTACAATTACCGAATGCTCCTGAAGTTAAAGGAATTTTAGAGCTAGATGACTCTTACGAAGTAGGCGCAGAATTTAAACTTAATTAAGGTATAATAGAATACAATTAAAAAATATTGTAGTTTTATGAACTTTCTTGTAGAATAAATCTAAAGATGAAAATACTGGGGGGAATACAGATGAGCTTTACAGACGAAACAGTTAGATTCAATTTTAATGAAGACAATAAAAAAGAAGTTAGCGAAACATTAGCTATTGTCTATCAAGCATTAGAAGAAAAAGGTTACAACCCAATCAATCAAATCGTTGGGTACTTATTATCAGGTGACCCTGCTTATATCCCACGTTATCAAGATGCTCGTAACTTAATCAGACGTCATGAACGTGATGAAATTATGGAGGAGTTAGTGAAAGATTATCTTTCTCACCGTGGCATTAACTTATGATGAGAATCATGGGCTTAGATGTCGGGTCAAAAACCGTTGGGGTTGCTGTAAGTGATCCTCTTGGTTGGACTGCACAGGGAATAGAAATCATTCGCATTAATGAAGCTGAAGGTGTTTTTGGGATTGAGCGAGTAGCAGAGTTAGTGAAAGAGTACAAAGTCACAGAGTTTGTTGTTGGCTTACCTAAAAATATGAACAACACGATTGGTCCAAGAGCAGAAGCTTCTATGGCGTATGGTAAATTGTTAGAAGAAGCTTTTGGCTTACCGATCCATTATCAAGATGAACGTTTAACAACAGTTCAAGCTGAGAGAATGCTTGTTGAACAAGCTAACACATCTCGAGCAAAACGAAAAAAAGTCATTGATAAAGTGGCTGCTGTTATGATTCTACAAAATTATCTAGATAAAAAATAGAAAGAAATCACATCTGTTAAAGGTGTGATTTCTTTTTTTTACTTAAATATATAGGAAAAAAAGATAAGCATATAACTTGAAATATTACGGTTTTTCTGTAGTAAAACAACATTTTTCACAAAGTGTTATTTAGAATCGTTTTAATTGCAAAAAAATAAAAGTGGGTATATACTGCCTTTACAAGTAAGGGGGGTTTAATTAACTTGTAATAATTAAGTGGGGGTTGGTGATCGATGAACAAGATGGGGAATATTGTTTAAGGAGATGCTGCACTTAGTTCAAATGAGTTATTAGAAAAGAATAAATGACTATATAACGCTTACTTATAGCTTTTTGTAAGTCTTACTTTCTTTTGGTGGGATCAAGAGAAAAGGGGTGTTTGATGACAAATAATGTGTAGTCAGAATAAATATTCTAATATCGTGGGTTCTAAAGGCGAAAGTCTGTCACCGACAATGTAAAAAGTGTTTCGAGGAAATACCCTAAAGATAATGGCTATCTTTAAATGAGAATAAAGGTGACTTTGTGAAATTGGTACATATGCACTATGAATAAGCCCAAGAAGTAAAAGAATCTTTATCTGGCTGATTTGACTTAAAATAAAAATCAGATAGGAGAAGAATCTATTGACTGCAAAAATTTACAGAGGGTTAGTGTCAATGTTGCTATTGTTAGCTGTGGGGAAAGCTGTATCACTTGGTGCTCCAGAGGAAGTCGTATTAGCCAAAGAGGCGGATGTTGAATATAGTGAAGTAAGTTCGCCTGAACAAGAAACATCGGAAGTTGATATTTCTGATGTGCCTCTTCCAGGAGATGAAGAAAAAATCGACAGTAAAGTCGAGGATAAACAAGAAACTTCTAGTGAGATAGAAGAAACAGAAGCAACAAAAGAAGAAGACAGTAATCAAACTGTTGAAAATGAAATAATAGAGGGACAAGGGGACGTAGATTATCAAGAGGTTGAAGAAGAGGTGATTGATAACTCTAATAATGAGGCACAACCAGTAGATGATTACGCGGGTCCACAAGCAAGAAAGCTTTATATCTTAAATCAAGAAATTAGTTATGAGAATGGCGGAATGTCACAAGGGCAGTCTATAATAGATGCGGATCCTTCAAGAGTCTCTACATGGGGTGGAGCAGCTGTTCAAAGTGGGGATGATGGGTTAAGTACACATTTTATTGGACATAATCCAGGTGTGTTTAATTGCTTGTTTAGTTTAGTTGTTGGATCAGAAATTAAGGTAACTGATGATAACGCCGTGTTAACAACATATGTCGTGCAACAAATTTTAGTCTCAGATGATTATGGTTACTGTGTTAATACAGGGAATGATAAGTGGGATTTAATTACCAGTGCGGGAAATGGGGAAGCAATCTGTTTACAAACGTGTATTGATGATTGCACTAATTTAATTGTGTTCGCAACTAAAATCTAAAAAATAAGCCTGCGGTAGACCATTACGGTCATGTCGCAGGCTTTTCTTTTTATTCTTCAGCTTCAAAGGCGTTGAAAACTTCTTCAATCATGTCCCATTCAGCTTCTGTTTCAATTTCAGTTAAGCGTCCTTCAGCTTCACCGTCATTTTGTTCGTAAGCGTAAGCAAGTAATTCAACTTCTTCGCCTTCTGGTGTACTAGCATCATATAGTAAAACATAATCTTTACCATATTCTTCTTGACCATCGATTGTTAAATGGATACGAAACAGGACTTCGTTACCTTCATCATCGATTAAAGTGATTAAGTCATCAGCATCATGGTCATGGATATGATCGTGATCATGGTCGTGGTTATGTGTATCTGTCATTATGCATTCCTCATTTCTTTTCATTTTACTTCACTCCGTATTATACCGAAAACTTTTGAAAAAGGCTAACAATCCCCTTAAATTCAATCAAAAAAATTTAACGAAACGCAATTTTTTTAGCTTTTTCAGTATTAGCAAAATGAAGTTTTGCGTAGTTATTTAGTAGTTCTATCCCACCGCGCTTTAAGATTTTTGCTGCGGCTTGATCGGATTTAGTTCCTGCACCTGATGGAATTGTAAAGCCAAGTTCTTTGGTAGCTTTATCTAACTCATCTAAGAAGGTGGCTCGACAAATGATAGAAGCAGCAGCCACAGAAAGATGATACTGCTCTCCCTTTGTTTTAAAGTATAAGTTGTCAGTTACTTGGTTAGGTTCTTGTTTCAAGTAAGAACGATAACTTTTTTCTGTTGTAAACTGATCGATTAAAATACCATCTGGTTGAATCGGAGCTAATTCTTGTAAGAGTAGATAAATCGCCTGGTTATGAAGGGCGACTTTCATACGATTCACGTTATAACGAGGTTGTATCTCGTTGTATTTGTTAGGTGTCACAATCAGTTGTTTGTAAGGAACGACATGAATTAAGTCCTTAGCAATCTGACGAATCATAGTATCTGTTAACATTTTTGAATCTTTAACCCCTAATTCAGTTAATAAGGGAATTTGTTTTTTCTCCACATAGGTAGCGCAGACAACGACAGGACCTAAATAACTTCCGTTACCAACTTCATCGCTTCCAACAACAGACCAATTAGAAAAGCCTTTTGGTAGTTGATTTTCTGAGTTGTTCTTTTTATTAGAAGCAGGTTTACTTGTTGCAGCACCCCATTGTTGTGATTCACTTTCTGCTTTTATTCCTTGGAACAAAACTTTTCCTGATTGATAGGCAGTAATAGTAACACCTGGTAGTTTTGCAGAAAAAACAGCATAAGGAGGCGTTTTACCTAAGCTTGATTGGTATTGATGCTTCATTTTTTCGATTGTGTCTGGTGGACAGACTAAGGTGATGGATTGACTCATCGAAATCACTCTCTTTCTATTGGTTCAAGAGTAATTATAGCAAGAAAGAAAAAGGAATCAAACAATGTAGAAAACTTCTTTATTTTATCACTGGAAAAATTGTTATTTACGACAAAGTCTTATATAATTAACTTTAAGATTAGACAAATGAAGAAAAAACTCATGAAAGTGAGGAGGGATTTAGTATGACCCATGAAGAGATGAAACGCTACAAAGCAAGAATTGCGGGAGAAGTGTATACAATTATTGGTCCAGAAAGTCACTATCATATGGAAATTGTTAATGATTTAGCTAATGAGCAAATTGATGTGATAAAACAACACGCCCCTGGACTAACCAATGAGCAAGCTGCTATTTTACTGGCTATCAATACGCTATCTATTCAAGTTAAACAACAAGAAGTCATTTTAGATCAACGAAAAGAAATCAATGAGTTAAAAGAAGAAGTCAAACGAGTTGAGGACTTAGAAGAACGTTTAAAGCGAATTGAAGAGCGTGAAAAAGAAGCAAGACAAGCTATTATTAAAGAAAAAAGACAATTGACAGAAGAGGAAACTCTGAATCACATTGAAGTCCAAAAAGTCTTGAATCAACAAGTTAAAGAAAAGATCCAACGAAACAACGATCAAAAACGTAAATAAAAATAATCAATGAGTAAGGTTTGAAATGATGCTAACTATTTTAATTATCCTATGTTTAGGAACAAGTTTTTATGCTGGGTATAGAAGAGGATTAATGTTACAACTAGTTTATGGACTAGGATATGTGGCTTCTTTTGTAGTGGCTCAAAGTCAATACAAAGCTTTAGGAAAAAAACTCGAATTACTCGTTCCATACCCTGCGCCTACAGAAAAAACGAGTTTAGTTTTATTCGATAAAAATTTAATATTTGACCTAGACAAAGCTTTTTATGCCGGATTTGCTTTTATTTTAATTGTTTTTATCGGTTGGTTATTAACGAGATTTGTGGGGATGCTCTGCTATGGTTTAACGTTTAGACCTGTCATTCAAAAAGGGAATGATTTAGCAGGTGGTGTGTTGAATGCACTGTTAACAGTGGTTGGATTAACGCTATGCTTAACTCTTTTAGCAATGGTACCACTTGATTTTATCCAAAATCTCTTTAAAAAGAGCTCTTTAGCGCGATTTCTAGTCGATTCAACGCCGATTATCTCTAATTTATTGCATAACTGGTGGATTACTAAAATTATTTTATAAAATGTGGGCAATGGTCTTTTCTGCAGGCAACTTTTAGAAGTTGTGTGTCTAAAAGAAACTTGCCTTTTTGTTTGAAGTAACTATTAAGGAGTACATGATGAATAAAAAAATACTACAAACCTTAGAGTTTGATAAAGTGAAACAACAATTGTCGCAACATGTTGTGACAAAATTAGGTGAAGAACAACTGCAACAACTAACACCAATCAGTGATTTTGATAAAATTGAAGAACAATTATTGGAAACAAAAGAGGCTTTTGATGTCTTACGTTTACGTGGCGGTATTCCTATCCCTATCTTAGAAAATATTAAACCACATATGAAACGTATTGAAATTGGTGCGATGTTAAATGGGTTAGAAATTGCTCAAGTAGGTCGTGTGTTACGCACTGTCACAGAATTGCAACGCTTTTTTGAGGATTTAAGGGAATTAGAAATTGAGTTGCCTCGTCTGTACGAGTGGAACGATAAAATGATTGCTTTACCTGATTTGGCTAAAGAAATTCGAATTGCTATTGATGAAGATGGTCGTGTCACAGATGACGCTTCAAGTGAATTGAAACATATACGTCAAAGTATTCGCCGTGCTGAACAAGGGGTTAAAGACCAATTGAACAGTATTTTACGCGGTGGTAGTAGCAAATATTTAAGCGACAATATTGTGACTATGAGAAATGAACGTTACGTTATTCCTGTTAAAAGTGAATACCGTAGTCACTTTGGCGGAGTGGTTCATGACCAAAGTGCCTCAGGTCAAACTATTTTCGTTGAACCAAGACAAGTTGTTGAATTAAACAATAAATTAAGACAACATCAAATCGCTGAAAGAAAAGAAATTGAACGTATATTAGCTGTGCTATCGAATGAGTTGGCTCCTTTTAGACAAGATATTCTACAAAATGCGTTTGTCTTAGGAAAACTAGATTTTATTAATGCAAAAGCTAATTTTGGAAAGAGTATAAAGGGGATTGTTCCTGATCTAAGCGCTGATAAACACGTTTCTCTTAAACAAGCGAGACACCCTTTAATTGATAGTGAAAAAGTCGTAGCTAACGATATTATTATCGGGAAGGATTACCAAGCTATTGTTATAACAGGACCTAATACAGGTGGTAAAACCATTACCTTAAAAACGTTAGGATTACTGCAATTAATGGGGCAAGCGGGATTACCGATTCCAGCAGAGGAAGATAGTCAAATTGGTGTGTTTTCAGAGGTTTATGCAGATATTGGAGATGAGCAGTCAATTGAACAAAATTTAAGTACGTTCTCTTCTCACATGACAAATATTGTCTCTATTTTAGCTCATTTAGATCAAGATAGTTTAGTATTATTTGATGAGCTAGGTGCTGGGACGGATCCTCAAGAAGGAGCGGCCTTGGCTATTTCGATTTTAGATCAAGTTGGTCAAACGGGTGCTTTTGTTATGGCCACAACTCATTATCCAGAGTTGAAAGTTTACGGATACAATCGAACTGGTACGATTAATGCCAGTATGGAATTTGATGTGGATACCCTTAGTCCAACTTATCATTTATTAATCGGCATACCTGGACGAAGTAATGCCTTTGAAATTTCAAAGCGTTTAGGCTTATCCACACAAATTATTGACCAAGCTAAGCAAATTATTGACGGAGAGAGTCAAGACTTAAATGACATGATTTCTGATTTAGAAAATCAGCGTAAAATGACAGAGACAGAATATTTAGAGATGCGTCACTATGTTGATGAGGCAGAAGACTTATACAAAGACTTGAAAGAAGCCTATGAAACTTTCTTCTCTGAAAGAGAAAAAGAGATGAACAAAGCAAAAGTCAAAGCAAATGAAATCATTTCAGAGGCTGAAGAAAAAGCCGAAAATCTGATTCAAGATATTAGACAGATGCAACTACGTAGTCAGTCAGAGAGTAAAGTCAAAGAGCATGAATTTATTGATGTAAAATCACAATTATCAGATTTAAAACATGAAGAATCTCATTTAGCTAAAAACAAAGTATTGAAAAAAGCGAAAGAGAAGAAAAATTTTAAAGCTGGAGATGATGTTTTAGTAGAAGCTTTTGGCCAAAGAGGAACTTTAATCAGTAAGACAGGTAATAAAGAATGGCAAGTTCAATTAGGAATTCTAAAAATGGCAGTTTCTGAGGATGGTATGACTTTATTAGCTCCTGAAAAAGAACCGACAAGACGCATGACAACGGTCAAAAGTGATGGTGGCAGTAGTCGTTCATCAGTTAAAACGCAACTGGATTTAAGAGGTAAACGTTTTGAAGAAGCCTTGGGAGAAGTCGATCAGTACATTGATGCAGCACTTTTAGCAGGTTATCCTCAAGTGACAATTGTCCACGGAAGAGGAACTGGAGCGCTTAAAAATGGTGTGCAAGAGTATTTAAGAAGCCATAGACGAGTGAAACATTTTGAATATGCTCCTGCTAATCAGGGTGGAGACGGCGCAACTATTGTAACTTTCTAAAGCTCAAGCAAATGATTAGTCTAAAAGTACCCCCTTTGGTATAATTCAACTATAATCAGACATAAGGAGAGTGGAAGTATTATGTTATTAGAATTAACAGATAAAAATTTCGCAGAAGAAATCAGTGAAGGATTAGTCTTAGTTGACTTTTGGGCTCCTTGGTGTGGACCTTGTCGTATGCAAACACCTATTTTAGAGCAAACATCAACAGATTACGTGGACCAAGTGGCATTTGCTAAACTTAACGTAGACGATAACCCAATGACTAGCCAACAATATGGCATCATGAGTATTCCAAACATGTTATTATTTAAAGATGGTCAAGTGGTTGAAAACATCGTAGGTGTGCATCA
Organism: Candidatus Vagococcus giribetii; assembly: GCF_017316185.1. Lineage (GTDB taxonomy): Bacteria > Bacillota > Bacilli > Lactobacillales > Vagococcaceae > Vagococcus > Vagococcus giribetii. The sequence goes on along the minus strand of NZ_JAFLVX010000016.1, from coordinate 22,456 downwards.
AAAAGCACAATTAAAACCAATTATCGACAAACATTTATAAGAAACTTAAGAAGCGTTCAGTAGAGACATTACTGAATGCTTTTTTTTTGAGCTCTTGGTATACTAAGACAGATATGTCTTGAAGGAGTGAGAAGATGAACGAAAACATAAAAAGTAAACTAGCTCTTTTACCAGATCAGCCTGGTTGTTACTTAATGAAAGATAAAAACAAGACGATTATTTATGTAGGAAAAGCAAAAGTCTTAAAAAATAGAGTACGTTCTTATTTCACAGGGAGTCATGATACGAAAACAGAACGTTTAGTGAGTGAGATTGTTGATTTTGAGTATATTGTGACAGAATCGAATACAGAAGCGTTACTGCTTGAGATTAATTTGATTCAAAAAAATATGCCTAAATATAACATCATGTTAAAGGATGATAAATCTTATCCTTTTATCAAAATTACCAATGAAAAAGCACCCAGATTATTGATTACAAGAAAAGTGTTGAAAGACAAGGGGATTTATTTTGGACCTTATCCAGATGTTCGAGCAGCCAATGAAACCAAGCGTTTGTTAGATCGCATGTACCCTCTTAGAAAATGTAAAAATTTACCAAATGAAGTTTGTTTGTACTACCACATGGGACAATGTCTAGGTCCTTGTGTGAATGAAGTGGTAGAAGCAAAATACAAAGAGATGGTAGAAGAAATAAAGCATTTCTTAAACGGTGGAGGGTATGTGAACGTCCAAAAAGAGTTGGAAGTAAAAATGAACCAAGCTGCTGAAAATATGGAATTTGAGCGAGCAGCAGAGTACCGTGATCAAATCAATGCTATTGAAACAGTGATGACAAAACAAAAAATGACTAATGCAGATTTTATTGATCGAGATATTTTTGGCTTTGCTGTTGATAAAGGCTGGATGGTGGTTCAGGTATTTTTTGTTAGACAAGGGAAATTGATTGAACGACGTGTGTTTGACTTTCCTTTTTACAACGAAGCTGAAGAAGATTTCTTAACATTTATTGGCCAGTTTTATCAAGAGAGTCAGCATTTTATTCCAAAAGAAGTATTGATTCCACGAGAAATCAGTAAGGAAGATGTTGAGGCTATTGTTCCAACTAAAATTATTCAACCACAACGCGGCGAAAAGAAAAAATTAGTTGAATTAGCTTGTAAGAATGCAGATGTTTATTTGAAGGAGCAGTTTGGTTTAATTGAACGAAAAGAAGAGAGAACCATTGGAGCTGTTGAAAAACTAGGTGAAATCATGGGCATACCTACCCCGTACCGTATTGAAGCATTCGATAACTCCAATATTATGGGAACTGATCCTGTTTCTGCTATGGTAGTTTACATCAATGGAAAACCGGATAAAAAAGAATACCGCAAATTTAAAATAAAAACGGTAAAAGGTCCAGACGATTATGCTTCAATGGAAGAAGTCATTTTTAGGCGCTACTCACGCGTGTTAAAAGAGAATTTACCCTTACCTGATTTGATACTTATTGATGGAGGGAAAGGACAAGTTCATGCCGCGCAAGAAGTACTTGAAAATCAATTAGGATTAGATATACCAATTGCTGGATTAGCTAAAAATGATAAGCATAAGACCAGTGATTTACTGTTTGGAACAGACCTAGAACCTGTACCATTAAAAAGAAACTCATCAGAATTCTTTTTACTTCAGCGAATTCAAGATGAGGTACACCGATTTGCTATTACCTTCCATCGAAACACACGAAGTAAAACGAGTTTTTCATCTCAATTAGACAACATCGATGGGTTAGGGCCAAAACGCAAGAAAGAACTTCTAAAAGCTTTCAAATCAGTAAAAAGTATTGCTAAAGCAACGGAAGAAGAAATCATTGCGATTGGTATGCCTAAAAATGTAGCCAAAGCCATAGTAGAACACTTTAATCAAGCTTAAATAAGTGGTACAATGGACGAGATTTTTTAAAATTTATTATTAAAGGGGAATATTTGTGTCATTAATTATTAATATTACATCAATTGTTGTTATCTTTGCTTCTATGCTTTTCTTCTATTACCGTAGTAATGTAGCTAAAAAGAGCCCATTAGGTCAAAAAGTAATGGCCTTTACTAGTCAAATCACAATGAGTGCCTTTATCTTAGGTTTAGGAATCCTATTAATTGAATTAAATGCAATGGGTTTATCACGTTCAAAATTTGTTGATCATTTATTACTCTACGGAGCCTTTGTTAGTTTAGTGAACAGTTTAAGTTTATGGTACTTTTCACGTACTTTAAGTGAGGACTAATCTGTAGTTATAAATTAATTTAACTGTAATAGTTTCAATCAATTGACATTTTTGTGAAATACTCCTATAGTGAAATAGAGATTAGTCATGGAGGGAATAGGAAAATGAACAAGCCGAAAATCGTCATTCTTGGTGCTGGTTATGCTGGATTAAAAACAGCTAAACAATTACAAAAGAAAAATGTAAATGCCGAGATTATTTTAATCAACAAAAATGAGTATCATTATGAGTCAACACAATTACACGAAGTAGCAGCAGGAACAGAACCTGCAAGCAAAATTAGCTACAACGTTGCTGATGTTATCGACAGCAAAAAAGTTACTTTCATTCAAGACACTGTTACATTAGTGAAAAAAGAAGAGAAAAAAGTAGTTTTAGCTAAAAAAGGTGAAATTAGTTACGATTATTTAGTGATTGCTTTAGGGTTTGAATCAGAGACATTTGGTATCCCTGGAGTTAACGATTTTTCAAAACCTTTAGTTGATATTAAAACAGCAGAAAGTTGCCGTGAATACTTAGATAGCAACTTAGCTAAATACGCAACATCTAAAAATGAAGCGGATTTATCAATTGCTGTTTGTGGTGCTGGTTTTACAAGTATCGAGTATTTAGGTGAAATTACTAACCGTTTACCTAAATTAGCAGAAAAATTAAACTTCCCAATGGATAAAGTTAAAATTACTTGTGTGGAAGCAATGCCAACTCTTTTACCAATGTTCTCTGAAAAATTAGGAGCATACGGAATTGATGTCTTGAAAAAACGTGGTGTGAACTTCATCGTTGGAACACCAATTAAAGAAATTAAAGAAAACACTGTTGTTTACGAACAAGATGGTGAATTAAAAGAATTAACAGCTAACACTATTATCTGGACAACAGGAGTTCGTGGTAGTGCTGTCGTTGGTGAATCAGGCTTTGACGAACGTCGTGGACGTGTTGTTGTAGAATCTGACTTATCAGTTGCAGGTTTCCCAGAAGTCTTCATGATTGGAGATGTTAGTGCTGTTATGGACGGAGAATCAGGACGTCCATTCCCAACAACTGCTCAAATTGCTTTACAACAAGGTGCTTATTTAGGAAATGCGTTAGCAGCTAAATTAAACAACCAATCAGTAGAAGCGTTTGCTTACAAACCATTAGGAACAGTTGCTTCAATTGGTAATAACGTTGGTTTAGGTAACGTTATGGGTAAAGAAGTTAAAGGTTATATCGGTTCAATTATGAAGAAAAACATTATCAACAAATCACTAGTAACAACTGGTGGAACAAAAACATTACTGAAAAAAGGTCGTTTTGACTATTATCATTAAAATGAAATAAACTAAGAAGGAAGTTTCTGTAGGAAACTTCCTTCTTTTTTGTTATTGACAGACTCTTTTTTTTAAGATAGTATATCACTTAACGATATATCAACGAGTGATATATCGTTAAGTGATATTGTTAGTGGATAGGGGATGACGCAGTGGATGAGCCGTTAACAGATTCAAGTTATTTGATCCTTTTGGCTTTACTTAAGCCAAAACACGGTTATGCTATTATGAAGGATATTTCTGATATAACAAATGAAAGGGTTTCTATTGGTCCAGCTAGCATGTATACAATACTCAAAAAATTGCTTAAAAGTGATTTGATTGCTTTGGAGCAAGATGATGATCGTAAAAAAGTGTATTTAATTACGGACTTAGGGATTAACAAGTTAGAAGAAGAAGTCGAAAGACGAAAGTTATTTTACCTTGCTGGGGAAAGGTTATTAGAAGAAAAGCGAGGAAGTCATTCATGATTATTCGGGAGAAAAAGTATATCTATTCTAAGGGTTTGGCTTTTTATGCAGAATTAGAAGGGCAACGTTTAGAAGAGGAATTAGCGAAGGGGTGGCTCATTGAATCAATCAATTGGTTTGGTTGGTATAAATTAAGACCAGTTGAAAAAGAAAAGGCTCAGATTGTCATCGATTTTTATTCTGGTGATAAGAAAGAAGTCGATGAGTATTTAGACTTGTACGAAGCAGCAGGGTGGAATCAAGTGATGAGCTATCGCAATAGGTATTTTGTCTTTAAGTCAGATATCGGGACGCCTGCTGTGTATTCAGATGAAGAGAGCTTTTCCAGTCGTTTGAATCAAGAACGACGTTGGTTAATGTGGAATTCATTGTATTTTGTGTTAGCTAGTTTAATCGGTTTTTTTGTCTTAAATCAACAAACAGTCAAAGAGTTCTTGATGCAAGTAAAAGGCATTTATTATTCATTAGCAGTTCTATGTGCTGTTAGTTTAATGGCTCCTTTAATTGTATTTAGTTTGTTAACTTATTATAAATGCGTTTACTTAAAACGAACTAGCTATTTTAAAGAGCCAAAGAAATTTGCGAAAAAGCAACACTTCATACTTGATTTAGTGATTGCTATGATAATTGGCGGTATACTCGGAGGCCTAATTGGTTTTATAACGGGTTATTTTAATATTTTTTAAGGAGGATTTGTATGTTAGAGGTTGAAGGGTTAACAAAAACATTTGGTGATATGACAGCAGTTGATAAAGTATCGTTTCGTATCCCAGATGGTAAAATTTTAGGGTTAATTGGGCAAAACGGAGCAGGAAAATCAACGACTTTTCGTTTGATTTTAAACTTTTTGGATCAAGATTCAGGAACGATTCATTGGAACGAACGTCGTATTACAGAAGAAGATTACAATATTATTGGTTATCTACCTGAAGAGCGTGGACTTTATCCAAAAGTAACCATTGAGGATCAATTGATTTACTTTGGTCGTTTACGTGGCAAAACCAAAAAAGAGATTGTGCCATTAATCGATAAGTGGATGGACAAGTTTCAAGTGAAAGGTAAGAAGACAGATAAAGTGAAGTCTTTATCTAAAGGGAATCAACAAAAAGTACAATTAATTTCGACGCTAATTCATGAGCCTAAGTTAGTTATCTTAGATGAGCCGTTCAGTGGACTTGACCCAGTGAATGCTGAGTTATTAAAGCAAGGGATTATTGAATTGAAGGATCAAGGTTCTTGTGTTATTTTTTCAAGTCATAATATGGAAAATGTGGAGCAAATATGTGATCATCTAGTCATGTTGAAAAACGGTAAGATGGTGCTTAACGGTCGCGTGGATGACATTCGTGAGCAATTTGGTCGAACACAACTACAACTAGAAACAGCTCTTTCAAAAGAAGAGCTAGAAGAGGTTCCAGGTGTTTTAGAAGTTGTAGAGAAAAGAGAACATACATACAACATTCGTTTGGAAGACCCAAGTGTTGGTAAAGTATTATTTGATAAAGCAATGAGCCTAACTGACTACTTACCAGTATTCAATCAACAACCACCAACATTAGAAGAAATATTTAAAATGAAGGTAGGGGAAAAAGATGAATAAATTTTGGGTAGTTGCATTAGAAACCTATAAAAAACAAGTGAAGTCTGTCAGCTTTGTGATGATGATATTAGCACCTCTTTTATTTTTAGGGATTTCTGCAGGTAGTGGTTATGTGGGTTCTCAGTTTAACAAACTAAATGAAATCGCTGTAGTTAGTGATATGCCAGAAGTATCAGCAGCCTTTACAGAACAAAATAAAAAAGAATTTGATATTGTGAAGGATATCAAAACAGAAGCGGAAGCTGAAAAAGCTTTAGAAGATGAAAAAATTGAAGGTTATCTAACGATTAAAGTGTCAGACGGTACCTTAACAGGAGATTATGTTGGAACAAAAACGTTAGGAATGGAAAATAGCCAAAAAATTCTACAAAATCTAAGTCAAATCCAACTAGGTCTAACAAGTGCTAGTTTATCCTTATCTCAAGAAGAGGTAGGGAAATTAATGTCACCAGCTAAATTTAGTGAAAAACAAGTTGAAGTTAAAGATGGTAAAATCACAGAAACAAAAGATAATAAACCAGTCATGATGGTTGTTGGTATGGTAGTTATTTTTATGATGTACTTTATTGTCTTACTTTACTCGTCAATTACTGCTCAAGAAGTGGCGTCAGAAAAAGGAACTCGTATTATGGAAGTTATTCTTTCTAGTACAACGGCTTCAAAACACTTCTACGGTAAAATCACTGGTATCTCTCTTGTGATTCTAACCCAAGTTGGTGTGTATTTAGTAACAGGTTTACTAGGATACTTCTTTGTTAAAGACATGGATTTTGTTAAATCATTCTTTGAGGAAATACCAGCAAGTGAGTTATTAAAAGGATTACTAGGTTACAATTTGTTGTACTTATTGTTTGGTGTGTTAATCTACACTATCCTAGCAGCCTTCCTAGGCTCACTAGTTAGTAAAGCAGAGGACTCAGCAAAAGCTGCAGCACCGATCACTTACTTAACGATGATTGGTTTTATCGGTGGTGTTGTTGTTGGAATGAATAATCCAGAAAGTATTATTATTAAGGTGATGTCATTTGTTCCATTCTTGTCATCCTTTGGTATGCCAATTCGTATTGCTAATAACAGTGTGAGCAATATGGAAGTCCTTATTTCGTTAGGTATTTTAATCATTAGTATTGTTGTACTGCTTAGACTATCAGCAAAAGCGTACAAATCAACAGTCTTGATTTACAGTGATAAGAGTATGATGAATGTCTTTAAAGATGCGATGAAATTTTCAAAATAAATAAAAAGGCGATAGCTAGGAATATTAATTCTTAGCTATCGTCTTTTTTACGTGGAAGGTAGGAGTCGAACCTACACCATACATATAGGAAAAACTAATCAGCTATACGAGTATAACACCAAGTTCATCCACTAATTAAGTATATATATACTATAGAATAGAGTGTTTAAGAAAAGGTAAAGTAAAAATGAAGAAATAGCTAATTATTGAGTTGATTCTATGAGGAGTATGAAAAATTTGTGGTTTGCTTCTATAGAATAGATGAAAGCAAAGAAAAAAACCAAAACTTGAAATAAGTTTTGGTTTTTTGAATAATCTTAAAGTAATTTGTTGTAGAATTCTACTACGTATGACTCATCGATATCTTGTGATAACTCTTCACGTTCAGGTAAACGAGTTAAGCTACCTGATAAAGCGTCAGCATCAAAGCTTACGAATGCTGGGCGGCCTAATGTAGACTCAACAGCTTCTTTGATGAAAGCAACTTCTTTAGATTTTTCACGAACAGAGATAACTTGTCCTGGTTCAACGCGGTATGATGGAATATCAACGCGTTTTCCGTCAACTAAGATATGACCGTGGTTTACAAATTGACGAGCTTGACGACGAGTAGTAGCTAAACCTAGACGGTAAACTACGTTATCTAAACGTTGCTCTAGTAAGATCATGAAGTTAACACCGTGTTTACCTTCTTTGATTTGACCAGCAGCCATGAATAGGTTACGGAATTGACGTTCTGTTAATCCGTAAGTATGACGTAATTTTTGTTTTTCAGCTAATTGTAAGCCGTACTCAGATTTGTTTCTTCTTTGGTTAGGTCCGTGTTGACCTGGTGCGTAAGGACGACGAGCTAATTCTTTACCAGTTCCTGATAATGAAACGCCTAAACGTCTTGATAATTTCCAACTTGGTCCAGTATAACGTGACATGAATAATTCCTCCAATAAATTTCTTTTGTTTTGGAGTAAAATAATTTCTTAAAAATATTAACATTCGCTTAGTTTATTTTTCAATCTTCACCCTTGCAGCCGTGGCTACTCAATTGAACCTATCAATAGGCAAACAAACTAATGACGAGCTGTTTATTTTTTAGCTGCATTATTTTACACAAATTATATTATACAATGAAGAGACTTGATTGGTCAATCAAAAAAACAAGATAATAAAAATTTATTATTTTTGACGGTTTTTTTCCTTTTTTGAGATATAATTCAGGAGTTATTTGTGATAAATTATACTAAGAAAAAAATTTAAAACGAGTTACTGTGAGAAAGGGATTTGAAAAGAGATGGAACAGCATTCAGAATTAATGACAAAGATTGACGGAGCAATTGCCAAAAAGAATGAATTAATTGATAAACAGTTTTCAAAATATGCCATGAGGTCGGTACTAGCTACACTTTACTTAAGTTTAGGTTCAGCGATCGCTTTAGGTTTAGGATTGAAATTTGATGGAAGTGTAGGAAAAGCTTTATATGCTTTTGCCTTTGGTTTAGGTTTAGCCCTTATTATTTTTTTAAATGCAGAATTAGGTACATCAAATATGATGTATATGTCCGTTGCGACTTATCGTAAAAAATTACCATTCTCAAAAGCCATGAAAATATTAATGGTTTGTGTGTTGTTTAACTTGATTGGAGCACTTGTGGTTGCCTTTTTACTATCTTTGACAGGGGCGTTTAAGGGATTACCTGCGGACAATTTTTTAGTCCACATTGTAGAAGGAAAATTTGACAAAGGCATGATTCAAACAGTTGTTGAAGGTATTTTTGCCAATGTGATTGTTAACTTAGCTGTATTAATGTCTATGAAAGCAAAAGATGATACAGCGCGTTTTATTTCAATTTTATGTGTGATTTTTATTTTTACTTTCTTAGGATTCGAGCACGTTATCGCCAACTTCATTTACTTCCCACTAGCATTTTTCACATCAGGTGGAGCTGTTGCAGGAATGACAGTTGGAGCGGTGTCACTAAACTTAATCTTAACCTTCATTGGAAACTTTATTGGTGGAGGAATTGTTATTGGTCTGACTTATGCATGGCTTAACAACGATGAAAGCTTAAAATACATTGATTAATAATAAATAGAATCAAGCAGACAAGAAGAGGATGCCTTTTGCCTCTTCTTGTTTTTTGTTATACTCAGATTAGTAAAATTGAGGGGGAAGTATGAATGACAAGAAAACTAGTTGTTTTTGATATTGATGGTACCTTAGTAACGGATACGCATGAGGTATTGCCTGATACAATAGAAGCGATTAAACAGTTGCAAGAAGCAGGTCACATGGTGATGTGTGCTACAGGAAGAAGTTTACCTCTTGCTAAAGAAGTGTTAGATGAAGCAGGGATTGAGCATGCTGTTTTAAGTAATGGCGCAGTTGCTTTTGTTGATGGGAAGCAAGTTTACGGAAATGAATTAGATCCTAAAGCTTTAGAAAAATTAGTTAGAATCAGTGATGAAGAGACGATTGATTTAGTCTTTAATGGCTTACTAGAGACCAAATTAAGAAATGAAGATTTTCAACCTGAGACAAAGCTAGCTATGGAAAGCTTTGGTGAGTCACTGCCTGCTATTGAGCGTGACTTCTATCAAAAGGAACCTGTTTATCAAGTTGTGGCTTTGTTAGGTGAAGAAAAAATGTCTGTATACGAAGGTCAATTTCCAGAGTTTCGTTTTGTGAGATGGCATGAATATGGAATTGATGTGTTACCAAAAAATGGTTCAAAAGCAGAGACCTTAAAGATAATTGCTGAAACATATGGTTTTAAACAAGAGGATATTATTGCTTTTGGAGACGGAAATAACGACGTAGAAATGATTCAATATGCTGGTGCGGGTGTGGTAATGGCAAACGCTCAACCATCACTAAAAGAGTTAGGTGATTTTGTAACCTTATCTAACAATGATGGTGGTATCTGTCACGGATTACGCGAGTACGGTTTACTATAAAAAAGAAAAAATGCTAAAGAACAATTTCATGATTGTCCTTTAGCATTTTTAGTTAGCCTAATAATACAACATCATCAGGTGCGTAGTTTGGACGTTCTTGATCAATATGATCGTAGAACATCACGCCATTAATATGATCAATCTCATGTTGAACCACAATGGCAGGGTAATTTCTCAAGCGGATTTTTTTAGTTTCCCCTTCAGCTGTTTGGTAAGAAATAGAAATTTTAGCATTTCTTATCACAAGTCCAGGCACATGACGATCAACTGATAAACAGCCTTCACCTTCTTCAATAGCAGCGCGTTGAACAGAGTGACTTAATACCTTAGGGTTGTACATCACAGTACTTAAAAATGGTTCTTCACTGTCTTCATCCATACTAGGAATTTCGATGGCGATAATTCTTTTAGAAATAGCTAACTGGGGAGCAGCTAAACCAACGCCTCCTCTTAAACCGTATTTTTCAGATAAAACAGGGTCTTGGCTATTTTTTAAGAACTCGGTCATTTTTTCTCCTAGTTCAATATCTTCTTGCGATAAAGGAAATGCGACTTCTTTTGCCACTTCACGAAGCACAGGATGTCCTTCACGAACGATGTCTTCCATTGTTATCATCAATAGTTACTTCCTTTCTAATGTCTATTCAATTTATTCTATCACATTTATCTGTAAACATTGTAATATTTGTTCCCTCAAAAATAAAGGAATATATTTGATAAAAGTATTATTTACAACTGAAAAACCTTGCTTTTAATGTAGAAATCATGTAAAGTACCATTGTGTGATAAATACACACACGTACCTATTTCTAGGTTATTCGAATCACCAACGAATTACTCAGTTGTAGGGAAAAATTAGAAGAGGTGAAGAAAATGGCAATTACAAAAGAACGCAAGAACGAAATCATCAATGAGTACGCTCGTCATGAAGGAGATACTGGTTCTCCAGAAGTACAAATCGCAGTTTTAACAGCTGAGATCAATGCACTTAACGAACATGCACAAGTACACAAAAAAGATCATCATTCATACCGTGGATTAATGAAAAAAGTTGGACACCGTCGTAACCTTTTAGCATACCTACGTAAAAATGATGTTGCACGTTACCGTGAGTTAATTAAGAGCTTAGGTTTACGTCGTTAATTTTTGAACAATTAAGAGAAGTGAGGTCTAGTTTTGGATCTCGCTTTTCTTTTAAAAAAATAAAACACTAGTGAAAGGGACACTACTATGCAAATGTGAGGATTTCATAGGAATCTTGACGTTTGTCTAGTAGAACTTATCATATGTGTGACATAAGGAGATAATAAAAAATGTTGAATTCTGAAAAAAAAGTTTTCGAAACAACGTGGGGCGGACGTCCTTTATCAGTGGAAATTGGTCAATTAGCTAAACAAGCAAATGGTGCAGTTTTAGTAAGATACGGCGACACAGTTGTCTTATCAGCAGCAGTAGCATCAAAACAAGCAAAAGATGTGGATTTCTTCCCATTAACAGTTAACTACGATGAAAAAATGTACGCAGTAGGTAAAGTACCAGGTGGATTCATTAAACGTGAAGCTCGTCCAAGTGAAAATGCGACATTAACAGCTCGTTTAATCGACCGTCCTATTCGTCCAATGTTTGCTGAAGGCTTTAGAAATGAAGTTCAAATCACTAACGTTGTTATGAGTGTGGAACAAGACTGTCAACCAGAAATGGCTGCTATGCTAGGTTCTTCTCTTGCTTTATGTGTATCAGATATTCCTTTTAACGGACCAATCGCAGGTGTTGATGTAGGTCGTGTCAATGGTGAGTACATCATTAACCCAACAGTCGAACAACAAGAATTATCAGATATTCATTTAACAGTAGCTGGTACAAAAGATGCCATTAACATGGTAGAAAGTGGTGCTAAAGAAGTATCTGAAGAAGATATGTTAGGTGCGCTTTTATTCGGTCATGCTGAAATCAAACGTTTAGTTGCTTTCCAAGAAGAGATTGCCAATGAAATTGGCAAAGAAAAAATGGCAATTACTTTATTACAAGTAGATGCTGATTTAGAAAAAGAAATTAATGATGCTTACAAAGGTCGTATGGTTGAAGCGATTCAAACAGAAGAAAAATTAGCTCGTGAAGATAACATTGATGCGTTAAAAGCTGAAATTATTGAGCTTTACGAAGAAAAATTCGCAGAAGATGCTGAATTAGCTAAATGGATGAAAGAAATCCGTCAAATTTTAGAAGACATGGAAAAAAATGAAGTACGTCGTTTGATTACCATTGATAAAGTACGTCCAGATGGTCGTAAAATTGATGAAATCAGACCTCTTGCATCAGAAGTGGGTATCTTACCACGCGTTCATGGTTCTGGTCTTTTCACACGTGGACAAACTCAAGCTTTAACAACTTGTACCTTAGCTCCTTTAGGAGAACATCAAATTATTGATGGTTTAGGAGTTGAAGAAAGCAAGAGATTTATCCATCATTACAACTTCCCTCAATTCTCAGTAGGCTCAACTGGACCAAGTCGTGGACCAGGTCGTCGTGAGATTGGGCATGGGGCATTAGGAGAAAGAGCTTTAGCTCAAGTTATTCCTGACGAAGCAGATTTCCCGTACATGATTCGTTTAGTATCAGAAGTGCTAGAATCAAATGGTTCATCTTCTCAAGCAAGTATTTGTGGTGGAACATTAGCTTTAATGCATGCTGGTGTGCCAATTAAAGCACCTGTTGCTGGTATTGCTATGGGTCTTGTTATGGATGATAATAACTACACTATCCTAACTGATATCCAAGGAATGGAAGACCATTTAGGTGATATGGACTTTAAAGTAGCAGGTACTGAAGCAGGTATTACAGCTCTACAAATGGATATTAAAATTGAAGGAATCACGGAACAAATCCTAACCGAAGCATTAGCTCAAGCTAAAAAAGCTCGTATGGAAATCTTAGCTAACTTAACAGCAACAATTGCTGAGCCAAACAAAGAGTTAAGCAAATACGCTCCTAAGATTGAAATGATTCAAATCAATCCAGATAAAATCAAAACAGTGATCGGTAAAGGTGGCGAAACCATCAATAAAATTATCGAAGAAACTGAAGTTAAAATTGATATTGATCAAGAAGGTAATGTAAGTATTGCTCATTCAGATCAAGAGAAAATCAATCGAGCTATTGAAATCATTAAAGAATTAGTTAGAGAAGTAAAACTAAATGAAGTTTACTTAGCTAAAGTAGTTCGTATTGAAAAATTTGGTGCCTTTGTTAACTTATTTGGTAACAAAGATGCCTTGGTTCACATTTCTCAATTAGCTCATGAAAGAGTTGCTAAAGTAGAAGACGTACTTAAAATGGGTGACGAGATTTTAGTTAAAGTAACTGAAATTGACAAACAAGGTCGTGTGAATGCGTCTCGTAAAGCAATGATTGAAAAACCAAAAGAAGAAAAAACAGAAGAAAAATAAGTAAAAGGTAGAGCAATTAAGCTCTACCTTTTTTTATGCCTTACTTGTGTCTAGTTATTAGGTATACTAGTAAGTGATAAGGAGTTGAGACACGTGAAAAAGAGATGGTATGTGAGTTTATTAATCGGAAGTTTACTCATTGTATTAAGTCTTGGTGGTTTCTTATTTAAGGAAAAAGAAACTAAAATGACTAAAGAGGCAACTTATTGGGTGTTATCAGATAATCATTATATTGATAAAAGTTTGTATGATGAGGGATCAGAATTTCAACGAATTCAAACCACTGCTGCGGGAAAAGAGCTCCTCTATCAAAAGGAAAGCTTAAAAGCTTTAGTAGATGCAGCAATCCAAAAGCAGCCTAAAGGGATTATTATGACTGGAGATATTACCTTAAATGGAGAGAGAAAAAGTGCTGAAGAGTTAGCTAAACTTCTCAAACCATTAGAGGAGAACGGTATTGAATGTTGGGTTATTCCTGGCAATCATGATATTAATGATGGTTGGGCAAGGTCTTTTCAAGGAGATAAGGCCTATAAGACAGAGCAGATTAGTCCAAAAGACTTTGAACGGCTGTTTGATATGAGTTATCAAAATGCTAAGGATAGAGATCCCCATTCACTTAGTTATCTGATTGACGCGTCAGATAACACGCAATTTTTATTACTAGATACGGCTATTTACGGAAAAGCCAATGGAACAACGAATCCTCAAACGAAGGGACGTCTAAAAGAAGAAACCCTAGCTTGGATGACAACACACTTAGACAAAGCCAAAAAAGAGGGGAAAGAGACTCTTGTTTTTATGCACCATAATTTACTTCAACACAATCCCCTCATATATGAAGGCTTTGTTTTAGAAAATAGTCAGGAGTTGGAGACATTATTAACTAATTATTCTGTCCCTTTGGTGTTTTCTGGACACACTCATGCTCAAGGTATTAAAAAATCTGAGCCAAGTGGGTTAGTAGAAGTGGTATCTTCTTCTTTTAGTATCACAGAACAATCGTATGGTGAAATAAGGATTTCTCCAGAGAACATTTCTTACAAAAAGAAATCTCTTAATGTAGATGAGTGGGCTAAGAACAATGGATTGATTGATGATAATCTTCTGAACTATCAAGCTTATACTAAAAAACTTTTTGTTGAAGATGGTCAAAAAATGGCTTACGGACAACTCATTGAAAGCGGTATTTATGATGAGTCAATCTTAGATCCTATTGCTTATTTTGTAGGAGAGATGAATTGGCGCTACTTTACAGGTAATACACCTAAAAGTTTAGCAGAAGAGGAAAGTTTGAAAAAGGAAGAGGGTTATCAATTACTTAAAGAGTATTCGCCAGGTTTATTAGATTATGCGGATTCGATTATCCGGTTTGATTCGGATAAATTAACCATTGATATCCCTCTAAATGACTAGTTAGGGAATATTTATTTAAATTTTCTCTTTCTTTTTCTAGTTTTTTCAGGAATATGTAGATAGAAGTAAATAGCTGAAGCTGAGAAGTAACTGCTAATTAGTAAGACACCAATCACATAAGAAATATGGAAATCTCGAATAATTAACATGAAGGTACCTCCAATAAATAAACTTGTTATTAAGGTATCTATTATGAACAATAAGGTAAAAGACATTTGTGGAAACCGATTAAGAAGGCTTCTAATGACAGTTCCGTTTAAAGGGTCTTTATCTCTTTTTTGTTCCGTTTGTTTAAAAATAAAGGTAAAGATAGCTGCACAAAGAGCAGCTAAACCGCCTGTAATGTGAAGATTGGTCCAATAAATTAGCCAAGGTTTCATGTGAAAGAGGATAAAGAAGCAGATAAAGGTGACGAAAAAGTTTAGAATGACTCGATTGGCATGAAATAAACCAAAATAACCGATAATAATAAGGGGAATTAGACTAGTAAAAGCTTGCGGAAAAGTGAAATCCGGAATGAAGAAGGCTCGACTTAGGATAAAAAAACTAAACATAGACAACACAAAAATGAAATCAACTTGTTCTTTTTTCATGATAATTCTCCTTCCTTTTTCATTTATTATACCTTAAAAAACAATTGTTTTCTATGAAGTGTTAGTTGTGAGATAATAAGAATCAATAAATAGTAATTTTTTTTCACAAATCAAGGTAAATATATTGCATTGTGGACAACAGAAGTCTATAATAGCTATTTGAAGTAGAGAATAGGGGTGAAAATTTTATGAAACTAACCAATGCAACAGAACAAGCTTTAGCAATCTTAGCTATTTTAGCTACACAGCAAGAAGATATCCCTGTATCGAGTCAAACGATTTATAAAAAATTATCTGTGTCTCAATCTTATATCAAAAAACTATTACGAAAATTAGTAGTAAGTAAAGTGATTGAGGGGGTTTCAGGAAATAATGGTGGTTTCTTCATTGAACGGAATTTAAAAGATATTTCGCTATTGGAAATTGTTGAGTCTATTGAAGGTCCATTTTATTCATTTCCGCATATTGGCGTTTTAGAACGTGCCTTCTCTGATTTTAATGAGATTGCTGAAGATGGAAACAAAGTAATTTCTCAGGTTTTTAACAGAGCTGATTATGCTTGGAATGAAGAGATTAGAAGAGTTTCTATTCAGGATATGTTAGAAGAAGTATTTAGTGGTTATGGGGAAATACCAAAACGAGATTGGAATCAATGGATGTAAAGTGAGGGATAAAGATGAAACGTTTTAAAAATGTTTTAGAACTGTATCATTTAGATTGGAAACGAATTTATAAAAATAAATTAACGCTGTTGTTAATGCTAGCCTTGATGTTTATTCCATCATTGTATGCGTGGTTTAACATTGCAGCTTTATGGGATCCATACTCAAATACAAGTGACATTAAAATAGCCGTTTATTCAGATGATAAGACAGCAACTGTCATGGATAAAGAGGTCAATATTGGTAAGGATATTGTTGAAAATTTAAAAGATAATCACAATATGGGTTGGCAATTTGTTGACTCAAAAGAGGAATTAGATAAAGGTGTAAAAAGTGGGAAATACTATGCTGGTATATATATGCCTAAGAATTTCTCTGAAAATTTATTGAGTTTTGTTAAAGGAGACATTAAGAATCCTGAAATAGAATACAGTGTGAATCAAAAAATAAATGCTATTGCACCGAAAATTTCTGATAAAGGTGCAAGCACTATTAAAGATACCATTTCAGATGAGTTTATAGCGACTGTCAGTAAAACTTTAATGGAGACTTTAAATGAAGTTGGCTTTAATTTAGATAGCAATTTACCATCTATTAAAAAGATAACAAGTAAAATTTTAGCAGCTAATGACCATCTAGATGAAATTGATGGTTACACAAAAGAAGTACTAGAATTAAATAAAAAAATGCCTGAATTTAAAGAGAAATTAAAATCAGCTAATGAGTTTGTTGGTTTAATTCCTGAAGTGAATCAAATGACAACCAAAGTATTAGATTTAAATAAAAAAATGCCTAAGATCGAAAAATATGGTGGCATGGTTTATCAAGCACAAGCTAAAATTCCAGAAATTCAAGATGCAGGACGTCAAATTAATCAAATCGATAATGATTTTGGTGACGTAGTGAAAATGATGGATGATGTCATTAATGAAGCTAATGACGGTCTAGGAATTATTCAAGATGCACAAAAAGTCTTGCCAGAAGTGAATGAATTAGCCAAACAAGCAAATCAAATGATACCAGAAGTGAAGAATGACTTAGCAAAAGTTCAAGAATCATTACCTAATATTGCTAAAGGCGTTGATTTTGGTTTAGCTATTATTCAAGCAATAGCTAAAGAAACAACTAGTATTACGGCTGATTTGATTAAACTTATCGATTCAAATGAATTGTCTCCTGAAGAATTAGATGTGATTCATACGCAGTTAAGTAATCTATCAGAACGTCTGCAAGCTCAAAGTGACATGATTCAAACAACTATTGACTTGTTACAAGACTTGCAAGGCGTTACAGGCTCTCATGCCTTAGATGGTGTTATTAATCAATTACACGGAGCCAAACAAGCTGTGGACAGCTTGAAGCAACGTGTGGATAATGTGTTAGGCAATTGGGGAAGTATTCAAGGGTCTAAAGAGCAATTAAAAGATGTCCTATACACAATCAATCAAGAAGCAAACAATGTATCTAGTTTAATTAATGGTGTAGATGTTCATGCGATTGAAGCAGAAGTGAATCAACTAATTGCTGAAGCACAAGATGCATTATCAAAAGCAGGTAATATTACAAATACTATTATCAGTGACGACATGATTAACCGTGTGGATCGTTTGTTAACTAATACTACAAAAACAATTACTCAGGCTATTTCTTTATTACAATCGTATCAAAAAGAAATGCCTGCTATACATAATGATATTCATGCAGCTAATGAGTTATTGAACGGCAATATGAATTTAATTATTAATGGAATTAATGGAGGGGCGGCTTTCTTTAGAAACGACTTCCCAGTACTTAAAACAAAATTAAATCAAGCGTCGTTATTTATTCAAAATGATTTGCCTGGTGTAGAAGCTGATATAGAACGCACTATGAAAATGGTGAACAACAAAGCTCCTGAGTTTGAAAAAGCCATGGGTGCAGCAGTAACCATGATTAACGAAGACTGGCCAAATATTAAGCAAGGTATTGTTAAAGCCAGTGATTTGATTAAAAAAGGTGAAAAAGATGTTGATTTAGAAGAGTTAGTCAAATACTTGAAAAATGATGCGACTAA
Source organism: Candidatus Vagococcus giribetii (assembly GCF_017316185.1). Lineage (GTDB taxonomy): Bacteria > Bacillota > Bacilli > Lactobacillales > Vagococcaceae > Vagococcus > Vagococcus giribetii. Next base: position 4,452 of record NZ_JAFLVX010000016.1, on the reverse strand, counting down.
AGAAAGTGATTTCTTATCAAATCCAGTGAAATTAAAAACCCAAGACGTTTATCCTGTTCCTAACTATGGATCAGCTAGTACACCGTTCTATACAGCTTTATGTTTATGGGTAGGAGCTGTATTGTTCTCAAGTATTGCTTCAACTAAATTCCATTTAAATGAAAGACAACAAAAGAAATATTCAAAACGTCAACAATTTTTAGCTAGAATGATGACTTACATAACAGTTGGTTTCTTCCAAGCTTTAATTGTAACATTAGGAAATCAATGGTTATTAGGAACATATACTAAAAATCCAGTATGGAATGTTCTCTTTGCCTTACTTATTGATTTAGCCTTTATGGTAATGGTGTATGTGTTAGTAGCTCTCTTTGATAATTTAGGTAAAGGGATTGCGATTATTATTTTGGTTCTATCCATCTCAGCAGGTGGTGGGAACTTCCCAATCGAAATGTCAGGACCATTCTTTAGAGCGATTAATCCTTATATTCCATTTACCCATGCGGTTAATCTTTTGCGAGAGTCTGTAGGTGGTATTTACTGGCCAACAGCGATTAAAGCAATCACTATATTAATGGGAGTAACAGTAGCCTTCTTTATAGCTGGTTATATTCTTTATCCTAAAGCAGAAAAAATCTTCAAAAAAGTAAGCGATGAATTAACCAAAGGGCATATCTTGCATTAAAAAAATAGTTTAGTCGATTGAATCGGCTAAACTATTTTTTATTATCCAATTTAAGTTAGTTAGTAAATGGATTTCTAAGTCATCTCTTTTTAGCTCACAGTTTGTAAATAGCCATTCCTTGATAATGGCTAATAAAGCGTAAGAATACATTGTCGTAACCGACTCAGGTAATCCTTTTTCTGAGTAGGCAGAAAATGTACTTTTAAGTAGGCGATTAAAGCTATGGATAAAAATAGCGTTGACTTGAGGCTCTGGGATAGCTTGCAAGGTTTTTTGGTAAAACAATTTATTGGTCTCTAAGTACTGAAGCGTGCGAGCAATAATTTTTTCTGTGGATTCATAATTGATAAAATCATCAATCACCTCAGACAACTCTTGCTGGTAAATCCATCTTAGTAACTCTTCTTTGTCACTAAAGTAATCATAAAAGGTTTGCCTACGATAATCTGCTTGATGCATGATTTCTTTGATAGAAATCTTTGAAAAGTCTTTTGATTTTAATAAATCTTTTAGAGAATAAGCAATAATTTTTTTAGTGATTAATGAGCTACTAGAAACCATCTGTCTTCTCCTTTATAGGGCTTTTATTAAGAATAACAAGATAGAAACAAAATAACAAACAAAAATGAAAACGGACACATATCAAGAAGTGTCCATTCCAAAGAAAACCTTTTCATTCTATACTAGAAAAGTAGTAAAACTAGACATGAGAGGAAGATTATCACAATGAAAAAAATTATTAACCAACCTGAAGAGATACTAAATCAAATGCTTGAAGGCTTAACTTATGCCTATGATGGTTTGATTGAACGAGTTGAGGGAACTGATGTCATTGTTAGAAAAGATCGTCAAGAAGGCAAAGTTGGCTTAGTAAGTGGTGGTGGTAGCGGACATGAACCATCTCATGCTGGATTTGTCGGAAAAGGAATGCTTAGTGCAGCAGTTTGCGGGGAAGTCTTTACTTCACCAACACCTGACCAAGTATTTGAAGGTATCAAGGCAGCTGATACAGGCGCTGGTGTGTTACTGATTATTAAAAACTATTCAGGGGACGTTATGAACTTTGAGATGGCTAAAGAAATGGCAGAGATGGAAGATATCACTGTTGAAACCATTATTGTAGATGATGATATTGCTGTTGAAGATAGTACTTATACAGCAGGTCGCCGAGGTGTTGCAGGGACTGTTTTAGTCCATAAAATTTTAGGTGCTTATGCTGACCAAGGTAAGACTCTACAAGAAGTAAAAGAAATGGCAGACAAACTAGTACCAAATATTAAAACAATTGGTGTGGCTTTAACAGGAGCAACCGTTCCTGCAGTAGGTAAACCAGGTTTTGTATTAGAAGATGACGAAATTGAATTTGGTGTGGGTATTCATGGTGAGCCAGGTTACCGTAAAGAAAAACTTCAACCATCAAAAGAATTAGCTTTAGAGCTTGTTGAGAAACTAAAAGCTGAGTTCAAGTGGGCTAAAGGAGAGTCATACGGCATTTTAGTCAATGGATTAGGAAGTACACCATTAATGGAAGAATTAGTCTTCATGAATGATGTGAAAGAGTTAGTTGAAAAAGAAGGTCTAGTGATTGAGTTTAAAAAAGTAGGCGACTTAATGACTTCTTTAGACATGGTAGGATTATCTCTCACAATGATTAAACTAGAAGAAGAATGGAAAGCACAATTAGAATACCCAGTAACAACAGTAGCTTGGTAATTTTAGGAGGATTAAGATGGACGTTAACAAAGTAAAAGTGTGGTTGCAGTTATTTACAGATAAAGTGGTTGAGAATAAAGATTATTTAAGTGAATTAGATACACCAATAGGAGACGGAGACCACGGAGCTAATATGGCTCGTGGGACAACGGAAATGATGAAAGCTATTGAGGATAAACAACCAGAAACAGTTAGAGATACGTTTAAATTGGCTGCTATGACGTTGATTAGTAAAGTAGGTGGAGCTTCTGGTCCTTTATATGGTTCAGCTTTTATGGGAATGACTAAAGCTAGTGCGGATTCTGAAGATATGACAACTATTTTAGCAGCTGGTTTAGCTGATATTCAAAAACGAGGTAAAGCTGAAGTAGGCGAGAAAACTATGGTAGATGTTTGGGCACCTGTGATTGATGCTCTTGAGAAAAAAGAACTAACGCCAGAGTTGATTGAAAGTTATGTCGACGCCACAAAAGATATTAAAGCAACGAAAGGACGAGCTTCTTATTTAGGTGAGCGTTCCATTGGACACCTTGATCCAGGCGCTGTTTCAAGTTCCTATTTATTTGAAGCTATGTTAGAATCGGGAGTGATTGATAAATGACATTAGGAATTGTAATGGTTTCTCATGTACCAGAAGTCGTTATTGGTATTGAACGCTTATTAAGAGAGGTCGCTAAGGACGTTTCTATTACAACGGCTGGTGGGACAGAAGAATTAGAAATCGGTACGAGCTTTGAGAAAATATTAGAGGCCTTTGAAACAAATGAAGGCGATCATATTTTAGCCTTTTATGACTTAGGAAGTGCTAAAATGAATTTAGAGTTAGCGATGGAAATGACAGATAAGCAAGTGACGTTGTATGATACAGCTTTACTGGAAAGTAGTTATACTGCAGCAGCATTGATTCAAGCAGGAGCAACGATAGAAGCCATTGAAGATCAGTTAGCTCCATTAGTTGTTAAATAGTAAGCAACTAATAGAAATTTATTAAGAGATGGAAATGAAGGTATGAAGACATGACTCAGATATTAAATAAACCCGAAGACACTGTTTCTCAAATTTTAAATGGTGTGTCTTTTATTCATCAGGAAAAACTAGAGCGTGTGCCACAAACAGGGATTATTAAATACAGACACGTGACGAATCAATCAGTTGCTATCATAAGTGGTGGCGGTAGTGGGCATGAACCAGCTCACTTTGGTTATGTCGGTCGTGGCATGCTTCAAGCAAGTATTAGCGGACCCGTTTTTGTACCACCTAGTGTTGAAGATATTCTTCAAGGTATCGAAGAAATAAATGCACCAAAAGGAACCTTGTTGATTATTAAGAATTTTGAAGCTGATGTGAGAAACTTCCTTGAAGCGAAAAAACAAGCAAGGCAAAAGGGCTATTTAGTAGAACATGTAATTGTTAACGATGACTGCTCAATTGAGAAAGGTAGTTACCGTAAACGAAGACGTGGAGTGGCAGGTACTGTGTTTGTTCACAAAATTTTAGGGGCAGCAGCAGCTAATGGCATGAATTTAAATGACTTAAAAGAACTAGGTGAAGACGTGGTTGCTTCTATGAATACTTTAGGAGTCGCTGTTAGTAGTGGTCGCAAAATAGGCAGTGATGAACGTGTCTTTAAACTTGAAAAAGATGAAATCTCTTTTGGTATTGGAATTCACGGAGAACCTGGTTACCGAAAAGAACCGTTCTTTTCATCAGAGTATCTAGCGAATGAGTTGTTAAATAAATTACTAGTTCGTTACTCAGAAATATCGAGTAAACAGTTTGCCATTTTGATTAATGGTCTAGGTAGCACAACTTTAATGGAACAATTTGTGTTTTCAAATGATATTAAGCGATTGTTAGAGCTAGAACAAGTTAATTGCGTCTTTCAAAAAAGCGGAAATTTTATGACATCTACTGATATGTCAGGTATTTCTTTGACACTGTTAGAAATCAAGGATCTTTCTTGGTTAGACTACTTAAAACAAGAAACAGATGCATTTGCGTGGTAAAAAAGGTTGGAAGAATCTTCTTCCAACCTTTCAGACTGTAGACAAAGT